>NZ_JBVIPA010000001.1:23542-643407 GCF_055578365.1 Streptomyces sp. NPDC033131
GCATGCCTGGCTCCGACGATGCCTGCGCCTCGGCGCCGAGCGTGCCCCGCCCCGGCAGCCACCCCGCCCCCGCTCCGGCGCCGAGTACGCCTGGCGCCGACCATGCCTTGCGCGGCGCGGACCATGCTCCCGCCTCGGCGGTCACCATGCCTTGCGCGGCGCGGACCATGCTCCCGCCTCGGCGGTCACCGTGCCTCCGCCGGGGCGGCCGCCGTGTCTCCGCCGGGCGGCCATCACGCCCCCCGCTGCGGCGCCGAGCACGCCTGGCGCGACCATGCCTTGCGCGGCGGTCGCCATGCGCCCCGCCCGGCGGTCACCATCCCTCCGCCGGGGCGGCCACCACGCCCCCGCATCGGCACCGAGCACGCCCCGCCTTGGCGCCGGGCGCCCCGTCCCGGCGCCCGCCATGCCTCCGACGCGGCGGGCTGCGCGGTCGCCGCGGCGATGGCTCGTCCTCGGTTCATGGCGGGCGTAGCGGCCGAGGCGGCCGAGGTCAGTCCACGCCGGACACCTCCGCCTCGCAGTGCAGCCTGCGGTCCGGACCCAGTACCCGCACCGGTCCCGTGAGGGTCAGCCGGGCCGTGTGGCGTACGTCCGCGCTGGAGACCGCCAGCCGCAGTTCCAGCGCGCCCGGTTCGACGACCCTTCGGCCGGAACGGTCGGTGAACGCCGACAGGTCCGGGTGGAAGCGGAAGGTGACCCGCGAGGACCGGCCCGGCTCCAGCTCCAGGCGCCGGTAGCCGATCAGGCGGACGTCGGGGCGGGTGACCGTGGCGACCGGGTCGTGCAGGTACAGCTGGACGACCTCGGCGCCGGCGCGGTCGCCCGCGTTGCGGACCGTGACCGACACGTCGTACGTCCCGTCGGTGTCCATCTCCGGGGCCGGGCCGCCCTGGAAGTCCTCCCACACGAACTCCGTGTAGGAGCGGCCGTGTCCGAAGGCGTACAGCGGTGTCGGGTCCAGGTTGCTCACGTCCGCGCGCAGGCCCAGCGGCGGCTGCAGGTACGTCCAGGGCTGGCCGCCGGGGACGCGCGGGACGCTGACCGGCAGCCGGCCGGACGGGTTCACGCGGCCCGACAGCACTCCCGCCACCGCCGGGCCGCCCTCCTCCCCGGGGAAGAACGCCTGGACGACGGCGGCGAGCCGGCCCTCCCAGCGGCCCAGGGCGTACGGGCGGCCGGTGAGCAGGACGAGGACGACCGGGACGCCGGTCGCCACCAGAGTGTCCAGCAACTCGGCCTGGACTCCCGGCAGCCGCAGGTCCGTCGCGTCGCAGCCCTCGCCCGAGGTGCCCCGGCCGAACAGGCCCGCCCGGTCGCCCAGTACCGCCACGCAGACGTCCGCCTCGGCCGTCCGTGCCACCGCCTCCTCGAAGCCGGAGGTGTCCGGGTCCGACACCCCGCAGCCCTGAGCGAACGCCACCTTGGCGTCCGGGAGTTCGGCCCGCAGGGACTCCAGGAGCGTGGGAATGTCCACGCCCGTCGGCACCTCGGGGTGCTGTGTGAGGACATGGGAGGGGAACGAGTAGCAGCCGAGCATCGCCAGCGCGTCCGCCGCCCTCGGGCCGACCACCGCGACGCGTGTGTCGGGGGCCAGGGGAAGCAGGCCGTCCGGGTTGTCCAGCAGCACCACCGACTCCTGAGCCAGGCGGCGGGCCACCGCCCGGTTCGCCGTCGAGTCGAGGTTGATGCGGCCGGCCGGCTCCGGGTCCCAGTCCTCGTCCAGCAGGCCCAGTTCGCACTTCTGGAGCAGCACCCGGTGGACCGCCCGGTCGATCAGGGACTCCGGGACCGCGCCCGCCCTGACCGCCTCCAGCAGCGGTTTGCCGTAGCACCTGAGTGTCGGCAGTTCCACGTCGACGCCGGCCGACAGCGCCGCGTGCGCCGCCTCCGCCTCGGTTCCCGCCACCCGGTGCTGGGTCTGCAGGAAGCCGATGCCGAAGTAGTCGGCGACCACCGTGCCGGTGAAGTCCCACTGCTCGCGCAGGAGTCCGGTCAGCAGGCCGGGGTCGGCCGAGGCGGGGACGCCGTCCGTGTCGGTGTACGCGGCCATCACCGAGCGGGCGCCGCCCTCCCGCAGAGCCATCTCGAACGGCGGGAGGACCACGTCGGCGAACTCGCGGACCCCCGCGCGCACGGGAGCCTGGTTGCGGGCGCCCGCCGAGGAGGCGTACCCGGCGAAGTGCTTGAGCGTGGCGATGATCCCGGCCGATTCGAGGCCGCGGACATAGGCGGCGCCGACCGTGCCGACCAGGTACGGGTCCTCGCCGATGGTCTCCTCGACGCGGCCCCACCGGGGATCCCGTACGACGTCCAGGACCGGGGCGAGGCCCTGGTGGACGCCGACCGAGCGCAGGTCCTCGCCGATGCGGCGGGCCATCTCCTCGACCAGCGCGGGGTCGAAGGCCGCGCCCCAGGCGAGCGGCACGGGGTAGGCGGTGGCCTGCCAGGCCGTGAAGCCGGCCAGGCACTCCTCGTGGGCGATCGCGGGGATGCCGAAGCGGCCGGCGTCGGCGATGCGGCGCTGGGCGCGGGCCAGTGCCTGCGCGCCCAGCGCCGGGTCCACCGGGGCCGTGCCGAAGGGGCGGGTGAGCTGGCCCAGGCCGTGGGTGATCAGCTCGTCCCAGTCGTAGTCGGTGGTCATCTCGCTCTGCAGGGGGGCGACTCCGTCGCCGTCCGTGGCGGCGCCCACCCACACGCCGTACAGCTGGGCGGTCTTCTCCTCCAGGGTCATCCGGGAGAGGAGGTCGTCGACGCGGGCGGCGGCGGGCAGGGCGGGGTCACGCCAGGGGGCGGTGGTCATGTAACTCCTGTCGGGGTCGATGGCCCTCTCGCGAATGTTTCGAGATGTAAGTCGAATGTTTTGGGAACCTAGGGCGGTGAGAGGGGTTCGTCAAGAGGTCGCGCAGGGATACGATCGCCGCCATGACACCCCCGGAGCCCGCAGAAACCCGGACGACAGCCCCAAGGGCCGGACGGTCCGCGCAGACCGCGACGCTCGCCGAGATCGCCCGCGAGGCCGGTGTTTCGGCGCCGACAGTTTCGAAGGTCCTCAACGGCCGTGCCGATGTCGCCCCGGCGACCCGCAGTCGCGTGGAGGGCCTGCTGCGCGCGCACGGCTACCGGCGCCGGCGTGCCGAGGCGAGCCGCTCGCCCCTGATCGACCTGGTCTTCCACGAGCTGGAGAGCGCCTGGGCGATGGAGGTCATCCGGGGCGTGGAGAACGTGGCGCGGGACGCCGGGCTGAGTGTGGTGCTCAGCGAGAGCGCGGGGCGGCTGACCCCGGGGCGGACCTGGGCCGACCAGGTCGCCGCCCGCCGGCCGCACGGCGTGATCCTCGTACTGTCCGGGCTCGACGAGTCCCAGCGCGCCCTGCTCGGCAGCCGCTCCATCCCGTTCGTGGTGATGGACCCGGCCGGCGACCCGGGCGCCGACGTGCCCTCCATCGGCGCCACCAACTGGCAGGGCGGCCTCGCCGCCACCCGGCATCTGGTCGAGCTCGGGCACACCCGGATCGGCGCGATCAGCGGACCGTCCCGGATGATGTGCAGCCGCGCCCGCATCGACGGCTACCGGGCCGCCCTGGAGACCGCCGGACTGCCCGTCGACCCGGGGCTGATCGCGGCCGGCGACTTCCACCACGAGGCCGGCTACCGGCGCGGCCTGGAGCTCCTGCGCCGCCCGGACCGGCCCACCGCCGTCTTCGCCGGCAACGACCTCCAGGCGCTCGGGCTGTACGAGGCCGCGCGCGAGCTGGGGCTCAGGATCCCGGAGGACCTGAGCGTGGTCGGCTTCGACGACCTGCCGGTGGCGCCGTGGGTGGGGCCGCCGCTGACGACCGTACGACAGCCCCTGACGGAGATGGCGGAGGCGGCCGCCAGGCTGGTCCTCGACCTCGGGCGCGACGCCGGCGCCACGTCGGCGGCGACCCGGGTGGAGCTGGCGACGAGTCTGGTGGTGCGGGCCAGTACCGGGACGCCGCCCACGGCGTAGGACGTGCCGGTGCGGAGGTCGCGGGGAGGCCTGTTTCCGTATTGACCGGTGTGGTGACGCACCCCACACTGCTCCGAAGCCAGTCGGTTGTTCGACCGAAACTTTCGGAGGCACCCGCAATGAGATCTCTGAGATCGGGCTCAACCCTCACATCACTGCTCAGCGGCGTCGCCCTGCTCGGCGCGCTGCTGGTCGCGGCGCCCGCGGCGCACGCCGCCGACACACCCCTGCGCGACCTCGCCGACGCCAAGGGCAAGGTCATGGGCACGGCGGTCACCGGATCCAAACTCACCGGGACGTACGGCGACACCGCCGCCCGCGAGTTCAACGCCCTCACCCCCGGCAACGCCATGAAGTGGGCCTCGGTCGAGCCGGCCCAGGGCACCTTCGACTGGGCCGAGGCCGACCAGATCGTCGCCTTCGCCGAGGCCAACGGACAGCAGGTGCGCGGCCACACCCTGGTCTGGCACAGCCAGAACCCGGGCTGGCTGACGAACGGCACCTGGACCGCGGCCCAGCTGAGCCGGCTGATGAACGACCACATCGCGCTGGAAGTCGGCCGGTACAAGGGCCGGCTGGCCACCTGGGACGTGGTCAACGAACCGTTCAACGAGGACGGCACCTACCGTCAGACCCTCTGGTACAACGGCCTCGGCGCCGACTACATCGCCCAGGCCCTGACCGCCGCGCGCGCCGCGGACCCGGCCGCCAGGCTCTACATCAACGACTACAACGTCGAGGGCGTCAACGCGAAGAGCACCGCCCTGTACAACCTGGTCAAGTCCCTGAAGGAGCGCGGCGTCCCGATCGACGGGGTCGGGCTCCAGGCCCACCTCATCGTCGGCCAGGTGCCGTCCACGCTCCAGCAGAACATCCAGCGCTTCGCCGACCTCGGCGTGGACGTGGCGATCACCGAGCTGGACATCCGGATGCAACTGCCGTCCGACAACGCGAAGCTGACCCAGCAGGCCGCCGACTACAGGGCGGTCGTCGGCGCGTGCGTGGCGGTGGCCCGGTGCGTCGGCGTCACGGTGTGGGGCTTCACCGACTCCGACTCCTGGATCCCGGACACCTTCCCGGGGCAGGGCGCGGCGACGCCGTACGACGAGAACTACGCGCCGAAACCGGCGTACCACGCGATCGCTCAGGCGCTCGGCGGCAGCCAGTCCACGGAGGGCTGCACGGCGACGTACAGCGTGACCAGTCAGTGGAACGCCGGCTTCACCGGGCAGGTGCGGATCGCCTGTGCGGGGGCGGCGCTGTCGTCGTGGAAGGCCGGCTGGACGTATGGCGCCGGCCAGCGGATCACCCAGGCATGGAACGCCACCTGCACCCAGACGGGGACGGCGGTCAGCTGCTCCAACGCCTCCTACAACGGGACGGTCCCGGACGGCGGGTCGGTCACCTTCGGGTTCAACGCGTCGTGGAGCGGGAGCAATCCGGTGCCGGTGGTGACACTGGGGTGAGACTGCCCTGAGAAAGGTGAGATTTTCTGAAGAAAACCGTCCCCCGATCCCGTCCCTAACATTCTCCTAATAATTCGGACTTACGTTCCTCCCGTGACCGGACGTGAAGAGAACGGCGACGAGGGCAGACGGAGGGGCCGGCGGTCGACAGCGCTCAAGGCCGCCGGTCTCACACTCGCGGGCGCACTGGTGCTGGGCACCGCCGCGGCGGGCTGGGCCTACTGGCACCTCAACAGCAACATCAAGAGCGTCGACATCAACAACGCGCTCGGCGACGACCGCCCCGCGAAGGCGGTGACGACACCGACCCCGTCCGGTTCCGCGTCGGCCACCGCCTCCCCGCTGCCCACCGAGGCGCTGAACATCCTCGTCCTCGGCTCGGACTCACGCAGCGGCGAGGAGAACCAGGAGCTCGGCGGCGGCGACAGCTCCGGCGCCCGGTCCGACACGGCGATGGTGGTGCACCTCGACGCGGGCCGTACGACGGCGACCGTGGTCAGCATCCCCCGCGACACGCTCGTCACCCGGCCGTCCTGCCCGCGGTCGTCCGGGGGGACGACGGCGGTGGCGTACAACTCGATGTTCAACGGCGCGTACTCGGTGGGCGGGCCGGTGTGCGCGGTCAAGACGGTCGAGTCGATCACCGACGTCCGCATGGACCACTACATCGAGATCGACTTCGCGGGCTTCGCCAAGCTGGTGGACGCGCTCGGCGGGGTCACCGTCACCACGGACCAGGACATCGACGACGACGACAGCCACCTGAAGCTGGCGGCCGGCACCCACGAACTCGACGGCGACCAGGCCCTCGCGCTCGCCCGCACCCGGCACGGCATAGGCGACGGCAGCGACCTCGGCCGCATAGGTCTCCAGCAGATGCTGGTGAAGGCCCTGCTGGAACAGATCTCCTCGACGAACCTGCTGTCCGACCCCGCCAAGCTGTACCGGGTCGCCGACGCGGTCACCGGCAGCCTCACCACGGACACCGGCCTCGACTCCCTGACCGAGCTGATGCGCCTGGGTGAAAGCCTCAAGGTACTGTCGGCGGACCGGGTGACGACGGTGACGATGCCGGTGGTGACCGCACCCTCGGACTCCAACCGGGTGGTGGCCGACGAGCCGGAGGCGGGCGAGCTGTGGGAATCGCTGCGCTGAGCGGACACGCGGGAAAACCCGGAAGATTTTCCTCGACCCTGTCGATCCGGGTGCCGCCCGGTCGACGCAGGGGTGAGAGGCCGGGAACAGCCCGGCCCACGACACGAGGAGGCGGCACCATGCCGCGCTATCTCTCCCTGGTCCAGATCGACGAGTCCACCGCCCCCGCCGAGGGCCCCAGCCCCGAGCTGATGCAGCGGATGGGCGAGCTGATCGACGAGATGACGAAGGCCGGGGTCCTGCTGGACACCGCCGGGCTGACGCCGACCGCGCAGGGCAGCCGGGTGCGCTGGGAGGGCGGGCAGCTGTCCGTCACGGACGGGCCGTTCACGGAGGCCAAGGAAGTCGTCGGCGGTTACGCGATCGTCCAGGCCAAGGACAAGGCCGAGGCGATCGAGTGGACCAAGCGGTTCCTGAAGGTGCACGAGGAGCACTGGACGGTGACGTGCGAGGTGCGGGAGATCGCCGAGGGCTGAGGACCGGCTGAGGACCGGCTGAGGACCGGCTGAGCGTTTGGCGGCAGGCCGGTGCGGGTGTCTGATGGTGGGCTGTGACACCACAGCCCACCGCCGACCCGCGCGGAGCCGCGGAAGATCCGCGCGGAGCCGCGGAGGACCCGCGCGGAGCCGTCGAAACCGTCTTCCGGATCGAGTCGCCCCGCATCATCGCGGGCGTCGCCCGCATCGTCCGGGACGTCGGCATCGCCGAGGAACTGGCCCAGGACGCGCTGGTCGCGGCCCTCGAACAGTGGCCGCGCGACGGCGTCCCCGACAACCCGGGCGCCTGGCTCATGGCCACCGCCCGGCACCGCGCCGTCGACCTGATCCGGCGCCGGGAGAACTACACCCGCAAGCTGGCCGAGATCGGCCGGACCCTCACGGACGCGGCCCCGCCGGAGGAGCCCGCCGACCCCGAGGACATCGACGACGACCTGCTCCGCCTGGTCTTCACCGCCTGCCACCCGGTCCTGTCCGCCGAGGCCCGCACCGCCCTCACCCTGCGTCTGCTCGGCGGCCTGACCACGCCCGAGATCGCCCGCGCGTTCCTGGTGCCCGAGGCGACGGTGGCCCAGCGCATCGTGCGCGCCAAGCGGACGCTGGCGGCCAGGAACATCGCCTTCGAGGTCCCCTACGGCCCCGACCGCGAGGCCCGCCTCGGTTCCGTCCTCGACGTCATCTACCTGATCTACAACGAGGGTTACGCCGCCACGGCCGGCGACGACTGGCTGCGCCCGGGCCTGTGCGAGGACGCCCTGCGGCTGGCCCGCGTGCTGTCCGCCCTGATGCCGAAGGAACCCGAGGTCCACGGCCTGACCGCCCTGCTGGAGTTCCAGACGTCCCGGTCCGCGGCCCGAACCGGCCCGAACGGCGAGCCCGTCCTCCTCAAGGACCAGAACCGCCGCCGCTGGAACCGCATGCTCATCGCCCGCGGCATCACCGCCCTCGGCCGCGCCGAAGCCACCGGCGCCCCGGGCCCCTACGCCCTCCAGGCCGCGATCGCCGCCTGCCACGCGATGGCGCACTCCTACGAGGAGACCGACTGGCGGACGATCTCCACCCTGTACTCCCTGCTCGCCGCCCGCGCCCCCTCCCCGGTCGTCGAACTCAACCGCGCGGTCGCCGTGTCGATGGCGGACGGCCCGGGCCCGGCGCTGGAGATCGTCGACGCCCTGGCCGCCGAACCGGCCCTGCGGGACTACCACCTGCTGCCGAGCGTGCGGGGCGATCTGCTGATGCGTCTTGGCCGTACGGCTCAGGCGCGGGCGGAGTTCCTGCGGGCGGCGGAGCTGACGCACAACACGCGGGAACGGGAACTGCTGCTGAGGCGGGCGGCCGAGGCCGGGGCTTCCTGAGTCAGACGGGGTGCCCGACGAGCATGGTCGGCGCCCCGGCGACCCGCGTCATGAACACGGTCGCCGAGTTCGGGCCGTGCTGCTTGGGCAGGGCCTTGCGGCGCAGTTCCTCCGGCTCGACCGCGGAGCCCCGCTTCTTCACGGTCAGGATGCCGACCTCGCGCTCCCGCAGCAGGGCCTTCAACTTCTTCACGTTGAAGGGCAGTCGGTCGGTGATCTCGTACGCGGAGGCGTACGGGGTCACGTGCCGCTCGTCGGCCGTGATGTAGGCGATCGTGGGGTCGATCAGCCCGCCGTCGAGCTCCTCGGCGACCTCGGCGACCAGGTGGGCGCGGATGACGGCGCCGTCGGGCTCGTACAGGTACCGGCCGACGGACCGGACCCGGGGGTCGGGCAGGCCCCGGCCGAGGAGCGTCCGCGGGCCCGGCAGCAGGGTCGCCCGTACCGTCCCCGGCTCCGTGCGGAACCACAGCACCGCCTCCTTGACGTCCCCGCCGTCCGAGATCCACTCGGCCTCCGCCTCGGCGGGGACGGCCTCGTGGGGGATGCCCGGGGCGACCTTCAGCGCGGCGGCGCGGGACGCCGTACGGGCGGCCTGGACGGCCCAGGACAGCGGTGGCGAGTACGCCTCCGGGTCGAAGATCCGGCCGCGCCCGCCACGCCTCGCCGGATCGACGAACACGGCGTCGTAGCCGGCGGTCTCCACCTCCGTGACGTCCGCCTCCCGCACCTCGATGAGGTCGGCCAGCCCGAGCGCGTCGGCGTTCGCCCGGGCCACCGCCGCCGTCGCCGGGTCCCGGTCCACGGCGAGCACCCTGATCCCCGCCCGGGCGAGCGCGATCGCGTCCCCGCCGATCCCGCAGCACAGGTCGGCGACGGACCGCACGCCCTCCGCCCGGAAGCGCGCGGCCCGGTACGACGCCACGCTCGCCCTGGTCGACTGCTCGACGCCGTTCGGCGTGAAGAACATCCGCCCGGCGTCCTCGGCCCCGAACTTCGCCGCCGCCCGCTGCCGCAGCCGCGCCTGCCCGAGCGCCGCCGACACCAGTTCGGCGGGGTGCTCGCGGCGCAGCCGGGTGGCGACGGCGAGTTCGTCGGCGGGGGCGGTGCCGCGCACCGCGTCGAGGAGGGCGCGGCCCTCGGGGGTGAGGAGGGGGGCAAGGTCGTTCACCGGATCATTGTGGGCCAGTCGGTGGACGGTGTGCCTCCGGTGGCGGTGTCGGCCCGGGTTCGCGACGGCGTCCTGCGAGGATCCGGCACCATGCGAACAGTAGGACAAACATACAAAAAGCGGTCAGCGGTGACGGTGCGGCCCGGTATCGCCGTTCTCGCCGTCGCGGCCCTCCTCTCCGGCTGTGCGCAGGGCGGCGGCGCCGAGGTGCGGCCGGCCCTCGGCCAGCAGCGCGCGAAGGAGGGGGGCGCGGCCAAAGTGAGGGCCGCGCGCCAGGCCAGGGTGGCGGCGGCGAAACGCTGGGGCCTCAGGACGGTCCCGCTCCTGCCCCCGCGCCCGCCTGCCGTCAAACCGACGATCACCACCCGCAAGGGCTTCGAGGTGGACGGCCACGCCGGCCTGCCACCGGTCTTCACGACGGTCCCCACCAAGCAGAAGATCGTCTTCCTCACCATCGACGACGGTGCCGAGAAGGACCCGGCGTTCCTGCGGATGATGAACGAACTGAAGATCCCGTACACCGCCTTCCTCAGCGACTACCTGATCAAGGAGGACTACGGCTACTTCAAGAAGATGCAGGACGCCGGGGTCACCCTCAACAACCACACCCTCCGTCACCCCTACCTGCCCGGTTTGTCGTACGCCCGCCAGAAGCGCGAGATCTGCGGCATGCAGGACGTGATCGAGGAGCGCTACGGCCGGCGCCCCACCCTCTTCCGCCCGCCCTACGGCAACTACAACGAGGCCACCCTGCGTGCCGCCGCGTCCTGCGGCATCAAGTACGCGCCCCTGTGGAACGAGGAGATCTTCGTCGACCGCTGGGAGTACCGCGAGTGGGACCGGGAGATCCGCCCCGGCGACATCGTCCTCAGCCACTTCCGGGGCCCGGAGATCTGGAAGGGCACCATGCCGGACATGATCCGCCGCTTCCTGAACAAGATCACCAAGGAGGGGTATGCCGTGGCCCGCCTGGAGGACTACCTGTGAAGTGGCGGGCGCTGACGGCCGGCGCGCTCGCCGCCACCCTCCTCACCGGCTGCGCCCGGTCCGTCGCCCCCACCGAACGGCCGGGCGAGAAGACGGCCCAGTGGACGGCCCAGCGGACGGGCCGGGACGGCCCCGAAGGCGCGGGTGAGCGGCCGTACCGCCGATGGGGACTCGCCGCCCCGCTGCGTCCGGCCCCGAAGCCGGCCGCCCGGCCCGCTGCCGCGCGCCCGGGCAGCCCGCCCGTCCTCGACCGCGTCCGCACCCCCGACCGGGTCGTCTTCCTCACCTACGACGACGGCGCCGAAAAGGACCCGCGCTTCGTCGACATGGTCCGTGAACTGCGGCTCCCGGTCAGCATGTTCCTCACGGACAGTGTCGCCGGGCCGGGATACGGCCAATTCGCCCGCCTCCGGTCGGTCGGCGCGAGCATCCAGAACCACACCCTCGACCATCCCGCGCTGCGCGGGCTGCCGTACGCCGGACAGCGCGCCGAGATCTGCGGCCAGCAGGACAAACTCCGCTCCCGCTTCGGCATCCGCCCCCGCCTCTTCCGCCCTCCCTACGGCACGTACGACGCCACCACCCTGCGCGCCGCCGCCGACTGCGGCCTCTTAGCGGTCGTCCTGTGGCGGGCCTCGGCGGAGAACGGCGAGCTGACCTTCACCAACGGCGCGAGCCGCCTGCGGCCGGGCGACATCGTCTCGGTGCCCTCGGGCGAACCGACCGACGACACGCTGACGGAACGAACCGTCCGAGTACTGCGGGAGATCCAGGGGAGAGGGCTGACGGTGGGACGGCTGGAGGACTACGTCTAGGCCGGCTTTCCGGTACGGGTGCAGGCCACTGACGGCGCGGGACAGGCATCCGCAGCAGGCGCCCCGAGGGCGGACGCCGGGGGGAAACCTCGGCGCCGCGCCGCACGGGATTGGCACTCCGCTTGACCGAGTGCTAATCACAGTCATAGTCTCGGACCTGGCACTCCCCCCTGGAGAGTGCCAACTAGCGACGGGCAGGTCCGGCACCCGCGACGACGGATCCACCTGGTCGCCACCTCAGACAGTTAACCCCGTGAGATCTCCGAAGGGGGAGGTCGGATCGTGACGACCACCAGCTCCAAGGTTGCCATCAAGCCGCTCGAGGACCGCATTGTGGTCCAGCCGCTCGACGCCGAGCAGACCACCGCCTCTGGCCTGGTCATTCCGGACACTGCCAAGGAGAAGCCCCAGGAGGGCGTCGTCCTGGCCGTGGGCCCGGGCCGCTTCGAGGACGGTAACCGTCTTCCGCTCGACGTCGCCGTCGGCGACATCGTGCTCTACAGCAAGTACGGCGGCACCGAAGTGAAGTACAACGGCGAGGAATACCTCGTCCTCTCGGCCCGCGACGTGCTCGCGATCATCGAGAAGTAATTCACCTCGCTTCGCCTCACCGCGAAGCACATTGCTTGAGCTGCGCCCCTGGCCCCCCGCGATCACATGAGCCGGGCGCCGGGGGCGCGGCTAATTTCACCTAGATTTCCGAGAGGGCTCACGCTCCCATGGCGAAGATCCTGAAGTTCGACGAGGACGCCCGTCGCGCCCTCGAGCGCGGCGTCAACAAGCTCGCTGACACGGTCAAGGTGACGATCGGCCCCAAGGGCCGCAACGTCGTCATCGACAAGAAGTTCGGCGCCCCCACCATCACCAACGACGGCGTCACCATCGCCCGCGAGGTCGAGCTCGACGACCCGTACGAGAACCTCGGTGCCCAGCTGGTGAAGGAGGTGGCGACCAAGACCAACGACATCGCGGGTGACGGCACCACCACCGCCACCGTGCTCGCCCAGGCTCTGGTGCGCGAGGGCCTGCGGAACGTTGCCGCGGGTGCCTCCCCGGCCGCCCTGAAGAAGGGCATCGACGCCGCGGTCAAGGCCGTCTCCGAGGAGCTCCTCGCGACCGCCCGCCCGATCGACGAGAAGTCCGACATCGCCGCCGTGGCCGGGCTGTCCGCCCAGGACTCGCAGGTCGGCGAGCTCATCGCCGAGGCGATGGACAAGGTCGGCAAGGACGGTGTCATCACCGTCGAGGAGTCCAACACCTTCGGTCTGGAGCTGGACTTCACCGAGGGCATGGCCTTCGACAAGGGCTACCTGTC
Organism: Streptomyces sp. NPDC033131; assembly: GCF_055578365.1. Taxonomy (NCBI): domain Bacteria; kingdom Bacillati; phylum Actinomycetota; class Actinomycetes; order Kitasatosporales; family Streptomycetaceae; genus Streptomyces; species Streptomyces sp. NPDC033131. The sequence goes on from NZ_JBVIPA010000001.1 coordinate 36,297, forward strand.
GCCGTACTTCGTGACGGACCAGGAGCGCATGGAGGCCATCCTCGAGGACCCCTACATCCTCATCAACCAGGGCAAGATCTCCTCGATCCAGGACCTGCTGCCGCTGCTCGAGAAGGTCATCCAGGCGGGTGCCTCCAAGCCGCTGCTGATCATCGCCGAGGACGTCGAGGGCGAGGCCCTGTCGACCCTGGTCGTGAACAAGATCCGCGGCACCTTCAACGCGGTCGCGGTCAAGGCCCCCGGCTTCGGTGACCGCCGCAAGGCGATGCTGCAGGACCTGGCGGTCCTCACCGGCGCCACGGTCATCTCCGAGGAGGTCGGCCTCAAGCTCGACCAGGTCGGCCTGGACGTGCTGGGCTCCGCCCGCCGCGTCACGGTCACCAAGGACGACACGACCGTCGTCGACGGCGCGGGCAACTCGGCGGACGTCACGGGCCGCGTCGCCCAGATCAAGGCTGAGATCGAGAACACCGACTCCGACTGGGACCGCGAGAAGCTCCAGGAGCGCCTCGCGAAGCTGGCCGGCGGCGTGTGCGTGATCAAGGTCGGCGCCGCCACCGAGGTGGAGCTGAAGGAGAAGAAGCATCGCCTGGAGGACGCCATCTCCGCGACCCGCGCCGCGGTCGAGGAGGGCATCGTCTCCGGTGGTGGCTCCGCTCTGGTGCACGCCGCCAAGGTGCTCGAGGGCGGCCTCGGCAAGACCGGCGACGAGGCCACCGGTGTCGCCGTCGTCCGCCGCGCGGTCGTCGAGCCGCTGCGCTGGATCGCCGAGAACGCCGGCCTGGAGGGCTACGTCATCACCTCCAAGGTCGCCGAGCTCGAGGCGGGCCAGGGCTTCAACGCCGCCACCGGCGAGTACGGCGACCTGGTCAAGGCCGGCGTCATCGACCCGGTCAAGGTCACCCGCTCCGCCCTGGAGAACGCCGCCTCCATCGCCTCCCTCCTCCTCACGACCGAGACCCTGGTCGTCGAGAAGAAGGAAGAAGAGGAGCCGGCCGCCGCGGGTCACTCCCACGGCCACTCCCACTGAGGCACGGCACACCACCGAGGCCCGGCACCCCGCGAGGGTGCCGGGCCTCGGCGTGTGTGCGGATGCTTGGGAGACATGGCGGTCGATGCGGGTGAAGCCGTTCACAGGTGATCATGCCTGGCCTGTTCATGGCAGACTTGGCATGGACAGGCACATGTGCTCAGGCAATGTCACAGCCGGACGGGGGCGGACATGAGTTCGTGGGAAGAGGAGTGGGGCCAGCTCAAAGCGGATGCCCTGGGGCGTCAACAGCAGTCGGCTCACATGCAGTTGAACCAGCTCCCTGCCGATGGAGGCGCTTCCTCCGGCAGCCCGGGTGCTCGTGGAGACGGGTTCTCCGTGAACGCGGACTCCATCGACGGCAGTTCGCATCTGCTCATCGAGATCGCAGGCGTCCTCTACGAGGGGCGGATGGACGGAGAGAACGCGACGATGTGCCGCGTTCCCCGGTCCCACTCAGACGTGGCCTCGAACGTCGAGACCTTCGCCCGCTACGCCAAGGACCAGTACGACGACGCGGTCGTGCTGCTCGCGGCACTGGCCGGCCACCTGAGGTCTGCGAACACCACGTACACCAAGTACGACCAACACGTCCGTGGGCAGTTGAACGCCGTTCTCGTCCAGGGGAGCTACGTCGAAGCCAAGGACCGGTGATCCACCGTGGCCTACCGCAAGGACGTGGAGTTCCTGGACGACTCCAATCCGGCGCTCATCGGGCGCAGTGCAGCGGAGTTCACGCGCCTGTACAAGCTGATCGACACCACCGACGACGCCTTCCGCAAGGCGGTCAAGGTGGACTGGCAGAGCGAAGCGCGTGACCTGTACGTCAAACGCCTGGGCGAATCCAAGGAACTCACCGACGCCCTGGCGGGAGCCTTCAGCACGGTGGGAAAGGCCCTCTCCTCGTACGCGGAGGCGGTCACCACGGCCAAGAGCCACTACGAGAGCGGGCAGCACACCGAGGGCAAACTCTCCGAGGTGATGTCCCGGGAGGCCAGCGCGATCACCCCGACCGCACGTGCCGCCGAGCCTCTGCGGCAGTGGGAGGACCTCCGGGACTCCACCGGCGTGCTGGACTGGTTCGCCGAGCTGACCGTCGACGTGGACGCGATCCGCGAGGACGCCGAGCGCTACTACAACCAGACCAAGGGCCATTACGGTGACGCCCTGCGGGTGGAGTCCGAGGCGCGCGAGAAGTGCGTCGCCGACGTCAAGGCCGCGTACCGTTCCCTGCCCGACTTCCGCAGCCCCCTCGGCGACCCGGGGCAGTTCCTCAAGAACCTGGGCCCGCTGGGTGCCGAGGCGCGGCAGGCGACCGACAACCCCTACGCCCAGCTACCGGGCGCGGGGCCGAAGGTGGACGAGTTTCCCACGCTGGGTGACGACGTCGTCATCAGCGAGACGCTGTACCGCATCAAGATGCGCGTCGACGGTCTGCCGGAGGGCCAGGGCAACAACTACTGGCTGTGGTCCAACTCGGACGAGGGCCGTCGAGACTACATCTCGGGGAACAAGGAACTCATCAGAGCCGCCGCGGCGGACTCAGGGCTGCCGCCCGAGATGATCGCGGGTATCGCCTGGCAGGAGGTCGAGGGCGACCCCGGTTGGCTCGACGACGCCGCGTACGAAGGACGACGGAACATTCCCGGCCTCACCGACGCCGACCAGACCTCGATGGGCCCCATCGCCATCCAGGTCCGCCGGGCCGCCGAAGTACTCGGGTACGACCCGAACAACCTCACGGACATGCAGCGGGACACCGTCGTCGAAGCGACCAAGGACCCGGCCCAGAACATGTTCATCGCGTCCGAGTACCTGGCCCAGCTCAAGGCCGAGAGCGAGTTCGCGGACGTACCGCCGGAGCAGATGACCCGCGCCCAGATGCAGGAACTGGCCGCCCGCTACAACGGCGGCCCTTACTACGAGAGCGACGACGCCCAGGCATATGGTCGCGGCTTCGACCGGAAACTGGATGACGCGAAGGAGGCGCTCAGGTGAGCTCCAGCCCGACGGCGGACGTGCGCGAGGGCCGGCGGTCGAGGGCCTCCAGCTCGATCGGCACCGCCGTGTGCGCACTAGTGGTCGCTCTGGGAGCTCTCGTGACGGGCTATGTCGTGCTCACGGCCTACATGGTCGAGCCGGACGGCCCGTGGGACCGGCAAGCCGTCACCAATTCCGGCGTCGCGGCCGGTATCGGCTTGGCCTTCTCGATTGTGTTGACCCTGCTGACGTGGATGTTCGTCAGGGCACAGTGGTTGCGCCGGTGGTGGTACGCCGTCCCCACGGTGCTGGCCGTCGCCGCGCTGCTGCGACTGACGTTGCTCGCGCCGGAGATCTGACACGGCGAGCCAGGTCAAGGCAGAAGGAACCCCCACTCCGAAGGGAGCGGGGGTTTTCCCCTTCGCGGGTCACGGGGTCTGAGCGACCGCCCCCAACTGCTCCAGCAGACCCGCACGGTCGTACTGCCACCAGCCCTCGCAGATCATTCCGTCCCGGAACCGGTGCCAGGTCGTCCCCGTCATGGCGACCTCCTGCCCGGTGGCCGCGATCCCCAGGAACTCGCCCTTGTGGCGCCCCGTCCAGGTCCACCGCGTGCAGACCCGGTCCCCCTCGGCGACCTGGTCGTCCACCCGGAACGAGAAGTCGAAGGACCGCCGCCAGCCGGAGTACTCCTCGCGCGCCCCGCGCAGGCCCAAGTCCTGCGGATTGGCGGGATCATGATCCACGTAGTCGTCCGTGAACCGCTCGAACATGGCCTCAGCCTCGCCCCGGCCGGCGTCCACGAAGAACTCCCGCGCGACTCCGCGGTTGAGCTGCTCGTCGCGCACCACGTCCAGGTCGGTGAAGGTCGGCATCCCGTCACACAGGGCGACCAGCTCCCGGAAGACCCGCTCGGTCTCAGGCAGATTCGAGTTCCGCATCGCTTCTTCGTACGACGGAAACTCCACGATCTCCACGAAGTGCGACGCGTCCGACAGATCCTTCCCCACCACCGCGTGCGTCGCGGTCCGCTTCCCCCGGGTCTGCTCGACCCAGGCGTCCATCAGCCGATTCATCTCCTCGAACCGGCTGGTCCTGCAGTCGATGAGCTGTACAAACGTCATGACACCGCCTCCGGCCCCCCTGGGTCCGGCTGAACAACACCATTCTCCCACCAGGACCCCTCGGCGCCTCCTGCCGTCACCGGAGACCACAACAGTGTCCTGCTCGCCCCGCAGGTGCGCTCGGCCTGCTGGGAACAGGTCCGCAGGATCGCCCCGCCCGAACTGGTCGGCCGGGAGCGGGAACTGACCGACTGAACCCGCCACCGGGCGTAGGGATCGCGCCCTTCTTCGTGACGGCCCGTCCGGGCGCGCAGAACGACGTGACGGCGGCCCTGTCCTCGCACAGCGGTGGTCGGATCCCTGCCCAGCCCGCCCTGGTCAGGTGCCTTCCGGATGCGGTGCCGCTCGTGGTCAGGGAGGCGCTCCCCATGAAGACGGCCCGTCGTGGTGATCGTGCGGTGCCTACTGCGGCCCGTACTTCCGCCCGGTCCGCGAGCTGATCCCACCCAGCACCCCCCGAGGCATCACCTTCACCACCCCCATCATCGCCTTGTACCGAGGATCCGGAATCGACACGGTCCTCCCGCGCGCCAGATCCCCCAACGCCGCCGCCACCAGCTTGTCCGCGTCGAGCCACATCCACCCCGGGATGTTGTCCGTGCCCATCCCGGCCCGCTGGTGGAACTCCGTGCGGACGAAGCCCGGGCACAGCGCCATCAGCCGGACTCCGCTCCCCGCCAGGTCCTTCGCCGCCCCCTGCGTGAACTGTACGACCCACGCCTTGGACGCGCCGTACGTCCCGCGCGGCAGGAAGGCCGCCACCGACGCGACGTTGACGACGCCCCCGCGGCCCCGCTCCCGCATCGCCTCCGTCGCCGCCGACGTCAGTCGCAGGACCGCCTCGCAGTGCACCTTGAGCATCATCAGCTCGTCAGTCATGGACACGTCGAGATAGCGGCCCTTGTTGCCGAAGCCCGCGTTGTTGATCAGCAGGTCGACGGGGTTCTTGCGGTCGGCCAGGCGGGCGGCGACCGCTTCGATGCCGTCGTCGGTCGCCAGGTCGGCGGTGAGGACCTTCGCCTCGATGCCGTGCCGGTCGTGCAGTTCGGTCGCCTGTTCCCGCAGTCGCTTGGTGTCGCGGGCGACGAGGACGAGGTTGTGCCCGTCCGCCGCCAGCCGTCGCGCGAAGGCGGCGCCGATGCCCGCGGTGGAACCCGTGATGAGAGCCGTTGTCATGGCGCAAGGTTAATGACCCGGACTGTGCGCGTCCGCTCTCCGCACGGGGACTCCCACTGAGTGGAGACGTGGCGAGGGGCAGGGCCCGTGAACGCTCGTCAGGTTCCGTTCTTCGCCACGTACTCCCGCGCCCAAGCCCGTATCTCCGGGTGCAGCGCCTCACCCGCCACCAGCAGCCGCGGCTGCAGGCGCCGCTCGGTCGTGGTCGCCCGGAACACCAGGGCCACGGTCACGTCGTGGTCGGGGCGGTGGACGATCTCGACCGGGTCCCCGGCACGGATCTCGCCCGGTCGTATCACCCGCAGATACGCACCCGGCGCTCCCTTCTGCGTGAACCGCTTCACCCACCGCTCCTCACCCATATGGCCCTGGAAGGTGACGCACGGGATCCGCCCGCTGCTGACTTCCAGCACCACCTCGGATCCGACCCGCCAGCGCTCGCCGATCAGCGCGCCGGAGACGTCGATGCCCTCGGTGGTGAGGTTCTCGCCGAAGGAGCCATGGGGCAGTGCCCGTCCCAGCTCGCGCTCCCAGTCGTCCAGGTCCTCGCGTGCCACCGCGTACACCGCCTGGTCGTCGCCGCCGTGGTGCTGCCGCTTGCACACCGCGTCCCCGGCGAGCCCGCTGCCGCCGATGCCCTTGGGGCCGGGGGCCGACACCCGCACCGGCTCCAGCACCGGCTGTTTGTCGATGCCGGTGACACCTTCCGGACCATCCGTGTACGGCACGGCCTTCGGACGGCCCAGGTTCACAGAAAGAAGCCTCATGGCGGCACGGTACGGCGCGGGCGGCAAAGCGGCGACACATTATTCGGCATCTTCCCCAAGGCCCGCTTATGCTCGACTCCGTGATCGAGGCCCGTCATCTCCGCGTGCTGCGCGCCGTCGCCACCACCGGCTCCTTCTCGGCGGCGGGGCGCGAACTGGGCTGCACCCAGCCCGCCGTCAGCCAGCAGATGAAGGCACTGGAGGCGTCCGTCGGCACGCCGCTGCTCATCCGCAGCGGGCGCGAGATGCGGCTGACCCAGGCCGGCGAGGCGCTGGTGCGGCACGCCGCCGGGATCCTCGCCGGGCTCACCGCGGCCGAGGAGGAGGTCGCCGCCATCGCGGGCCTGCGCGCCGGACGGGTCCGGCTGGTCTCCTTCCCCAGCGGCAGCTCCACCCTCGTACCGACGGCACTCGCGGCCCTGCGCGCCGAACACCCCGGCACCCGGGTCTTCCTGGAGGAGGCCGAACCGCCGCAGTCCGTCGCCCTGTTGCGCGAGGGTGACTGCGACCTGGCGCTCGCCTTCCGGTACGAGGGGGCGGCGGGCGCCGAGGAGTGGGACGACCTCGTCGTACAGCCCCTGCTGACCGACCGGCTGGTCGCTCTCGTCCCCGAGAGGCACCGGCTCGCGCGCGCGGAGTCGGTCTCCATCGGCGAGCTCGCCGGGGAGCCGTGGATCGCCGGCTGCCCGCGCTGCCGCGGTCAGCTCGTCGAGGTGTGCGAGAGCGCCGGCTTCACCCCCCGCATCGACTTCGCGACCGACGACTATCCGGCGGTCGTCGGCCTGGTGGGCGCGGGACTCGGCGTCGCCGTCCTGCCGCAGCTCGCCGTCGAGTCCGTACGGCCACGGGGCGCTCGCACGGTGACGCTGGAACCGGCGGTCCGGCGGGAGATCGTCGCGCTCACGCTGCCCGACCTGGCTCAGGTGCCGGCGGTGGCGGCGACCCTGGACCAGCTGGCGCGCGCGGCGAAACGCTGACGCGCGCGCTCCGAGAAGATGCGCCCGGAGCACCCGGAGCACCCGGAGCACCCGGAGCAAAAATTAGGGGCACGCGTGCGCGTGCCCATATCGCAGAAACGTTCCTTCAGTTGTGCGGTCTTTCGGTTGCTCAGTTGCTCGAAGGGCCGTCCCCGGCCGCCGCCGACACCAGCCGGTGGCGTGCCCGCCCCATGAGCTCCTCGCGCTCGTCCTCGGTCAGCCCGCCCCAGACGCCGTACGGCTCTCTCACCGCCAGCGCGTGCGCCGCGCACTGCGCGCGCACCGGGCACCTCATGCAGACCTCCTTGGCCGAGTTCTCGCGAGCACTCCGGGCCGCACCGCGCTCACCCTCCGGATGGAAGAAGAGCGAGCTGTCCACCCCTCGGCAGGCGGCCAGGAGCTGCCAGTCCCACAGGTCAGCGTTCGGTCCGGGAAGGCGGGAGAAATCTGCCATTGCGTGACCCCTTGTAGCCGTTCTGGGCGGATACGGTGTCCACGACCGTACATCTACGATCTAAGGAGATGAAAATATGACTCATTGCGAATCTAGCCTCAGACACTAAGAAATGGGAAGAAAAGGGTCTGAATGGGGCATGGCTTGTGATGAAACGTTGCGGGTCCACCGCGCATGCCTGCACCGTGTCCGCGCCCTCACGTAGAGTGCCGAAGATGGCACACGGCCCCGTAACTCTTTCGAGTGACCGTCGTTGAGAGTGCGGAGGCGGTTGAAGCAACAAGGGCTCGGGCAGGCGTCCGAGACGGTCGACCGCACAGGTGACGATTTCGTACCAGCCTGGAGGCTCAAGGTGACGTGCATCAGCTGCGGAGGACGGCCATGACATCCGTCCTCGTCTGCGACGACTCCCCGCTTGCCCGAGAGGCGCTCCGCCGCGCGGTCGCGACCGTGCCCGGTGTCGAGCGCGTGACGACGGCGGCCAACGGCGAGGAAGTCCTCCGCCGCTGGGGTGCCGACCGCTCGGACCTGATTCTGATGGACGTACGCATGCCCGGTCTGGGCGGCGTCGAGACCGTCCGGCGGCTGCTGTCCGCCGACCCCGGTGCGCGCATCATCATGCTCACCGTCGCCGAGGACCTCGACGGCGTGGCGCTCGCGGTCGCCGCCGGTGCCCGTGGCTATCTGCACAAGGACGCCTCGCGCGCCGAACTGCGCGCCACCGTCACGCAGGCCCTCGCCGACCCGACCTGGCGGCTGGCCCCGCGCCGGCTGCGCTCCGCCGAGATGGGCGCCGCGCCGACGCTCACCGCGCGCGAGATCCAGGTCCTCGAAGGCATGAGTCACGGCCGCTCGAACGCCGAGATCGGCCGCGAGCTGTTCCTCTCCGAGGACACCGTCAAGACGCACGCCCGGCGGCTGTTCAAGAAACTCGGCGCCTCGGACCGCGCGCACGCCGTGGCGCTCGGTTTCCGCTGGGGCCTGGTGCGCTGAGCAGGGCCGGGTGTGTCGTAGCGGGGGTACGGAAATCCCCGCCTGCCGCATGGCGGGCGGGGGTGGCGACGGGGCCCACCGGGTGCCCGCTGCTCGTTTCGCCGCGGATGCCGCATCCTTGAGGTGTGGAGTTCCTCGGGGACGAGTCGATCGAGCGGGAGGGGAGGGCGCAAGGGATGAGTTCCGGCGCACCTGCTCATAACGCTTCGGTGCACAACGACCAGGGCGATGCCGCGCATCGGATGCCGTCAAGGCACCATGGACCGATGCGCGACGACGAGGCGGGCACTGCCCACGGGGCGATCGGCGGGCTCGTGCATCGCGCCGTCGACGGGGACGAGCAGGCCACACACGACCTGCTCGCCCATGTCCACCCCCTGGCCCTGCGCTACTGCCGCACCCGTCTGTCCCGCCTTCCCGGCGACGCCCGGCACTTCGTCGAGGACCTGGCCCAGGAGGTCTGCGTAGCGGTCCTCCTCGCCCTGCCTCGCTACAAGGACACCGGTCGCCCCTTCGAGGCGTTCGTCTTCGCCATCGCCGCGCACAAGGTCGCCGACCTGCAGCGGGCGGCGATGCGTCACCCGGGTTCGACGGCCGTCCCCTCGGACGAGATGCCCGAGCGGCCCGACGACTCGCTCGGCCCCGAGGAGCGGGCGCTGCTCAGCAGCGACGCCGAATGGGCCAAGAAGCTCATGGCCAACCTGCCCGAGAACCAGCGGGAGCTGTTGCTGCTGCGCATCGCGGTGGGCCTCACGGCCGAGGAGACCGGCCAGATGTTGGGAATGTCACCCGGAGCGGTCCGGGTGGCCCAGCACCGGGCCCTGAGCAGACTGCGGGCGCTGGCCGAGCAGTAGGGCCCGCCGCGGTGCAGCCCCGGATGACCAGGCCTGCGCCGGATATGAACAGGCGTCCGCGGAATTCCGTACGAACATACGAAGCCCGGAGTCATCCGGAACCGTGGAATTCGGGAGCTGAGCTTCCCGTTAGCATGGACATCCGCACCGAGCAAGGCCATTTGGGGAAGGTGTCATGACTGCCAACGTCGACGGAGTGCCCGGAAAATTCGCGACCCTCGGGCTGACCTACGACGACGTGCTGCTGCTGCCGGGCCCGTCGGACATGGCACCCGACGAGATCGACACCGCCTCGTACGTCTCCAAGAACGTGCGGGTCAACATCCCGCTCCTGTCCGCCGCCATGGACAAGGTCACCGAGTCGCGCATGGCGATCGCGATGGCCCGCCAGGGCGGTGTCGGCGTTCTGCACCGCAACCTCTCCATCGAGGACCAGGCCAACCAGGTCGACCTGGTGAAGCGCTCCGAGTCCGGCATGGTGGCCGACCCGATCACGATCCACCCGGACGCCACGCTCGGCGAGGCCGACGCACTGTGCGCCAAGTTCCGCATCAGCGGTGTCCCGGTGACCGACGGCAACAAGAAGCTGCTCGGCATCGTCACCAACCGCGACATGGCCTTCGAGACCGACCGTACGCGCCGGGTGCGCGAGGTCATGACGCCGATGCCGCTGGTCACCGGCAAGGTCGGCATCTCCGGTGTCGAGGCCATGGAGCTGCTGCGCAAGCACAAGATCGAGAAGCTTCCGCTGGTCGACGACGGCGGGATCCTCAAGGGCCTGATCACGGTCAAGGACTTCGTGAAGGCGGAGAAGTACCCGAACGCCGCGAAGGACGGCGAGGGCCGTCTGCTGGTCGGCGCCGCGGTCGGCGTGGCCGGTGACGCCTTCGAGCGGGCCCAGGCCCTGATCGAGGCGGGCGCCGACTTCATCGTCGTCGACACCGCCCACGGCCACTCCCGCCTGGTCGGCGACATGGTCGCCAAGATCAAGTCGAACTCGGCCGGCGTCGACGTCATCGGCGGCAACATCGCCACCCGCGACGGCGCCAAGGCGCTCATCGACGCCGGTGTCGACGGCATCAAGGTCGGTGTCGGCCCCGGCTCCATCTGTACGACCCGTGTCGTCGCCGGCATCGGCGTCCCCCAGGTCACCGCCATCTACGAGGCTGCGCTCGCCGCCAAGGAGGCCGGCGTCCCGGTCATCGGCGACGGCGGCCTGCAGTACTCCGGCGACATCGCCAAGGCGCTGGTCGCGGGTGCCGACACGGTGATGCTCGGTTCGCTGCTCGCGGGCTGCGAGGAGTCGCCGGGCGAGCTGATGTTCATCAACGGCAAGCAGTTCAAGTCGTACCGCGGCATGGGGTCGCTCGGCGCCATGCAGTCCCGCGGCGACCGCAAGTCCTTCTCCAAGGACCGCTACTTCCAGGAGGGCGTCGCCTCCGACGAGCAGCTCGTCCCCGAGGGCATCGAGGGCCAGGTGCCCTACCGCGGCCCGCTCTCCTCGGTGGTCCACCAGCTCGTCGGCGGCCTGCGCCAGTCGATGTTCTACGTCGGCGGCCGGACCGTACCCGAGCTCCAGGACAACGGCCGGTTCGTCCGGATCACCTCGGCGGGCCTCAAGGAGAGCCACCCGCACGACATCCAGATGACGGTCGAGGCACCGAACTACAGCCGCAGCAAGTGACCCGCACGCGCGCGTGAGGCTGGCAGGGGGCGGCTCCGGGGCATCCGGGGCCGCCCTTGTCGTACCCGTCGGCGATACTGGAAGACGCTGAAACGCATCAGGGAAAGGCCACACACGTGACTGAGATCGAGATCGGGCGCGGCAAGCGCGGCCGCCGGGCGTACGCCTTCGACGACATCGCCGTCGTCCCCAGCCGCCGTACGCGGGACCCGAAGGAGGTCTCGATCGCCTGGCAGATCGACGCCTACCGATTCGAGCTGCCCTTCCTGGCCGCCCCCATGGACTCGGTCGTCTCCCCGGCCACCGCGATCCGCATCGGTGAGCTCGGCGGTCTCGGGGTGCTGAACCTCGAGGGCCTGTGGACGCGGCACGAGGACCCGCAGCCGCTGCTGGACGAGATCGTCGGCCTGCCGGTCGAGGCCGCGACCCGCCGCCTTCAGGAGATCTACGCCGCTCCCATCAAGGAAGAGCTGATCGGGCAGCGCCTCAAGGAGGTGCGCGACTCGGGCGTGGTCACCGCGGCGGCGCTCTCCCCGCAGCGCACCGCCCAGTTCTCCAAGGTGGTCGTGGACGCGGGCGTGGACATCTTCGTCATCCGCGGTACGACGGTCTCGGCGGAGCACGTCTCCGGTTCGCACGAGCCGCTGAACCTGAAGCAGTTCATCTACGAGCTCGACGTGCCGGTGATCGTCGGCGGCTGCGCCACGTACACCGCGGCCCTGCACCTGATGCGCACCGGTGCGGCCGGCGTCCTGGTCGGCTTCGGCGGCGGCGCGGCGCACACCACGCGCAACGTGCTGGGCATCCAGGTCCCGATGGCGACGGCGGTCGCCGACGTGGCGGCGGCCCGCCGCGACTACATGGACGAGTCCGGCGGCCGGTACGTGCACGTGATCGCCGACGGCGGTGTCGGCTGGTCCGGCGACCTGCCCAAGGCCATCGCCTGCGGCGCCGACGCGGTGATGATGGGCTCCCCGCTGGCCCGCGCCACGGACGCGCCGGGCAAGGGCCACCACTGGGGCATGGAGGCGGTGAACGAGGAGCTGCCGCGCGGCAAGAAGGTCGACCTCGGCACGGTCGGCACCCTGGAGGAGGTCCTCGCGGGCCCGTCCCACACCCCGGACGGCTCGATGAACTTCTTCGGAGCGCTGCGTCGGGCGATGGCGACCACCGGGTACAGCGAGCTGAAGGAGTTCCAGCGCGTCGAGGTGACCGTGGCGGATTCGGTGCACCGGCGGTAGTTCGCGAGTCCCTGTAGTCCCCGTAGTACGTGAAGGGGCCGCCCACCATCAGGTGGGCGGCCCCTTCCGGGTACGGACCGGGTACGTACGCGGTACGTCGTTACGCGGCGGCCTTCTTGGCGCCGGAGAACGCGGCGAACGCGCCGACGCCGAGGAACACGAACGTCAGCACGTCGGCCTCCTCGCTCCAGCTCTTGGTCACCAGGTCGAAGTGGTCCGTGAAGATCGTCATCACGGACATGCCGCTCGCGTCGGCGCCGATCATGGCGATGCCGATGAGCTGGCCCGCGTAGACGGCCCCGAGCGACAGGACCGCGCTCACCACCGGCAGCACCGGGTGCGGGCCGCCGAGCTTGCCCGCGGCGAGGCCGATGAGGAAGCCGACGCCGACGGCCGCGTAGCCGATCTCGTACTCGGTGGCGCCGACGATGGCGCCGTAGATGCCGGCGGTGACCAGGGCCGCGACGACGGCGACGACCAGGCCGAGGGCGACGTTGCCGCGGGCCGGGGCGGGCGGCGCGGGGGCGAACGGTGCCGGGGCAGGCGACATGGCGCCCGGCTGCTGGGCGTACGGGTTGCCCTCGGCGGGCTGCGGGGCGTACGGGTTGCCCTCGGCGGGCTGCGGCGGTGGCGTTGGCTGGGTCATGACAGAAATCCCCCCATGTCCCTCGCGGGACCGATGAACGAGCGGTGTGGTGTGCGCACGAGAGTGCGACGGACTCGCGCACGCATGTGCGACGAGTCGCCGAACAGTAGCAGGCACCCCTGCCCGGTTCACCCGGAAATTCGCCCTCAGATTCGATGGGCCGCCCCGGTCGGCGTCGCCCCCCGCGTGTCCAGCAGCAGCTGGGCCTTCACCGACAGGCCCTGGAGGTCGTACGTGCGGTGGTTCTGGAGGAGGATCGTCAGGTCGGCCTCGGCGGCGGCCTCGTAGAGGGAGTCCGCGCGGGGGACCGGGCGGTCCAGGACGTTCCAGGACGGGATGTGCGGGTCGTGGTAGCTGACGGAGGCGCCGAGCTCCATGAGGCGGGTCGCGATCTCTCGGGCGGGCGTGGACTGCTGGTCGGCGAGGTCGGGCTTGTAGGTGACGCCGAGGAGGAGGACGCGGGCGCCGCGCGCTGACTTGCCGTGCTCGTTGAGGAGGGTGGCGGCGCGCTGGATGACGTATCGCGGCATCTGGTGGTTGACCTGCTGGGCGAGCTCGACCATGCGCAGGGTGCGGCCGGCCTGGCCGGTGAGGTCCTGGGGGACGGCGTGGCCGCCGACACCGGGACCGGGGCGGAAGGCGTGGAAGCCGAACGGCTTGGTCTCCGCGCAGCGGATGACGTCCCAGAGGTCGACGCCCAAGTCGTGGCACAGGACGGCCATTTCGTTGACGAGGGCGATGTTGACGTGCCGGTAGTTGCTCTCCAGGAGCTGCACGGTCTCCGCTTCGCGCGGTCCACGCGCGCGTACCACCTTGTCCGTGAGACGGCCGTAGAAGGCGGCGGCGGACTCGGTGCAGGCGGGGGTGAGGCCGCCGATCACCTTGGGGGTGTTGGCGGGGGTGAAGTCTCGGTTGCCGGGGTCGACACGGCTGGGGGAGTAGGCGAGGTGGAAGTCGCGGCCCGCGCGCAGTCCGGAACCCTCCTCCAGGAGGAGGCGCAGGAAGCCCTCCGTGGTGCCCGGGGGGACGGGCGACTCCAGGATGACCGTGGTGTGCGGGCGCAGGTGTGCGGCCAGGGTGCGGGCGGCCGCTTCCACCTGGCCGAGGTCGAGTCCGCCGTCCGCGCCCTGTGGGGTGGGGGCACAGATGACCGCGGTGCGCACCCGGCCGAGCTCCGCCGGGGAGGTGGTCGGCCGGAAGCCCCCCGAGAGCATCCGGCGGACTTCGGCGGGGCTGAGGGAGCCCGGCTCGGGGCCGGTGCGGTAGCCGAGGGTGGGGATGCCGGCGGTGACGGCGGCCTGGGCCAGGGGCAGTCCGTAGGGGCCGAGTCCGATGACGGCGAGATCTGCGGGCATGGCGTGGACCGTCCTTCCCAGTAGCCGAAGCGGGACAGGTGTGCAAGCCCTGTGGACAGGATGGGCGAGCGCAATGTCAGACTAGGAGTAAATATGACCGATACGCGGGATTTATTACGTGTGTCTCCCTGTGGGTCCGTGAGCGTTGTTCCACACGTCGTGAAGGTTGTCCACAGGCTGGGGCCACTGGTGGCTGAACTCGGGCAAGCCGGTCAGAATTTGGGCATGGGGGATATGAACCGGGCCACTCCTCCGGGGTGAACCGGCACGACCGACAGCGGGAGGCAGCGGTGAGGACAGGGACACTGGGCCCGGCGCAACGCGCCGAGTCACTCGCATCAATGGCCGAGCGCGAGCTGGACGTGCTGGTGGTGGGCGCGGGAGTGGTGGGCGCGGGCACCGCGCTCGACGCCGTGACCCGGGGCCTGTCCGTGGGCCTGGTCGAGGCGCGCGACTGGGCGTCGGGCACATCGAGCAGGTCCAGCAAGCTGGTCCACGGCGGCCTGCGCTATCTGGAGATGCTCGACTTCGCCCTCGTCCGTGAGGCGCTGAAGGAGCGCGGCCTGCTGCTGGAACGGCTCGCTCCGCATCTGGTGAAGCCGGTGCCGTTCCTGTATCCGCTCCAGCACAAGGGCTGGGAGCGGCTGTACGCCGGATCGGGTGTCGCTCTCTACGACGCCATGTCGATGGCCCGTGGTCACGGCCGGGGCCTGCCCCTGCACCGGCACCTGAGCCGCCGTCACGCGCTGCGGGTCGCGCCCGCCTTGAAAAAGGACGCGCTGGTCGGCGCGTTGCAGTACTACGACGCCCAGATGGACGACGCCCGCTTCGTGGCGACCCTGGTGCGTACGGCGGCCTCGTACGGCGCGAAGGTCGCCAACCGCGCGCGGGTGACCGGATTCCTGCGCGAGGGCGAGCGCGTGGTCGGCGCCCGGGTGCAGGACGTCGAGGGCGGCGGGGAGTACGAGGTCCGTGCCAAGCAGGTCGTGAACGCGACCGGGGTGTGGACCGACGACACCCAGGCGATGGTGGGGGAGCGCGGGCAGTTCCACGTCCGGGCGTCCAAGGGCATCCACCTGGTCGTGCCCAAGGACCGGATCACCTCGTCGAGCGGCCTGATCCTGCGCACCGAGAAGTCCGTCCTGTTCGTCATCCCGTGGGGCCGCCACTGGATCATCGGTACGACGGACACCGACTGGGACCTCGACAAGGCCCACCCGGCCGCGTCCAGCGCCGACATCGACTATCTCCTCGAGCACGTCAACTCGGTGCTCTCGGTGCCGCTGACCAGGGACGACGTCCAGGGTGTGTACGCGGGTCTCAGGCCCCTGCTGGCCGGAGAGTCGGACGCCACCAGCAAACTGTCGCGCGAGCACACCGTGGCGCATCCGGCGCCCGGGCTCGTCGTGGTCGCCGGCGGCAAGTACACGACATACCGGGTGATGGCCAAGGACGCGGTGGACGAGGCGGTGCACGGGCTCGACATGCGGGTCGCCGAATGCGTGACGGAGGACGTCCCGCTGCTCGGCGCCGAGGGCTACCGGGCGCTGTGGAACGCGCGAGCGCGGATCGCCGCGCGGACGGGCCTTCACGTGGTGCGCGTGGAGCACCTGCTGAACCGGTACGGCACGATGGCGGAGGAGGTGCTCGACCTCATCTCCTCGGACACCTCGCTCGGCGAACCCCTCCACGCGGCCGACGACTACCTGCGCGCCGAGATCGTGTACGCCGCCTCCCACGAGGGTGCCCGGCACCTGGACGACGTCCTGACCCGGCGCACCCGCATCTCCATCGAGACCTTCGACCGGGGCACCCGCAGCGCCCATGAGGCCGCCGAACTGATGGCGCGGGTGCTCGGCTGGGACAAGGACCAGATCGAACGCGAGGTCCAGCACTACGAGAAGCGGGTGGAGGCGGAGCGGGAGTCGCAGCGGCAGCCGGACGATCTGACGGCGGACGCGGCGCGGCTGGGGGCGCCGGACATCGTGCCGCTGTAGGGCGTTCGGGGCGTGCCGCGCATCCGGTGGCCGTGGCGTGTGGCGCCGCGAGCCGCCGAGCCCGCGAGCGCCCCCGAGCCGCGGCCCCGAGCCGTGGCCCCGAGCCGTGGCCCCGCAGCCGGGGCCGGGCGTTGGTCGTGGTGGGCGAGCGTCACTCGAACGAGTGTCGCGAACCGGGATCTTCGTTCGGAACCCGGCCGTTCTACGGGGTGCGGGGGCAGAACTCGGCAGCGAGCAGCCGGGGTTCGAGGCCGGGATCTGTCACCGCTGTCGTGTTCACGCGGAAGGTGAGGACGCGACGGCCGCCGACCGTGGCTGCGGTGCGCACGTAGCTGCCGGTGATGCGGCCGTTGTGCCCCCACACCGTGGTGCCGCACGGCAGCTTCACCGGGAACAGGCCCATGCCGTACGAGCCGTGTGCGGTGCGGGTGTCGAGCATCTCGCGCAGCCGGCGCGGGGGCAGGAGCCGTCCGCCGAGCAGGGCGGCGTAGAAGCGGTCCAGGTCGGCGAGCGTGGTCACCAGCTCGCCCGCGGCGCCGGCCCCCCGTGGGTCGAGTTCGGTGACGTCGGTTCCGTCGGCGTCGTAGGCGCGGCCGTGCGGTGAGGGGAGCGTCGTGCGGGAGCCGGGGAAGGAGGTGCCCGTCAGATCCAGCGGAGTGATGATGCGGCGCTCGGCCTCGATGGCGTACGAGTGGCCGGTGACCTGCTCGACGACCATGCCGAGCAGGATGTAGTTGGTGTTCGAGTAGGAGTAGCGGCCGGGGTCGGCCGGGGGGTGGGTGAGCGCTATGCGTACGGCTTGAAGAGGGGCGACGGGGACGACGCCGATGGTGTCCGCGGTGAAGTCGTACAGGCCGCTGGTGTGGGTGAGCAGGGCGCGCAGGGTCAGCGCGCGGCCGTCGTTGCCCGCTCCGCGCACCAGGCCGGGCAGGTACTGCTCCACGGTGTCGGACAGTCTCAGCCGGTCCTCGGCGGCCAGTTGCAGGACGAGGGTCGCGATGAAGGTCTTCGTGATGCTGCCGGCGCGGAAGTGGTCGGCGCGGGCGATGCCCGGACCGCTCTGGACATAGCGGGTGCCGGTCTCCTCGCGGGCCAGGAGGGCTGCGACGGGGGCGCCACCCCGCTTGACCAGCAGCGGAAGGACCGCGTCCGTGGGCGGGACCATCGGTGCCGAGGAGGCGGCGGGGACCAGGGCGAGGACTGCCAGGCACACGGGCACGGCCGACAGCGTCCGAAGCGGTGGCATCGCGCGGGTCCTCCCTTGTCGGGGCCCATCATGCAGGGCGGGGGACGGCGGCTTCACCGGGACCCCGCGTGGAGGGCTGCCGGTGCCGTCAGGGGCACCCTGGGCGTTGGGCACTTGTCGGGTGAGGGACAATGGAGGCTCTGTCAGGGCGGGTTGCATGAGGGGACGCATGTCGGAGGCGGAGCGGGCGGGCACATCCCGTCAAGACACTCGTCAGGACAACAGCGGGCGTCTTCTCGCCGGGCGGTACCGGCTGGGAGGTGTGCTCGGCCGCGGTGGCATGGGCACGGTGTGGCGTGCCGAGGACGAGACCCTGGGGCGGACGGTCGCCGTCAAGGAGCTGCGGTTCCCGTCCAACATCGACGAGGACGAGAAGCGTCGGCTGATCACCCGCACGCTGCGCGAGGCCAAGGCCATCGCGCGGATCCGCAACAACAGTGCGGTGACGGTCTTCGACGTCGTCGACGAGGACGACCGGCCGTGGATCGTGATGGAGCTCGTCGAGGGCAAGTCACTCGCCGAGGTCATCCGGGAGGACGGCCTGCTGGAGCCCAGGCGGGCGGCGGAGGTCGGCTTGGCGGTCCTCGACGTGCTGCGGTCCGCGCACCGCGAGGGCATCCTGCACCGTGACGTGAAGCCGTCGAACGTGCTGATCTCGGAGGACGGCCGGGTCGTGCTCACCGACTTCGGCATCGCCCAGGTCGAGGGCGACCCGTCCATCACCTCGACCGGCATGCTCGTCGGCGCGCCCTCCTACATCTCCCCGGAGCGGGCCCGCGGACACAAGCCGGGACCGGCGGCCGACCTGTGGTCGCTGGGCGGGCTGCTGTACGCGTCGGTCGAGGGCGCTCCGCCGTACGACAAGGGGTCGGCGATCGCGACGCTGACCGCGGTGATGACCGAGCCGCTGGAGGAGCCGAAGAACGCGGGGCCGCTGAAGGACGTCATCTACGGCCTGCTCAACAAGGACCCCGCCAAGCGGCTCGACGACGACGGCGCGCGAGCGATGCTCCAGGCCGTGATCCACGCGCCCGAGCCGAAGACGGCCGAGCCGGAGCAGGCCCCGGATGCGACGAAGGTCGTGCCGCTGCCCCCGCAGCCCGACGAGCGGGCGGACCGGGGCAAGCGGGGCGAGGAAGCCGGCGAGCGGTTCCGCGGGGCCTTGCGTTCCGTGCGGAAGGCCGCCGGGGCGGCGGGTGCCGTGGCTTCCTCCGCGGCCGCTTCCCGGACCAAGTCCGGTGCCGGCACGGCTGCTTCGAGTGCGGACGGCAACGGGACCGCAGTGTCACCATCCGGTGGTACGTCGGGTGCCGGGGGCGGTGGCCGTACGGCGGGCGCCGGGGCGGCTGGTGGCGGTAAGGGCGCGTCGGTTGCCGAAGAGGCCGGCTCGTCGGGGAAGGCCGCGTCGAGTGGGGCGGCGGGGGCCGGTTCGGGCTCGGGCTCGGGCTCGGGCTCCGGCTCGGGATCGGCTGCCGGCGGGGTGCCCGGTCCTCGTGACCGGAGTACCCAGGGCGCGAGCGCTGCTGCGGGTGGCGCGGGTGCGGGTGGCGCGGGTGCCAACACCTCCACGGGTGGGCGCAGCTCCGGGTGGCCCGTGATGACGCCGCCGGATCTGCCGCCCAGGCCCGTGCCGAGGGCGCCGCTCACCGACGTGGTGCCGCGACGGACGCTGGTCGTCATCGCGGTGGTCGTGGTGCTCGCCGTGATCGGCACCGTACTAGCCCTCACGCTCGGTGACGACGAGGGCTCCGACGGGGCCGCCGGCAAGGGCGGCAAGGCGTCGGCCAGTGCCAGCGCGAGTGCCGACACCAAGGAGGACGAGAGCGGCGGGACCCGTACCGACGGCCCGGCCACCGAGTCCGCGGCGGCCGGGTCCGGGAACACGTCCAGCGCCGAAGCGGGCGCGTCCGGAGGCAGTGGCTCGGGCGAGGGTTCCTCCGGTTCCCGTGACGGCAACGCGGCGGAGACGACGCACAAGGGAAGCCAGGGGTACTCGATCGGGCTGCCCGCCGGGTGGAAGTTCCAGTCGACGGTATCGGCGGGGGACCGTTTCACCGGGCCGGACGGACAGAAACTGCTCGTGGCCTGGACGTCCACGCCGAAGGGCGACCCGGTGGCGGACTGGAAGAGCCAGGAGCGGTACATGACGCGCTCTCAGTACAAGAGGATCCGAATAGCGGAGGTGGACTACCGCGGCTGGAACACGGCCGACTGGGAGTTCACCTACTCGGAGAGCGGCACGACGTACCGGACGATCGACCGGGGCTTCGTCGTCAACGACCAACTCGGGTATGCGCTGATGTACACCGCGAAGGACGCCCAGTGGGACAGCGACCTGCGTGAGGGCACCTGGAAGACGCTGGCCGAAACGTTCGCACCGAAGTCGTGAGACCGCGTGCGGCGTGATCGACATCTTGTTCGGTTTCCCGTTTGCGGCGTGAGATCTGGAATCCCCTCTTGGTGAGTTGCCTCCGGCACGTATCGTGAGTGCTTGCGGACCGTACGCAGCCAGGAAAGTAGGCGGAACGGGCCGCGAGGCGAACGGAATTGACCAACCGGGCGGCCGGGGGAGGCAACGTGGACGACTATGCGGGACGGGTACTCGCCGACCGCTACCGCCTGCCGCTGCCGCCCTCCGACGAGTACGAACTCACCGAGAGCCGGGCCTTCGACACCTACAGCGGGCAGGAAGTCCTGGTCAGGCAGGTGCCGTTGCCCGAGGTCGTCGAGGCGGAGGTGCTCGACGCGGAGGGGCTGCCGGAGGGATTCACGGCGCGCGATCCACAGGGGCTCCGGGACCGTGGAGCGCGGCGGGCCCCGGCGGGTTCGGCGGCGCGGCGGCCCACGGATCCGGCCGTACGACGGGCCGTCGAGGCCGCGCAGTCCGCGGCCCGGATCCCCGACCATCCTCGGCTCGACCAGGTCTTCGACGTGTTCGCCGACGGCGGTTCGCTGTGGATAGTGAGTGAGTTGGTGTCCGCGCGGCCGCTGGCGGCGCTGCTCGCGGAGAAGCCGCTCACGCCGTACCGGGCGGCCGAGGTCGCCTCCGACGTCCTCATGGCGCTGCGGGTGCTGCACGCGCACGGCTGGGTGCACCGGAACATCACCGCACGCACGGTGCTCGTCTGCGACGACGGCCGCGTGATGCTGACCGGCCTCGCGGTCGGCGCGGCGGAGGAAGCGCTGTGCGGGTACGACCCGGTGCCGTCCGAACAGGCGGAATGGAATGCCGAGGGCGGGGAGTTCGGTGACGGGCCCGGGGCTGGGCCCGTGCCGGGAGGGCCTGGTGGACCTGGCCGGCCTCTGGGCGCGGAGGGTGCTGGGCGCGCTGGTCGTGCCGGGGCCGCTGGAGGAAGCGGCGGCGTAGGCGGGCCTGGTGGAGGCGGTAGTGCCGCTGGGATCCGTGGAGTTGGTGGCGCCGGTGTGCCCGTCGGGCCCGGTGGTGGTCGTGGATTTGGGGGCGCCGTCCCGGTCGGGCCCGGTGGTGCGCGAGGCACCGGCGCTGCCGGCCTCGGCGCGGCGGATCCCGAGGCTGCTCGGCGGGCCGCCATCGAGGCGCGGGAGGCCGGAGGGCTTCCGGCTGCCGGGGCGGAGCCGGGGAGCGCTAACGAGGCAGGAGCTTCGGCCGCGGTTGCCCGGCGGGACGTCGACGGCGGTGCGGACGTCAGGGCGGCGCGGGCCGGGGCGATCGCCGCGTACCGTGCGGGGGCCCGGGCCGCGGCCCGGGTTCAGGAGGCGCAGCAGAGCGGCCGGGCGGCACTGCCCGGGGCCCGCCCCGCGCCCGAGGGTGACCCGGCCGCACACGCGAACGGGGCGGCGCAGTTGCCGCCTCCCCCGGCGAACGGTGCGCAGCAGTCGCCGTATCCCGGTGCGCAGGGTGGGCGGACGCCGTATCCCGGAGGGAATGGTGCGGCGCAGGCGCCGTACTCCGACCCGAACGGTGCGCAGCAGTCGCCGTATCCCGGTGCGCAGGGTGGGCGGACGCCGTACCCCGGAGGGAATGGCGCGGCGCAGGCGCCGTACCCCGGTGGGAACCGTGGGCGGGACGCGTCCGGGGGTGTTTCCCCGGGGCAGATTGCCGACCCCTACGGCGTGCGTCCCGCGTCCTGGCACGGGGCCGCTCCCCGGGGCGGGGTCGGTGGGGTCACCCCGTCGCCCGGCGCGCCGGCCGGTGGTGTCCCGTCGGCGGGGCTCGGTGCGACGGCGGCCGGTGTTCCGGTGCCGTCGGCCGGCGGCGTCGCGGGCCCGGGTGTTCACGGCTCCCCCGCGCCCGCGCTTCCCGGTGCTTCCGGTGCGCCCACCGGCCGGTGGGACGACCTGGCCGCGAGGGCGCCCGTGCGGCGGGGGCCGACCACCGCGCTGGCTGCCGAGCGGGCTCGCCAGGCGCGGATGGCCGTGGTGGGGCCGGTGACGGAGCGGTGGGCCCCGGAGCAGGCCGGGCCGGTGCACGAGAACTGGCAGTTGGCGGCGCCGATCGGGCCGCAGACCGACCTGTGGGCGCTCGGGGCGTTGCTGTTCAGGGCCGTACAGGGGCACGCGCCGTATCCGGAGGAGTCGACGGCCGAGCTGGTGCAGCTGGTGTGTGCGGAGCCGCCCGCGTTCGCCGAGGAGTGCGGGCCGCTCAGGCCGGTGGTCGAGTCGCTGCTGCGGCAGGACCCGACCGAGCGGCTGGACTTCGAGGAACTGCGCGGCTGGCTGCGCTCGCTGGTGCGTTCGGCGCCCGAGCCGGAGGCCGGCGCGCACGTCGTGGCCGCGCCGCCCGCCGACAGGAGCCGCCTGCCCGTCGTACGCCGTCGGGGCGAGCTGGTGCGCAGGCGGCGGGCCGGGCTGCCCGCGACGAGTGCGCACGGGCGGCACAAGCGGGCGCGGGAGCAGGCCCGTTCGCCGAGGAGTCTCGGGCGGACCCTGCTGGTGCTGATCCTGCTCGTGCTGGCCGGGGCGGTCGCGTACGCCATGTTCTTCATGCCGAAGGCGGATCCGGGCGACCAGGGCGCCGGGGACCGGACCGGCACCGCCGGCGAGGTGAGCCAGGCGCCCGAGCAGTCCCCGGAGGCGAGCAGCGAGCCGCGGCCCGACCAGACCTCGCCCGGGCCGTCCCAGGGCAGTCCCTCGACGTCCGCGGGTTCCACCGAGCCGCAGACCGAAGGGCCCGAGGTCGCCGACGGCTTCACCCTGCGCAAGGACACGGAGGGCTTCCGGGTCGCCGTGGCCAACGGCTGGGAGCGCACGGCGGAGAACGGGCGCGGGCAGATCGTGTACGCGCACGGCAACTTCGAGCTGATCGTCGTACCGGGGCGGGACAGCGCGGCCGAGGACGGCAGCGATCCCATGGTGTACCAGCGGGAGAAGGAGCCCGAGTTGCAGCCGTACCGCGACTCGAGCTGGGCCACCGCGACCGGGCTGAAGACGATCCAGGTGGGCGGGCGGACCATGGCCGAGGGGCAGTTCACCTGGACCGGCGACGACGGGCGCGAGCTGTTCGTGCGCAATCTGGCGTTGCTGGTCGACGGGAAGTACCACGTGGTGCAGGTGCGTGGCCCGGAGGCGGAGCGGGACGAGGTGACGCGGTTGTACGAGCAGGCGGCGGAGACGTATCAGGCCACCGGCTGAATTCCGGGCCGGAAGTGGCGGCCCGGCGGACGCCTCTGGCTGCTCGTTGGTTTACTTTCGCCCCTCGAAGCGACAACCGTCACAGTGCGGTCTCCTTGGTGCGCCCCTGGTTCCTTTCGGCACCGGCGGGTCCTTAGTCTGACCCTGTCAAGAGCATTGCGGGGCAACGTGAATCAGATGCAGGGCCAGCTCGTCGCGGGGCGCTACCGGCTCGCCGAGCCGATCGGCAGGGGCGGCATGGGCCGGGTCTGGCGCGCCCACGACGAGGTGTTGCATCGGGCCGTCGCGATCAAGGAGCTCACCGCCGCGCTCTACGTCTCCGAGAGCGACCGGACGGTCCTTCTCGCCCGCACCCGGGCGGAGGCGCGCGCGGCCGCCCGGATCAACCACTCCGCGGTCGTCACCGTGCACGACGTGCTCGACCACGACGGCCGGCCGTGGATCGTTATGGAGCTGGTCGAGGGCCACTCGCTGGCCGACGCGGTCAAGGAACAGGGGCGGGTGGAGCCGACGGAGGCCGCCCGCATCGGCCTGTGGGTGCTGCGCGCGCTGCGCGCCGCGCACGCCGCCGGGGTCCTGCACCGTGACGTGAAGCCCGGCAACGTCCTGCTCGGCCGCGACGGCCGTGTCCTGCTCACCGACTTCGGCATCGCGCAGGTGGAGGGCGACACCGCCATCACTCGTACCGGCGAGATCGTCGGCTCGGTCGACTACCTCGCCCCCGAGCGGATCCGCGGCCACGACCCGGGTGCCTCCTCCGACTTGTGGGCGCTCGGCGCCACGCTGTACACGGCGGTCGAGGGCAGATCGCCGTTCCGCCGCACCACGCCGCTGACCACCATGCAGGCCGTGGTCGAGGAGGAGCCCCTCGACCCGCGTTACTCCGGCCCGCTCGGGCCGGTCATCGCCGCCCTGCTGCACAAGGACCCCGCACTGCGGCCCGACATGGCCGAGGCCGAGCAGATGCTCGCCGAGGCGGCGGAGGGCCGGCGGCCGAGCGCCGCGCAGGCGTACGTGCCGACGCAGCACGTGGGGGTCGAGTCCGGGTCCCAGTACGGGACGGGGCCCCACACCGGGGCCGGAACGGGGCCCCACACGGGGACGGGCGTCGGGGGGCACGGCGGGACGCACCGTGGTCCGCGAGGCGGTGTCCACGGTGGTGCGCAAGGTGGGGCCCATCGTGGGGGGCACAGTGGTGCGCACGGTCAGGCGCACAGTGGCGCGCGCAGTGGGGTGGGCACGCCGGTCACCGGGACGCCATATCCCCCTGTGACAGGGGCGACCAGTGTGACGCCCGTCGGCGGACCGGCGAACCCTGCCGCCGTCGCCGCGCCGGCGGCGCCGTCCGGGCGTCGTCGGCTGCGCACCCTCGCCCTTGTCGTCGCCCTCGCCGCGATCATCGGCGGAAGTACGGCGGTGTGGGTGCAGGAATGGGACGAAGGGCGGCGGCAGGCGGCCGACGTCACCGCCTCCGCCTTGCCGAGCCGCACGGGTGCGCCGACTCCGGGGGGCTCCGTTTCGGACACCTGGGTCTCCGTCGCCGACCCCGCGGGCTTCAGCCTCTCGTTGCCCAAGGGCTGGAAGCGGTCGGTCTACAGCAGCGAGGGCGGCATCGACCAGATCGACTACTCACCCGACGGCGGCGAGCACTTCGTCCGCATCGCCGTCGACGAATCACCGGACTTCGGCGACCCGTACGCCCACCAGCTCGACCTGGAGGAGCAGCTTCGACGGCTGGTCGACTACGACCGGGTGAGGCTGGAGAAGAACGTCTACCGCGACCGGGACGGCTCCCTGTGGGAGTACACGTGGACCGCGCAGGCCAAGGACGCGCCGCCGTCCCCCGGTCCGCGCCGCGCCATCGAGGAGACGTACCGCGCTCGGGACGGCGTCGAGTACGCCATCTACATGTCGTCGCCGATCGAGAGTTGGGCGAAGACGCGCAAGCAGTTCACTGCGGTACTGCAGGGGTGGCAGCCGGGGACCGGCTGACACGCGCCCCCGGGAATGGCCGGTCGCCGACCCGGAGGGGGTCCGTCCGGTGCGGCATCATGAGGCGCATGGGGACCGAGGGGGACAACGTCCGTGTGATCGCGGGTCGTTACCGGCTCGAGGAGCGGCTCGGGCGCGGTGGCATGGGGGTCGTCTGGCGGGCGACCGACCAACTCCTCGGACGGCAGGTGGCGGTCAAGGAACTTCCCCTGGACGACACGCTCTCCGCGGACGAGGCCCGTCGGCAGCGCGAACGCACCCTGCGCGAGGCGCGTGCGGTCGCCCAGCTGAGTCATCCGCACATCATCGTCGTCCACGACGTGGTCGAGGACGGTGAACGCCCCTACATCGTCATGGAGTTGATCCACGGAGGCTCGCTGGCCGACCGGATAGCGGAACGCGGCCCGATTGACGCCGTCGAGGCCGCCCGGATCGGCATCGCCCTGTTGGGCGCGCTGCGGGCGGCGCACGCGGCAGGGGTCCTGCACCGTGACATCAAGCCGGCGAATGTCCTGCTGGAGGAGAACGGCGCCGGCGGGAACGGCCTGAGCATCACCAACGGCCCCAAGAGCACCGGCCACCCCGACAGCACCCGCCAGGGCAACGGCACCGGCCAGGGCAACGGCACCCCGAACACCAACGGCACCGACCACGACGGTTTCGACCGCGTCGGCCCCGGACGTGTCGTTCTCACCGACTTCGGCGTCGCTCAGGTCGCCGGCGCCTCCACGCTCACCGAGAGCGGGGCCTTCGTGGGCTCGCCCGAGTACACCGCGCCCGAGCGGATGTCCGGGGCGGTGACCGGGCCCGCCTCCGACCTCTGGTCGCTGGGCGCGCTGCTGTGCACCGCGCTGAGCGGCGAATCGCCGTTCCGGCGCGACTCGTTGGGCGGCATCCTGCACGCGGTCGTCTCCGCGGAGATACGGCCGCCCGCGCAGGCCGCGCCGATCCTGCCCGTCGTCCAGGGCCTGCTCGAACGCGATCCCGGGCGGCGGCTCGACGCGGGGGAGGCGGAGCGGATGCTGCTCGACTTCCTGGAGACGGGCCGCACGACGAAACGATTCGGCACGGGGGAGCGCCACGCGTACTCCCCGCGCAGCGTGCTGGTCGCCGCGCTGTTGGTCACCGCGATGGCGGGGGCGGGCGTGTCGGCGGCGGCCCTGCTGATGGACCGCGAGGGCGGCGGGGGTGTGGTGCCGGTGCCGACAAGTTCGGCGCCGCCCTCTGGCGGTAGGTCGAGTACGCCGAGTACGCCGGGTGCGCCGAGTACGCCGGGTGCGTCGGGGACGTCGAGTACGCCCCCCTCGTCCAGCCCTTCCGCCGGCCTCTCCACCTCCGCCTCCGCCCCCACCTCCGCCCCCACCTCCGCCCCCACGAACCGCGAATAAAGGGCAGATAAGCGGCAACCTGAGTCACGGGTCTGTGACCGGAAAGCGCCAGAGGTGGAAGCGGAAGCGCTTGGCGCGATATTGATGGACCCATGAGCAGCAACGGGGGAGCCCCTTACGGATCCGAAGAGCCAACGAGTTTCGGTCTGCAACCGCCGAACCCGCACGCGGCGGTGCCGCACCCCGACAACCCGTACGCGGCGCCCACCCAGGTCGTGCCGCCGCAGGCCGCCCCGCCGCGGACCCCTCCGCAGACCGCGCCCCAGCCCGAGCCGCAGCCTGCCCAGGACCCCGGCACCGGTCGGCTGATCGCCGGCCGCTACCGGCTGCTCGCCAAGCTCGGGCACGGTGGCATGGGTACGGTGTGGCGGGCCAAGGACGAGACGGTGGACCGCGAGGTCGCCGTCAAGGAGCCCCGCGTACCGGATCACCTTCCCGACCGCGAACGTGCCAACGCCTTTGAACGCATGCGCAGGGAGGCGCGCGCGGCGGCCCGGCTCGACCACCCCGCCGTGGTGAACGTGCACGACGTGGCGGTCGTGGACGGCCAGCCGTGGATCGTGATGGAGCTGGTGCGGGGCCGTTCGCTGGGCGACGCGCTGCAGGAGGGCACCCTCGGGGCCCGGGATGCGGCGAGAATCGGCCTGGAGGTGCTGGGCGCGCTGGAGGCAGCGCACGCGGCGGGCATCCTGCACCGTGACGTCAAGCCGGACAACGTCATGCTCGGCCGGCACGACCGGGTCGTCCTCACCGACTTCGGGATCGCCCAGATCGAGGGCGAGACCAACCTGACCGACACCGGCGGGTTCGTCGGCTCGCCCGAGTACATCGCGCCGGAGCGGGTGCTGGGCCAACGCCCCGGCCCGGCCAGCGACCTGTGGTCCCTCGGCGTGGTCCTGTACGCGGCGACGGAGGGTGTGTCCCCGTTCCGCCGCAGCAACACCCCGGCGACCCTCCAGTCCGTCCTCAACGCGGCTCCCGCGCCGCCCGCCTCGGCGCAGGGCCCGCTCGCCGAGGCCATCAACGGGCTGCTCCAGAAGGACCCGGCCCGCCGCCCGAACGCCGCCCAGGTCCGTGACCTGCTGGAGCGCACCGCCAACCCTCCGGCTCCGGCCCCGACGCAGGTCGTCCAGATCACCGGCGCTCCCGCCCCCGGCGGCGTCCGGCTCGGTCGCAAGACCCTGACAGGCCTCGGTGCCGCTGTCGTGGCGGCGGCGGTGGCGGCGTATCTGGTGATCGCGGACCCCTTCGCGGGACCGTTGCCGGACGGCTGGAAGACGGTGCCGGTGAAGGACGTCGCCGCGACCCTGGCGGTGCCCGACACCTACAAGGTGTCCGTGCCCGACCGGGAGTCCGACGAGAGTCACTGGGTGACGTACACCGATGCGAGCGGGGCCATCTGGATCAGCCTGTCGCTCGCCAAGAAGGCCGAGGACACCGGCAGTGAGATCGCGGGCTCCGCGGCCGCCGAGATGTACGACGACGACGGCGTGTTCAGGCAGAGCGGCAGCTACGAGCTCAACATGCCCGCCGAGAAGCTGAAGACCCAGCCCGAGAACACGACGTACCAGGGCAGGAAGGCCGCGGAGAACACCGTCGTCTACACCACTGACGACACCGAGAACCCGCGTCCGCGCGAGCTGCGGATGTTCTACTACAAGACCTCCGCCGGCGACATGTACAAGCTCTCCATCGGCTATCCGGGCAGGGGGGACTTCACGGAGCGGGGGCGCGAGGTGGCGAGGACGGCGATCGCGAACCTCGACGTCGACAAGCTGTGAACCGATGCGAGCCGACGGCTCGAATCGTCGGACGGTGACCGGCGCGGGGCGTACGCACTCCTCGTTCGCGTGATGCCGGTCGCCGAGCAGGACTGAGCCGCGTCGACAAGCGGCCACCCCGCACGGTACTCATGGGGCATGAGCAACGACGGTGACTCCGGAGGCGGCAAGGGCCGGATAGTCGGGGGGCGTTACCGGCTGGTCGAGCGGATCGGGTCCGGTGGGATGGGCACCGTGTGGCGGGCCGTCGACGAATTGGTCGGGCGGGAGGTCGCCGTCAAGCAGCCGCGGCTGCCCGGGGATCCCGAGGACGAGAGTCATCAGCGGGCCGCCCACCGGCTCTACCGCGAGGCCCGCGCCGCCGCCCGCGTCGACCACCCCTCCGCCGTCACCATCCATGACGTCGTCGCGGAGGAGGAGGACGGACTGCCCTGGATCGTCATGGAGTTGGTCCGCGGCGAGTCCCTCCACGAAGTGCTTCAGCGCGGGCCCGTCGAAACCGCCGAGTCCGCCCGCATCGGCCTCGCCGTCCTCGGCGCCCTGCGCGCCGCGCACTCCGTCGGCATCGTGCACCGGGACGTCAAGCCGGCCAACGTCCTGCTCGGCCCGCACTCCCGCGTCGTCCTCACCGACTTCGGCATCGCCCACGTACAGGGCGAGGAGTCCCTCACCGTCAGCGGCGAGTTCATCGGCTCGCTGGAGTTCATCGCACCCGAGCGGATGTCCGGCCGGGACGGCCCCGCCGGCCCCGCCTCCGACCTGTGGTCGCTCGGTGTGCTGCTGTACGCCGCCGTAGAGGGCTGGTCACCGTTCCGCCGTACGACTCTGGAGTCCACCCTCGCCGCGATCCTCGCCTCCGACACGCCGGAGCCCAAGCAGGCCGGTCCGCTCGGGCCACTCATCGTGCGGCTGCTGGACAAGGACCCCGAGCGGCGTCCGGACGCGGCGGAGGTCGCCGCGGCGCTGGAAGCGGTGGCGAAGGGGTGGCCGGTGCCGGGCCCCTCAGAGGAGGAGCCGGAGGCGGAGAAGCAGGACGCCTCTGGGCTCAGGGAGTTGGCGGAGGACGCCGGGACGGTACGGCTGGGGGAGGCCGTAAGGACGCCGGAGCCGACCCCCGAACCCGGCCCCGCACCAGCCACAGCCCCCGCACCAGCCCCCGCCTCCGAACCCGTAACCGCCGCCACCCCGAAGCCGAAGCGCCGCCCCCGCTTCCCCCTCCCCGCCGCGCTCCTCACCACGCTCCTCGTCGGCGGCATATGGCTGGGCACCTCCACCTACCTCACCGAGACCGACAGCGGTTCCGCCACGGAACTGACCCCCACTCGCGCCCCCGCGCCCACAACCACCCCCACTTCCGCCCCCACCGCCTCCTGGACGACACACCCCGAGCCGGCCATGAACGCCACCCTCGCCCTCCCCGTCGCCTACCAGGAAACCGCCCGCGACGGCGGCGCCGAGGACCCTTCCCGCTTCGTCGTCTACGACCTCGACGACACCGTCCAGGTCCGCCTCACCCAGTGGGGCGAGGCCCCCCGCTCCCCGATGGCCCAGGCGCAGGCGGCGCAGGACACCTGGGGCAGCCGCGACGCGGACGCGAGCACGCAGAAGACCCGCACCAGCTTCCACGGCCACGAGGCGGCGCTCGTGGACACCACGTACGACCGGGACGGTCGCCCCACCCGGGTCATGCAGTTGGTGATCCGCACCGACGACAGCCGCATGTACGAGCTGCGCGTCGACATGCCCAAGGGGACGCCGGACGAGAAGAAGGGCACGGCGGTGTTCAAGGCGGCCCGTGGCCGCCTCGAGATCGGAAGTGACGCAAGCGACTGAACTCCCGGCGGTCACCACTGGCCAACGCCCTGATCAGCGCATTCCCTGCCAGCGGCCACTGGCACCGTGTCAGCACTCGGTGAATCACTATTACCGCCGGGTACACAAAGCCTTCCCCACGTCATACCCTGCGGCTCATGACGGACGCGCAGGCCCCGGCCAAGACCGGCACGAACCCCATCGCCCCCGCCCCCGAGGGCGCCCGCACCGCGGCCGACGTGGTCACCCCGGAGCTGGTCGCCCAGCTCACCAAGGGCGTGGCCGGATCCGGTCGGACCGCGAACCACACGCCGTTCACCGGTGAGAAGCTGGCGGACCTGCCCGAGTCGACGCCCGAGGACGTACAGAAGGCCTTCGACGCCGCCCGTAGGGCACAGTCGGTCTGGGAGCAGACGCCGGTACGGCAGCGCGCCGCCGTGCTCCTGCGTTTCCACGACCTGATCCTCGAACGCCAGGCCGAGGTCCTCGACCTGATCCAGCTGGAGACCGGCAAGGCCCGCCTGCACGCCCACGAAGAGGTGCAGGCCGTGGCCGTCGCGGCCCGGCACTACGGTCGCAGGGCCACCGCGTATCTGAAGCCCAAGCGGCACGCGGGCGCCGTCCCGGCCCTCACCAAGGTCACCGAACTGCGCCACCCGCGCGGTGTCGTCGGCCAGATCGCCCCCTGGAACTACCCCCTCGAACTCTCCGTCGGCGACGCGCTCCCCGCCTTCGTCGCGGGCAACGCGGTCGTGATGAAGCCGGACACGGAGACCTGCCTCACCGCGCTCTGGGCCCGCGACCTCCTCGTCGAGGCCGGTCTGCCCGCCGACGTCTTCCAGGTCGTCCTCGGCGAGGGCCCGGTCATAGGCCCCGAGGTCGTCAAGCACGCCGACTACGTCTCCTTCACCGGCTCCACGCGCACCGGCCGCGAGGTCGCCCAGGGCGCCGCCGCCCGCCTGATCGGTGTCTCCCTCGAACTCGGCGGCAAGAACGCGATGCTGGTCCTGGAGGACGCCGACATCGAGAAGGCGGCCGCGGGTGCCGTCCGCGCCTGCTTCTCCTCGGCCGGCCAACTCTGCATCTCCATCGAGCGGTTGTACGTCCATGAGTCCATCGCCGACGCCTTCCTCGAGCGTTTCGCCGCCCGCACGAAGGCGATGCGCCTCGGCACGTCCCTCGCGTACGGCGCCGACATGGGCTCCCTGGTCGGTGAGCGGCAGCTGGAGACCGTCACCCGGCACGTCGAGGAGGCCGTCGCCAAGGGCGCGAAGGTCGTCGCCGGCGGGACGGCCCGCCCGGACATCGGCCCGTACTTCTTCGAGCCGACCATCCTCGACGACGTCGAGGCGCCGATGTCCGTGTGCGGCGAGGAGACCTTCGGCCCGGTCGTCTCGATCTACCGATTCGCATCCGAGGACGAGGCGGTCGAGCAGGCCAACGCCACGCCGTACGGCCTCAATTCCTCCGTCTGGACGAAGGACGGCCGGCGCGGCCGCGAGGTCGCCGCCCGGCTGCGCACCGGCACGGTGAACGTCAATGAGGGCTACGCCCCCGCCTACGGCAGCGTGCAGTCCCCGATGGGCGGCATGAAGGAATCCGGCCTCGGCCGCCGCCACGGCTCCGAGGGCATCCTCAAGTACACCGAGGCCCAGACCGTCGCCCAGCAGCGCCTGCTGCCGATGGGCCCCTCGCTGGGGATGACCGACGAGGCGTACGCCCAGTTCATGAGCAGGAGTCTCCGGCTCATGAAGGCATTCCGGTTCCGGTAAGGACCTCCAGGGGCGCGGGGAACTGCGCGACCGGCCACGAATTACCTGCACGCGAAACTCAACGAGGAGCACCCGTGCCCCAGGACACCTACGACTACGACGTCATCGTCGTCGGATCAGGCTTCGGCGGTTCGGTCACCGCTCTCCGTCTGACGGAGAAGGGCTACCGCGTAGGCGTCCTGGAGGCCGGCCGCCGCTTCACACGCGAAACCCTCCCCAGGAACTCCTGGGACCTGAAGAACTACCTCTGGGCCCCGAAACTCGGCATGTACGGCCTCCAGCGCATCCACCTGCTGGGCAACGTCATGGTCCTGGCCGGCGCGGGCGTCGGCGGCGGCTCCCTCAACTACGCCAACACCCTCTACGTACCGCCGAAGCCGTTCTTCGAGGACGCGCAGTGGCGTGACATCACCGACTGGCAGGAGGAGCTGGCGCCGTACTACGACCAGGCGCGGCGCATGCTCGGCGTACGGCTCAACCCGACGACGACCCCGTCCGACGTGCACCTCAAGGCGGCCGCCGAGCGGATGGGCGTCGGGGACAGCTTCCACATGGCGCCGGTCGGCGTGTTCTTCGGGGACGGCGAGGACGCCGACGGCGCCTCGAAGGCCAAACCCGGTGAGGAGGTGGACGACCCCTACTTCGGCGGCGTGGGCCCGGCCCGCAAGGCCTGCAACGAGTGCGGGGAGTGCATGACCGGCTGCCGGCACGGCGCCAAGAACACCCTCAACGAGAACTACCTGTACCTCGCCGAGAAGGCGGGCGCCGTCGTGCACCCGCTGACGACGGTCGTCTCGGTCACGGACGACTCGCAGGGCGGCTACGCGGTGGCCACGCTGCCGACCGACCGGAAGAAGCGCGGGGGCCGGACCTTCAAGGCCCGCCGGGTGGTCCTCGCGGCCGGCACCTACGGCACCCAGACCCTCCTGCACCGGATGAAGACGGGCGGCCAACTGCCCTACGTGTCGGACAGGCTGGGCGAGCTGACCCGCACCAACTCCGAGGCGCTGGTCGGCGCGCAGACCAGCGACCGCCGCTACCGCAAGATCACCGGCGAGCACAAGGTCGACTTCACCCGCGGGGTGGCCATCACCTCGTCCATCCACCCGGACGCCAGCACCCACATCGAGCCGGTCCGCTACGGCAAGGGCTCCAACTCGATGGGGAGCCTGTCGATCCTCCAGGTCCCGTATGCCGAGGGCTCCTCCCGCGCCCTGGCCTGGCTGCGCAACGCGGCCCGCCACCCCGGCCTGGTCCTGCGCTCCCTCTCCAACCGCCGCTGGTCGGAGAAGACCATCATCGGCCTGGTGATGCAGTCGCTGGACAACTCCCTGACGACGTACCTGAAACCGGACGGCGTGGGCAAGGGCCTGCTGACGGCCCGCCAGGGTCACGGGTCCCCCAATCCCAAGCAGATCAAGGCGGCCTCGGAGGGCGCGTCGGCCATCGCGGCCGAGATCAACGGCTTCGCCGGCTCCAACGTCGGCGAACTGATGGGCACCCCGCTCACCGCCCACTTCCTGGGCGGCTGCCCGATCGGCTCCTCCCGCGACACCGGCGTCATCGACCCGTACCACCGCCTCTACGGCCACCCCGGCATCTCGGTCGTCGACGGCGCCGCGGTCTCCGCGAACCTGGGAGTGAACCCCTCCCTCACCATCACCGCCCAGGCCGAGCGCGCCATGTCGTACTGGCCCAACAAGGGCGAGGCGGACCCGCGTCCGGCACAGGGCGCCACGTACGAACGCCTCAAGCCGGTCGAGCCGAAGTCCCCGGCGGTCCCGGCGGACGCCTTCGGCGCGCTGAAGCTGCCGTTCCTGGGGATACCGGCGGTGCCGCCGAAGAAGTAGCCCCGAGCGGACCGCCGTACACAAAAGAGGCCGTACACAAAAAGGGCCGTACACAAAAGAGAAGGACCTGCACCCCCCTCCGAGCGCAGGTCCTTCTCTGTTCTTGCAGCCTTACCGGGCCTTACTCGGCCTGTCGGGCTCTACGCCTGTGCACCGGACTTCCGGCGCCGCACCACGAACACCGCACCGGCACCGGCGACGACCGCGACGCCACCGACGAGGCCGATCATCGGCAGCGCCGAGCTCGAACCCGTCTCGGCCAGGGTGCCGGTGGCGGAGACCTCGTTCACGTCCGTGAGGTCCGTCTTGCCGCCCTGCGGCTTGGCGTCGTTCGGGTCACCGGCGTCGGAGCCGGCGGCGAGGATGTCGAAGAAGTAGACCCAGCCGTTCGGGTCGTCGGCGACCCAGCAGCCCTCGTCGTCCGCGTACTCGGCGAGGCCGCCGGTCAGACCGAGGGAGTCCGGCACCTTGCCGCTCACGCTGAGGCGCAGCTTGTACGAGATCGACTGGCCGGCGCCGAGCGAGAACGAGGGGAACGTGCCACCCTCGCCCGCGGCGTCCGCGATCGTGTCCCACGAGTGGGTGGCCGTGTTGAAGACCTGGACCTTGATCTGGCCGGAGTAGTCCGCCGCGTCGTCCCAGCCGATCGCGGCGACGCCGATGAGCGGCTTGATGTCCTTGATCTCGTCGTCGCCGTGGTTGGAGACGTTGAACGCGAACCCGGTCCAGCCGCTGCCGGCGACGATCGTCTCGGGGAGCCCGGACAGGCCACTGGTCACGTCGTCGCTGAGCTCGGCGGTGCTGTTGCCGTCCTCGTCGACGCAGAGCTCCGGGTCCTCGTCCTCGGGCGCGCTCGCGCTCGGGGAAGCGGAGATGGAGGCGGAGGCGGAGGCGGCCGGGGAGCTCGCGTCGCCGGCCGGGGTGCTGGTGTCCGCGGCGGGCGTGCTGGAGTCGGCGGCCGGCGTGCTCTGGTCCGCGGCAGGAGTGCTGGTGTCCGCGGCGGGCGTGCTGGTGTCCGCGGCCGGGGTGCTCGCGTTGGCGGAGGGCGTGGTCTCCTCGGCCGCGGGGCTGCTCGTCGACGTGTCCGGAGTCCCGTCCGTCGCGAACGCGGCGGGCGCGGAGAGCAGGGCGAGCGGGGCTATGACGGCCGTCGCGGCCGCTGCGGCCATGGCACGGCGAAGCTTCATGCAAACCTCGAAAATCCGGTGTGCCGCGGGCGGCAGCAGCTTGAGAGGCCTCCGCGTGTGGGACGCGGGTGTGGCCCTTGATTCGCAAGGTTTGATCCGCGAAGCCTGTGAATGGTTGCCCTCCCTTTCACAGAATTCTTATGTGACCTGGATCACTTCCTGGGCCGGATGGGGGCTGACGTACGCTCAGCTGCCCGGAAATCCACTCGCAGAAAGGCGCATGGCGCCGTGGTCGACAGATCGTCCGAAGAACCGAGATCCGGTTCGGGTGAGGGGGACGACTCCTCCTCCATACCCGACGAGGCGTGGCAGAAGTTCGTCCAGGACAGCGAACGCGACGTGCGTGCCGCGGCCCCGAAGGAGCCCTCCGCCCGCGCTCGCATGGTGACCGAGCGGCTGCGGCAGCAGGAGGCGCGGGGCGAGCTTCCCGCCGGCTGGCGCACGGGTCCGGCCTGGGAGGAGACGAACGGCCGCCCGGCCCGGCGCCGTCGGCTGTGGGCGGTCATCGGCGTACCCGTCGCCGTCGCCGTGGCCGTCGTGGCGCTGAAGCCCTCGCTGCTGCCGGGTGACCCCTTCGGCACCGGGACACCTGACGCCGGCGCGGCCTCGCCCCTGGGCGAGGAGACCGCCGCCCCGACCGCGCCGCCCGCCGCCGCGGACTTCGAAACCCCCACCCTGGACGAGCCGTTCGCCGGTTCCCCGGCGCGGCAGTGGGCCGACGGGGCGGCCGGCATCGTCCTTCCGGAGGCGAAGGCCGTCGGCGGGCTGTCGAAGGACCGGGTCGGCCTGGCGCTCCGGCTGACCAAGAAGCTGCTGGTCGGAGCGAACCTGGACCCGAAGACCGTACGCGGCGGACGCCCCGAGGCCGCGCTCGCGGTGCTCGACCCGAAGCAGCCGGAGTTCGTCGACGGCCTGAACCGGTCGTTGCGCGCCCCCGACGAGGAACACGACCCGCTGGACCTCTTCAGCCGCTTCGACCCGGCGGACGTCCGACTCGTCGGTGACGTGATCAAGACGCGCGGCAGGATGACCTTCGAGAAGGGCGACCAGGACGGGGTGGCCGTGCACGCCGACTACACCTTCGTCTACCCGGTCGTCCGCACCGACGGTTCGACCGAGGTCACCCGTACCGTCGTGCGCCGCGTCCTCGACGTCGAACTCCTCGACCCCGCCCGCTACGTGTCCACCCCCGACCGCCTGAACGTCCTGCACTTCGACCGGGACGTCGGCAACACGTCCTGCGAGATCAACGACGGCTATCTGCGCCCGGAGTTCCCGTCGACCACCCCCGCGGACGAACCGGCGAGCGGCCCGACCGTCGATCCCTACGACCGCAGCCGTGACATCGGCGAGGACGGAACGTGCGGGACGGCATCGCGAACCTGACGCCTGACGCCTGACGCCTGACGCCCGGCGCCTGACGCCTGACGCCTGACGCCGGACATCGACGTGGCGTGCGAGCAGTGCATGAGAAGGGCCCCGCAGGCCGAAGCCGCGGGGCCCTTCCTTTCCTTCATCAGCACCGACGTCAGGGCAGCGTCGGTGCCTGGGGAGCGGCGCCGGGGGGTTGCGCCGCTTGCCTTGTGTGCCCTCGGTCGGCGCCCCGGCGCATTCGGGGCGCACGGTTGGTCTCGACCTTTGGCAGTACGGCGATGTGCCCATGCAATTGTCAACG
The DNA here is from genome assembly GCF_055578365.1 of Streptomyces sp. NPDC033131. Classification (NCBI taxonomy): domain Bacteria; kingdom Bacillati; phylum Actinomycetota; class Actinomycetes; order Kitasatosporales; family Streptomycetaceae; genus Streptomyces; species Streptomyces sp. NPDC033131. The sequence continues at coordinate 72,888 of NZ_JBVIPA010000001.1, forward strand.
GCGGGACTTCGGGGGCTTTCCTGGCATCGTGCTCGATGGATGCTGCCGCCGCAACCGTTTGACTCAGACTTGGACATTCCGACTCGGACATTTTGACTTGGACGTCCCGTCGGCCGGCCCCGGGCGTCCCCGGAGCCGGCCGTTCTCTTGGGTGACCGGGCTGCTGTCCCCTGCCGTCCGGTCACTTGTCCGGAGCGAGGTCCCACGACGCACGGCACGATCCGTACGTCTCATCGCTCCAGCGAGCCACGCGTGGTTCTTTCGGGCCCGCCCCTGGCTGGCACGGACACCACGACCAACGAAGCGCTTCGCGTCGCGGTCACGCGCCGTACGGGTGAGAGCGGCACCGAACTCAGATGCGACCCCGGCACAGTTCGAGCAGCGTCATCGCGAGGGACGTACCGGGCTTGCCCAGCGCCCGGCTGTAGTGGTTCAGGACGTCCATCTCGCGGGAGAGGTTCACGCGCCGGCCGCCGGAGGTGATCCGCGCCTCCTGGATGACGGCGGACACGGCCATCCGTTCCTGGATCAGTCCGATGATCCGGTCGTCCAGCGCGTCGATGCGCTCACGCGCGCCGGAGATCACATCGGCGGCCTCGGGGGTACGGGCGCCGGTCACGTCGATGGCGGTCATGTCGGGGCTCCTCATGGGATGGGAAGGGCAAGGGGTGCGGGATGACCCGGAGCGACACGACCCGGAAAACGACAGGCGCCCCGGGCCTTGTCGGCCCGGGGCGCCTGGGAAGTCGCTTGTCAGTTGCTCAAGCAGCACGACCATGGCAGCCGGCGGGCCGGTTGCCATAGGTAAAGAGGAAGGTCGGGTGCGTGAGCATGCGGTCAGTATGCCACGGAACTTTTCGGCGCCGGGCCGTACATCTCAGACGCCCGGGACCCCACCCCCGCCCACCTCGGTAGAATCGGGTCACACAGAGACCCCGCCCCACCGCCGGAAGGCCCCCGTGTCATCAGCGACCCCCGCCCCCGACACCGTCCTGGTCGTCGACTTCGGCGCGCAGTACGCCCAGCTCATCGCCCGTCGCGTCCGCGAGGCACGGGTCTACAGCGAGATCGTGCCGAGCACCATGCCGGTCGCGGAGATGCTCGCCAAGAACCCGGTGGCGATCATTCTCTCCGGCGGTCCCTCCTCGGTGTACGCCGACGAGGCCCCCCGCCTCGACCGCGAGATCTTCGAGGCCGGCGTCCCCGTCTTCGGCATGTGCTACGGCTTCCAGCTGATGGCGCAGACCCTCGGTGGCACGGTCGACAACACCGGCGCCCGTGAGTACGGCCGTACGCCGCTGCATGTCTCCCGGTCGGCCTCCACCCTCTTCGAGGGCACCCCGGACGAGCAGTCGGTGTGGATGTCGCACGGCGACGCCTGCTCCGCCGCCCCGGAGGGCTTCTCCGTCACGGCCTCCACGGAGGTCGTCCCGGTCGCCGCCTTCGAGAACGACGAGAAGAAGCTGTACGGCGTCCAGTACCACCCCGAGGTCATGCACACCACGCACGGCCAGCAGGTGCTGGAGCACTTCCTCTACCGGGGTGCGGGTCTGACCCCGTCCTGGACCACGGGCAACGTGATCGAGGAGCAGGTTGCCGCGATCCGCGAGCAGGTCGGCGACAAGCGCGCCATCTGCGGCCTGTCCGGCGGCGTGGACTCCGCCGTCGCCGCCGCCCTCGTCCAGAAGGCCATCGGCTCCCAGCTGACGTGCGTGTACGTCGACCACGGTCTGATGCGCAAGGGCGAGACCGAGCAGGTCGAGAAGGACTTCGTCGCGGCCACCGGCGTCCAGCTGAAGGTCGTGGACGCCGAGGAGCGCTTCCTCACCGCGCTCAAGGGGGTCAGTGACCCCGAGGAGAAGCGGAAGATCATCGGCCGGGAGTTCATCCGGGTCTTCGAGCAGGCGCAGGCGGAGATCATCGCGGACGAGGGCCCTGCGGTCGAGTTCCTCGTCCAGGGCACGCTCTACCCCGACGTGGTCGAGTCCGGTGGCGGTACCGGCACCGCCAACATCAAGTCCCACCACAACGTGGGCGGGCTGCCGGAAGACCTCGAGTTCCAGCTGATCGAGCCGCTGCGCCAGCTGTTCAAGGACGAGGTCCGGATGGTCGGCCAGGAACTCGGCCTGCCGGACGAGATCGTCCAGCGCCAGCCGTTCCCCGGCCCCGGCCTGGGCATCCGTATCGTCGGCGAGGTGACCAAGGAGCGGCTCGACCTGCTCCGGGACGCCGACGCCATCGCCCGCGAGGAGCTGACGGCCGCCGGTCTCGACCGCGACATCTGGCAGTGCCCGGTGGTCCTGCTCGCGGACGTCCGCAGCGTCGGCGTCCAGGGCGACGGCCGCACCTACGGCCACCCGATCGTCCTGCGCCCCGTCTCGTCCGAGGACGCCATGACCGCCGACTGGTCGCGGCTGCCGTACGACGTCCTCGCGAAGATCTCGACGCGGATCACCAACGAGGTCGCGGACGTCAACCGGGTCGTGCTCGATGTGACGAGCAAGCCGCCGGGCACCATCGAATGGGAGTGACCTCCCCTTCGAAGGTCAGGTCCGCTTGAGCGTGCGCACCGGCGCTCCTGGCGTCCAGACCTGGACGACCAGGTAGGTGTCGTCCTCGACGGAGGTCCGTACGACCTCCGTCAGCTCGGTGCGGAAGAGGTGGAGCGGCTCCGGCGGTTCCACCTCTTCCACGTACCCGGCCTTGGCCTCCGGATCGTCCACCTCGATCGCCCGACCGCTGATCCGCACGTCGCCGCCGCCCATGCCGGTGCCTTCCCCGGGGTTGGCCTGGAGCGCGAACCGCGGGTCGCGGCGCAGGTCGAGCGCCTTGAGCGAGCCCGGCATCATGCCCAGCCACAGCTCGCCGTTCAGGAAGCGCACCTCCAGGCCGGTGGTGCGCGGCGATCCGTCCTTGCGGAGGGTCGCGAGGACGTGGTGGGTGTAGGCACCGAACCGTTCTTCGACGGTCTTGGCCAGGTCGGGTTCCGCGGCGGAGAAAGCTGCCCAGTTCATAACAGCCAGTCTTCCTGCGATACCTGACATCTTCTGTCGGATATCGGCCGGGTGCACCATCTTTACCGACCAGCGCTGTTCTCCCGCGCTGACCGACGGTAACTTCCGCCCGTAAACCAACCCAGTGCCGGAGGACGACACATGCACGGGACGCCCGAAGCCGGGCCCACTCCACCCCCGCCGCTCCCCACCGACCGGCTCCGGTTCGCCATGCCACCGAGGCACGAATCGGTCGACGACGAACGCCGGCACCGCAGGGAACGGCTCGCGGGCGCCCTGCGGATCTTCGGGCGGCTCGGCTTCGAGGACGGGGTCTCCGGACACATCACCGCCCGCGACCCGGAGTACAGCGACTGCTTCTGGGTCAATCCGTTCGGGATACCGTTCAAGCACGTCACCGTGAGCGACCTGGTCCTCGCCAACTCCGACGGCCAGGTCATCGAGGGCCGCTACCACGTCAACCAGGCCGCCTTCACCGTGCACGCCCAGGTGCACGCCGCCCGCCCCGACGTCGTCGCGGTGGCCCACTGCCACTCGGTGCACGGCCGCGCGCTGTCGGCCCTGGGCGACTTCCTGGACCCGATCACCCAGGAGAGCTGCGCCTTCTACGAGGATCACGCCCTGTACGACGCCTACACCGGCGTCGCCGTCGACGCCGACGAGGGCCGCCGCATCGCCACCGCCCTCGGCACGCGCAAGGCGCTGGTGCTGCGCAACCACGGGCTGCTGACCGTCGGCGACTCGGTGGACGCGGCGGCCTGGTGGTTCCTGTCCCTGGAACGGTCCTGCCAGGTCCAGCTCACCGCGAAGGCGGCCGGACGGCCCGTCCTGATCGACCACAAGGCGGCGGTGGCCACCCGGGAGCAGCTGGGCGGGGACCTGGTGGCGTGGATCAACTACCAGCCGATGTGGCAGGACATCAGCCGCAGCGAGCCGGATCTGCTGAGCTGAGGCTGCTGAGCCGAGGCGTCAGAATCCCCGGAGGACGGCGGCCTTCGTCATCGCGAACTCCTCGTCCGTGAGCACCCCGTCCCGGTGCAGCTCGCCCAGCTCCCGCAGCCGCCGCAGGAGTACGTCGTGATGGTCGGCCTGGGGCGGGACGGTCGCCGTCAGCGGCCGCCGGGCGGTCCGCTCACCGCTCTCGACGGCGGCGCGGGTGGAGGGGTGCGGCAGCCGGGCGGTGACCGCGGTGGCGACGAGGGCCGTGAGCAGGTCGCGGCGGGCGCTGCCCCACAGGTCCAGGGCGTAGGGGTCCTTCTCGGGCGGCAGTTTGGACAACGTGGTCTCGCGGGTCACGAAGCGCAGGAAGCCGTCCTCGTAACCGGAGTTGGGCAGCCACTCGACCTGGACGAGATCGCCGAGGTCGATGATGCGGGGGCCGGTCGCCCGTTTGACCCGTTCGGAGGTGTCGGCCCAGTCGATGCGGACCCGGGTGCCGTCGAAGGAGACCGTGCCGTCGGAGGAGCGGACCGAGACCGGGACCGGCGGGCCGGGCAGGAGGTACGCCTTGGCCGGCTCCGTGGGGATCTGGTCCAGCAGCAGGGAGCGGCGGATCTCCTCGGCCACGTACTCGGCGACCCCCGCCCGGTCCACCTCCACCAGCAGCCGGTACGGATCGGCCGGGTCGGGCAGGCGGCCCCCGGTCGCGTGCAGGAGCGGGTCGGCGCCCTCGCGCAGCCGCATGCGCAGCCGGCCGCGCTTGCGTTCGGGCTCGAAGGCGACGCCCGCGATGGCCTCCAGGGGCACGGCGATCTCGCCGTACGTCTGCCGGAACAGCGGCACGGAGCGGTGGAGTCCCGGCGTGATCCTGACCGTGCTCCCGTCGAAGGCCCAGGTCCCGTCGCGCTGGATGATCTCGGCCATGGACGAATTCTCGCAGCCGGGTCAACACGGCGAACCGCCCTTCCCCCGCCCTGACCGGACCTGCCCGGCACGGACCGTGTTCCGTAGGGCACAATTCGCTGTCATCGCACGGGTGTAGTGAGGCACAAAATGGCGGGGAAGGCGGGGAATCGGGCGTGGCGGTGCAGGAGGCGAGACAGAGCGCGGACTCGGGCGCGCACGGGAGCGCGCACGGAGGTGGCTGCACCTGCGGGGGCTGTCCCCACGGGGCGCGTGCGGGACACCGTAGGGCGGTCGCCGAATTCCTGCTGATGCGGGACGAGTTCGCGGCCGGACAGGGACTTCCGGCGGCGGTGGCGCACTCGGCCTCCGCCTCCCGCCAGTGGGTCTCGGAGGAACTGACGCAGTCCGCGGACCTCGTCGCCGAACGCGGCCGGGCCGAGGGCGAGGCCTGGCTGGCGCGGCTGTGGCGCCGTACGGCGGGCACGGTGTGGGCGCTGGTCCTGCTGCTCCTGCTCGTGCAGGCGCTCACTGCCATCGGCGCGGGCTGGACTTCGGCCCGCACGGCCGGACTGCTCGCCGCCCTGGTGATGGCGGGCGCGCTGACCGCGGCCTCGTGGTTCCACCGGGCACGCGGCGGCGCGCTGGCGCCACTGATCGGCGAGGACAACCGCCTTTCCACGTCACGGGCGGTCGCGATCGGCTGGGTGCTGTTCGTCGCGTACGCCGTACTCGTGCTGGTGGGCCGCCTGGCGGCGGCGTCCGAACACCCCGAGCGCGACGCGCTGATCGCCGGGTTCGACCTCGCCGGTGCCGCCGGCGTGGTGACCGTCCTGGCCGTGGTGTGCGCGATCGCCGTCCTGGTGCGGCGGGTGGTCGGGCTGCGGGTGCTCGGGCAGCGGCTGCAGAAGGTACGGGCGGACCGGCCGCGTGCCGCCGACCTGCTGACGGACGACGCGGGCCGGGGGACCTTCGCCGACATCCAGTACGTCGTCATCAACACGGTGGCCCTCCTGTTCGCTGCCGTACGGCTGGCCCGGCGCCCCGACCAGCTGCCGGACCTGCCCTGGGGTCTCGCGGTGGTGGTCCTGGTGTCCGCCGCGACCTACCTCGCCGGGAAGTACGCGGAGGGCGGGCGGCCGGTGATCCTCTCCGTCGTCCGCGCCCGCGAGGCCGGCGACCTCGACGGGCCGATCCGCACGGGCGACGACATCGAGATCCGCGGCGCCGCGTTCGTGCCGCCGGGAGCACAGGGCGCGGACCGGCTGTCCCGGATGGTCGTCCGCATCGGCCCGGTCAACGTGCACGTACCCCTGGTCCCGGTGACCGGTGGCTTCAGCAACCCCACGGACGCCGTACTGACCGTGCCGGTCCCGGCCGACGTGGAGCCCGGCCGAGTGGACGTCCAGGTGGTGACGGCGGCGGGCGTCGAGACGAACCGGTACGCGATCGATGTGACCGACTGATCCGTGCGGGTCTGCCGAGGCAGGGGAGCGGCCCCCTTGTTCATGGGCTGTTCGGTATTGATGGGCCGTTCGGTGTCGTGGGCATGGCCGAACGAGGTCAAGTCGGAGAAACTGGTCGCGACAGGGGCGCAACCGGTCACGACGGGATTGAGCGGGACCTCCCTGTCGTACGTATCGTCACCTGAGGGGTCACGGCACGGCGGGCGAGAGGCGGCTAGCAGCTATGACTCACGGCATCCGTACGGACAGGCACTCCCCCTACGCCAACGGCGGCCCGGACTGGCGGGACACCGCCAGCCGCTACGCCCTCCTTCCGCTCCGCATCTTCCTCGGCGTCACCTTCATCTACGCAGGCCTGGACAAACTCACCGACAGCGCCTTCATGCAGGACTCCGGTTCCGGCTCGGTCGGCGACCTGATGCGCACCGTGCGCGACTCCTCGGCCATCCCGGCCCTGGTCGACCTGTCCCTGAAGAATCCCGTCGGGTTCGGCTACGCCATCGCCTTCGGTGAACTCGCCGTCGGCATCGGCACCCTGATCGGTCTGCTCACCCGGCTCGCCGCGCTCGGCGGCGCGCTGATCTCGCTCAGCCTGTGGCTGACCGTCAGCTGGGCGTCCGACCCCTACTACTACGGCAACGACCTCCCCTACCTGATGGCCTGGATCCCCCTCGTCCTCGCAGGCGCCCCCGTCCTCTCCCTCGACGCGGCCCTACGGGCACGGCGACGACGGCGAGTGGGGGACTACCGGTAGCTCCGCGGGTGCGGGTGCGGTGCGAGTGTGCGTGGCGCGTTGGGGGCCGGCGCCGGGTGCCGCTGCCGGCGGGGCGGTGTTCTTGTCGCGCCGTCCCCGTCAGCGCGGTTCCACCGGTTGCGCCCCGGCAGCAGCCGTACGGCTCACCGCGCGGCGTCTGCGTACGGCCCGGGTCAGCACTCCCACCGCGCCCGCCAGACAGAGGCCGCCGACGACGACGGGGATGACCGCGAACCACGGGGTCTCCCAGGTGCCGCCCGCGTCACCGGCGTAGATGACGCCCGCGAGGATCAGGAAGAATCCGGCGACCAGCCTTCCGGGCTGGAACTCATGACGTAGCACGGCTCACCTCCGCCTGTCCGATGCCGACCCTGAGATCGAGGTCCAGTGTCCCGGTGGCCTTGACGCCGGCCGCCGGTGTCAGGGTCACCTCCTTGTGCTTGCCCGGTGCCACGTCCACGTCCTGCTCGTCGTCGCCCGGCAACTGGATGTCGCCCACCCCCACGTCGATGCTCACCTTCACGGTCACGTCCGCGGGCACGATGATCAGCAGCCGTCCCATGCCCACGTCGGCCTGTGTGGCCACCGTCTGCCCCTTCGCCAGGTCCAGCCGGCTCAGGTCCAGGGTGCCGACGCCGGTGCCGAGGTCGTACTGCTGCTGGACCTGTGCCACGGCGGCGGGCCGCCAGTTCGCGCGCTCCCAGTGCGTGCCGATGTCCCCGGGCAGGGCCGCCGCCCCGGCGAGCAGACCCGCCGTGACGATCGCCAGGAAGACCGACCCCGCCCCCGTGCGTCCCAGGAACGAGCTGATCGCCATGCCCACGCCGAGGACGATCAGCGCGCAGGCCAGGCCGGTCTGCAGGCTGGTGCCGAGGGTGTGGTCCTCCCACGTCAGGTGGGTGCCGAGGCCGCCCGCCAGCAGGGCGAACAGGAGCACCCAGCCGCCGATCCAGCGGGGGCCGCGCGGTTTGGGCGGCGGGGTGTACTGGGTGCGTATGTCCACGCGGGTGCGCCAGGAGGTGCCCCGGCCGATGTTGACGGCCGCCGCCACGTCCCGGTCCCGGGGGTTTCCGGAGTCCTCGGGGCCCCACAGATAGCCCGTGCCGCCCACGTGCGTGCCGTCCTTGACGATGGGGTCGCGCCACCAGGACGGGTAGGCGGCGGGCACCGGCGGCGCCTGGGCCTCCGGCGGAGCGTCGGCGACGGCCTGGGCGGACAGTGGATCGGTGTCGGGGGCGCCGCGCTGCCGCGACCAGTACCCGGCGCCCGCGAGGACCAGGGAGAGGACGACCGCGAAGGTCAGCACCCCGCCGTTGTTCAGCAGCGTCAGGAACACCCCGCAACCGACCAGGGCGAACAGCACGGCCGTCAGCGCCTGGCCGTCCACCCGGCCGGTCAGCAGCTTGCGCACCTCGTTCTCGTCCTCGTCGTCGTACGGGACGAAGAGCCATGCGAAGCCGTAGAAGAGGAGGCCTATGCCGCCCGTCGCGGACAGCACCGCGAGGGTGATCCGGAAGATCACCGGATCCATGTCGCACTGCCGCCCCAACCCCGCGCACACGCCGGCGAGCAGCTTGTGCGGCCGGTCGCGCCGGAACTTGTGGGGCAGCCCGGCCGCGGAAGCCTCTGTTTCCTCCTGCGTGCCCGCCCGCACATGCGCGCGCGGGCCCTGGCCGGGGCCGGCCGGGGCGTCCGCGTGCGGATCCGGCCCCGCGGCGGGTGCGGCATCCGCGGCGGGCACGGCATCCTGCGGCCCGGCGCCCGGCAGGGGGCGCGGGCCGGAGCCGGGTCCCGGACCCGTCGCGGCGTGCTCGTGATCGGTCATGGGTCCATGGTGACTGCCGCACCGCCGCCGCGGCAGTCGGTACGACCCTGGCCGGACCCTGATATCTGCCCTGAGCCGGCGCCCGGGAAGCGTTCGACGGGCCCGCCCGCCGAAGATCAGGGGAGTCTCGGGGCACAACCCTGATGCCCCGGCCCTCGCGCCGTGTGAACATCGATGGCATGCCGGAAGCCGCAGCAGCGCCACTCGTCGAACCGCGGCCTCCGCGCAAGCTCTACCGCAGCAGTGACGGACGCTGGCTCGGTGGCGTGGCGCGGGGGCTCGCCGGACATCTCGGCCTGCCGGTGATCTGGGTGCGGCTCGTCTTCGTCGGCCTGTTCATGGCCGACGGCCTCGGCGCCCTGTTGTATGCCGCGTTCTGGTTCTTCGTACCGCTCGGCGTCGGTGGCGTCGGCGGCCAGAGGCCCCCGTCCCTCGTCGCCACCGAGACCTCGGCGGACGGCCGCCGCAGACTCGTCACGCGCCGGCCGGACAAGGGCCAGATCGTCGCCCTGCTCCTCATGGTCGTCGTGGCCATGGTCTTCGTCGGCAACGTGAACCTCGGCAACGGCGCCAAGGCCTACCTCTGGCCGGTCGTCCTCGTCGGCGCGGGCGTCGCCCTCGTCTGGCGCCAGGCGGACAACGCCCGCCGGGCCCGCTGGGTCGAGGCCGGCCGCCGCAGGCGCACGCTCACCCTGCTGCGTGGCGTGGCCGGCGTCCTGCTGGTCACCGCGGGTGTCTCCGGCATCTTCGTCCTGCAGGGTTCCGCCGCCCATCTCGGCTCCGTTCTGCAGGCGGCCCTCGCGGTCCTCGTCGGCATAACGCTCCTGGCCGGCCCCTACCTGGTGCGCATGACCCAGGACCTCTCCGAGGAACGCCTGATGCGCATCCGCGCCCAGGAGCGTGCCGAGGTCGCCGCCCACGTCCACGACTCGGTGCTGCACACCCTGACCCTGATCCAGCGCAACGCGGAGAACGCGAGCGAGGTGCGCCGCCTCGCCCGCGCCCAGGAGCGCGACCTGCGCACCTGGCTGTACAAGCCCGAGGGCACCGGCAAGGACGAGGCCGACGAACCCACCACCCTCGCCGACGCGGTGCGGCACAACGCCGCCGAGGTCGAGGACAAGCACGGCGTCCCCATAGAGGTGGTCGTCGTCGGCGACTGCCCCCTCGACGAGAAAATCGGGCCCCAGATGCAGGCCGCACGCGAAGCGATGGTGAACGCCGCCAAGTACGGTGGCGAGGGCGGCGCAGTCCAGGTCTTCGCCGAAGTCGAGGGAAAGACGGTGTTCGTGTCCGTCCGGGACCGCGGCCCCGGCTTCGACCTCGACTCGATACCCGCCGACCGCATGGGCGTCAGAGAATCGATCATCGGCCGCATGGAGCGCCACGGCGGCACGGCGCGACTGCGCGCGGTGCCGGACGGCGGCACGGAGGTCGAGCTGGAGATGGAGAGGGCGGAGAAGACGTGATGAGCGACCCGACCGAGGGGAACGCGCAGCCCGTGGAGACGACGGCCGGAGGCACGGGCGGGCGCCACGTACGCGTGGTCCTCGTCGACGACCACCGCATGTTCCGTACGGGCGTCCAGGCCGAGATCGGCCAGACCGAGCAGACCGGTGTGGAGGTCGTCGGCGAGGCCGCGGACGTCGACCAGGCGGTCACCGTCATCACCGCGACCCGCCCCGAGGTCGTCCTCCTCGACGTCCACCTGCCGGGCGGCGGCGGCGTCGAAGTCCTGCGCCGCTGCGCCCCCTTGATGTCAGACGCCGAGCAGCCGGTGCGTTTCCTCGCCCTGTCCGTGTCGGACGCGGCGGAGGACGTGATCGGCGTGATCCGCGGCGGAGCGCGGGGCTATGTCACGAAGACGATCACAGGCGCCGACCTGATCAACTCCATCTTCCGGGTCCAGGAAGGCGACGCGGTCTTCTCCCCGAGGCTCGCCGGCTTCGTCCTGGACGCCTTCGCCTCCACGGACGCACCCCCGGTCGACGAGGACCTCGACCGCCTCACCCAGCGCGAGCGGGAGGTGCTGCGGCTGATCGCGCGCGGGTACGCGTACAAGGAGATCGCCAAGCAGCTCTTCATCTCCGTGAAGACGGTGGAGTCCCATGTGTCGGCGGTGCTGCGGAAGCTGCAGCTCTCCAACCGGCATGAGCTGACCCGGTGGGCGACGGCACGGAGGCTGGTGTAGGCGGCGGCCCCTGGACCGGGAGTTCGAACCAGACCGTCTTTCCGATCCCGTGGGGCCGGGGTTCCGCGCCCCAGGTGTCCGCGAGTGCGGTCACCAGCGCGAGGCCTCTGCCGGACTCGTCGTCCGGCGATGCTTCCCGGGGCGTCGGCAGCGCGTCGTGCGCGTCCGTCACCGAGACGTGCAGGCGGTCGGCCGCCAGGACGCAGCGAGCCCGGACCTCGCGGCCGGACACCTTCGCGTGGCGGTACGCGTTCGTCATCAGCTCGCTGAGGAGCAGTACGGCCGTTTCCGTCACCTCGTCCGGGAGCTTCCAGGAGGTCGCCTGTTCGCGGAGGAGGCCTCTGGCCCGGCCCACGGCTGCGGGCGTGGCGGGGGAGGCGCCACTCGACGTCCTCTCGGTCCGTGGGCTCTTCGGTGGGCATACGCGCTACGCCTATGTCGAAGGGCAGGAGACAGGGGTGCTGTATGCCGAACCGGACAAGCTCAACGCTTTGACGCAGCGCCATGGAATGATCCGCATGCAGGCGCTTTTAACGTCGAAGAGTCTGCTCGGTTCATCAGGAAGGTGGCTGAGGAGCTATGAGCGCCAAGCCGGCGTGGTTCAAGTCCAGCTACAGCGATGATCAGGGCGGCGCCTGCCTCGAAGTAGCCGTCTGCCCCCACACCATCCACGTCCGTGACGCGAAGCTCGGCGCTCGAAGCCCCCGCTTCGAAGTCCCATCTGACCCCTGGGCTGCCTTCGTCACGTACGCGTCCCGCTCCCGCGAGGTCTGAGCCCCGGGCTTCGGGACTCGGCCCCTTCGTGCGGTCATGAGCCAAGTGAACGACGCTCGCGCCTGCCCGAGAGGAAAGTGGTCCGAAGCGTGACGACAAGGGACACGATGCCCAGCCCTTGAGCCACCGTCCCGAGTGTTGGATCACTCTGAAGCAACGCGAAGACCATCAGGGCGGCTCCCGCCAGAAAAATGATCATCATGGAGTTGGTCAGGTGCCCTACGATGCGCGCGCTCTCGGCATCAGCTCGCGACGCGGCAAGATAGTCCCTTTCGAGTGGCCCGAGCGCCAGTGACATGTCCGCCACGGCGGGTGCGACGAATGACAGGCTTTTCTGCCCGAGGAGACCTTCCCGGTTACGGCCTGAACGATCCCACTGCCTGGCGGCTGTGGACAGTTGCTGGCGTAGCTCGAGCGCAGACCTTGCCTCCTTGATCCAGGACCGGAACCTTGGCCATGCGTCCATGAGCGCGTGGTGAGCGAGCTGGACACATGGTTCGTTCCGGGCGCCTTCGGTCGTGACGAGTAGCCGTCGGCGAAGCATCTGCTCACACACATCGACAGCTCCTATCACCGCGATGGTGGCTGTGGGCACGGCTCGCGTCAGGTGCTGGCCATCGGCATCGACTGACACGAGCCGCAGCAGAAGGTCACGAGCCCGGCTCTGGTCGTCCGACGAGAGGGATTCGAAGAGTTGCTCCGCGGTGAGGGCCATACCGCCTTGTACTCCACCGGATGCTTCGTAGGATCGGTGGGTGAGGTAGCCGTCCTCCTGTCGCTCCCACATCCTGAAGAGAGTGAACTGCAGGAGGGGCAACGCGCCTGGCTCGTTGCCCAGGTCCTGCATCAGTCGCTCGGTGAGGCCCGGCTCCAGCTGAAGTCCAGCGGCCCGGGCAGGCATCGCCGCAGCTTGCTGCATCTCCTGGGCGGTCAGGGGCGACGCGACGACTGGGCGTTGCACCAGGAAGGACGCGTGCTTCTGGGCCTGGACGACGAAGTCGGCACGCAGGACGGTGACCGGAAGAATCACCGGATCCTGAGATTCAGTCAGCTTCCGTAGTAGGGCAATGAGGCTGTGGCGCTGGGTACCGGCTGCAGGCATGAGCAGTTTCTCGAACTGGTCGAGCACGACGACAACCCGCTGGAAACGCTCGCCGAGTGCTTGGTTGAGCTCTTCGGCAGTGAGCCTCGCTCCATCCTCCCGACGGCTCACCAGAGAACGCAGCGTCCACAGCAACTCCGCGGCACCCCCTGGGTAATGAACTGACACGATCGGCCACAGGTGGCTTCCCGTCAGGGCGCCTGCGCGCAGCGCCGGAAGCACTCCGGCGTTCACAAGACTCGTCTTGCCGCTGCCGGAGCCGCCGACGATCGTACACATCCCGTACTCGTCCAGGGAGGAGAGGATTTGGCGGACCGGCTCGTCCCGCCCGAAGAACACTTCGGCGTGAGCCTCCGAGAAGGGGTTGAGCCCGGGGTACGGACTCCGCACCGCGAGACGCCTCTCGGCGCCGGATGGCATCAGAGGCCTCAGCCCCGCCTGGACGGTCTCCAGTAGCCGATCTGCGTCCACTCCGTCTCTGAAATCGAGGTACGCATACTCATGCAGCTCATCCGGAGGCCGACTGACACCAGGAAGGAGTACCGGTAGCAGCCTCGTGTCCCCCCTGGCAGCCAGCGCGGCGACCTCATGCCGCTGGTAGTTGCTCAGCTCGCCAGGTGCGCTGACGAGAATCAGGCTGACCTTCGCCCGGAGAGTCTCCCTCAGCGGCTGACCTCGCAGCGGCTCGGCAACGTGGAGGTTGCCCCGCAGGGTCAGCAGTTCACGGATACGGTCCGCCGTCCCGCTGTCGGTCACGCGGTACGACAGCAGTACATCCGGCGAAGCGAACCGGGTCGTCGGGTCGTAGCGAGTCTCAACCGGTTCTGTTCTGCTTCCGCGCAGGCTGCCGTCCGCAGACGCCGGGCGGAGTGCAGCCAGCGGATTCTCATCGGGTGCCAGCAGCGCGATCGCGTTGCGCAGGCTGGCGTATGCGGCCGCGAGACCGCGGCGTTCCTCGACGCGTCCCGGGTCGGTAATGACCTGTTCGTCGAAGGCGTACGCCGGTACGTACGGGACCTGGAGTTCCCAGAAGGTCAGCCCCGCCTGCTCGAGAGCGGCAGGGGTGTAGGGGGCGAAATCGTGATGGAACCGGTCGGCGAAGGTGGCGAGGAGATCGGGGCTGTGCTGGTCGACGCGGGCGGGGACGACCAGGGCGTGAACTGGACGGTCGCGGCGTACAGCGCGGACCTGGGGAGAGAGGAAGTGGCGGACCATCCACGCGGTGCCCTCGATGTTCTGGAGGTTGGGCGCGGACAGAGCGACGATCACGTCGGCCAGTTGGTAGGCGCAGACGCCTCCCAACTCGGTGACACCGGTGCGGCTGTCGACAAGGACGACGTCGTACCGTTCGGCGCAGGTCCGGCGGAACCATTCGAAGAACAGCTCGCCCGACCAGACGTAGTAGAAGTCCTGCCAGTCGAAGCGCCGCAAGTCGGTGCCGTAGCGACTGATTTGTTCGTCCGTCTGGCGCAGGCCCGCGGACAGCAGGTCGAGGCAGCCGCCGTCGGAACGCCGTGGGTACACCGTGGAGATGTAGCGGTCGAGGTCCCGGAATGCGTCGTCCTCACTGTTCGCCGATTCCGCGGACGCGACCGACATCGCGTACTTGAAGGCGAGCAGCAGGTCGAGCAGTCCCTCCTGACCGCGTACGCGTCCGTGGTTGATGGGGAAGAAGTGCTCCAGGCCGGGCGCCTCAAGGTCGAAATCGACCATCAGCACGCGCATTCCGCTCCGGGCCAGCTGATCGGCGATGTTGGCGAGCGCCATGGACCGGCCGACGCCGCCCTTGTAGGAGTAGAAGGTGACGATCACGTTGCTCCGCCCTCCGTGATGAGGCGGGCCATCGAAGCGCTGGGGCGCGTGCCCAGTTCGGCTTCCAGGAGCCTCGCTTTGTCAACGCTGGGCCGGGCGTTGCGGTAAGCGTCCAGGGTCTGGGGCAGGCTGGCGCGCAGCCACCGGTCAAGGTGGCGTCTACTGGCGACGTTCATCTCGCAGAGGGGGTCGAGTTCGTCGCTGAAGCGGCGGTCTGTGTGGCGGAGCCGGTCGGCGAGTTCACGCTGGATCAACTCGTGCGGGGTGCCGGCGGCCGGGTCACGAGGGGCCAGAGTGATCAGGGAGACCTGGGCACCTTGGTAGAGCGGGGACGCGAGGAAAGCGTGCTCCAACTGCGGATGAAGCAGGGAGAGTTCATCGGCCACTACCAAGCAGCCGTTACGGGCGATCTCCCTGAACACAAGCGAGTGGGCCGGGTCGTAGGAGAGCAAGTCGTCGAAGAAGTAGTGCTGAAGCCTGATCTTTCTGCCACGCAGAAGAAGGTCGGGTTCATTGACCCTGGCCACGGCGTTCTCCAGGACCTGTCCAATGGTTCGCCCCTCCTCGCCGAAGGGTGTCCAGTCCGCCCGGGACGCGCCGTACCGGGCACGGGTCGACTGCGGGGACAGACCGAATCCTCGGATGATGTCCTCCACCGGCGCGGACGTGGTGCCGATCAGGTCGTCGGTCTCCGTCTCGGTCATGGCCACCACAACGACGGGGAGGCCGATCTCGTGGTCGGGGCGAAGTAGCCCGACGGTTCTCGCGAGCGCCGCGTGCAGTTGATTCTGAAGCGGCTGAGCGGGTGACTCGGCTATGACCTCGGTGATGTCCCGGAGCGGGCCCTCTGGTGGGCGCTCCCCCTCGTCGTAGCCCGGGGCGGTGACGCCAAGCAGAGGGCCGAGGGTGCGGGCTCGGGCCAGGTCCATGATCCGGCGGGAGCGCTCCTGGTTCTCATCGACAATCGTCTGCAACGACGGAGAGAGCAGGAGGCCGAAGGCGCGTGCCGACGTAACCGCACGGTCCAGCTCCAGTATCCCTTCGGGAGTGGACACCAGCAGGTCCGTCGCGGAGGTGGTGATGCTCCACATGCCTTGCACGGCGGAGATCAGCTTGTCGGCAAGTGCCTGATCCTTGGGGGCGTGCAGCAGGTGCAGGTCATGGGTCAGTCGCCGGGGATGGGGCGGTTCCGCGACGGGCCGGGGCAGATCGGCGCCGCCCATGGGAAGTTGCAGGTGGGCTGCGACAGCCGACACCACTGCCGCAGCGAGCTGGTCGGGGTTGCCGAACCAGCCGACGCCGTGGTCTGTCATCAGTTCCGTACGCAGCCGCTTGATGTCGCCACCGGGGCTCTCACCTGGGCCGTTCAGGGCGTCGATGTGATCGGTGGGCCACTCGGCGCCGTCCTTGACCAGGAAGATCAGCCGCTCCCGCCCCGCCGCTCCGGCCTGGCGATACTCCAGTTCGGTGATCGACCGTCCGTCCGGGTTGAGTGGCCCCGGCTCCGGCACGAAACCGTAGCGGAAGGCGAAGAGCCCGATGTAGAGGTCGCAGCTCGCCACGTCGGCCAGGCACTTCTCCAGCGGTCGCTTGTCGAAAGCGGCGTAGTCCTCCATGGCGATGACGTCCAGCGGAAGCCGGCGCAGTGCGGCGAGCACCGCCGTCCTGCATGCCTCCAGGTCGGACACCGTGGACGACAGATAGACCCTCACCCTACGTACCTCGCTCCTCACGCGGTGCAGAACAAGGTACAGGCGCCCGGGAGGAGTTGCGGGGTGTACTCCTCACACCACCCGAGTCGCCCCCGCGAACGGCATCTCGCTGATCGGAGCGATCCGCACCGGCGCCGACGGGTTGGGGGCGTGGACCATCTGGCCGTTGCCGACGTACATGCCGACGTGACTGATGGCGGAGTAGAAGAACACCAGGTCGCCGGGGAGCAGTTCGGAGCGGGAGACGCGCGTGCCGGTGTCGATCTGGGCATAGGTGGTGCGGGGGAGGGAGAGGCCGGCGGAGCGGTACGCGGCTTGCATGAGGCCCGAGCAGTCGAAGGCGTCCGGGCCGGTCGCGCCCCAGACGTAGGGACTGCCGAGCTTGGAGTAGGCGTACGAGACGGCGGCCGCGGCGCGGGAGTTGGGGGCCTGAGCGGTGGCTGAGCCGGGGGCCGTCAGGCCGTCCCGGGCGGCTGTCGACGAGCGGGAGGCGCGGGCCGCGTCCCCCTCGCCGAGCCCTGCGCGCTGCTCCGTGGGCAGCTGGGCCAGCAGCCGCCGGGCCGCGCCCAGCTTGCCGTTGATCGTCTTCTTGTGGCGTTTCAGCTCCGCCTGGCGGGACTGCAGAGAGGCGAGCTCGATGTGGGCGGCGCCGCGCAGTTGCTCGATCTCCCGGAGCTGTTCGCGTACGCGGGCCACGGACGAGGCCTGGCGGTTTCCGGCCCGTTCGGCGAACTCGGCGCCGTCCAAGTACTGGTCGGGGTCGTCGGAGAGGGCGAGTTGCAGGGCGGGGTCGAGGCCGCCGTCGCGGTACTGGGCGGCGGCCATGGAACCCAGCGCGTCCCGGGCCGAGTTGAGGGTTTCCGTCCTGCGAGCCGCCTCGTCCCGCAGGTTCGACAGCCGCGACCCGGCGGCCTTCGCCTTCTCCTTCGCGCCGTTGTACTTCTCGGTGGCGATCTCCGCCTCCTGGTACAGCTTGTCCACCTTCGCCTGGACCTGGGCCGGCGTGAGCTGCGGTTCGGCGTGTCCGGTCCCGTCGAAGCCGGTCGCGGTCGCCGCGCCCGCGAGGGCGATCGTCGCCGCCGTCCGGGCCTTGGTGCCGCCGGCCGAGCGTTGCCGGGGCTTGCGGTGCGCTGCCACGTGGACTGCACGTCCTTTCGTACGACTCGTACGACCGCCCTTTCCGTACGAACGCCAAGCGGAGCGGACGTACGGCCACCCGGGGGCGGTCACGCGTCCGGCGACGACCCGCACAGGGGGAGCGGACCGCCGCCGGACCTTCTCGGCGGTGGCGGCCGACTGCCGCCCCTGGTCCGGGCGGCGGTGGGGAGCCGGTCACCTGGTGGAGGACGCTAAACCCGACAGTGACGGCGGGGTAACGCGATGTACGGAAGTTCCTCCAGCTGACCGCCGGGTGACCGTATGTGATCGTGATCCAGCAGGGGGGCCGTCCACTTCACGCAGAGCGATGACCGATGTGTCGAATCGGGACCTATGGGGGCAGCGGAGTGCTATGGGGCGCATATATGCAAGATCCGGTCGGCCCTCGGGCGGGGAGGAGAGGCGGGCGCGAGAGGCGTCCTCGGGACGGGGCGGTGTCGGGCGGCGCCTGGGCCCTGATTAGGCTCCGGCCTCATGGACGTACTCATCCATCTCTTCGTCGGCCTGCACATCGTCGGCATCGCCTCGCTGCTCGGTGGCTTCCTCACGCAGATGAAGGCGATGGGGCAGGGCACCGCCCGCTTCGTCCCCGCGATGCTGCACGGGGCGCTGACGATGCTGGTCACCGGCGTCATCCTGGTCGGGCTCAACCAGGCCGACGACCAGTCCGTCAACAACATCAAGATCGGCGTGAAGCTGGCCCTGCTGATCGTGATCCTGGGGCTCGTCTACGTCCAGCGGGACGAGGAGACGGTGGACAAGCGGCTGTTCGGGCTGGTCGGCGCGCTGACCACGGCGAACATCTTCATCGCGGTGCTGTGGACCTGAGGGCCCCGTCGCGGGCCCGGGCCGAGGTCACCGCCCCCACGGTGACGGGCTGAGTAGTTCCGCTCATGACAACCCGCGCTCCGAGCGG
Organism: Streptomyces sp. NPDC033131; assembly: GCF_055578365.1. NCBI lineage: Bacteria > Bacillati > Actinomycetota > Actinomycetes > Kitasatosporales > Streptomycetaceae > Streptomyces > Streptomyces sp. NPDC033131. The sequence continues at coordinate 91,454 of NZ_JBVIPA010000001.1, forward strand.
GGAGACTCTGCCCATGCCCTTCAGACGATCAGCCACCATGGCCGCAGCCGCCTCCCTCATGGCGATCGCCATGACCGCGTGCGGCAGCCAAAAGGGCGGGGCAGCCGATGAAGCCGGCTCCGCGCGGCCGGGCAGCCCGACGCCTTCCTACCCGCCCCCGCCGAAGTGCGCGCAGCCGACCGAGACACCCACCGCGCTGCCTTCCTCACCCGTTCCCAGCACGTCGAGCCCGGACAGCGGCCCGCCGGACGGACCCGCCGACGCGCCCCCCAACTACGCCGACAACCACGCCTACCGCATGCAGGCGTCCCTGAGCGCGGAGCAGCAGGCCAGTGGGGAGGCGTCGGCCGAGCTCATCCTCACGGAGCTGGCGAAGGTCCGGAAGGAAGGCGGCTCCGGGGAGTTCGGCCGCTTCAGTGACCAGCGCGTGGCGGCGGCACTGCTGCGTGTCGGCTGCGGCGAGGAGCATGGCGTCTCCGTCGGAAACGGTTACTACGCCGTCTACACGGGCGTCGTGTGCGTGTCCGGGCGGGTGACGAAGGACGAGCTGACCGGCCGGGTGCACGGCGTTTACGCCGAGCCCCAGCCGGGAGCGGGGCCCTGTGTCGAGAACCAGGGAGGTCACTGACCAGGGCCCGCGCCCGCGTCCGGGCGGCGTCCTGTCAGGCCGGCCGTACCACGCTGTGGATCGACGACTCACCGTCGTAGAAAATCGACTCCTCGCGGACGTACGTGCCCGGCTTCGGGGCGTGGATCATCATGCCGTTGCCGATGTAGAGGCCGACGTGGGTGATGTCGTCGTAGAAGAAGACCAGGTCACCGGGTTGCGCGGCGGACAGGGAGACCGTCGTGCCGGCGTTGACCTGGTCGTAGGTGACGCGCGGGATGTCGACGCCGGCGGCCTTCCAGGCGGCCTGGGTGAGGCCGGAGCAGTCGTAGGACTCCGGGCCGGTGGCGCCCCAGACGTACGGCTTGCCGATCTGGGCGCGGGCGAAGGCGAGCGCCTTCGCGGCCTTGGTGGCGTACGACGGGTCCGTGGCGGTGGACGTCGAGGGGGAGGTCGAGGGGGACGAGCTCGACGAGCTGTCGTTCGCCTCCTGCTGAGCCGCCGCCTCCTCCCGGGCCTTCTGCTCCGCCGCCTGCTGTCGCGCCAGCTCCGCAGCCTTGGCCGCGGCCTCCTGCTGCTTCCTCTGCTCGATCGCCGCGAGCCGTGCCTTCTCCTCGGCGGTCAGCTGGGAGAGCAGCGTCCGGGCTTCGGCGAGCTTCTTCTGGACGGTGGCCTTGGCGGTTTTCAGTTCGCCCTGCGACTCGGTGAGCGTGCGAAGGCTCTCGGTGGCCTCCTGGCGCTTCTTCATCGTCGCGGACTGCTCGGTGACGTAGTCGTCGACCGCGCCCTTCTGGCGATTGGTCAGCCGGCCCATCAACTGGGTCTGGTCGAAGTAGTCCTGCGGGGAGTCCGCGAGCAGGAAGGTCGCCGTGTCGGGCGTGGAGGCGCCGCTGCGGTACTGCGCGGCGGCAAAGGAACCGAGTTCCTCCCGCGCCTCGTTGAGGCTCTGCGTGCGCTTGGCGACGTCGTCGAGGAGAGTGTCGACGCGCGTGCGCTGCTTGGCGGTCTTCTCCTCGGCCGCGTTGTACTTGTCGGTCGCCGACTCGGCCTGCCGGTACAGGTCGTCGACCTTCTTCTCGACCTCTTCGAGGCTCGGTTTGTCGTCGGCCGACGGGACGGCGTTGGCCGTCTGGGACAGCAGGGCCACGGAGGTGAGGGCGGCCGTGGCAAGGGCGGGGGTCCGTATACCTGCTACGCGCGTGCCCGAAGGACGCGACTTGCGGTGCGACGCCAAGGGAGGCGACTCCTTCCACGTTCCGCCTACCGAGTTAGCTGTCGGGTTCGGGCGGGTGGTTAGGAAGGTTTGCCCTACGGCCCTTCCCCGGAGGGACGCGGGCCGATTCACCCCAAGGTCGGTGGGTCCCCGGCTCCGGGCGCGCGGCGGCGCGTCGGACTCGGCGGAGGCCGCGCGGCCCGGCGACGTTCGCCGGAGGGGGTCGTACGGCCTGCCCGGCACGGTAGCCAACTGGTGTGGCCCCTGTGAAGGTTGATGTTCGATATGCCCGATACATTTTCGTGACCTCGGGTCAGGTTGCCGCATACCGTGATCAATCCGGAGTGGTCTGCTCCGGTATACGCGTATTTCGGCAGGCGATCCATCGGTGGCCCATCGGCTCGACCGCCCTGATCGCGGACCGTAATGACACCCTTGCGGACGGTAAGTCGCCTGTCCCGCCCACTCTGCGAGCCTTTCTGCCACGGCGCCCGCCGAATCAGGCGATGTTCTCGGGGCGGCGGCGGGCTGTCAGTGGGGCGCCCTAGACTCGGAGAGCGATGAGCAGCCTCTTTGACGACAGCTTCCTGGCGAACCTCCAGGCCCCCCGGGCCCACGAGGAGGAACACCCGCCACCCCCCGAGGACGATCACGTACCGGAGCCGGTTCCGGACGATCTGTTCGGCGGGAAGTTCGACGTGCCGCCGGACCGGGACGCGTACTACCGTGACGGCGCCCCGCGCCCGGTGGTGGACGCGGCCGCCCTCCTGGACGGGCTGAACGAGAACCAGCGCGCCGCGGTCGTGCACCAGGGCACCCCGTTGCTCATCGTGGCCGGCGCCGGCTCCGGCAAGACCCGGGTGCTCACCCACCGCATCGCCCACCTCCTGGGCGAGCGGAACGTGCATCCGGGCCAGATCCTCGCGATCACCTTCACCAACAAGGCCGCGGGCGAGATGAAGGAGCGCGTCGAGCAGCTCGTCGGCCCGCGCGCGAACGCGATGTGGGTCATGACCTTCCACAGCGCGTGTGTGCGGATCCTGCGGCGGGAGTCCAAGAAGCTCGGCTTCACCTCCTCCTTCTCGATCTACGACGCGGCCGACAGCAAGCGTCTGATGGCGCTCGTCTGCCGTGACCTCGACCTCGACCCCAAGCGCTTCCCGCCGAAGTCCTTCAGCGCCAAGGTCTCGAACCTGAAGAACGAGCTGATCGACGAGGAGGACTTCGCCGCCCAGGCCACCGACGGCTTCGAGAAGACCCTCGCCCAGGCCTACGCCATGTACCAGTCACGGCTGCGCGAGGCGAACGCCCTCGACTTCGACGACCTGATCATGACGACGGTCAACCTGCTCCGCGCGTTCCCGGACGTGGCCGAGTACTATCGCCGCCGCTTCCGGCACGTCCTCGTCGACGAGTACCAGGACACCAACCACGCCCAGTACGCCCTGGTCCGGGAACTCGTCGGCACCTCCGAGCACCCGGTGGACGTACCGCCCAGCCAGGACGACCTCCAACCCGCCGAACTGTGCGTGGTGGGCGACGCCGACCAGTCGATCTACGCCTTCCGCGGGGCGACCATCCGCAACATCCTCCAGTTCGAGGAGGACTACCCGGACGCGACGACGATCCTCCTGGAGCAGAACTACCGCTCCACCCAGACGATCCTCACCGTCGCCAACGCCGTCATCGAGCGCAACGAGTCCCGCCGCCCCAAGAACCTGTGGACCAACGCGGGCGCGGGCGCGCGCATCACCGGCTACGTCGCCGACACCGAGCACGACGAGGCGCAGTTCGTCGCCGACGAGATAGACCGTCTCACCGACGCGGGCGACGCGAAGGCGGGAGACGTCGCCGTCTTCTACCGCACGAACGCCCAGTCCCGTGTCTTCGAAGAGATCTTCATCCGCGTCGGCCTGCCCTACAAGGTCGTCGGCGGCGTCCGCTTCTACGAGCGCAAGGAGGTCCGGGACGTCCTCGCCTACCTGCGGGTGCTGGCCAACCCGGAGGACTCGGTACCGCTGCGCCGGATCCTGAACGTGCCCAAGCGCGGCATCGGCGACCGCGCCGAGGCGATGATCGACGCCCTGTCCCAGCGCGAGAAGATCAGCTTCCCGCAGGCGCTCAAGCGGGTCGACGAGGCGTACGGCATGGCCGCGCGCTCCACGAACGCCGTGAAGCGGTTCAACACCCTCATGGAGGACCTCCGTACGATCGTCGAGTCCGGCGCGGCCCCGGCCACCGTCCTGGAGGCGGTGCTCGAACGCACCGGCTACCTCGCCGAACTGCAGGCCTCCACCGACCCGCAGGACGAGACCCGCATCGAGAACCTCCAGGAACTCGCCGCCGTGGCGCTGGAGTTCGAGCAGGAGTCCGAGCAGGGCGAGGCCCCGGGCGGACTCTCCGCGTTCCTGGAGCGGGTCGCGCTCGTCGCCGACTCCGACCAGATCCCCGACGAGGACGAGGACGGCTCAGGGGTCATCACCCTGATGACGCTGCACACCGCCAAGGGCCTCGAGTTCCCGGTCGTCTTCCTGACCGGCATGGAGGACGGCGTCTTCCCGCACATGCGCTCCCTCGGTCAGCCGAAGGAGCTGGAGGAGGAGCGGCGCCTGGCGTACGTCGGCATCACGCGCGCACGGGAACGGCTGTACCTGACCCGGTCGTCGATGCGCAGCGCGTGGGGGCAGCCGTCGTACAACCCGCCCTCGCGGTTCCTGGAGGAGATCCCGGCACAGCACGTCGACTGGAAGCGCACGGGTGCCATGGCGCCGATGTCCTCCGGTCCGGCGTCCGGGGTGGCGGCCTCGCTGTCGTCGTCCCGCTCCCGCTCGTCGGCCTCGGGCGCGTCCGGCTTCGCCACCCGACGGACCTCGGAGAAGCCGACCGTGTCGCTGGCGGTCGGGGACCGGGTGACACACGACCAGTTCGGGCTCGGCACGGTCGTGGGTGTGAAGGGCACGGGCGGCAACGCCGAGGCGACGATCGACTTCGGGGACACCAAGCCGAAGCGGCTGCTGCTGCGGTACGCACCGGTGGAGAAGCTGTAGGAGACGGGCCCAGGAGGCGGTGGGCGGTCGGTCCGAGGGGGTGGCCCGTGGCGGGCCCCCCGAGGGCCTACGTCGGGTCGATCCCGTGGCTGCGCAGCCACGGCAGCGGGTCGATGGCCGAGCCACCCGCCGGCCGTACCTCGAAGTGCAGGTGCGGGCCGGTCGAGTTGCCGGAGTTGCCGGAGTACGCGATCGGGTCGCCGGCCTTGACGGTCGTACCGGAGGCGACCCGGTAGCTGGAGAGGTGGCAGTACCACGTCTCCGTGCCGTCCTTCTCGGTCACGATCATCATGTTGCCGTACGCGCTGTTCCACTGCGTCCGCACGGTGCCGTCGGTGGCGGCCATCACGGTCGTGCCGTAGGAGACCGGGAAGTCGATCCCGGTGTGCACGGACATCCAGTTGATGCCGGACTGGCCGTAGTAGGCGCTGAGCCCGTGCTGTGCCACCGGCAGCGCGTACTTGGGCCGCAGCCGCTCCTTGCGTGCGGCCTCCGCGGCCGCCTTCTTCTTCTCGGCGAGCTGCTGGGCCTTGAGGTCGATACGTTCCTGCGTACGGCTGGCCCGGTCGGCGAAGTCGTCGGCGCCTGCGGACAGGCTCTGCAACTGGGTGTCCAGCTTGTTGTTCGCCGCTGAGGGCTTGACGGCGGTCGCGTCCGCCAGGGTCGTCGACGTGTCGCTGCTGTCGTCGGCCAGCGCGCTGACCGACGCGGCGGCGATCCCCGCGACGCTCATGACGCAGGCCGAGGGCACGGCCACCGTCAGCAGTGCCGAGCGCTTGGGGGGCGTACGGCGGCGGGAGCGGGACGCGCCGCGGGCGGCGGCCCGCGAGGACGGGGCGGGCGCCGTGGCCGGTGCGGCTGCCGGGGTGACTTCCTCCTGGTCGTCCAGGAGGTGCGTGTCGGCTGCGGCGGGCGTGGCGTCGGTGCCAGTGGCGGTGCCGGTCGACTCGCCGTCGTGCGAAACGTTTTCGTCGTACTTCTCGTTGTACGACTCGTTGTACGCGACCTGCTCGAAGGTGGCCGTCGCCTGCTGCTCGTACTCCTCGTGGGCCGCCGTGGAGGCGCCGCCGTCGGAGTTCCACTGCGTGGCGTCGTACGCGCCCGTGTCGAAGGCCTGCGTGCCCCATTCCCAGTGCTGGGTCTGGTCGGCCGGGCAGCTGGACTGGTCGGGCTGGAGCCAGGCACTCGCGTCCCACTGCCCGCTGGCGTCGGGGCTCGTGGCCTGCGGGGGGATCGCGGAGAGGTGCTGGTGTTCGCCGGTCCAGGCGGTGGTGTCGTACGCGCCGGTGTCATAGGCGGCGTGGTGCTGGGCCGCGTACACGTCGTAGTTGGGGGTCTGCTGGCTGCCCGTCGACCACGCCGACGTGTCGTACGAGCCGGTGCCGTCGCCGGGAAGACAGCCGAAGAGGGGGTCGGCCTCGAAGGAGGCGGTGGCCTGACCGGCGGTGTCGAATCCGGTGCCCGAACCCGTGTCAAAACCTGTGGCGTCGTAGTTGCCATGCGTGGTGAAGTCGCCGTACTGGGCTTCCTGGGTGCCGTGCGACGCGAAGTGCGCCGAGGCGGCTTCGGAAGCCGGGGCCGGGGTGGTCATGATCCCCGACGGGTGACGGTCGTTCACCAACTTCTCTTTCGCCTCGACAACAGGGGCTGGCAGAGCAGTGCGGTGACTGTACCCGGCGGTATGCGGGCACGACAATCTTCGTCAGGTTTCGTGATTGAAGGAAACGGGCATTCGGCCGTGTTTCGGGGGACTGCGGGCGCGAGTTTGGCCCTGAGTTCGAAGAGTGTTCGATTTCGATCGGCTTCGGTTGGGCCGTCCGCGACTTTGTCCGTGGCTTGTCGCGGCTTGTCCGTGGCTTGTCCGTGGCTTGTGTGCGGCTTGTGTGAGGGTCGTCTGTGGGTGTTTCCCGGACTGATTTCCGGCTGCTGTCACGCCACTGTCAGACCGCCTGCGTGCGGGTCGGCCTCGGCTGCCGTCCGTGCCGTGTCGAGCACCTGCCGTATCCCCGTCGCGACGGCGGGGTGCACGGGCAGGGCGAGGTGCCCGATGCCGCTCACCCGGACGTTCTGCACGGTCAGGTCGGGGTGGTCGATGCAGGCGCTCTCCAGTGGGTCCATCAGGTGGTCGAGGTCGCTCCAGAAGCTGACGAAGTGCGTACGGCAGCCGGGCGCGGGGCGGGCCAGCTCCTCGAGCAGCTCCGAGCCGGGGCGCATCTGGCGCACGATCGGATGCGCGTTCGCCAGCCGCGCCACCCGGGTGCCGGAGTGCGGTGTGCCGAGCGTCACCAGCGTCCGGACGCGGAGGTCGCCGCCGAGCCGCTGGACGTAGTAGCGCGCGATCAGCCCGCCGAGGCTGTGTCCGACGATGTCCACCTGGCGCTGGCCCGTGCGCTCGCAGATCTCCTCTATGTGCCGGCCGAGCAGCTCCGCCGCGGTACGGATGTCGCAGGTCAACGGCGAGTAGTTGAGCGACTCGATCTGCTGCCTGCCGTGCTGGGCGAGGCTGCGGCGCAGCAGGACGAAGACCGAGCGGTTGTCTATGAAGCCGTGCATCAGCACGACCGGGGGCTTGGCCTCCGTGGGCAACCGGGGAGTGCCGGCGTCGTCCGGTGAGGGCAGCTGGGGCAGAGGTGACCGGCGCTCCTGGACGATGCCGGAGGGATAGAGGAGCAGATGGCCCGCGAGGATCGCCATCTCCAGGGCGGTCGCCTTCAGGAGTGCCACGGACAGGCCCGCCAGATTCCACGGGAGTTTGCCCGGGAGAAGACGCTGGCAGAGCGGGAGAAACGGCAGTGCTGCCCCGGTGACCTTCATGGCCGACCTCCTGTCGGCACGCTGGAGGACGGCTCTGTCCCCCGTGTGCCCTTGAGGGGAGGCGCGGCGGAGGTCTCCGACGGAGCGCGAGTGGGGCGCGCGGGGTGAGGATGGTGCGCGGCGCGTGGTTCCGGGGTCGCCGATGCAGCGTGGGTCGTCGCGGGTGGGGCTGCGACGGATACGGCTGCTGCGGGTGGTGCCGGGGGTGCTGGTGTTGCTGATGTTGCGCCGATGACGTGACGGGGGTCCCTGCCGGTGTGGCGACGAGGCTCCCCGCTGTCGTGCCTTACCTGCCCTGCGTGCCTTTCGTGCCCTCGCCGAAGCGTCTCACCACCGCGCCGCGCGGCCTGCGGCGCGGCGGTGAGACGACCTCGTTGCGGCTCCCGAACGTGTCCCACCGTGTGATTTCCCCCTCGGTATCCACCGCGAAACTGCCCGTTGCGAGATGCTGGCGATAACGTTCGTTCACTTTCCCGGCCGGTGCGGTACTTGTCGGTACGGATGGATGTAGTCGCTTCATGGAGGCAGTGATGGGTGTGGCAGCCGGTCCGATCCGCGTGGTGGTGGCCAAGCCGGGGCTCGACGGCCACGATCGCGGGGCCAAGGTGATCGCGCGGGCGCTGCGTGACGCCGGCATGGAGGTGATCTACACCGGGCTCCACCAGACCCCGGAGCAGATCGTCGACACCGCGATCCAGGAGGACGCCGACGCGATCGGCCTCTCGATCCTCTCCGGTGCGCACAACACGCTCTTCGCGGCCGTGATCGGCCTGCTCAAGGAGCGCGAAGCGGAGGACATCCTGGTCTTCGGCGGCGGGATCATCCCCGAGGCGGACATCGCTCCCCTGAAGGAGAAGGGCGTCGCGGAGATCTTCACGCCCGGTGCCACGACTCAGTCGATCGTGGACTGGGTCCGCGCGAACGTGCAGCAGCCGGCCGGCGCGTAGGCGTTCGCACAGCCGCGGGCAGTCGTGCCCCCGGGGCGGCGCGGGCGGGCGTAGGCGGCATTCCGTGAACGCCGGACCGCGCGACCCACCGGCCGCCCCGGCCCATGCCCACGCCGGCACGCCCGTTACGCCGCCCCCAGCTCCTCGGCCATCGCCGCCCGCAACCGCAACGTGGTCATCAGGCGCTGGAAGGCCTCCGCCCAGTAACCCCCGGCCCCCGGCGACGCGTCCTCCGGTTCGTCCGGCACCGCCAGCAGGCCGTTGAGGCGACTCGCTTCGGAGGGGTCCAGGCAACGCTCGGCCAGCCCCATCACTCCGCTGAAGCTCCATGGATAACTCCCTGCGTCCCGTGCGATGTTGAGCGCGTCCACCACGGCCCGGCCCAGTGGCGCGGCCCACGGCACCGCGCACACCCCGAGCAACTGGAACGCCTCGGACAGGCCGTGAGCCGAGATGAATTCGGCCACCCACTCGGCCCGTTCGGCGGAACCGAGGGTGCCGAGCAGCTTGGCGCGCTCGGCCAGTGACACCGCGCCGGGGCCACCGGCCTCGGGTGCGGCGGGCGCCCCGAGCAGGGCCCGCGCCCACTCCGCGTCCCGCTGCCGCACCGCCGCCCGGCACCACGCCGCGTGCAGTTCGCCCTGCCAGTCGTCCGCGACCGGCAGCGCCACGATCTCCCGGGGCGTACGGCCGCCGAGACGACCCGGCCAGGTGGTGAGCGGTGTCGCCTCCACCAGCTGACCGAGCCACCAGGACCGTTCCCCACGTCCTGCCGGAGGCTTGGGTACGACGCCGTCACGCTCCATGCTCGCGTCGCACTCGTGCGGCGCCTCGACCGCGAGGGTGGGCGCGGCCCCCGTGTGGTCGACGGCCACGCACGCCCCGGCCCGGACCGCCATCCGTGCCGCGAGCGCCGAACCCGGCAGGGCCGACAACAACTCCGCAGCCGTGGACCGCACGTTGCGGCTCCGGTCCGACAGCGCCTGCTCCAGGAACGGCTCGTCCGCCGCGGTCAGGCCCATGCGCAGGGAGTCGAGGAACATCAGCCGGTCCTCGGCGCGCTCCGTCGACCAGGTCGTCGCGAGCAACTCGCGCGCGGCGGCGGGTTCGCGGGCACGTATCGCGGAGAGCAGGGCGACCCGCTCGGCGAACAGCCCCTCCTGCCACAGCTGTTGGATCTTTCCGGTGTCCTCGGAGGGTGGCAGTGCCGCGCCTCCGCCCGGTGTCGCGCGCAGGGCGAACCGCCAGTCCGGATTCAGCCGGGCGAGCCACAGAGCACGCGGCCCGGCGAAGGCCAGCGCCGCCGGCCGCAGGTCCGTACGCCCCCGCGCCGCGTCCAGGAGGGCGGGCAGCATCTCGGGGGGTGCGGCGAAACCGCGACTGTTCGCCGCCGCCAGCCACTGCGGCAGCAACTCCATCAGGTCCGGTGCCGTACCTCTGCGTCCACCGCTGCCCGTGCCGGGGCGGTCGGCCAGCAGCATCGCCAGTCGGCGGGCCGCCGCGGCGGGCAGCGGCGGGCGCGGGTCCCGGGCCACCGGTTCCGGCCGCCGGGCCGCCCGCCCGGGCCGCAGGCCGGCCCGCCGGCGTACGGTCTCCACGGCCGCCGCGTCCAGCAGCGCCACCGGCGCCTCCCGCCCCGGCGCCGAGCCAGGCGGGGTGCGCCGCTCCGTGCCGAGCAGCGCGGCCGTGACCAGTTCCTCCCAGGCGCCCGGCGCGGGCGCGTCCGCAGGAGCGGAGATCCTGTTCATTCGGTTCCTTTCCGTGCAGTGCCTGGGAGTGGTTGAAGCCTCACTCGATGCGAGTTTCCCGTGAGGCGGGTCACATGCGTGGATCGGGCGAGAAAGGGCGGATTGTCGGACTGTGGTGTGGGGCCTGGGTCGGTCGGGGGAGGTGGTGCGGGCGTTTGGCGAGGTCGTGCGCCGCTGGTGAGGTGGGGTGCAGTCCGCGTGAGTGCGTGACTGGTCACGCTGCGTGTCGGAGGTGCGGGTGCGCGGATGGTGGTGGTCGGTGTGGGGCGGCTGGACGCGCGGATGGTGACGGTCGGTGTGGGGCGGAGTGCATCGACGGTGACGGTCGGTGTGGGGCGGGCTGACGTGATGGTGACGGTCGGTGGCGGGTGGGCTGACGTGACGGTGACGGTCGGTGTGGGGCGGGTGAGCATGCTGATGGCGGGGGCGGGGGGCGTGCTGACGAGTGCTGGGATGGTGCCGCCGGGTGCCGGCCGGCGGGCGTCGTGCCGTCGGCTCAGCACAGGGGCACCGCCTCGCCCAGCCCCTCCGGCCACGCCGTCAGCGGGGTGAAGCCCCGGTGGCCGCATTCGCCGAAGACCTTCACGGGTGCCCCGCCCGAGAGGGCGACGAGGCGCCACAGGCCCGGACGGGAGCGGGCCGCGGGGGTGAGCGGCAACGCCTCGTCCCCATCGGCGTCCGCCAGCTGCCAGGAATCACCGTCCGGCGTCGGGACGACCCGGTCCAGCGTCACCGGGACGGAGTCCAGCCACGGGTCGTCCCGAAGGGCCTCGCCATAGCGGTCGGCCGCCTGAGCCGGTGTCACTCCCGGCGGCCGGGTCGCCGCGGGAGCGGGCGGGGCGAACTGCTCGCCGAGCGCCGCCCGCTGCTGCCCGGCGCCCGGATAGGCGGAGACCTCCGCATCCAGGGCCAGGCCGACCGGCAGCGCCAGTTCGGGCGCGCGACCGGCGGCGCCGTAAGAGAGAAGCAGTGCCGTGCGGGACGACTCGGCGCCGTACAGCCATATCCGGCGCGTTGTCAGGCGCGCGTCCGCCGTGTCGTACTGGGCGAGAACCAGCCACCGGTCCCGCACCGGTGGGCCGTCCGCCGAGGCTGACAGGCCGATGCGTGAACGGACCGTCGCCGCCAGGCCGTCGGGCAGACGCTCCCGGTGCAGCCAGCCCTGGTCGAGGAGGTGGAGGAGAGCGCATTCCTCCAGCAGCCGCACCGGCCAGCCGGGACCGGACGACGGAATCGCCCCCAACTCTCGCACCCGCGCGGCCAGTCCGGAGGCCTGGGCGTCGACCATGCGGGCAGCCGTCTCCTCCCAGAGCCCGTACCCCGCCTGCTCCGCGCCCGCGAGGCCGCCGCGCAACAGGTCCGCCAGCCGCTGCTCCAGCTCCGTGGCACCCGCGGTGATCCGCTCGGCCCTGCGCTCCGCCCTGCGTCGTGCGGCCTCCGGATCACCGGAGCCGGACGAGGAACCGGCCGCGCCCGCAGCCCGTTTCTCCGTCGCGCGCTGCCTTCTCCCCTCTATCCATTCCCCGGCCCAGTCCGGTGGCTGCGCGGACGGCACCACGCCGTCCCCGCCCGCCCAGAGCAGCAGCAGTCCGAGCGCGTGCTTGCACGGGAACTTGCGGCTCGGACAACTGCACTTGTACGCCGGGCCCGACGCGTCCGCGATGTCGACGACCGTCTGATACGGCTTGCTGCCACTGCCCTTGCACAGCCCCCACACCGTCCCCTCGTCACCACTCCCCGCCTCGGACCACGGCCCGGCCGCACCGAGTTTGCTTCCCGCTTTGCGCGATGCGGCGTCAGGCGCCAGTGCCAGCACCTGATCCGCACTCCAGCGCACCCCCTGCTGAGTCATGACATCGAAGGTAGATCCCACCACTGACAATCGATCCGGCGAACACCTCCGCGAGCACGTTTTCGCAGGTCAGATCGCATTGTCAGTGGTGTGGTGCACGGTTGGTACCAGATCCGAACCGGCCGAGCTGGAGGGGGCCTCAGCCATGTCTGTGTCCGTGGAACCGATGTCTGTCGAAGTACCCGACGGGGAGCCCACTGTCGCGTTGCGGCCGCACGCCGAGGACGCCTTCGCCGGCGAACTCGCCGCACTCGCCGCGCAGGACGACCGACCGCGCCCGGCCCGCTGGAAGCTGTCGCCGTGGGCCGTCGCCACCTACCTGCTCGGCGGCACGCTGCCCGACGGCACGGTGATCACCCCGAAGTACGTGGGCCCGCGCCGGCTCGTCGAGGTCGCCGTCACCACCCTCGCCACCGACCGCGCCCTGCTCCTGCTCGGCGTGCCGGGCACCGCCAAGACCTGGGTGTCCGAGCACCTGGCCGCCGCGGTCAGCGGCGACTCGACCCTGCTGGTGCAGGGCACGGCGGGCACCCCGGAGGAGGCGATCCGGTACGGCTGGAACTACGCGCAGTTGCTCGCGCACGGCCCGAGCCGCGACGCCCTGGTCCCCAGCCCGGTCATGCGGGCCATGGCGGAGGGGATGACGGCCCGGGTCGAGGAACTGACCCGGATCCCGGCCGACGTGCAGGACACGCTCATCACGATCCTGTCGGAGAAGACGCTGCCGATACCGGAACTGGGCCAGGAGGTGCAGGCGGTCCGCGGCTTCAACGTCATCGCGACCGCCAACGATCGCGACCGCGGGGTCAACGAGCTGTCCAGCGCCCTGCGCCGCCGCTTCAACACGGTCGTGCTGCCGCTGCCGGAGAGCGTCGAGGCCGAGGTCGACATCGTCTCGCGCCGCGTCGACCAGCTCGGCCGCTCCCTCGACCTGCCCGCCGCGCCCGACGGCATCGACGAGATCCGCCGCGTCGTGACCGTCTTCCGCGAGCTGCGCGACGGCGTCACCTCCGACGGCCGTACGAAGCTGAAGTCGCCCAGCGGCACGCTCTCGACGGCCGAGGCGATCTCCGTGGTCACCAACGGCCTCGCACTCGCTGCCCACTTCGGTGACGGCGTCCTGCGGGCCGGCGACGTCGCCGCGGGCATCCTCGGCGCCGTCGTCCGCGATCCGGCAGCCGACCGGGTCATCTGGCAGGAGTACCTGGAGGCGGTCGTCCGCGAGCGCGACGGCTGGAAGGACTTCTACCGGGCCTGCCGGGAGGTGAGCGCGTGAACGGCGCCGGGAGGGGGCGCCGAGGCGGAAGTCCGACGGTGGAGGGGCGTGCGGGGGTGATCCCCGCCGGGACGGTGGGTGCCCGTATGGAGGCGGTGCACCTCGGGAGTGTGCGTGGCCGTTTGGGGGCGGCTTGCGCCGTGCTGGCGGGTGGCCGTCGGGCGGTGGGGCTCGGAGCAGGCGGGGGCGGTCGTATGCGGCTCGGAGCAGGCGGGGGCGGCCGTATGGCGGTGGTGCTCGGTGCGGGCGGCCGAGGTCGTCCGGTGATGGCGCTCGGTCGGAGCGGGGGCGGCCGTACGGCGGTGGTGCTCGGCGGGGCCTGGAGCCGACGTGGGGGCGGCGGCTGCGGTGGGTCGGGGGCGGGGTGTCGTGGGGGCGTCGGGCTGCTTGACGACGATTCGCGGTGGACTCGGAGGCGAGGGGGACGGTGTGACAGGCACTGAGGGGTCCGGGACCAGGGAGTCCGGGAGCCGGGGGCCCGGGGCGAGGCTACTGCTGCTCGGGGTGCGGCATCACGGGCCCGGCTCCGCGCGGGCCGTGCGGGCGGCGCTGGCCGCGGCCCGGCCGAAGGTCGTGCTGATCGAGGGGCCGCCCGAGGCAGACGCCCTCATCCCGCTCGCCGCAGACGAGGACATGCGGCCGCCGGTCGCGCTCCTCGCCCACGCCGTGGACGAGCCCGGCCGCTCGGCGTTCTGGCCGCTGGCCGAGTTCTCACCGGAGTGGGTCGCGATCCGCTGGGCCTTGGAACACGACGTCCCGGCCCGTTTCATCGACCTCCCGGCCACGCACACCTTGGCGTGGGGGAGGGACGACGAGCCCGGGGCAGGGGCGCAGCACCCCACAGGTGACGGCGGACCCTCGGACGGGGCTTCCGGCGAGCCCGGAGCCGGGGCCGGGGAAGACAGCGAGGCTGCGGGCGGAGGAAGAGGCAGCGTGCCCGCGACCGAGGCGGGCGGTGAACCCGCGGGCGGGGGCGGTAGTCAGGCCGACAGCGACCGACGTGACGAGGTCGGTGTCGGTGGCGCTGCCGATGTCCGGGTCGATCCGCTCGGGGTGCTTGCCGAGGCTGCCGGTTACGACGATCCGGAGCGTTGGTGGGAGGACGTCGTCGAGCACCGGGGGGCGGGCGAAGGGGACGCCCTTGCACCCTTCGTCGCGCTCGAAGAGGCCATGGGGGCGCTGCGGGAGACGTACGGGAGCGGGGGGCACGACCGGGATCTCGTGCGCGAGGCGTACATGCGGCTCCAGGTGCGCTCGGCGCAGCGGGAGTTCGGGGACGGTGTTGCCGTGGTGTGCGGGGCCTGGCACGTGCCCGCGTTGCGGCACAAGAGCGCCGTCGCCGCCGACCGTGCGCTGCTCAAGGGACTGCCCAAGGTCAAGGCGGCGATGACGTGGGTGCCGTGGACGTATCGCCGGTTGTCGCGTCACAGCGGGTACGGCGCGGGCATCGACTCGCCGGGGTGGTACGGACATCTGTTCGGCGCGCCGGACCGGCCGGTCGAGCGGTGGCTGACCAAGGTGGCGGGCCTGCTGCGGGGCGAGGACCGGCTCGTGTCCTCGGCGCATGTCATCGAGGCGGTCCGGCTGGCGGAGACGCTCGCCGCGATGCGCGGGCGTCCGCTGCCGGGGCTCAGTGAGACGACCGACGCCGTGCGGGCGGTGATGTGCGAGGGCTCGGACGTGCCGCTGGCGCTGGTGCACGACCGGCTGGTCGTGGGAGACGTGCTGGGGGAGGTGCCGCAGGCGGCGCCCGCGGTGCCGTTGCAGCGGGACCTCGACCGGATCCAGCGCCGGCTGCGGCTCAAACCGGAGGCGCTGGAGCGGGAGTTGGAGCTCGACCTGCGCAAGGACACCGACGCCGGGCGCAGCAGGCTGCTGCACCGGCTGCGGCTGCTGGGCGTGGGATGGGGCGAGCCGGTGACCTCGCGCGGGAGTACGGGCACGTTCCGGGAGACGTGGCGGCTGCGCTGGGAGCCGGAGCTGTCCGTGCGGGTCGCGGAGGCCGGGGTGTGGGGCACGACCGTGCTCGGCGCCGCGACGGCCAAGGCCGAGGCGGACGCCGTCTCCGCACAGGCCCTCGCCGACGTCACCGCCCTCGCCGAGCGCTGCCTGCTGGCCGAACTGCCTCACGCGCTGCCGGTGGTGATGCGGATCCTCGCCGACCGTGCGGCGCTGGACACGGACGTCGGCCACCTCGCCCAGGCCCTGCCGGCCCTGGTCCGCTCCCTTCGCTACGGCGACGTACGCGGCACGGACACCGGCGCCCTGACGGAGGTCGCCGCGGGCCTCGCCGAACGGATCTTCGTCGGGCTGCCCCCTGCCTGTGCCGCACTCGACGCCGACGCGGCCGAGGAGATGCGGCGTCATGTCGACGCGGTGCACGGGGCGGTGGGATTGCTGGGCGAGGCCTCCGAGGCCACCCACGGCGATCTGCGTGAGCGCTGGTACGGCGTGCTGCGGGTGTTGTCCGGGCGGGACACCGTGCCCGGCGTCGTCCGTGGGCGGGCCGTGCGGCTGCTGCTGGACGAAGGGGAGTTGGCGCAGGGCGACGCGGCTCGGCTCATGGGGCTGGTGCTGTCGCCGGGCACTCCGCCGGGGGACGCGGCCGCATGGATCGAGGGCTTCGTCGGCGGGGGCTCCGGAGGCGGGATGCTGCTCGTGCACGACGAGCGGCTGCTCGGGCTGGTCGACGCGTGGCTGACGGGCGTGCCGGCGGAGGCGTTCACGGACGTGCTGCCTCTGCTGCGGCGGACCTTCTCGGCGTACGAGCCGGGGGTGCGTCGGACCCTGGGCGAGTTGGTCCGACGCGGGCCGGGGCAGCGGGGAAGCGGCGCACCGGCCGGGTCCGGGACACCCGGCTTCGGGGCCGACCTCGACAGCGAGCGTGCGGACGCGGTGCTGCCGGTGGTGCGACTGCTTCTCGGACTGGACGGCGAGGCGGCGAGCGCCGACGACAACGACCTTGTGGGGGTGGCGTGATGACGACCATGACGGCCATGACGGCCATGGCGAGCCAGAAGGTCATAACGGCTTCGGCCGACGCGGCGAGCACGAAGGCTGTGACGGCTTCGGCCGACGCGGCGAGCACGAAGGCTGTGACGGCTTCGGCTGACGCGGCGAGCACGACGGCTGTGACCGTTGCGGCGAACGTGACGGCCGACCGGCTGAGCGAGTCGATGAAGCCGGGCGAGGTCCTGGCCGTAGCCGTCATGTCGGTGGCGACGGTCCGGGCCGGGCACGAGTGCGGGGCGGCGGACGGACCGACGACGACCGTGCGGGTGGTTCCGCTCTGGGACCGGCTTCGTGTGGGTTCGTGTGGGGGTGCGCTGATGACGAACGGGCCGGTGGAAGAACGGGTGACCTGCGAGCGCGGAGGAGCGGCGGGATGACGGCGGAGCTGATCGACCCGGCGCAGGAGCGGCTGCGGCGCTGGCGGCTCGTCCTCGGGGGCGACGCGGCCGACGGCACCGGATGCGCGCTGTCCGGGCAGGACGCCGCGATGGACGGGGCGCTGGCCGCGCTCTACGGCAAGGCGGACAAGGGGCAGGCGGGGCGGGACCGTTCGGCGGGACTCGGGGCGTCGGCGCCGGCCGTGGCGCGCTGGCTCGGCGACATCCGGACCTATTTCCCCTCCTCCGTCGTACAGATCATGCAGCGCGACGCCATCGACCGGCTCGGGCTGTCCGCGCTGCTGCTGGAACCGGAGATGCTGGAGGCGGTGGAGGCCGACGTGCACCTCGTCGGCACGCTCCTCTCCCTCAACAAGGCCATGCCGGAGACCACGAAGGAGACGGCACGGGCGGTCGTGCGCAAGGTCGTCGAGGACCTGGAGAAGCGACTGGCCAGCCGCACCCGCGCCACCCTCACCGGCGCGCTCGACCGCAGTGCCCGGATCAACCGGCCCCGCCACCACGACATCGACTGGAACCGCACGATCGCGGCCAACCTCAAGCACTACCTGCCGGAGTACCGGACGATCGTGCCGGAGCGGCTCATCGGGTACGGGCGGGCGTCCCAGTCCGTGAAGAAGGAAGCCATCCTCTGCATCGACCAGTCGGGGTCGATGGCGGCGTCCGTCGTCTACGCGTCGGTGTTCGGGGCGGTGTTGGCGTCCATGCGGTCGATCAGCACGCGGCTCGTCGTCTTCGACACGGCGGTCGTCGACCTCACCGACCAGCTCGACGACCCGGTCGACGTCCTCTTCGGCACCCAGCTCGGCGGCGGCACCGACATCAACCGGGCGCTGGCCTACTGCCAGTCACAGATCACGCGGCCCGCGGAGACGGTGGTCGTACTGATCAGCGACCTCTACGAAGGCGGCATACGGAACGAGATGCTCAAGCGGGTCGCGGCGATGAAGGCGTCGGGAGTGCAGTTCGTGACGTTGCTGGCCCTGTCGGACGAGGGGGCGCCCGCGTACGACCGGGAGCACGCGGCCGCGCTCGCCGGGCTGGGCGCACCGGCCTTCGCCTGTACGCCGGACCTCTTTCCGGAGGTGATGGCGGCGGCGATCGAGAAGCGGCCGTTGCCGATACCGGAGAGTGCGTGAGGGGCCGGAGGCGTGGTGGCTCGTCGGCGATTTGTCGACCCATTGACCTGCATTGCCGGACGACTCGGGTCGGCAAACCGGACATGACTACGCATCGGTAACGGGGGGCTTGCGCAACCTCGGGAGTGCCGTGCGAGGATCAACGCGCCCGTCAGCGGTGCGCTGCGCTCCGCTTGTTCCGCACGGGAGGAACCTCCCCCTCTTGCCCTTGTCAGCCGTTCTTTCCGGTGCCGCCCTGCGCGTGATGCGTACGGCGGCCGGACGGCGTGCGCTGCAAGTGGCCGTGCTGGTGGGCGGGTTGCTCGCGCTCGGGTTCCTCTGCGGGGCGCAGACGCAGGCGCATGCGGCGGACGGGGTGCCGTCGGCGACGTCCACGGGTTCCGTGACGCCGACGACCTCCGCGATGCCGACGACCTCCGTCGGTTCGAGTCCTAGGGCCTCCGTCTCCGACACGACCTCCGCCGAGGATTCGCGAGGCGCGCGGGCGGTGACTAAAGGTGCGCCCGCTACCGACGATCACGTCGTCCGGCCGGCGGTCCGTCACGTCGCCCGGAGCGTGGAAGCTCGCGTCACGGAGCCGGTCGGTCGCCTCGTGGGCACCGTGGGCACCGTAGTTGCGGGGCTGGCCGAGGCGGAGGCGCAGCTGCCGTCGTTCCCCGCGTCCCCGTCGCTGCCTGCGCTGCCGAGCCCGCCGGACGACTCCGAACTGCCCGGTCTTCCCGGTCTTCCCGGACTGCCAGGCCTGCCCGGTTCGCCCGCGCAACCTGGGCAGGCTTTGCCGGCGCCTGTCACCGCCGCGCCGGGGTCGGGCACATCGGTCGTACCGCCGGCGGTGAGGGAGCAGGGGCCGGAGGGGCGTACTGCCGCGGCGACGGCAACGCCCCTGACGTACGGACCTCGGTTCGCAGCCGGTGGCGTCGTGACCGGCGAGGTGGCGCACAGGTCCGCGCATCCGGCCGAGCCCGCCGGGCAGGGCCCCGAGCGTCACACGCCCCCCGGTGACGCGGGCGGCGTGCTGAGCGGCAAGTCGGCGGTCGACAACGGCACGCCGCGGCACGGTGACGCGCATGCCGTCACCGGCGACAACCGGACACCGCTGCGACTCGTGGCCGGCGTCGCCGCGCGCGCCGCGGCGGACGGTACCCGGGACAGGCACCGGGACATCCCCGTATTCCCCGGCTAGGGCAGGCCTTCTCCCCGCTGTAGACCTGCCGCGCGGGGGCGGAACAGGTCTGCCCGACCGTCCGGACGCCTCTCCGGTCTCCGGATGGAGCCCCCGGAGCCTCACCGAATTCCGCGGTCCCTCAGGGACTTGTCCCCCATGGAGACTCCCGGACCGCGGCCGGAGACGGCGCCCAACTTGTCCCCAAGCCTGCCCAAGTCCCGAGGCCCTGAGAGCCCTGAGAGCCCTTCGAAGGAGCTCTCCCCAGGTGCTTCGGAACTCCCGAGGATCTAAGGATCTGACGTACGCATGAACAAGAACATCCGCCGTTCCATCGTCATAGCCGCCGGTGTCACCGGCGCGTGGGCGCTCGGCTCCGCCGTGGCGAGCGCCGACGAACTGCCCGCGTCCGCCCTCTCCGCGCCGGACGCCACCACAGACGCCACCGCCGACGCGACGACCGACGCGACGACAGGCCTCACTGACACCCTCGGCACGGTCACCGACACCGTCAGCGTCACCCGCACGGTCGACGGTGTCGTCCCCGGCGTGCAGGACACCGTCTCCGGTGCCACGGCCGCCGGCACGGCCACGAACACCGCGTCCACCGATGCCGTGGACCAGGCCCGCCGGTACGTCGACGCGAAAGTCACCGCTCCGAAGGTGTCCCAGGTGAGGGGCACTGCGGCCATCCAGGGCGCGCAGGCGGCCCGCGCGGCGCAGGCCGCCACGGCCACGGCCACGGCGACCATCACCGCCGAACCTCAGAGCGAGATCGACTACCTCTTCGGCCCCCTCACCGCCTTCGCTCCCGAGCTGGAGCAGGCGCTGGCCGCAGCCCGGACGAGGTCGCAGGGCGTCGAGGGCGTCGTACGGACGAAGGCGCGGCACACCGTCGCCGGGGCGGACCGCACGGCGGCGGGCGTGACCGACGCGGCGCGGACCACCGTCGTGGGCGTCGAGACCCGGGGCGCGGGTGCGGCCGGCACCGTCCAGGGCCGGACCACCGCCGTGACGGGCGCCGCCGAGGCCACCGTCTCCTCCGTCCCGAGCCACCTCACCGGCACGGTCAGGGGCATCCCCGGCACGGTCACCCCGGTCGTTGAGCAGACGGCGGCAGCGGTCGTCCCGCCCGTGGCGAGCGCTGCCGTCGGCGGGGTCCTGCCGGTCGCAGGGCAGGCGGTGGCAGGTGTCGTGCCGAGTGCGGAGCACGCTGTCGCGGGTGTCGTACCCGTCGCCGGTCACGCGGTCGACGGCGTGCATCCGGTCGTCACCGACACGGTGGACGGCGTGCCCCCCGTCGTCGGCGACACGGTGAACGGCGTGACTCCGGTCGTGGGTGGCGCCGCGGCCGGGGTCGAGCAGACCGCCGGGCACACGGTCGACGCCGCGACCGCACTGGCGTACGGGGTGGTGGCCGACGTCCAGCCCGTCGCAGGCGGCGCCGTTCGGGGCGTGCAGCCGGTCGCCGCGGGTGTGGTGCGGGGCGTGCGGCCGGTCGTCGGCGGGGTCGTCTCCGACGTGCCTCAGTACGCCGCAGCCACGGTCGGCGATGCCCAGTGGGTCGTGAACGGCGTCGCCACGGACGTGCCGCCCTACGCCACCGGCCTCGTCGGCCAGGTCGCCGACGGCACCACGGACGCCGTACTGCCGCCGGTCGCGCACACGGCCGTGCACGGCGTGCTGCCCGTCGCCGGGCAGGCCGTCACGGACGCGACCGCGGTGCCGTACGGCGTCACGCAGGACGTCCAGTCCTTCGCGTACGGCGTCGCCGGTGACGTACCGCCGCTCGCGCACGACGTGACCGGGCACGCGAGCGAGCTGGGCTACGGCGTCGTCGGCCAGGTGCCGCCGTTCGCGCAGGGGGTCACCGGTGCCGTGCAGCCGGTCGTCGACACCGTCGTGGAGACCGTGCGGCCCGTCGTGCAGGGCGTCGGCGGCAGCGCCACCACGCTGGGCCACGGCGTCACACAGGACGTCCAGCCCTTCGCGTACGGCGTCGCCGGCGAGGTCGCCCCGTTCGCGTACGGCGTCGCAGGCCAGGTCGCCCCGTTCGCGGAGGACCTGACCGGGACCGTCCGGGCCACCGCCGGCCCGCTCACGGGCCACGCCGTCACCGGCGCCGAGGGCGTCGCCCGGTCGGTCACCCCGGGTTACCTGCGGGACGTACAGAACACGGCCGCGCGGAACCTCCGGGACGGACAGGAGACGCACGCCGCACAGCACACGCATGCCGCACAGAACCTGCACCGCGGCAGCACGTACGGCGTCTGAGTCCGGTCGTACGACGGTCCGGCCGACTGCCGGCCACCTGACTCCATGAGGCCGCAGGACCCGGACGGCCGAAAGCCGTCGGTCCGTCCGGCCGGAACCTCATGGACGGGGAGGGATGGTCTCCATTGGGGTGGGGATCATCCGCCCTGCGCCCCTCAGGGGGCTGTTCAAGGGGCCTCACCGGGTCAACCCCAGCCCGGTGAGGCCCTCACACACGGCACCCCGTGCCGGTGAGCACGGCATCATGTGACAGGTATCACCGCTCAGGTGTGACCCGCGATTTAGAGGCCTCCGGCAAGCAGGGATAACCTGCGAGACGGACATGCCGCGCGCTCGGACACCGTGTGCGCCTCCCTTGTGACTGACAGACGGCGGACGTCACGTTGCCCTCGCGGCACGCCCACGCAGACAACGAACCGCGAGATCACTGATAGGGACGGAAGCGCGTGGACCTGTTCGAGTACCAGGCGAGGGACCTCTTCGCCAAGCACGATGTACCGGTGCTGGCCGGTGAAGTCATCGACACGCCTGAGGCGGCCCGCGCAGCCACTGAGCGTCTTGGTGGCAAGTCCGTCGTCAAGGCCCAGGTGAAGGTCGGCGGCCGTGGCAAGGCCGGTGGCGTGAAGCTCGCCGCCACCCCGGACGAGGCCGTCGCCCGTGCGACGGACATTCTCGGCATGGACATCAAGGGCCACACGGTCCACAAGGTGATGCTCGCCGAGACGGCCCCGGAGATCCTGGAGGAGTACTACGTCTCCTTCCTCCTGGACCGCACCAACCGCACCTTCCTCTCCATCGCCTCCGTCGAGGGCGGCATGGAGATCGAGGAGGTGGCGGCCAACCGCCCCGACGCCGTCGCCAAGACGCCGATCGACGCCAACGAGGGTGTGACCGAGGAGAAGGCCCGCGAGATCGTCGCGGCCGCCAAGTTCCCGGCCGAGGTCGCCGACAAGATCGTGAACGTCCTCGTCAAGCTGTGGGACACCTTCATCAAGGAGGACGCCCTCCTCGTCGAGGTCAACCCGCTGGCGAAGGTCGCCTCCGGTGACGTCATCGCCCTGGACGGCAAGGTCTCCCTCGACGAGAACGCCGAGTTCCGTCAGCCGGAGCACGAGGCTCTCGCCGACAAGGACGCGGCCAACCCGCTCGAGGCCGCCGCCAAGGAGAAGAACCTCAACTACGTCAAGCTCGACGGTGAGGTCGGCATCATCGGCAACGGCGCGGGTCTCGTCATGAGCACCCTCGACGTCGTCGCGTACGCCGGTGAGGCCCACGGCGGCGTCAAGCCCGCCAACTTCCTCGACATCGGCGGCGGCGCCTCCGCCGCGGTCATGGCGAACGGCCTGGAGATCATCCTCGGCGACCCGGACGTCAAGTCCGTCTTCGTCAACGTCTTCGGCGGCATCACCGCCTGCGACGAGGTCGCCAACGGCATCGTGCAGGCGCTGCAGCTGCTCAAGGACAAGGGCGAGGAAGTCACCAAGCCCCTCGTCGTGCGCCTCGACGGCAACAACGCCGAGCTGGGTCGCAAGATCCTCTCCGACGCCAACCACCCGCTGGTGCAGCGCGTGGACACCATGGACGGCGCGGCCGACAAGGCCGCCGAGCTCGCGGCTGCGAAGTAAGGAAGAGGGACAGACACAGCCATGGCTATCTTCCTCAACAAGGACTCAAAGGTCATCGTCCAGGGCATGACCGGTGCCACGGGCATGAAGCACACCAAGCTCATGCTCGCGGACGGCACCAACATCGTCGGTGGCGTGAACCCCCGCAAGGCGGGCACGTCCGTCGACATCGACGGCACGGAGATCCCGGTCTTCGGCACGGTCGCCGAGGCGATCGAGAAGACGGGCGCGAACGTGTCCGTCCTCTTCGTGCCGCCGGCCTTCTCCAAGGCCGCCGTCGTCGAGGCGATCGACGCCGAGATCCCCCTCGCGGTCGTCATCACCGAGGGCATCGCGGTCCACGACTCGGCCGCGTTCTACGCGTACGCCGTGTCGAAGGGCAACAAGACGCGGATCATCGGCCCGAACTGCCCCGGTCTCATCACCCCGGGCCAGTCCAACGCCGGCATCATCCCGGGCGACATCACGAAGCCGGGCCGTATCGGCCTGGTCTCGAAGTCCGGCACGCTGACCTACCAGATGATGTACGAGCTGCGTGACATCGGCTTCTCGTCCGCCGTCGGCATCGGTGGCGACCCGGTCATCGGTACGACGCACATCGACGCGCTCGCCGCGTTCGAGGCCGACCCCGACACCGACCTGATCGTCATGATCGGCGAGATCGGCGGCGACGCCGAGGAGCGTGCGGCGGACTTCATCGCGAAGAACGTGACCAAGCCGGTCGTCGGTTACGTCGCCGGCTTCACCGCGCCCGAGGGCAAGACCATGGGCCACGCCGGCGCCATCGTCTCCGGCTCCTCCGGTACGGCCGCCGCCAAGAAGGAGGCCCTCGAGGCCGCCGGCGTCAAGGTCGGCAAGACGCCGACCGAGACGGCGAAGCTGGCGCGCGCCATTCTCGGCCACTGAGCACCGCCTCACCGGCTGAACCAGGCACCACGCCGCACAGCGAGAAGGGCCCGCATCCTCGATGAGGATGCGGGCCCTTCTCGCTGTGCTCAGCGTCCTTGCGGCACCAGCCGCATCGGCCCGCTCACCGTCGCCTCCCGCAGCCGCTCCCGCAGCTCCTTGTCCGCCTCCGACAGGGAGCCCGGTGCCACCCGCGGGGGCACTCCCCGCACCGTCTCGCCCGGCGCCACCGGCGGCTCGTACCGCATGGGCGCCGTCCGCGCGGTCAGCGCGGTCGTCCCGATCAGCGCGACCGTGAAAGCGATGGCGGCCCGCGTCCAGAACCGGGCCCGGCGTTCGCTGCCCGTCCGTACCGTCGGCGGCTTGGCGGCCCGCAGCCGCTCGGTGGAGGCCAGTTCGGCCAGCCGCCGGTTCAGTTCCGCGGGGTCGGACAGCTCCGGGAGCCGCGCGGCGACCGCCTGGCGCGCGTACAGCAGCCGGTTCGCGGTCGCCGGCGTGCTCGCCTCCGCCTCCGCCGCCGTCTCCGGCAGGCCGAGGCCGACACCGTCGTACAGCAGAAGCGTGCGGCGGTACGGCGGCGGGAGCTGCAGGAGTACGTCCATCAGCGCACGGTCGGACGCGTCGGCGGGCGGCGCCTCGGGGTGCCGGTAGCGCGGACGGAAGCGGTGCCAGGGGGAGAGGGCGTACTCATACGCCGTGGCCCGTACCCAGCCGGCCGGGTCCCGGTCGACCGCCACCTCCGGCCAGCGCTGCCAGGCGAGTTGAAAGGCCCGCTCGACCGACTCGCGCGCGAGTTCCCGCCGCCCGGTGAGCAGATAGGCCTGCCGGACCAGGGCGGGGGCGCAGAAGGCGTACAGGGCGTCGAAGGCCTGAGCGGGGGTCAGGGGCGATGCGGAAACGTCCGGTTCGGGCACCGGCGCGGGGGGCGGCGCGGGGGGCGGCCCTCCTGGGGTCGGCGCGAGGCCCGGTTCTGGTGGTGGCTCGGGTCGTGGCTCGGGCTCCGGGAGGGCTTCCGTTCGTACGGGGGGCTCGGCGGCGCCGGTCGCCAGCTCTGCCAGCAGGCGCGCGTACGCCTCCCGCCTCCGGCGGCCCTGCGGTGCCGCACGGCCGGTCTCCCACGCCCGCAGCGTCTCGAGCCTGACGCCCATCCGGGCCGCCGCCTGAGCCTGCGTCAGCGACCCTGCCTCGCGCAGGCGTCGGCGCTCTTTCGGCGGGGGGAGCTTGGTTGCAGGACTCTGCGTCACCGGGCACCCCTTCGTACGAAAAAGTACATAAACGTATATTGGGCGACACTTCGGATGTTCGCCTGTTGCGACGAGAAAGCGCGTGTCGTTGGGAGCATGACGGTCGTGATCCAGATGCCCGCACGCCGACCGCCGTTCTCGTCCCTGCTCACCCGGTGGCGCGACCGGTCACCCGGACTGGCCGCCGGATTTCTGGGGGGTGCGATCGCGGCCGGGCTGGGGCTCGGGTCGTTCACCGTCCTCGTCATGGGGCTGTGGATCAGCTCGCCCTACCCCGACAGCGGGCCCGGCGGCGCGCTGCACGTCGCCGTGGCGCTGTGGCTGCTGGCCCACGGCGTCGAACTGCTCCGCACCGACACGCTCACCGGCGTCCCCGCACCCGTCGGCCTGATCCCGCTCCTCCTCCTCGCGCTGCCGCTCTGGCTGGTGCACCGGGCGGCCCGGGACGCGACCGACGGGGGCGAGGAGGACGACGAACCGACGGCCACCCCGGCGTGGATCGCCGTCCCGCTACGGACGTCTGCCCCGGGACGGACGCCCGTCTCGGGACGGACGGCCTGCGCGGGCGTCGTCCTCGGCTACCTCGCCGTCGGCGCCGCCGCCGCGTTCCAGATGACGGGCGGCGGCCTGCGTCCGTCGTGGGCGTGGACGGGCGTGTGGGTGCCACTGGTCGTGACGGTGGCGGCGGGCACGGGGGTGTGGACGGCGTACGGCCGTCCGCGCGCGGAGCTGGCCAACGCGCTGATCCTGCTGCCCGCGGGCCTACGACGGCTCGTCGTCGGCGCGGACGCCCGGGTCCGCCTCGGCACGGCCGCGCGCGCCGCGGGTGCGGGCACGGCGGTGCTCGTCGGGGGCGGGGCGCTGCTGCTGGCCGCGTCGCTGGCGTGGCACGCCGGGGCCGCCCGGGAGTCGCTGCTCCAGCTCACGCAGGGATGGTCGGGCCGGTTCGCGGTCCTGCTGCTCTGCCTCGCCCTGGTCCCTAACGCGGTGGTGTGGGCGGGGTCGTACGCCCTCGGCCCCGGCTTCGCCCTCGGCGTCGGCCACGCCGTGACCCCGCTCGCGTCCGCCCCGGCGCCCCTGCTTCCGCCGTTCCCCCTGCTGGCGGCGGTACCGGACCCGGGCCCGGGAACGCCGTTGAACTGGGCGGCCGTGGCGGTACCGGTGGCGGCGGGGCTCACGGTGGGGTGGTTCGTGGGGCGGGTCGCCGCTGGAAGCGCGGGCGACGCGGACGCGGCCGTCGGGCCGGTGGCGCGGGCCTGGTCGCGGGGCCGGACCGCGGGGACCGCCGGGCTGGCGGCCGCACTGTGCGCGGCCCTGCTCGCCGTCCTCACGGCACTCGCGGGCGGACCGCTCGGCGTCGGTGCGCTGGCCCGCTTCGGACCGGTGTGGTGGCAGACGGGACCGGCGGCCCTGGCCTGGACCTCGGCGCTGGGGGTTCCCACCGCGCTGACGCTGCGGGCGTGGCGGTGCCGGGAGCGTCCGGCGGGGATCATGGATGGAGGCGGGGAGCGCCGGGAGCGCGGCGCGACGATCGGGAAACCGCGCGTGGAGGAATCGGAGGCCGCGGGCGTACCGGGATCGGGGACCGCGGGCGTACCGAAGGCACCGAAGGCCTCCGACGCACCGAACGCCTCGAACGCCTCCAACGCAGCGAAGTTCTCGGACGCGGCGAAGGCCTCGAAAGCACCGAAGCCCTGGGAGGCGCCGATGGACGACGACAGCACCTTCGAGCCGTACGACTTCCTGCCCACAGAGGCCGCGCACCCGCTGTGGCACGACGACGACGTGGCGCGGGAGGCACGCTGGGCGGCGCTCAAGGAGGCGTCCGCCGAGCCGGAACCACCGGTCTCGCCCGACGCACTCTGACGCTGAGAAGCCGCTGTCAGCTGTTCGCCCCCAGCACCCCCCGCAGCTCCTTCGGCAGCAGGTCGGCGCAGGACTGCGCCGCCTCGTTCGTGAGGGCGTCGTTCGTGCAGGTGTAGTAGTCGTTGTAGACCAGCTTCACGGTGAAGCCGGCGGCGACCAGGGCGATGGCCAGGGACGCCGTGACCAGGCCGCTCACCGCGGCGGTCCGCTGCGGGCGGCCGCTCTGCGCGTGCGCCGGGATGTTCGGGTCGGGGGCGGCGGGGGGCTTGGCGCGCAGGGCGCTGATGCCCCAGTACAGGGCCAGCGCACCGAGCATCAGTGCCACGTAGGGCCAGCTGAACAGGGCGAAGAAGAAGGCCCACATGCCGCTCAGGAGGGCATACCGAGCGCGCCGCTGGGAGGGGTCTTTCGGGTCCCAGCGCAGGCCCGGACCCTGTCCGCCGCCGTTCGGTTTCTCGGGACCGGCACCCGGGCGATTGCCGAAGCCGTCGGGGGAGCGGCCGGGCTGCTGGTTGCTCCACTGGCTGCCCCAGGGGGCTCTGCCACCGTCACCGCTCGGTGCGTCGGACCCCTGGCCGCCTTCGCCGGTCTCACCGTCCGTCGGGTGACGGCGCGGCTGCCAGGGCCGGTCCGGCGTGCCCTCCGGCGGCGGTGCGAACGGGTTGTCGTCCGAGGCCGGAGCCGAATCGGGGGCCGAATCCGGCTTCGATCCCGGAGTCGAATCGGGGGCGTGAGCGTCGGGCGGTGAGGTGGGGCGCTCCCGCAGAAGCACGCCGCTGCGCTCCCCTCCC
This sequence comes from Streptomyces sp. NPDC033131, assembly GCF_055578365.1. Lineage (NCBI taxonomy): Bacteria > Bacillati > Actinomycetota > Actinomycetes > Kitasatosporales > Streptomycetaceae > Streptomyces > Streptomyces sp. NPDC033131. The sequence continues at coordinate 119,375 of NZ_JBVIPA010000001.1, forward strand.
AGCGATGACTGCGGGGGGAGCGTAAGGAGTCGCAGACTGCGGTCCGGCATCAAGTGAGCGTCTTCCCCTAGGTGATACGGCTGTCTGTCCTGAGCTGTCACGTGGAGAACGCACCGCATTACCACCGCGTTCCCGAGCCCGCTCCTGCCAGACGCTACCTTCCGGCCACGCCCCCGTCCCGTGGGGGCCGCCCGCTGTGCCGGTATCGTTGCTGACGGTCGGCCGCTTCGTAGACTTCCCCGTATTCCGGGGCGCGAAGCATTCGTACGACCATACAAACGCACCCCCGAGAAAGGGCCTCACCGTGGCCGCCAAGCCCGTGGCCAAGCGCCTCGTCGTGCTGGTCTCCGGTTCCGGTACCAACCTGCAGGCGCTGCTCGACGCCATCGCGACCGCCGGCCCCGAGGCCTACGGCGCCGAGATCGTCGCCGTCGGTGCGGACCGCGCGGGCATCGAGGGGCTGGCCCGCGCCGAGCGCGCCGGGATCCCCACCTTCGTGTGCCGGGTGAAGGACCACGCCACCCGTGACGAGTGGGACACGGCCCTTGCCGAGGCCGTGGCCGCCTACGAGCCCGACCTCGTCGTGTCCGCCGGTTTCATGAAGATCGTGGGCAAGGAGTTCCTGGCCCGCTTCGGCGGGCGGTTCGTGAACACCCACCCCGCGCTTCTCCCCAGCTTTCCCGGCGCCCACGGCGTCCGTGACGCGCTCGCGTACGGCGCCAAGGTCACCGGCTGCACCGTCCACTTCGTCGACGACGGCGTCGACACCGGACCGATCATCGCTCAGGGCGTGGTCGAGGTCCGGGAAGAGGACCACGAGGACGAAGGTGTCGCTCTGCACGAGCGCATCAAGGAAGTCGAGCGAAAGCTGCTCGTCGATGTCGTGGGGCGGCTCGCCCGCAACGGCTATCGCATCGAGGGACGAAAGGTAGTTATCCAGTGACCGCCGAGAGCAACAAGCGGGCCATCCGACGGGCGCTCGTCAGCGTCTACGACAAGACGGGCCTCGAAGACCTCGCACGCGGCCTGCACGAGGCGGGCGTGGAGCTCGTCTCCACCGGGTCGACCGCCTCCCGCATCGCCGCCGCCGGCGTCCCGGTCACCAAGGTCGAGGAGCTCACGGGCTTCCCCGAGTGCCTGGACGGCCGCGTCAAGACGCTGCACCCGAAGGTCCACGCGGGCATCCTCGCGGACCTCCGCCTGGAGGACCACCGGCGCCAGCTCGCCGAGCTGGGCGTGGAGCCGTTCGACCTGGTCGTGGTCAACCTCTACCCGTTCCGCGAGACGGTCGCCTCCGGCGCCTCCCCCGACGAGTGCGTGGAGCAGATCGACATCGGCGGTCCGTCGATGGTGCGCGCGGCGGCGAAGAACCACCCGTCGGTGGCGGTCGTGACCAGCCCGGCGCGGTACGCGGACGTCCTCACGGCCGTCAAGGACGGCGGGTTCGACCTCGTCACCCGCAAGCGCCTGGCGGCGGAGGCCTTCCAGCACACGGCGTCGTACGACGTGGCGGTGGCGTCCTGGTTCGCCTCCTCCTACGCCCCCGTCGACGACTCCCAGTTCCCCGACTTCCTGGGCGCGACCTGGGAGCGCAAGAACACCCTCCGCTACGGCGAGAACCCGCACCAGCCGGCCGCCCTCTACGTCGACGGCACCGGCGGCGGCCTGGCCGAGGCCGAGCAGCTGCACGGCAAGGAGATGTCGTACAACAACTACACGGACACGGACGCCGCCCGCCGTGCCGCGTACGACCACGACGAGCCCTGCGTCGCGATCATCAAGCACGCCAACCCCTGCGGTATCGCCATCGGAGCGGACGTCGCCGAGGCGCACCGCAAGGCGCACGCCTGCGACCCGCTGTCGGCGTTCGGCGGGGTGATCGCCGTCAACCGTCCGGTGTCGAAGGAGATGGCCGAGCAGGTCGCCGAGATCTTCACCGAGGTCATCGTGGCGCCCGACTACGAGGACGGTGCGCTCGAGGCCCTCGCCAAGAAGAAGAACATCCGCGTCCTGAAGGCCTCCGGTGCCCCCTCCACCCCGGCCGAGCTCAAGCCGGTGGACGGCGGCGTCCTCCTCCAGGTGACGGACCGCCTCCAGGCCGACGGCGACGACCCCGCCAACTGGACCCTGGCGACGGGCGAGGCGCTGAGCGCGGAGGAGCTGTCCGACCTCGCCTTCGCGTGGAAGGCCTGCCGTGCCGTGAAGTCCAACGCCATCCTCCTCGCCAAGGACGGCGCCTCGGTCGGCGTCGGCATGGGCCAGGTCAACCGCGTCGACTCCGCGAAGCTCGCGGTCGAGCGCGCGGGCGCGGAGCGAGCCACCGGCTCCTACGCCGCCTCGGACGCCTTCTTCCCCTTCCCCGACGGCCTGGAGATCCTCACCGAGGCCGGCGTCAAGGCCGTTGTCCAGCCCGGTGGTTCGGTGCGCGACGAGCTCGTGGTCGAGGCGGCGAAGAAGGCCGGCGTGACGATGTACTTCACGGGGACGCGGCACTTCTTCCACTGACCGCTGACCCCCGCCGCCCGTACACGGTTCGTTCCGCGTACGGGCGGTTCGGGCGTGAGCTCAGGGATGTCAGTCCCGCGAAGGATGGCGGGAGGCGTCGTGGCGACCCGCCGTGAGATGTGTGAACGGTGCTCAGTTCGAGCGGATCACGATGGACGAGCAGACCTTGTCGGCGAACGTCTGACGCTTGGCGTCCCATGCCGGCCACAGCCAGCCGAGGTAGCACGCCAGGCTGTCCAGGAAGTGCGCGATACGGCGGACGAACGCCATGCCGACGCCGAGCGGCTGGCCGTCGCTCTCCCGCACGAGGCGGATGCCGAGCGTCTTCTTGCCGAGCGTCTGGCCGGTGCGGCCCTCCTGGATCAGCATCCAGATCGCGATGCCGATGACGCCGAGGCCGCCGATGATCGACAGGAACCCGGTCTGGGCGCTGACGTCGATGATCACGAAGACGTACGGGATCATCAGGACGAGGCCGTCCACGAGGGTGCCCAGGAAGCGCTGGCCCCAGTTCGCGTACGACGGCGGCATGCCGTAACCCGGCTGCTGCGGGTAGCCGTAACCGGCCGGGGCCTGCGGCGCCTGCGGGTAGCCGTATCCCTGCTGCGGCGGGACGCCCTGCGGGGCCTGCTGCGGGTAGCCGTAGGGCTGCTGCTGGCCCTGCTGGGGGTAGCCGTAGCCCGGCTGCTGGGGCTGCTGCGGCTGCTGGGGGTCCTGCGGCTGACCGTACGGGTTGTTGGGCGAGCCGAAACTCATGGGGTTTCCTCCGTTGCGCAAGCTGGGGACAATGCGGACTGCGCGGAGGAACGTCATGTTTCTGAGCGGTTTGCCCCCCGAACAACAACCGCGAACTGCGCCACACATGGTTCTAGGGCGGCGAGTTGTTGTCCAGCCGCATTCGGTATGTGTTGTGCAAGTGCAACATCGCCGATCATGGTGGGATACGGGCGGCCGGGCGGCCTGCTGTCCGGTGGCACCCGGATTGGAACCAGGACCGGGTCATCCGCGAGGATGGGGGTATGACCGCCCAGATTCTCGATGGCAAGGCCACCGCAGCCGCGATCAAGTCCGATCTGACCGTCCGCGTGGCGGCCCTGAAGGAGAAGGGGGTCACGCCCGGCCTCGGAACGATCCTCGTCGGGGAAGACCCCGGCAGCCAGAAGTACGTCGCCGGCAAGCACCGCGACTGCGCTCAGGTCGGCATCGCCTCCATCCAGCGTGAACTGCCCGCCACGGCGACCCAGGAGGAGATCGAGGCCGCCGTCCGCGAACTGAACGAGGACCCGGCCTGCACCGGCTACATCGTCCAGCTGCCGCTCCCCAAGGGCATCGACGAGAACCGGATCCTGGAGCTGATGGACCCGGACAAGGACGCCGACGGCCTGCACCCGATGAATCTCGGCCGCCTCGTCCTCAACGAGCCCGCCCCGCTGCCCTGTACCCCGAACGGCGTCCTGACCCTGCTGCGCCGCCACGGCGTCGAGATCAAGGGTGCCGAGGTCGTGGTGGTCGGCCGTGGCGTGACCATCGGCCGGCCGATGCCGCTGCTGCTCACGCGCCGCAGCGAGAACGCCACGGTGACCCAGTGCCACACCGGTACGCGCGACCTGTCGGCGCACCTGAAGCGCGCCGACATCATCGTCGCCGCGGCCGGTTCCGCCCACCTGATCCGCGCCGAGGACGTCAAGCCGGGCGCGGCCGTCCTGGACGTCGGCGTCTCGCGCAGCGCCGAGGGCAAGATCGTCGGGGACGTCCACCCGGACGTCGCCGAGGTGGCCGCCTGGATCTCACCCAACCCCGGCGGCGTCGGCCCGATGACCCGCGCGCAGCTGCTCGTCAACGTGGTCGAGGCGGCGGAGCGCAGTGTCGGCTGAGAGCAAGCCCGGCAGGCCGGGCACGGCCGAGGCCGCCGAGGGCACCGACGAGATCGAGGTGCGGGACCCCGTCAGCGCCCCCGACGCCGACGGGAAGCCGCGCCGGACGACCCGCCGCTTCCCCCTGTTCACACGGGACACCGCGCGTCCCGAGGGCGGCGGCCGGGCCGCACCGAGCGACGCCCCGGCGCCGGCCCGGCAGTGGCCGGTCCTCGCCGTGCTGGCGATGGCGGGGCTCGGACTGCTGCTGACCGCCTTCGACCTGTTCCGCGTCGGCATCCTCCTGCTCGGCGTCGCCCTGCTGGCCGGCGGGGCGCTGCGCTGGCTGCTGCCGGACGTCGGCATGCTCGCGGTGCGATCCCGCTTCACCGACATCGTCACGTACGGCGTGCTCGGCCTCGTGATCGTCCTGCTGGCGATGATGGTGCAGCCGAAGCCCTGGCTGGTGATCCCGTTCCTGAAGGACACGCTGCACTTCACGGTCAGTTGACCGGTGGCGTACGGCGGTGGCCCGCCCCCTCCCCCGAGCAAGGACGGGCCACCGCCGCACACCACACTCCTGCACGGTGAACGGCCTGTTCAATGGCTGTCCGTGCGCTGTGGCACGGAAGTGACCGTTCCGCCACGGTGTCCGGGCCTTGCGACAGTCGGGCCGGACCCGGGAACCGATCAGCCCTGTGACGTCGTCACCTGCTCACGATCGGGGTCCCGAGGGGAGGTGGCCGATGGGTACCTGGCAGCCGTTGCCGGACGATCTGCCGCCGGAGGTGCGGCACTTCGTGGAGCGGTTGCGGCTCCTGAAGGACCGCACGGGACTCAGTCTGGTCGCCCTCGGCGCCCGCACCGCCTACAGCAAGTCCTCCTGGCACCGCTATCTCAACGCCACCCAGCCGCCGCCCCGGCAGGCCGTCGACGCGCTGTGCCGGATCGCGGGGCTCGACGGCACGGACGCCGAACGTTTCGGAGTGCGCTGGGAGCTGGCGGTCCAGGCGTGGCCCCGCCCGGTGACGGTGCCCGCGCAACCCGGCGGGAGCGGCCCGGACGGCAGCGAGGGCGAGGAGTACGAGGACGACCCCACGCTGCCGTGGTGGGACGCGCCCCCGGCGGAAGACAGTCGCGGACGGTCCGGGCGACTGCTGCTGTCCGCCGTGCTGCTGCTCCTTCTCACGGTGTTGGTCGGCGTCGTCGGCACCGTGGCGTTCGGGTGAATCGAAGACCTGCGTGACAGGCGGTATTTCCGGTGTGTGACACTCATGTCGATGTATTGACAAGTTCGGGGATTTGGCACGAAGTCGTTCTACATCGGCGCTAGCGTGTCCTTTTCCGAACGTCGGCGTACTGGACCTCGGCCCGGTGGGCGTGCAACGGTGCATGCCCGCGGCCACGATGCACCCGTGCGCCCCCACCCCGGGAACTGAGATCCTGACTGAGCGCATCCCTGTGGGTAGCCACAACGGGGACTCGGCACAGGCACCACGCACGGGGAAAAGCGGAGAACAACCAGCACAACCGGGGGGAAGAGGGGGGTAGCAATGCCTCGTTGGAGGGCCTTGCCCGACGAGCTCGATCCGCAGGTCAGAGAGTTCGCAAGCCAATTGCGGCGGCTCGTGGACCGCAGCGGCCTGAGCATCGCCGCGGTGGCCGACCGCACGGGTTACAGCAAGACGTCCTGGGAGCGTTATCTCAACGGCCGGCTGCTCGCGCCGAAGGGCGCGATCGTCGCCCTGGCCGAGGTCACCGGCACCAATCCCATGCATCTGACGACGATGTGGGAGCTCGCCGAGCGCGCCTGGAGCCGCTCGGAGATGCGCCACGACATGACCATGGAGGCCATCCGGATCTCTCAGGCACGCGCCGCGCTGGGCGAGCTCGGCGCGCCCGCGGCGGGTGCCCAGGGCAGCAAGACGGCCCGCAGGAGCAGCAGCGCCACGGCCACGCCCGGCATCGCCGGACCGGCCGGTGTCGTCCCGTCGGTGCCGACGCAGCCGACGGCACCGGACGCCCGGGACTCGGCGGGCGGCGTACGGGACGTCCTTCCTCCGGGCGGGTCCCCGGGCGGTTCGTCCGGCGGGTCCTCAAGCTCGTCCGGTTCCTCCTCGGGCGCCAACTCGTGGGGCCTGGCGGGGTACCAGCGGCCGGCGCCGACCGGGGGGCGGAGTTCGGGTGCGGGTGCGGGTGCGGGCGCCGGATCCCGGGCTTCGGGTTCGGCTTCGGGTTCGGCATCGGGCGACGGTCCGGTGCGGACTCCCGCGCCGGCGAGCCCGTACGGCGACCCGCCGCAGGGTCCTCGTCCGGGCCGTGGCCGCTCCTCCCGCGGTGCGCGCGGCAAACGGCGGCTGACGATGTTCCTCGCGGGCGTCGTCGGGGTGGTCGTGGTGATGGGGGCCGCGTACGTCCTCACGGACGGCGGGGACGGCGGCAAGAAGGAAGACGTCGCCGCTTCGCCGACACCGCCGGTCAGCACCGATCCCGACCTGCCGGCCGGGGTGAAGTGCAGCGGCGACTCCTGCACCGGCAAGGACGCGGAGAGCATGGGCTGCAGCGGTGACCTCGTCACCACGGCCAAGACCGCGACCGTCGGCACCACCGTCGTCGAGGTCCGCTACAGCGAGACCTGTGGCGCGGCCTGGGGACGCATCACGCAGGCCGCTCAGGGCGACGAGGTGCGGGTGACCGCGGGGAAGGCCGAGGAGCAGACCGGCACCATCACGGCGGCCGGGGACACCATCACCTACACGCCGATGGTGGCCGTGAAGGACGCGGGAGAGGCGGAGGCCTGCGCGACGCTGGCCTCGGGTCGGGAGGGGTGCACGAAGTAGCGGGAAAACAATCCGGGTCAGACGCGCATGCCCGCCCCAATCGCGGGCACGCGAACGTTACCCCCACGGGAGTCCGGCAACCGGTACCCCCCGAACGGCGGCCGCCTTCGTCCCCCCTCTCCCGGACGGGCGGCCGCCGCTTTGTGCGCACGGGTTGCCGGGAGGGCTCTGTGGGGTGGGCCACACAACCCCGGACGTCCGACATCCCGGATGCGCGGTAGCCTGACCGCTGATCTCTCTTGACGCCAAGAGATCGATCAAACGTCCGGGGCAGGGACGCCCCACCGCCAGCTGTCATACGGAGAACGCCATGACCCGCACTCCCGTGAACGTCACCGTCACCGGCGCGGCCGGCCAGATCGGTTACGCCCTGCTCTTCCGCATCGCCTCCGGCCAGCTGCTCGGCGCGGACGTGCCGGTCAGGCTGCGCCTCCTGGAGATCACCCCCGCGCTGAAGGCCGCCGAGGGCACCGCGATGGAACTCGACGACTGCGCCTTCCCGCTGCTCCAGGGCATCGACATCACGGACGACCCGAACGTCGCCTTCGACGGCACCAACGTCGCCCTCCTCGTGGGCGCCCGCCCCCGCACCAAGGGCATGGAGCGCGGTGACCTCCTGGAGGCCAACGGCGGCATCTTCAAGCCGCAGGGCAAGGCCATCAACGACAACGCGGCGGACGACATCAAGGTCCTCGTCGTCGGCAACCCGGCCAACACCAACGCGCTCATCGCGCAGGCCGCCGCCCCCGACGTACCGGCCGAGCGCTTCACCGCGATGACCCGCCTGGACCACAACCGCGCGCTGACCCAGCTCGCGAAGAAGACGGGCTCGACGGTCGCCGACATCAAGCGCCTGACCATCTGGGGCAACCACTCCGCCACCCAGTACCCCGACATCTTCCACGCCACGGTCGGCGGCAAGAACGCCGCCGAGGTCGTCAGCGACGAGAAGTGGCTGGCCGAGGACTTCATCCCGACCGTCGCCAAGCGCGGCGCCGCGATCATCGAGGCCCGTGGCGCGTCCTCCGCGGCCTCCGCCGCCAACGCCGCCATCGACCACGTCTACACCTGGGTCAACGGCACCGCCGAGGGCGACTGGACCTCCATGGGCATCCCGTCGGACGGCTCCTACGGCGTCCCGGAGGGCCTGATCTCCTCCTTCCCGGTCACCACCAAGGACGGCACGTACGAGATCGTCCAGGGCCTGGACATCAACGCGTTCTCCCGCACCCGCATCGACGCCTCCGTGCAGGAACTGGCGGAGGAGCGCGACGCGGTGCGCGGCCTCGGCCTGCTCTGAGCCGAACGGCTCGTCCGAGCCGCCTCGTCAGGACCCCGCACGGGCCCCGTTCCGGTACCGACCGGAACGGGGCCCGCGCCGTCTTCCGGGTCACCGCCGGCCGAGGCGCTTCTCGAACCAGTGGGCCGCGTACGCGTTGTCGTCGTAGCGGGGGATCTCCCGGTACCCGCAGGCCCGGTACATCGCCTGTGCCTCGGTGAGCGACGCGTGCGTGTCCAGTCGTACGGCGCCGAAGCCCCGCGCGGCCGCCTCGCCCTCCAGCGCCGTGAGCAGCCGTCGGGCGAGCCCCAGGCGGCGGGCGTCCGGGTGCACCCACACGTGCCGGATCTCGCCCACCCCCGGCTCCAGCCGGCGCAGCGCCCCGCAGCCCACCGGGCGGTTCTCCTCGTACGCGACGAAGAAGGCACCGGCGTCGCCGGACACCTCCTCGGGCCGTACGAGAGCGGACCGGTCGAAGCCCTCCGGGAAGCGGGCGCCGATGTCGGCGGCGTACGCGTCCAGGCAGGTACGGGCATCGGAGGAGGCGCCGGGGACGAGGGCGACGGTGATGGCGGCCAGCCGCAGCAGGCGCTGCGCGGTGGCCAGCGCACCGGTCAGCTCGGCCCGCTGGCCGGGGGCGAGGCCTTCGAGCAGACCGGCGGCGAGGGCGCCCGCCCTGCGGTTCTGCTCCCTGACCTCGGCGCGGCCCGCGGGGGTCAGTTCCACCCTGCGCAGCCGGTTGTCGTCGGGGTGCGCGCTCGTGCGGACCAGGCCCTGCGCCTCCAGGGCCTTCGCCATCCGGCTCAGATACCCGGCGTCCAGACCGAGCCGCGTCCTGAGCTCCCGCAGGGACGCCCCGGACGCGCTCTCGTGGATCTCGAACAGCAGCCGGGCCTCACCGAGCGGACGGTCCTGGCCGAGGTAGTGGTCGTCCAGGACGCCGATGCGGCGCGTGAAGTAGCGGTTGAAGCGGCGCAGGGCCGTCACGTCGTCCATCGACACTGGCTTCATACTTCTTTGACTGTAGTCAAAGAATCCGCGGGGGTCCACGGTTCGCGGGCCGATGTCAGTGGCGGCCCGTAGCCTGCGGGCATGACGAGTGAGGGGTGGAGCACCGGGCGTGACATTCCGGTTCCGCCGGCCCCACCCGTCCCTCTATGCTGATGGTTTGTCAACAACATCATGAGCAAGGGTTTTCCACGCATCGGGGGAATGGCGTGAGCACCGCGTACGTGCCGCAGCAACCACAGCAACCACAGCAGACACCCGCCGGCACACCGCCGGCCGAACCGCCGCCCACCGCGCCGCACGCCAGCGAGGCGACCCGGCTGCTGTGCGCGGGTACCTATCTCGACTCCGGGTACCGCGACCAGGTCATCGAGGAACTGCATCTCAAAGAGCAGCGGATCGTGGCCCCTTCGCTCGGCTTCGACGCCGCCCGCGTCCTCGCGCACGCCCTGCGGGCCCGGCGCCAGGAGCTGATGTGGGCCGGGGCGATCCTGGGGCTGTGGGTGGTCGGGACCGTGCTGACCGGGGGTGTGCTGGGCCTCTTCCTGTGGCCCAGCCTGTACCTCGCGGTCGCCGGCTGGATCCGGGGACGCGGGCAGCAGCCACCGCTGTACCGCAGGGTGCCCGCCTTCCTGCTCCGCTGGTGGGGCCGCGTCATGTTCGCGCTTCTGCTGGTCCTCGTGACGGTCGGGGCGTTCGGCGGCACGGACGACAGTGATACGTACGGCTCGTCCTACGACTCGTACGACTCCACCGGCCTGTACGGCGACAGCTTCTCCGACTCGCCGGGCTTCTCCGACGCGGTGGTGCCCGACTTCGACAACCTCGACAGCTTCATCGAGCCCTGGCGGGCCTGGGCCACGCTCGTGATGTTCGTCCTGATCGCGCTGTGCATCGCCGCCCAGCGCGGCCAGTTCGCCCGGGTGATGGCCGCCGAGCTGTCCCCGCAGCGCTTCCCCGACGCCGCGGGCGACCCCGCCGAGCGGGCCGAGGGGCAGCGCTTCCAGCGGCTGAAGGAGCGCATCCGGCTGGAACAGCACGCGCCGCTGATCATGTACCACGCGGCGCGGCCGTTCTGCGGCGCCGGCGCGGCCTACGACACCTGGGTCCTCGCCGTCGAACTGCGCCCCGACGAGATGAAGAAGCAGCAGCCGCTCGGCAACCGCACGGTCCTGGAGAAGATCCGGACCCTGCTCGAACAGCTGCGCCTGCCCGCCGAGTACGCGGGAAACCTGGGACGCGACCGGCTGCGCCGGCTGGAGATCGACGAGTGCGTGTTCCTGCCCGCGGAAGGGCTGCGGCGGCGCGAGGAAGCGCCCTACACCCCGCAGGCGTTCGAGGAGCACCGGGCGCGAGCGGTCGAGGAGGGTGCCGAGAAGCGCCGGCACTTCCTGCGCATCCGCGTCGGCGGCTGGGAGGAGGAAGTGGTCGTCACGGTGTTAGTGCGCATCCACACCCAGGGCCGCATGCTGATGCTGGAGGTCGCACCGCACGTCCTCACGCCGGTGCGCGAGGAATTCAAGAACGCCGACCGCGCCGCCCACCGCTTCCGCAACAACAGCGCGCTCGGCAAAGGGGCCTGGGCGATGGTCCGGGTGCCGGGCTCCGCGATCGGCTCCCTGGCCACGCTGGGCAGGGGACTGGCGTACGTCTGGCGGCTGCTCACCGGCGGGCACGCGGGCGAGCTGCCCGACGGGCCGGCCGTGTCCGTGCGCGAGGCGGGTTCGGTGGACACCGGGTCCCTGTTCCAGGAGATGGACGTCGCCCGGTACCTCAAGAGCGTGCAGGACCGCGTCGCGAACGGCGTGCGGGCCGCGCTCGCCGACTCCGGTTACCAGACCGGCGAGTTCGTCCAGAAGATCGTCAACATCAGCAAGGGCGGCGTGAACATCGACCGGATCTCGGACAGCACCTTCGCGGTCGGCAGCCACGCGTCCGCGTCCTCCTCGACCACGACCGGCGGCGCCGCGCCGCAGAAGGGAACCCCCACCGATGGCAACGGATGAGCCGAAGGTCAACATCGGCGACGTCTCGCACAGCACCTTCGCCATCGGCAGCCACGCGCACGCCGAGAGCCACCACGGGACGGCCGTACAGCGCGACCAGGCCGCCGAGGAACTCCTGAAGGCGGTGCGCGAGCTGCGCGCCGACCTGACCCGGGTGCGGGCCAGCGAGGAGACGGCCACCCTGGACGAGGCGCTGGCCGAGACCGAGGACGAGATCACCCGCACCGGACAGGCGGGCCCGTCCCGCCTCGACCGGCTGCGGCAGCTGCTCACCGACTCGCAGGCCCTGGTCGGCCTGATCGCGTCCGCCGGGGCCGTCGCCGGTCTTCTGGGGCTGTGAGAGGGGCGGGATGAGCGGCAGCGGGGGAACGCGGTACTGGAACGAGGAGACCCAGCGCTGGGAGGAGGGCGACGGCACCGGGCCCGATCTCCCGTCGCCGGCAACACCGCCACCACCGGCCCGGCCGGGGTTCGCGCCGGCGTGGCCCACGGCGGCCTCGACGGGGGCGGCGGCAGCGGAGACCGGGGACCGTCCGGCGGCGGGGGCGGCCGAGGCGGCGGGGGGCCCGGCGGTGTCCGCGGGGCCGGTGCCCGCCGCGGACGGGTCCGCTTCCCCCGCCGGCTCTCCTGCCTCGCCGTCCCGGCCCGCCGACCGGCCCGAGCCGGCAGCCCGGCAGGCCGCGGACCATGACCACGCGGCGTGGCCCCCGACGCAGACCGCGGGCGGCGGTATGCCTTCGGCGGCGCAGGACGCCGGAGGCAGCGGCGAGTGGCCTCCGGCCCAGTGGCCCAGTGGATCGTGGCCGCCCGCAGGGCAGACCGCCCCGTCCGCTCCCGCCCGCGGCATGAGCCGGCGGCTCGTGTGGTCCGTGCTGATCGGGGCGGCTGCCGTCGGTGTCGCCGTGAGCCTGGTGCTGACGACGGTCGTCGGCGGGGACGACGAGCCGACGGCCGCCACCGGCGGGTCGCAGTCCCCGACGGGCGAGGTCTCGCAGCAGAACGACCCGAGCCCGACACCCACCGAGGAGTCCGCCTCGCCCACGGTCTCCGCGCCCGAACTCCCCGCCGGATACGAGGAGTACGTGGACGCCGAGGGGTTCCGGATCGCTATCCCCCAGGGGTGGGCGCGTACCACACTGGACTCCCAGTTCGGGATCGCCGTCGTCAACTACCGCAGTGCCGACGGCCAACGCCGGCTGCAGGTCTACCAGGTGTCGGAGGAGTCGCCGGACGCGTCGTTCAGGCTGTACCTGTCGGAGGAGACCGCCAAGCCGGCCGGGTTCGAGAAGCTGTCCCTGGAGACCCTCGACGACGACAGCGGGTTCACGGGCTCACGGCTGGAGTACCTCGCCGACACCATCAAGGGCGAGCCGGACGTCGGCACCTGGCACGTCTACGACGAGCGGTTCGTGGCGCCGGACGGCAACATCTACGCCATCGCCGCCTACGGCCCCGACGCCGACGGCCGGGCCGACGAACTGGAACTGCTCACCACGGCCGTGGACTGGTTCTGCCCGCCGCTGGGACAGTGCGCACCGGCGTCCGGCTCGTTCGACATCGACTGACCCGCCGCACATCGGAGCGACCCGCACATCTCCATGGCAGCGGCCGCGTGCCGTGCCTCACCCGCGCGTCGTCCCTCAGTGCGCGGTTCGTCCTGTTCGCCCGCATGTTCAGTGACACAGCCCACTTTCGGCCATGGATTGCGCATGCAATCGCAACGGAAGGGCATGCGCTCACGGTCCCGGTGAGTGACACGCCTGTGACACAGGGGCACTGAACAGGAACGGAAGGCAAACCCGATCATGGCGGACACACCAGAACTCCAGGCGCGGAAGACCATCCACGTGGACGGGGAGTGGCTAGAAGCCGTCTCCGGCGCCACGCGCGAGATCATCGACCCCGCGGACGCCCTGCCGTTCGCCCTGATCGCGGAGGGTGACGAGAAGGACACCGACCTGGCGGTCGCGGCCGCCCGGCAGGCATTCGACCACGGCGACTGGCCGCGCACCCCCGCCGCCGAACGCGCCGCGCTGCTGCGCCGCGTCGCCGATCTCCTCGTACGCGACCGCGAAGAACTCGGCCTGCTGGAGAGCCGGGACGCGGGCAAGACCGTCGAGGAGGGCCGCGTCGACATCGACTGCGTCGCCGACGCCTTCCGCTACTTCGCCGACCTCGTCGCCGCCGAGGCCCCGGGCCGGGTCGTCGACGCGGGCTCGCCCGACATCCACAGCGTGGTCGTGCACGAGCCCCTCGGCGTGTGCGCGCTGATCACGCCCTGGAACTACCCGCTTCTCCAGGCCAGTTGGAAGATCGCCCCGGCGCTCGCGGCCGGCAACACCTTCGTGGTCAAGCCGAGCGAGATCACCCCGCTGACGACCGTCGCCCTGATCGACCTGTTGGCGGAGGCCGGCCTGCCCGCCGGGGTCGCGGGCATCGTCACCGGCCCCGGCCACTCGGTCGGCGCCCGGCTCGCCGAGCACCCCGACGTCGACCTCGTCTCCTTCACCGGCGGCCTGGTCAGCGGCACCAAGGTGGCCCAGGCCGCCGCCCCGAGCGTCAAGAAGGTCGCCCTCGAACTCGGCGGCAAGAACCCCAACGTCGTCTTCGCCGACGCCTGCGCCACCGAGGAGGCCTTCGACACCGCCGTCGACCAGGCCCTCAACGCGGCCTTCATCCACAGCGGCCAGGTCTGCTCGGCGGGCGCCCGCCTCATCGTCGAGGAGAGCGTCCGGGACCGTTTCGTCGCCGAACTCGCCCGCAGGGCGGACCGTATCCGCCTCGGCCGCGGCACCGCCGACGGCGTCGAGTGCGGCCCGCTCGTCTCCGAGCAGCAGCGCGCCAAGGTCGAGTCGTACGTCGACTCCGCGCTCGCCGAGGGCGCGGTGCTGCGCTCCGGCGGCAAGCGGCCCGCACCGTCACCGGAAAGGCCGGAGAACGGCTACTTCTACGAGCCGACCGTCCTCGACCACTGCCACCGCGACATGAAGGTCGTCCGGGAGGAGGTCTTCGGCCCCGTCCTCACCGTCGAGACCTTCCGCACCGAGGACGAGGCCGTCGCCCTCGCCAACGACACCGAGTACGGCCTCGCCGGCGGCGTCTGGACCACCGACGCCGGCCGGGCCCGCAGGGTCGCGGGCCGACTGCGGCACGGCACGGTCTGGATCAACGACTTCCATCCCTACCTCCCCCAGGCGGAGTGGGGCGGCTACGGCAAGAGCGGAACGGGCCGCGAACTGGGCCCCGCCGGACTCGCCGAGTACCGCGAGACCAAGCACGTCTACCAGAACCTCGCGCCCAAGCCCGTCCGCTGGTTCGCCGGCTGACCCCCTCCCTCGCAAGCCCCTGGAGTCCCCCCATGCACCAACACGAGTACGACTATGTCGTGATAGGCGGCGGCACCGCAGGATCCGTCATCGCCTCCCGCCTCACCGAGAACCCCGACGTCACGGTCGCCGTCATCGAGGGCGGCCCCAGCGACGTCGACAGAGACGACGTCCTGACCCTGCGCCGCTGGATGGGTCTGCTCGGCGGCGAACTCGACTACGACTACCCCACCACCGAGCAGCTGCGCGGCAACTCCCACATCCGGCACAGCCGCGCCCGCGTCCTCGGCGGGTGTTCCTCGCACAACACCCTGATCGCCTTCAAGCCGCTGCCGTCCGACTGGGACGAGTGGGAGGCGGCCGGCGCCAAGGGCTGGGGCGCGGTGCCGATGGAGGCCTACTTCGCGCGGCTGAAGAACAACATCGTCCCGGTCGACGAGAAGGACCGGAACGCCATCGCCCGCGACTTCGTCGACGCGGCCGAGAAGGCGCTCGACGTCCCCCGCGTCGAGGGCTTCAACAAGAAGCCGTTCAACGACGGCGTCGGCTTCTTCGACCTCGCCTACCACCCCGAGAACAACAAGCGCTCGTCGGCGTCGGTGGCGTACCTGCACCCCGTGATGGACGAACGGCCCAACCTCCACATCATGCTGGAGACCTGGGCGTACAAGCTGCGGCTCGACGGCACCCGCGCCGAAGGCGTGCACGTCCGCACCAAGGACGGCGAGGACATCCTCGTACGGGCCCGCAACGAGGTCCTGCTGTGCGCGGGCGCCGTCGACTCGCCCCGCCTGCTGCTGCACTCCGGCATCGGCCCGAAGGCCGACCTGGAGGCGCTCGGCATCCCCGTCGTGCACGACCTGCCGGGCGTCGGCGAGAACCTGCTCGACCACCCCGAGTCGGTGATCGTCTGGGAGACCGAGGGCCCCATTCCGGAGAACTCCGCGATGGACTCCGACGCGGGCCTGTTCGTGCGCCGCGACCCCGAACACGCGGGCCCCGACCTGATGTTCCACTTCTACCAGATCCCCTTCACGGACAACCCGGAGCGCCTCGGCTACGAACGCCCGCCCCACGGCGTCTCGATGACCCCGAACATCCCCAAGCCGAAGAGCCGCGGCCGCCTGTTCCTGACCAGCGCCGACCCGGCGGTCAAGCCGGCCCTCGACTTCCGGTACTTCACCGACGAGGACGACTACGACGGCCGCACCCTCGTCGACGGCATCAAGATCGCCCGTGAGATCGCCACGACCGAACCGCTCGCCGGCTGGCTCAAGCGCGAGGTGGCCCCGGGCCCGCAGGTCACGGGCGACGAGGAGCTGAGCGAGTACGCCCGCAAGGTCGCGCACACCGTGTACCACCCGGCGGGGACCTGCCGGATGGGAGCCGCCGACGACCACTCGGCCGTCGTCGACCCCGAGTTGAAGATCCGCGGACTGGACGGCATCCGTATCGCCGACGCGTCCGTTTTCCCGACCATGCCGGCCGTGAACCCGATGATCGGGGTGTTGATGGTCGGGGAACGGGCCGTCGACCTCCTTGGAGGTGGTGCGTGATGACGACGACCATGGACACGCAGACGACAACGCCGACGAGCACGGACCCCGTGTTCTCCGTCGAGGGCCTGTGGAAGGTCTTCGGCCCCAAGGCGGACCAGATCCCCGCCGACCCCGAACTGGCCGGCCTCTCGCCCGCCGAACTGCGCGAGCGCACCGGCTGCACCGCCGCCGTCAGGGACGTCTCCTTCGACGTCCGCAAGGGCGAGGTCTTCGTCGTCATGGGCCTGTCCGGCTCCGGCAAGTCCACGCTGGTGCGCTGCCTGACCCGGCTCATCGAGCCGACCTCCGGCGCCGTCGCGATCGACGGCGAGGACGTGCTCGCCATGGACAAGGGCCGCCTTCGCGAACTACGCAGGAACCGCGCCTCCATGGTCTTCCAGCACTTCGGCCTGCTTCCGCACCGCACCGTCCTCGACAACGTCGCGTACGGCCTGGAGATCCAGGGCGTCGCGAAGGCCGAGCGACGCGCGAAGGCACTCGATGTCGTCGCGAAGGTCGGCCTCGACGAACTCGAACAGCGCAAGCCCGGTCAGCTCTCCGGCGGCCAGCAGCAGCGCGTCGGCCTGGCCCGCGCGCTCGCCGTCGACCCCGAGGTCCTGCTCTTCGACGAGCCGTTCAGCGCGCTCGACCCGCTGATCCGCCGGGACATGCAGGAGGAGGTCATCCGCCTGCACCGCGACGAGGGCCGCACCATGGTCTTCATCACCCACGACCTCAACGAGGCGCTGCGCCTCGGCGACCGCATCGCGCTGATGCGCGACGGCGAGATCGTGCAGCTCGGCACGCCCGAGGAGATCGTCGGCTCGCCCGCCGACGACTACGTGCGCGACTTCGTCCGCGACGTGCCGCGCGCCGACGTCATGAAGGTCCGCACCGCCATGCGCCCCGCCGACGCCGACGAGGAGACCAGGGGAGCGGCCATCGCGCCCGACGCCACCGTCTCCGAGGCCATCGAGGCGGTGACCCGCTCCGGCTTCCCGGTGCGCGTCGTGGAGGAGGGCCGCTGCCTCGGCGTCGTCGACCACGAGCAACTGCTCGGCGTCGTCGCCGGGATACCCGGCCCCCGGAAGCCGGACACCGGCGAGGTGGTCGCCTGATGGCCACCGTCACCGCCTCGAGTCCCGTACGAGATACCGGAATCGGGGCCCTGCTCAAGCACCGTGCCGTCGCCAAGATCCTGCTGCTCGCCGTCGCCGCGGCCGTGCTCGTGCCGATCGCCGACGCCAGGTGGGCCTCCGGAGCCTGGCCCGGAGCCCTCACCGTCGACCTGACCTCGCCGCTCGGCAAGGCCAGCGACTGGATCATCGACAACCGGGACAGCCACTGGCTGTTCACGTACTTCCTGGGGCACGTCTCCAACGCCATCGTGGTGTCGGTACGCGCCGTCTACCTGGTGCTCCTCGCGGGCGGCTGGGCCGGTGTCGTGGCCGGCGCCGCGCTGGTCGCCTGGCGGGTCGCGGGCGTACGCCTCGCCGTCCTCACGGCCGCCTCGTTCGGCGTGTGCGGGCTGCTCGGCATGTGGGTGCCGACGATGCAGACGCTGGCCCTGATGGTCGTGTCCGTCATCGCCGCCGTCGTGCTCGGCATGCTCATGGGGCTCGCCGCCGGACTCAACGACCGGATCTTCCGCATCCTGCGACCGGTCCTCGACACCATGCAGGTCCTCCCGGCCTTCTCCTACCTGCTGCCGGTCGCCCTGGTCTTCGGCATCGGCGTGCCCGCCGCGGTCCTCGCGACCGTCGTGTACGCGGCTCCGCCGATGGCCCGGCTCACCGCCCTCGGCCTGCGCGGCGCCGACGGCGGCGTGCTGGAGGCCGTCACCTCGCTCGGCGCCACCGCTCGTCAGCGCCTCTTCTCGGCCCGCCTCCCGCTGGCCCGCAAGGAACTCCTGCTCGGCCTCAACCAGACGATCATGATGGCGCTCTCCATGGCCGTCATCGCCTCGATGATCGGTGGCGCCGGTCTCGGTGACCGCGTCTACCAGGCCCTCGGGACCGTGGACGTCGGCGCCGCCCTCGCGGCCGGCATCCCGATCGTGCTGCTCGCCGTGGTCCTCGACCGCGTGACGGGCGCCGCCGGTGAGCGCCTGGGCGCGCACGCCGAGGACACCTCGCCGCTGCGCGGCCCGCGCGGCTGGGCCGTGGCCGCCGCCGTGACCGTCGTCGTCGCGCTCGCCGTGCGGTTCGCCGACCGTCTGGAATGGCCGGCGAGCTGGACGGTGGACATCGTCGAGCCGGTCAACACCGCCAAGGACTGGATGGTCGACCACCTCTACACCGGCGTGCCCGTCGTCGGCGGCACCGCCGACTGGGCCGCGCACTTCACCACCTGGGTCCTCGACCCGGTCCGCGACGGACTGCAGGACCTGCCCTGGTGGTCGGTGCTGCTGGTGGTCGCGGCCCTCGCCTGGCTGATCGGCACCTGGCAGACCGCCCTGACCGCCGTCCTCGCCATGGCCGGCATCGGCGTCCTGGGCGTGTGGGACAAGTCCCTCGACACGCTCGCGCAGGTCCTCGCGGCCGTCGCCGTCACGCTCGTCCTCGGCTTCGCGATCGGCATCGCGACCGCCCGCAGCGGGCGCCTCGAGCGGCTGCTCCGCCCCGTACTCGACGTCTTCCAGACGATGCCGCAGTTCGTGTACCTGATCCCGGTCGTCGCCCTCTTCGGCATCGGCCGGGCCCCCGCGGTCGCCGCGGCCGTCATCTACGCGCTGCCCGCCGTCATCCGCATCACCACGCAGGGCCTGCGCCAGGTCGACAGCGCCGCGATGGAGGCCTCGCGCTCGCTCGGCGCCACCAGCTGGCAGCAACTGCGCCAGGTCCAGCTCCCGCTGGCCCGCCCCGCGCTCCTGCTCGCCCTGAACCAGGCGGTCGTCCTGGTCCTCGCCGTCGTCGTCATCGGCGCTCTGGTCGGCGGTGGCGCGCTCGGCTACGACGTCGTGTTCGGCATCGCGCAGGGCGACCTGGCGACCGGCATGGTGGGCGGCGTCGCCATCGTCTGCCTCGGCCTGATGCTGGACCGGGTGACGCAGCCCACGGCACGCCGGGAACTCGGCGCGAAGAAGGGAGCGTGACATGCGCGTACGTACGCGTGCGGTGAGCGCCATGACCGCGGTCGGCGCCCTGCTGGCCCTGTCCGGGTGCGGCGCCGCCGACATGACCAAGCAGGCGTCCCCGTACGCCAACGCCGGGGGTGCCAAGAGCGTGACGCTCTCCGTCCAGAGCTGGGTGGGCGCCCAGGCCGACGTGGCGGTCGCCGAGTACCTGCTCAGGCACGAGCTGGGCTACCGCGTCGACCTGGTCCAGATCGACGAGGTCCCGGCCTGGGACGCCCTCAGCCAGGGCCGCGTCGACGCGATCATGGAGGACTGGGGCCACCCGGAACAGGAGCAGCGGTACGTCAAGGAGAAGAAGACGATCGCGCCCGGCGGCGACGTCGGCGTGACCGGCCACATCGGCTGGTACGTCCCCACCTACTTCGCGAAGAAGCACCCGGACGTCACCGACTGGAAGAACCTCAACAAGTACGCGGACCAGTTCCGTACCGCGGAGAGCGGCGGCCAGGGGCAGCTGATGGACGGCTCCCCGTCGTACGTCACGAACGACAAGGCCCTCGTGAAGAACCTCGGCCTGGACTTCAAGGTCGTCTTCGCGGGCTCCGAGGCGGCGCAGATCACCCAGATCGAGCAGTTCGCCAAGCAGCAGAAGCCGTTCCTGACGTACTGGTACAAGCCGCAGTGGCTGTTCGAGAAGGTGCCGATGACGGAGGTGAAGCTGCCCGAGTACAAGGAGGGCTGCGACGCCGACCTGGCGAAGATCAAGTGCGCGTACCCGCACACGCCGCTGCAGAAGTACCTCAACGCCGACTTCGCCAAGCGGGGCGGCAAGGCGGCGGCCTTCCTGAAGAACTTCGAGTGGAGCGAGGCCGACCAGAACGAGGTCTCCCTCGACATCGCCGACAAGAAGATGTCCCCGCAGGACGCGGCGAAGAAGTGGGTCGGCAGCCATGAGTCGACCTGGCGGGCGTGGCTGCCCAAGTAGGCGGCGCGGCCCGGCCCGGACAGGGGCTGCCCGACATTCCGGGCGGCCCCTGTCCGCTATCGCGGAGGCGATGAGGAAGTGGCTGTCCTCATGCCCGCCGCCTCAGGTCCGCGGCGATCTCGCGCAGTGCCCGGGCGGCCCGGCGTTGCAGCCCCGGGCCGAACGTGACGCGGGTCGCCCCGAGTTCACCCAGTTCGGTGGGCGAAGGGCTTTCGCCGTCGCCCTCCAGCCCGGCGAACACGTTCATCGGTCCCTGGATGCCGGAGCGCAGCAGCGGCAGTACGGTCGTCGGGGCGCCGATCGGATAGACGCAGTCGGCACCCGCGGCGACGTACAACGCGGCCCGCCGGATGGCCTGTTCGGGATCGGTGACGCCCCTGATGAACGTGTCGACGCGGGCGTTGACGAAGAGCGAGTCGCCGGCGGCGTACCGCACCTCGGCGAGCCAGTCGGCGTGCTCCTGCGGGTCCTTGAGGGCGCCCGCGGACGAGTCCTCGAGGTTGCAGCCCACGGCGCCCGTCTCCAGCAGCCGCTCCACCAGCTCCTTCGGCGCGAGCCCGTACCCGCCCTCGACGTCGGCGGACACCGGTACGTCCACGGCCCGTACGATCCGCGCGACGGCCGCGAACATCTCGTCCGCGGGGGTCGCCCCGTCCTCGTACCCGAGCGAGGCGGCGACCCCCGCGCTGGGCGTCGCGAGCGCCGGGAAGCCGGCCTCGGCGAAGACCCGGGCGGCGGCGGCGTCCCAGGGGCCGGGGAGGACCAGCGGGTTGTCCGGTGTCCGCCCGTGGTGGAGCCTGCGGAAGATCCCGACCTTGCTCATGGTGTGCAACCCCCCGGTGGGACACGGCGGCCGACCATGACCCGGTTCCCGTTGTCGATGGCGGTGACCAGCGCGACGAGGTGGGCCGGCCGGGCCTCGTCGAAGTGCACGGCGGCCCGCTCGTACACCGCGTCGGGCACGAAACCGCCGGTCAGGACGGTCACCGCGTCGGTCAGTGCCGGCGCGGCCCGCTCCCGCCCGCAGTGGTCGAGCTGCGAGGCCCGGATCACGACGAGTTCGGCGAGGCCGGGGTCGCCGAGCCCCTTCTTCGCGGCGGCGCCGAGCGCGGACACGGCCTGCCCGACGGCCCGGTCGCGGAGCCCCGTACGCGGCGTCGTCACTTGTGGTGCCCCGGCTCGTAGTGCCCGGGGGCCATACGGAAGGTCACCCCGAACCGGTTCCACGCGTTGATCACCGCGATCGCCGAGATCAACTGAGCCAGCTCGGCCTCCTCGAAGTGCTTGGCGGCGTTCTCGTACACCGCGTCGGGCACGAAACCGTCGGTCAGGACGGTCACCGCCTCGGTCAGCTCCAGCGCCGCGAGTTCCTTCTCGGTGTAGAAGTGCCGCGACTCCTCCCAGGCGCTCAGCTGGACGATCCGCTCGACGCTCTCGCCCGCCGCGAGCGCGTCCTTGGTGTGCATGTCGACGCAGAATGCGCAGTGGTTGATCTGCGAGGCACGGATCTTCACCAGTTCGTACAGCTTGAGGTCGAGGCCCTGCTTGGCCGCCGTGTCGAGGCGGATCATCGCCTTGTAGACCTCGGGGGCGAGCTGGGCCCACTGCATCCTGGCCGGCGGTTCGGGTGCGTACTCCACGGTCGTGGGGGTGTGGTCGTTCGTCGTCATGCCTTCGACCCTAGGAGGCAGGCAGCCCAGGAGTATGGTCCATTTCCATGCGGAAACCTTGGGCCACCCTGGGCGTCGACCTGCACGTGGAGCCGACCGGTCCGGGCCTGCGCCGGGGCCTGACCGACGCCCTGCGTGAAGCCGTACGGTCCGGCCGGCTGGCCCCCGGCACCCGCCTGCCCTCCTCCCGCACCCTCGCCGCCGACCTGGGCATCGCCCGCAACACGGTCGCCGACGCCTACGCCGACCTGGTCGCCGAAGGCTGGCTGACCGCCCGCCAGGGCTCGGGCACCAGAGTGGCGGAGCGCGCGATCACCCCTCAGACCGGCGCGGCCCCTCCCCGCAGAGAGCGCCACCGCCCGACGTACGACCTCCGTCCCGGCACCCCCGACCTCGCCGCCTTCCCCCGCGCGGAGTGGCTGAAGGCCGCCCGCCGGGCCATCACCGCCGCCCCGAACGACGCCCTCGGCTACGGCGACCCCCGCGGCCGCGTCGAACTGCGCACCGCCCTCGCCGGTTACCTCGCCCGCTCCCGAGGTGTTCGCACGGACCCCGACCGGATCCTCGTGGTCGCCGGCTTCGTCCACGGCCTGAAGGTGCTGAGCGCGGTCCTGCGGGCACGCGGCGTACGGACGGCCGCGGTCGAGTCGTACGGCCTGAAGGTCCACGAGGACCAGCTGAGGGCAGCGGGTCTGCACACCTCACCCCTCCCGTTCGACGAACGGGGCACCGACCCCTCGCACCTGACCGACGAAGGGGCGGTACTGCTCACCCCCGCCCACCAGTTCCCCATGGGCGTGCCCCTGCACCGCGACCGGCGCGCGGTCGTCCTGGACTGGGCGCGGCGCACCGGCGGACTGGTCCTGGAGGACGACTACGACGGCGAGTTCCGCTACGACCGCCAGCCGGTGGGCGCGCTCCAGGGCCTGGACCCGGACCACGTCGTCTACCTGGGCACGGCGAGCAAGTCCTTGGCGCCGGGGCTGCGCCTGGCCTGGATGGTGCTGCCGCCCGCTCTCGCGGAGGCGGCGGCCGCCGCCAAGGGCGCCACCGACACCTGCGGCGTCCTCGACCAGCTCACCCTGGCGGAGTTCCTCACGTCCGGCGCCTACGACCGCCACGTACGCGCCGCCCGCCTCCGCTACCGCCGCCGCCGGGACGCCCTGGTCGACGCCGTCGCGACCGAGGCCCCCGACGTCCACGTCACCGGCATCGCCGCAGGTCTCCACGCCGTCCTGACCCTCCCCCCGGGCACCGAACAATCCGTCCTCCAGGCCGCCGCCTGGCAGGGCCTGGCCGTATACGGCCTCGCCTTCTTCCGCCACGAATCGGCGACGGCCGCGCAGGTCGACGCCCTGGTGGTGGGCTACGGCACCCCTCCGGACCACGCGTGGGCGGGGGCGCTGGGGGCGTTGTGCGGGGTGCTGCCGTGAGCGTCAGGGCGAGTAAGGGCGGCGGGGGCGAATCCTCGTAGGTCGTATGGGCCCATGGCCCCACCCGCCCGCAACCACCACCCACCCTCACACCCCCTCACCCGACACCTCCCCGAACCGCGCCAACACCAACGCCCCCACCACGGCCACGACGAACCCCAGCACAGCCACCCACCCCAGCCCCTCCCGCGTACGGTCCCCCAGCCACACCACCCCCACCACCGCCGGGCCGATCGTCTCCCCGATCACCATCGCCGCCGTGGCCGTGGTCACCGAACCCCGCTGCAACGCCGACGTCAGCGACAGGAACGCCGCCCCACCGCCCAACACCAGGGCGTACGCCGCCGGATCGGCGAACAGTTCCGCCGGTGCGAGCGAGTCGACCAACCGCACAGCCACCTCCACCACCCCGAACCCGAGCCCGGCACCCAGCCCGAGCACCGCCGAACGCCCCCGCTCCGGCAACCGCCCACCACTCAGCGCGAGCAACAGCACCACCACGGCCATCCCGAGCATCGCGTACTCCAACGCCACCGACCCGCCCCGGTCTCCCTCCGTCCCGGACGCCACTCCCAACATCGCGAGCCCCGCACACACCACCCCCACCGCACTCCACTCACCCCTGCTCAACGGAACCCGCAACACCCGCGCCGCGACCACCGCCGTCACCGCCAGACTCGAGGCCAGCGCCGCACCGACCGCGTAGACGGGGATCGACCTCAGCGCGGCGACCTGCAACGCAAACCCCGCCCCGTCCAACGCCAGCCCGGTCAGATACCGCCACTGCCGGACCGCCCGCAGAAACAGTGCCGCCTCCCCGCCCCCGCCGGTGTGGGCCGCCCGTGCCGCCACCGCCTGCAAGACCGTCGCCGTGCCGAAACAGACCGCAGCACCAAGGGCGCACACCATTCCAAAGAGCACAAAGCGACAGTAGGGGGAGGTCATGACGGGTGGGTCGCCCGCTCGCGTGCTCTTACCGATCTCTAGGCTGTCCGCCGGACGCACTCACCGGGCCACCCGCCCGGCCAACGGGGGGACACGAAATGGCAGACGCACGTCGGCAACTCCGCTCCGGCACGGTCGCACTCGGCGGCGTAAGCCTGCTCGCCGCGGCCCTGACGGCCTGCTCATCCGATCCGGACAAGCGCTGCGTGGACCGCGACAGCTACCGCGCCTCCAAGGGCTACGAGGTCGTCGCCGACAAGAACTGCAAGTCCGCCACCCCCGTCAACGGCGCCTACTACTACGGCGGCAAGAAGAAGAGCGGCTGGGTCAAGGGCGGATCCTTCACCAAGTCCGGCAAGAAGTCGGGCAGTACGAGCACCAGCGGAAGCGGCAGCGGCGGCGGCGTCGACCGGGGCGGCTTCGGCAGCGGCGACGGCGGAGGCAGCGGCAAGGGCAGCTCCGGCGGCTGACCGACCCACCTCTCAGGAAGCTCCGCATGCACCGCCACACCATCGACCCCCGCCCCGGCTGGCAGCAGACCGTCGAGGAGCAGGGGCTCATCTACCCGCTCACCCGCCACCCCGACGACTCCCTGCGCCCCTACTGGGACGAGAGCGCCTACTACTCCTTCACGCTCCCCGAGGTCGAGGCCCTGGAGGAGGCCGTCGAGGAACTCCACCGCATGTGCCTGACGGCGGCCGAGCACATCGTGGCCACCAACCGCTTCGCCGACCTCGGCATCACCGACCCCCGCGTGGCCGAGGCGGTCGCCGAAGCCTGGCGCCGCCGCACCGAACTCCCCTCCATATACGGCCGTTTCGACCTCCACTACGACGGCACGGCCCCGGCGAAACTCCTGGAGTACAACGCCGACACACCCACCTCCCTCGTCGAGGCCGCCTCACCCCAGTGGTTCTGGATGGCGGAGCGCTTCCCCGGCGCCGACCAGTGGAACTCCCTCCACGAACGCCTCGTCGCCGCCTGGAAGAAGCAGGCCGCCCTCCTCCCGCCCGGCGGCCCCCTGTACTTCGCGCACTCCTCGGCCGACGAACTCGGCGAGGACCTCATGACGGTCGCCTATCTGAAGGAGACCGCGGAACAGGCGGGCCTCGACACCGACTGGATCTCCATGGAGGAGATCGGCTGGGACCCGCTGTCCGGCCGCTTCGTCGACAACCAGCTTCGTTTCATCCGCAGCTGCTTCAAGCTCTACCCGTGGGAGTGGCTCACCACCGACCGCTTCGCCGACCACGTCCTCGGCACTCTCGACAACGGCGGCGGCACCGGCAGCACCCTGTGGATCGAACCGGCCTGGAAGATGCTCCTCAGCAACAAGGCCTTGCTGGCGATCCTCTGGGAACTGTTTCCGGGCCACCCGAACCTCCTCCCCGCCCACCTCGACGGCCCCCGCGCACTGGCGACGACGACCGGCTACGTCGCCAAGCCCCTCCTGGGCCGAGAGGGCGCCGGCGTGACCGTCCACGAGCCCGGCGCCGACCCCGTCATACGCCAAGAGGCCTGCTGCTACCAGGAGTTGGCCCCCCTGCCCGACTTCGACGGCAACCACGTCGTCCTCGGCGCCTGGGTCGTGGAGAACGAGTCCGCCGGCCTCGGCATCCGCGAGTCCTCGGGCTTGGTCACCGACGAATACGCCCGCTTCCTGCCGCACGTGATCCTCTGAGCAGCCGTTCCCGACAGCAGTTCGTCACCTCCTGCGGCCCCGCGAATCCCTACAGCCCCAGTACGGCACGCAACTGGGCCAGCCCCCAGTCCAGGTCCTCCTTCCCGATGACGAGGGGCGGCGCGATCCGGATCGTCGCCCCGTGCGTGTCCTTCACCAGCACACCCCGCTCCATCAGCCTCTCCGAGACCTCCCGTCCCGTGCCGTACGACGGCTCGATGTCGACGCCCGCCCACAGTCCCCGCCCGCGCACCTCCGTCACCCGCCCCGTCCCGGCCAGCGCCGCCAACTCCCGGTGCAGATGCCCGCCAAGCTCCGCGGACCGCGCCTGGAACTCGCCCGTCCGCAGCATCGCGATCACCTCCAGCGCCACCGCACAGGCCAGCGGACTCCCACCGAACGTCGACCCGTGCTCCCCGGGCCGGAACACCCCCAGCACCGCCGAGCTCGACACCACCGCCGACACCGGAACGACCCCGCCCCCGAGCGCCTTCCCCAGCACATACACGTCCGGCACCACCCCCTCGTGCTCGCACGCGAACGTCCGCCCGGTCCGCCCCAGCCCCGACTGGATCTCGTCCGCCACGAACAACACGTTCCGCTCCCGCGTCAGCTCCCGCACCCCCGGCAGATAACCGGCCGGCGGCACCAGTACCCCCGCCTCGCCCTGGATCGGCTCCAGCAGCACGGCCACCGTGTTCTCGGTCACCGCCGAGCGCATCGCCGTCAGATCCCCGTACGGCACGATCTCGAAGCCCGGCGTGTACGGCCCGAAGTCCGCCCGCGCCTCGGAGTCCGTGGAGAAGCTGACGACCGTCGTCGTACGCCCGTGGAAGTTGTTGCCGGCGACCACGATCTTCGCCATCCCGGCCGGCACCCCCTTGACCCGGTACCCCCACTTCCGGGCGGTCTTCACCGCCGTCTCCACCGCCTCCGTGCCGGTGTTCATCGGCAGCACCCTCTCCATGCCGCACAGCTCGGCGAGCTCCTCGCAGAACGCCGCGAACCGGTCGTGGTGAAACGCCCGCGACGTCAGCGTCACCCGCTCCAACTGCGCCTTGGCCGCCTCGACGAGCCGCCGGTTGCAGTGCCCGAAGTTGAGCGCCGAGTAACCGGCCAGCAGGTCCAGATAGCGGCGCCCCTCCACGTCCGTCATCCAGGCCCCGTCCGCGGTGGCGACCACCACGGGCAGCGGATCGTAGGTGTGCGCACTGTGGGCGTCGGCCGCGGCGACGAGCCGTTCCGTAGCGTTCACGGGATCTCCCTGAGGTGGCGGTGGCCTCCTTCCTATCGTCGCTCGCATGGTGGACGCGGGACCTGACCGATGCGGCGTGCCCGGTAGGCTGACGGGCGGGCCGTGACTGGCGCGCTGGGATGGGATGAACCATCGGGGAGCGGCCCCTGGACCTTGTCCAGCACCGAGTGCCGTGCGCCTGGGCCGTACCGTGATCGCTGCACACGACGTCCGGAGGTCCCCATGCCAGCCGAACCCCTCTCTCACGAGTCCACCGCCTTCCGTGCCGCCCTCGACGTGATCCGCGCCGTCGAGCCGCGCGTGGCCGACGCGATCGGCCAGGAGGTCGCCGACCAGCGCGAGATGCTCAAGCTGATCGCCTCCGAGAACTACGCCTCCCCGGCCACCCTGCTGGCCATGGGCAACTGGTTCAGCGACAAGTACGCCGAGGGCACCGTCGGCCGCCGCTTCTACGCCGGCTGTCGCAACGTCGACACCGTCGAGTCCCTCGCCGCCGAGCACGCGCGCGAGCTCTTCGGCGCCCGCCACGCCTACGTCCAGCCGCACTCCGGCATTGACGCCAACCTCGTCGCCTTCTGGTCCGTCCTCGCCCAGCGCGTCGAGGTCCCCGCCCTGGCGAAGGCCGGTGTGCGCCAGGTCAACGACCTCTCCGACGCCGACTGGGCCGAACTGCGCCAGGCCTTCGGCAACCAGCGCATGCTCGGCATGTCCCTGGACGCCGGCGGCCACCTCACCCACGGATTCCGTCCCAACATCTCCGGCAAGATGTTCGACCAGAGCTCCTACGGCACCGACCCCGCCACCGGCCTCCTGGACTACGAGGCCCTGCGCGCCACCGCCCGCGAGTTCAAGCCGCTCATCATCGTCGCCGGCTACTCCGCCTACCCCCGTCTCGTGAACTTCCGGATCATGCGCGAGATCGCCGACGAGGTCGGCGCCACGCTCATGGTGGACATGGCCCACTTCGCCGGCCTCGTCGCCGGCAAGGTCCTCACCGGCGACTTCGACCCGGTCCCGCACGCCCAGATCGTCACCACCACCACCCACAAGTCGCTCCGCGGGCCGCGCGGCGGCATGGTCCTGTGCGACGACTCCCTCAAGGACCAGGTCGACCGTGGCTGCCCGATGGTCCTCGGCGGCCCGCTCCCGCACGTCATGGCCGCCAAGGCCGTCGCCCTCGCCGAAGCGCGTCAGCCCTCCTTCCAGGACTACGCCCAGCGGATCGTCGACAACTCCCGCGCGCTCGCCGAGGGCCTGATGCGCCGCGGCGCCACCCTCGTCACCGGCGGCACGGACAACCACCTCAACCTGATCGACGTCGCCTCCTCCTACGGCCTCACCGGACGCCAGGCCGAGGCCGCCCTGCTCGACTCGGGCATCGTCACCAACCGCAACGCCATCCCCGCCGACCCCAACGGCGCCTGGTACACCTCCGGCATCCGCATCGGCACCCCCGCCCTCACCACGCGTGGGCTCGGCACCGCCGAGATGGACGAGGTCGCGGCCCTCATCGACCGCGTCCTCACCTCCACCGAGCCCGGCACCACCAGCAAGGGCGCCCCGTCGAAGGCCCAGCACATCCTCGACCCGAAGATCTCGGACGAGATCTCCCACCGAGCCACCGACCTCGTGGCGGGCTTCCCGCTGTACCCGGAGATCGACCTCGGCTGACACCCGTTCCGGCCCGGCCCGACGCGCCGGGCCGGGCCGCCTACGCTGACCAGGGAGCCCGGACCTCGGGGCCTGGTCAGCGTAGGCGGCCTTCGCTCCGGACCCGGCCGAGTGCTCGATGGTCCCGATCCCGCGCATTCGAACCCCCTGCCAAGCCGGCCCATCCCCGTGCGGCCGTCCACGAGCCGCGTGTCACTTCTGGTACACCGCCCGGCCCGTCGGGGTTCCCACCTCGCCCGCACTATTTCGGAGACGCCTCCGGCGCCCAGTCGAGGGACTTCGCGATCTCCACCGCCCGCCCCTGCGACGCCACGCCCTCCAGCCGCAGCGTCACGTGCGAGCCGCCGATGCTGCCGGTTCCGGAGCCGCCGGAGCTGTGCATCCACAGCAGCGTCGGCCCGGCGGTCCGCTTCTCTCGGGTGTGGCGGGAGCCGTCCGCATCCACCAGCCAGAAGCTCAGCAGGTGCGGTCGCGGGAACCACAGGGCCGTGTCCGTCGGCGTGCCGGCGTCGGCGGGGTCCTTGCTCAGCACGATCCACGTGGGCTGCTCGGGCACGCTCTTGGCGAAGCCGACGTCCAGGCCGGCCGGGTACTGGTCGAGGCGGACCGTGCGTCCCTGCTCGCGCCAGCACAGGCTCACCAGGAACCGCCCCTGCGGCTCGTCGCTGACCGACACGGTGTCCGGCGCGCCCAGCGCCGGCGGAACCAGCGGCTCGAACCCGGCCTCGCGCTCGGCCTGCGCGAGCGACACGGGCTCCCCGCAGCCGGGCACCTCGGCGCCGGCCGACGGCACCGCCGACGGGGCGTACCGCACCTCTACCCCGCCGAAGTCGAACCAGTCGAGGACCGCGGCACGCACCGGGGGCGTGAGCGCGAGGACCGTCAGCAGGCCGCACAGCGTCGCGGTCAGTGACCGCCACCGCGTTCGCGTCCAGAAGCGGGCCGCCCGCAGCCGATCACCGGCCTTCGGCGGCTCGGCCACCGGAACGGGTACCTGCTCGGCGAGTATCCGCTCCAGCACCGACTCGACCATCGACTCGGCCGCGGCACCACCGGGCGGGTCCAGGGAACGCCCCAGCGCCCGCAGCTCCTCCGGCAGCCGGGCGGCCTCGCCGCGCCGACGCCCCCCGCCCTCGTCGCCGGCACCGCCCTCACCGCCGTAGGCATTCCGCTTCCGCTCCTCACCCACGCTCATCACCCCCTTCCCCTGCTTCCCGGGCTTCCCGGGGCTGGAAATCCGGCAGCAGTCGGCTCATCTTCCGCAGTGCGCGGTTGAGCCGGGATTTCACCGTCCCCCGGGGCCAGCCCAGGGCCTGGGCCGTCTCGGATTCGTCCATCTCCAGCAGATAGCGGTAGGTGACGACCAGGCGATGCTCCTCGGTCAGCTTCTCCAGGGCGGCCAGCAGCGCGGCGCGGCGCTCCGTCTCCAGTGTGGCCACCGAGGGATCCGCCGATTCCGGTATCAGCGGGTCCGCCTCCACGAAGGCCGCCTCACGGCCGGCGAGCGTCCGCTGCCGGGCCGCCGTCCGCACTGTGTTCCTCGTCTCATTGGCCACGATCGACAACAGCCACGGCTTGAACGACGCGCCGTCCCTGAACCGGCCCAGCGCGCAGTACGCCTTGACGAAGGCCTGCTGCACCACGTCCTCCGCGTCCGCACCCGCCCCGAGCGCGGCGGCCGCCCTGAGCGCGAGGCCCGTATGGGCCCGCACCAGGTCCGCGTACGCCTCCGGGTCTCCGGCGCGTACGCGTGCGATCACCGCGGCCTCATCGACGATGCGGCCCCCCTCCCGCGTCCTCACATTCTTGGTACACCGCTCGGGCCGGATCG
This sequence comes from Streptomyces sp. NPDC033131, assembly GCF_055578365.1. Taxonomy (NCBI): domain Bacteria; kingdom Bacillati; phylum Actinomycetota; class Actinomycetes; order Kitasatosporales; family Streptomycetaceae; genus Streptomyces; species Streptomyces sp. NPDC033131. Next base: position 150,277 of record NZ_JBVIPA010000001.1, read on the forward strand.
GTTCCCCCCGAGTCCCCTCTGTTTCCGACCAGTTCCGGATCGGCCCCCGACACCTGAGAGAATGGTGAGCATGGCCTCTGACCGACCTCGCGTGCTCTCCGGAATCCAGCCCACCGCAGGCTCGTTCCACCTCGGCAACTACCTCGGCGCCGTCCGCCAGTGGGTGGCCCTGCAGGAGTCCCACGACGCGTTCTACATGGTCGTCGACCTGCACGCGATCACGCTCCCGCAGGATCCCGCGGACCTGCGTGCCAACACCCGGCTCGCCGCCGCCCAGCTCCTCGCGGCCGGTCTCGACCCCGAGCGCTGCACGCTCTTCGTCCAGAGCCACGTCCCCGAGCACGCCCAGCTCGCCTGGGTCATGAACTGCCTCACCGGCTTCGGCGAGGCGTCCCGCATGACCCAGTTCAAGGACAAGTCGGCCAAGCAGGGCGCCGACCGCGCCAGCGTCGGCCTGTTCACGTACCCGGTCCTCCAGGTCGCGGACATCCTGCTGTACCAGGCGCACGAGGTCCCGGTCGGCGAGGACCAGCGCCAGCACATCGAGCTCACCCGTGACCTCGCCGAGCGGTTCAACGGCCGCTTCGGCGCGACCTTCACCGTCCCGAAGCCGTACATCCTCAAGGAGACGGCGAAGATCTACGACCTTCAGGACCCGTCGATCAAGATGAGCAAGTCGGCGTCCACGCCGAAGGGGCTCATCAACCTCCTCGACGAACCCAAGGCCACCGCCAAGAAGGTCAAGAGCGCGGTCACCGACACCGACACCGTCATCCGCTTCGACCCGGGGAACAAGCCGGGCGTCAGCAACCTGCTCACCATCCACTCGACCCTCACGGGCGAGGGGATCGCGGAGCTGGAACAGAAGTACGAGGGCAAGGGCTACGGCGCGCTCAAGACGGACCTCGCGGAGATCATGGTCGAGTTCGTGACGCCGTTCCGCGAGCGCACCCAGCAGTACCTGGACGACCCGGAGACGCTGGACTCGATTCTGGCCAAGGGCGCGGAGAAGGCGCGTGCCGTGGCCGCGGAGACCCTCGCGCAGGCCTATGACCGGGTGGGATTCCTGCCCGCCAAGCACTGAGGCGTACGACCGCACAAACGCACGACAGGGCAGAGCGCTGCACATCACTACGGTTGCGCCTGCCCACAACACGGCCGTGGCCGTACAGTCGATAGCCGGACGGCTGGGAACGCACCCGAACAGGACGACAGGAGACGACGTGGGGACCGTAACGATCGGCGTGTCGATCGCGGTCCCGGAGCCTCACGGCAGCCTGATCCAACAGCTGCGCGCGGGCTTCGGCGACGTGGCAGCTCACGGCATTCCCACGCATGTCACCCTGCTGCCGCCGACGGAGATCGACGAGGACGCGCTGCCGGCCGTCGATGCGCACCTGGCCGAGGTCGCCGCGGTCGGCCGGCCCTTCCCCATGCGCCTGTCGGGCACGGGTACGTTCCGACCGCTGTCACCTGTCGTCTACGTCCAGGTGGCCGACGGCGCCGAGGCGTGCACCTGGCTACAGAAGCAGGTCCGGGACGCCTCCGGCCCCGTGGCTCGCGAACTGCAGTTCCCGTACCACCCGCACGTCACGGTCGCGCACGGCATCGACGACGACGCCATGGACCGCGCGTTCGAGGAGCTGGCCGACTACCGGGCCGAATGGCCCTGCACCGGTTTCGCCCTCTACGAACAGGGCGCCGACGGCGTGTGGCGCAAGCTGCGGGATTACGTCTTCGGAGGCACGGTGGTGCCGCCGCAGACGGCGCGCGTCGAGCGCGGTTCGCTGCCGACAAGCCAGCTGTGACCACGGTGACCAACCAGCGGTGACCACCGTGGCGAACGGCCTGTAACTACAGTTACAGGCCCGCTGTCAGCACCGTTACAGCGGCAGTCGCCGGAACACCGCCCGCGGTACGTGCCGCAGTGCCGACATCACCACCCGCAGCGCTCCCGGTACCCACACGGTCTCCGTTCGGCGGCGCAGCCCCAGCTCGATCGCCGTGGCGACCGTCTCCGGTGTCGTCGTGAGGGGCGCCTCCGGCAGGCCCGTGGTCATCTTCGTGCGGACGAATCCGGGGCGTACGACCATCACGTGCACGCCGGTGCCGTGCAGGGCGTCGCCCAGGCCCTGGGCGAAGGCGTCGAGGCCGGCCTTGCTGGAGCCGTAGATGAAGTTGGAGCGGCGGGCGCGCTCGCCGGCCACGGAGGACAGCACCACGAGGGAGCCGTGGCCCTGGGTCTGCAGCCCGCGCGCGGCGACCAGCCCCGCCGACACCGCTCCCGTGTAGTTGGTCTGCGCGACGCGCACCGCGCTCGACGGTTCGCGTTCGTCGTGTGCCTGGTCGCCGAGGATTCCGAAGGCGAGCAGCACCATGTCGACGTCGCCCTCGGCGAAGACCTTGCCGAGCGTCGTTTCGTGGGAGTCGGGATCGAGCGCGTCGAAGGGGACGGTGTGCACTTCGGCCCCGAGGCCGCGCAGGTGCTCCGCGGCCTCCTCCAGGTCGGGCGTGGGGCGTCCCGCCAGCCACACCGTGCGGGTCCGGCGGGCGATCAGGCGGCGTGCGGTGGCGAGCGCGATCTCCGACGTGCCGCCGAGGACGAGCAGGGACTGGGGGATGCCGAAGGCGTCCTTCACGACAGCTCCTAGAGAGGGCCCCAGCCGTGCGGCTGAAGGGGGTGAGGCGGCCTGGGGGTGTTGTTCAGATGCCGAGGCGACGGGACAGGTCCGACGTGAAGACCCCGCGCGGGTCCAGCTCCGCTCGCAGGGCGCGGAAGTCGGGCAGGCGTGGGTACATCGCGGTGAGCAGTTCGGGGCGCAGGCGGGAGTCCTTGGCGAGGTAGACGCGCCCGTCGGCCGCGGCGACCTCCTCGTCCAGTTCGTCCAGGAAGGCGCCGAGGCCGGGCAGGTGGGCCGGGATGTCCAGGGCCAGGGTCCAGCCGGGCACCGGGAAGGAGAGCCAGCCCGGATCGGCCTCCCCGAAGCGCTTGAGGACGGCGAGGAAGGACGGGCACCGGCGTTGCGAGACGCGGCGCACGATCCTGCGCACGGCGTCCTCCTGGCCGTGGCCGACGACGAACTGGTACTGCACGAAACCGCCGCGGCCGTAGATCCGGTTCCAGTGGGGGACGCCGTCCAGGGGGTGGAAGAAAGCGGAGATCTTCTGGAGTTCGCCGGTACGCGCGCGTGGGGCTCTGCGGAACCAGAGCTCGTTGAAGAGGCCTACGGTCGTCCGGCTGAGCAGGCCCTCCGGGAGGAAGGCGGGGGCGGCCGGAAGCCGGGAGGTCCGGAAGGCCAGCGGATCCCTGCGCGCGCGCGTACGTTCCGGCAGTGCCTCCAGGGGGGCGTGGTCGCCGCGGGTCAGTACCGCTCGGCCCGTCGCCGCGCCGCGCGCCAGGAGGTCGATCCACGCGACGGAGTAGCGGTGGTGGTGGTCGGTGGCCGTCAGACGGGCCATCAGGTCGTCCAGGTCCCGCGCGCGCTCGGTGTCGACCGACATGAGTGAGGTCTCGACCGGCTGGAGGCGGACCGTCGCAGTGAGGATCATGCCGGTCAGGCCCATGCCGCCGGTCGTCGCGTCGAACAGCGGCGTGTCACGGCCGACCGTGCGGACCTCGCCGTCGGCGGTGAGGAGTTCGAGCGACAGGACGTGCCGGGAGAAGGAGCCCGACACGTGGTGGTTCTTGCCGTGGATGTCCGCGCCGATCGCGCCGCCGACGGTGACGTAGCGCGTGCCGGGTGTGACCGGCACGAACCAGCCGAGCGGCAGCAGCACGTGCATCAGCCGGTGCAGGGAGACGCCCGCGTCGCACAGCACGATCCCCTCACTGGCGTCGATGACGTGGATGCGGTCGAGACCCGTCATGTCGAACACGGACCCACCGGCGTTCTGCGCGGCGTCCCCGTAGGCCCGCCCCAGGCCCCTCGGGATGCCCCCGCGGGCCCCGCAGTCCCGGACGGCGGCCGCGGCCTCCTCGTACGTCCGTGGGCGGATCAGACGCGCGGAGGTGGGAGCGGTGCGGCCCCAGCCGGTGACGGAAACGGTGTCGGCAGACATGTCGGTGACCGTATCGCCCCTTGGTGGGCGATTAGTTTTGAAACATTCACCCCATCCCCGAAATGGGTGATTAATGGGATGTCGCCCTATATTGCCGGAGATCCGGCGGTGCTGACGTGAACAGTGAGTCCACATGGACGATCTCGACGACATGGACCACCGAATCCTTTCGGCGCTGAGGGCGTACGGCCGCGACCCGCACATCGCGAACACCGCGCGCGCCCTGTCCTGGGCGGGCGAGCACGGCGCGCTGTGGCTCGCGGCAGGCCTCGCGGGAGCCGCCGTGGACGGCCCGCGACGCGGCGCCTGGTTGCGCGGCACCGCGCTCACGGCAGGCGCGCACCTCGTCAGCATGGGCGTGAAAAGGGTGGTGCGCCGTCCGCGTCCCGCGCATGTCGAGCCCCTGGTACGCACCGCGGGCCGGCACTCCTTCCCGAGTTCGCACGCGACCTCCGCCGCGGCCGCCGCGGTCGCCTTCGGTGCGCTGGGGGCGTACACCGTCCCGCCGCTGGCCGCCGCGATGTGCCTGTCGCGCCTGGTCGTCGGTGTGCACTACCCCTCCGACGTGGCGGCGGGGGCGGTCCTGGGGGCGCTCACGGCGCGTATCGGGGCGCGTTGGATCCGGGGGAGCGTGCATGACTGAGACCGCGCCGATGACAGGCAGCGCACGCACCCGCGAGACGTTGGTACTGGAACAGCGCACGCCCCTGCGGAAGCCCGCACCACCCCGCAAGGGCTCCCTGCTGGGAGGGCTCGTCAGGACCGCGCGCCCCAGGCAATGGGCCAAGAACGTCCTGGTCGTGGCCGCCCCGGCCGCCGCCGGCCAGCTCTTCTCCCGGCACGCCCTCACCCAACTCGCGCTGGTCTTCGCCCTCTTCACCGCCTGCGCCGCCGCCGTCTACCTGATCAACGACGCCCGCGACGCCGAAGCCGACCGCGCCCACCCCACCAAGCGCCGCCGCCCGGTCGCCGCCGGACAGGTCCCCGTAGCCGTCGCCTACGCCGTCGGAGGCGCCCTCGGCGTCCTCGCGCCGGTCGTCGCGGCCTGTCTGGTCTCGCCCGCCGTCGCGGCGCTCCTGACCGCGTACCTGGGCATGCAGCTGGCGTACTGCGTCAGCCTCAAGCACGTCCTGGTCATCGACCTCGTCGTCGTCACGACCGGCTTCCTGATGCGGGCGATGGTCGGCGGGCTCGCGCTCGGCATCCCGCTGTCGCGGTGGTTCCTGATCACGACCGGGTTCGGCGCGCTGTTCATGGTGTCGGCCAAGCGCTACTCCGAAGCCGTCCAGATGGCCGGGAAAGCCGGCGCCACGCGCGCGTTGCTGACCGAGTACACCACCGGGTACCTGCGCTTCGTGTGGCAGCTCGCGGCCGGTGTCGCCGTCCTCGGCTACTGCCTGTGGGCCCTGGAGGAGGGCGGGGTCCCGCACACCAGCGTCCTGCCCTGGCGGCAACTGTCCATGGTCGCGTTCGTTCTCGCGATCCTCAGGTACGCCGTCTTCGCCGACCGCGGCACGGCCGGCGAACCCGAGGACGTCGTCCTGCGCGACCGCGCACTCGCCCTCATCGGGCTGATGTGGGTCGCGATGTACGCCCTGGCGGTGGCCAACTGGTGAGCACGCGCGCATGGGGAGGCGGAGGTCGCCGGCCGCACGCGCGCGCGTGGGGCAGCCGAAGTGGCCGGCCGGGCACCCGCGCGAGGGCGAGCCGCCGGGAGATCCTCGGCTTCGCCACCGTCGGCCTCCTCGCCTACGCCGCCGACCTCGCCCTCTTCACCTGCCTGCGCGGCCCGGCCGGGCTCGACCCGCTCACCGCCAAGGCGCTCGCCTTCGTCGCGGGCTGCTCGGTGGCCTACCTGGGCCATGCGCTCGGCACCTACCGGGACACCCAGCCGAAGGGGCTGCGCCCGTACGCCGTCTTCTTCGCCGTGAACCTCGCCGGCGCCCTCGTGCAGCTCCTGTGTCTCGCCGTCAGCCACTACGGCCTCGGCCTCACCTCACAGCGCGCCGACACCGTCTCCGGCGCGGGAATCGGAATGGCCCTCGCCACCATCCTGCGTTTTTGGGGGACCAGGACATTGGTCTTCCGCAACCAGGGCACAGTCGGATCATGGACTGGCTGAAAAAACTCCCCGGAGTCGGGCCGCTGGTCGCCCGCCTGACGCTCACGCACGCGTGGCGGTCGTACGACCGGCTGGACCGGGTGAAGTGGACTCGGCTGGCCGCCGCGATGACCTTCACCAGCTTCGTGGCGCTCTTCCCGCTGCTCACCGTGGCCGCCTCGATCGCCGCGGCCACGCTCGGCGAGGAGCGCCAGGGCACGCTGGAGGACAAGATCGCCGAGCAGGTGCCCGGCATCTCCGACCAGCTCGACATCGACGGTCTGGTGCAGAACGCCGGCACCGTCGGCCTCATCGCCGGAGCCGTCCTGCTGTTCACCGGCATCGGCTGGGCGGGCTCGACGCGCGAGTGCCTGCGGGCGGTGTGGGAGCTGCCCGACGAGGAGGAGAACCCGGTCCTGCGCAAGGCCAAGGACCTGGGCATCCTGGTCGGCCTCGGCGGAGCCGTCCTGGTCACGCTCGCCACGTCCACCGTGGCCTCCGCCATGGTCGGCTGGATCACCGACCAGTTGGGCATCGACAGCGAGGGCTGGGGCAGCGTCCTGCTGCTGATCGCCGCGTTCCTCGTCGCCGTACTGGCCGACTTCCTGCTGCTCCTCTACGTCCTGACCCTGCTTCCGGGAGTCGAGCCCCCACGCCGCCGCCTGATCGTGGCCGCGCTGACCGGCGCGGTCGGCTTCGAGCTGCTGAAGCTGCTGCTCAGCGGCTATATGCAGGGTGTGGCCACGAAGAGCATGTACGGCGCGTTCGGCGTCCCCGTCGCCCTGCTGCTGTGGATCAACTTCACGTCGAAGCTGGTGCTGTTCTGCGCCGCGTGGACGGCGACGCAGAGCAAGGAGGACGAACCTACGGACGGGGCCGACGACGTACCAGATCCGGCAGCGGCCAGCGGCGGTTGACCAGGAACCCGGCGCCCGCGAGCAGCACCAGCAGACCGCCGGTGATCGCGAGCGCGATGCCCATGCCCTCGGAGCCGCCCTCGGTGGTGGCGGACGCCACCGGCTTCGACGAGGCGCCGGCCTCCGCGCCACCGGCGTTCGCGCCGCCCGCCTCCCCGGAGGGGTTCGCTCCCGGCTGGGCGCTCGCCGGCGCGGCGCTCCTCGGCGGCACCAGCTCACCCACCGGCTCCACCTTGCCGGCCGCCTTGAAGCCCCAGTCGAGGAGCTTGGCGGTCTCCTTGTAGACCTCGTTGTGCTCGTCCTTCCCGGGGTTCATGACGGTGACGAGCAGCACCTTGCCGCCCTGCTCGGCGACGCCGGTGAAGGTGGCGCCGGCGTTGGTGGTGTTGCCGTTCTTGACGCCCGCGATGCCCGGGTAGACGGAGACGTCGGAGTCGCCGGTCAGCAGCCGGTTGGTGTTCTGGATCTCGAAGGACTCGCGGCTGGTCCTGCCCTTCTTGTTCTTCGTCGTCTTGCCCGGGAACTTCGCGCTGACCGTCGAGCTGTACTCGCGGAAGTCCTTCTTCTGCAGCCCGGAGCGGGCGATCAGGGTCAGGTCGTAGGCGGAGGAGACCTGGCCGGGCTCGTCGTAGCCGTCGGGGCTGATCACGTGCGTGTCGAGGGCCTGGAGCTCCTCGGCGTGCCCGTTCATCTCCGCGACGGTGTCCTTGATGCCGCCGTTCATCTGCGACAGCACGCGCACGGCGTCGTTGCCGGAGCGCAGGAAGACGCCGAGCCACAGGTCGTGGACCGTGTACGTCTCGCCTTCCTTTATCCCGACCAGGCTGGAGCCGGAACCGATGCCGGTCAGGTCGGAGGGGAGGACCTTGTGCTTCTCGGTCTTCGCGAACTTCGGCAGCACCGTGTCGGCGAACAGCATCTTCAGGGTGCTCGCCGGGGGCAGCCGCCAGTGCGCGTTGTGGGCGGCCAGTACGTCACCGGACTCGGCGTCGGCGACGATCCACGAACGCGCGCTCAGGTCCTTGGGCAGCACCGGGACGCCGCTTGCGAGATTGACCTGCGCCCCGGGCCGGCCGAGGCGTTCGCCGCCGACGGTCGACATGTTCGCCGGGGGAGTGGCCGACGGACTCGTGGACGGGCTCGTGGACGGGCTCGGCGACGGACTCGGGGCCGCCAGCGAGACGGGCGCGGTCAGCGCGAACGACGACAGGACGACGGAGGTGACCAGCAGGGATCGCCTGACGGTCTTCTTCGGTGCGGGCACGGTCAGGAACGTACATGGCACAGCGCGTGAAGTCCCGTCTGCCTCCCCACCCCGGCCAAGGAACCGGACACCCGGCGGCGATACTGGACGCATGAAGCTCAGCCGCCCCCTCTCCTGGTTCCTGCTCGCCTTCGGGGTGTGGAGCTGGGTCATCTGGGTCACTTTCGTCAAAAACCTGATCAAGGACAGCAGTGGGCTCGCGTTCGACGACGGTCACCCGACGGCGTACTTCTGGGTGCACCTGGTGCTCGCCGTCGTCTCCTTCGTATTGGGGACGGTCGTCGGGGGCATCGGGTTGCGTTCCGTGCGCGCATTGCGCCGCACGTCATAACCGACAGGCCTGACAGCCCACAACGGGGACACGAGACCGTGGTCATACTCTTCGTACTGCTAGCCCTGGCCGTCCTGGTGACGACCAACTGGTACCTCTACAGACGCCTGTTCCGCGACACGACCCGGGCTCCCGGCCCGGTGCGCCGCGCCGGTGCGGTGCTGATCGCGGGCGGCTGGCTGTTCACCGTCACGGCCATCGTGGCCGAGCGCGCCGGTGCGCCGTTCTGGCTCCAGCGGGTCCTGGCCTGGCCGGGCTTCCTGTGGATGGCCCTGTCGATCTACCTGCTGCTGGCCGTGGTCGCGGGTGAGGCCGTACGACCGCTGCTGCGGCGGTTCCTGGAGCGGCGGGCGGGCGCCGAGACGGCCGTACGCCGGCCGGAGCCGGTCCCGGCCGGCGGGGCGCCCCTGCCGCCCGGACCGGAGCACGACTCCGAGCCGGAGCCGGCCCAGGAGGTGGAGCCGGCCCCCGAGCCTGCGGCCACCCCGGCGGCCCTGCCCTCCCGCCGTCTGTTCGTCTCCCGGGTCGTCGGGGGCGGCCGCCGCCGCCGCGGCCCTCGGGACCGTCGGCTACGGCACGTACGGCGTCCTGAACGGCCCTACCGTCAAGCGGGTCACCGTCCCGCTGGCCAAGCTGCCGCGCGCGGCGCACGGTTACCGGATCGCCGTGGTCAGCGACATTCACCTGAGCCCGGTGCTGGGCCGCGGCTTCGCCCAGAAGGTCGTCGACACGATCAACGGCACCCAGCCCGACCTGATCGCGATCGTGGGCGACCTGGTCGACGGCAGCGTCAAGGACCTGGGGCCGGCGGCGGCGCCGCTGGCCCAACTGCGGGCGCGCCACGGAAGCTTCTTCGTCACCGGCAACCACGAGTACTTCTCCGGCGCCGAACAGTGGGTCGAGGAGGTACGGCGGCTCGGCCTGCGCCCGCTGGAGAACGCCCGCACCGAACTGGCCCACTTCGACCTCGCCGGCGTCAACGACGTGGCGGGCGAGAGCGAGGGCCAGGGCCCCGACTTCGCCAAGGCGCTCGGCGACCGCGACCCGGCACGCGCGTGCGTGCTGCTCGCCCACCAGCCGGTGCAGATCCACGACGCCGTCGAGCACGGCGTCGACCTCCAGCTCTCCGGCCACACCCACGGCGGCCAGCTCTGGCCGGGCAACTTCATCGCCTCGGCCGCGAACCCGACCCTCGCCGGCCTGGAGAGCTACGGCGACACGCAGTTGTACGTCAGCCGGGGCGCGGGCGCGTGGGGCCCGCCGACCCGGGTCGGAGCCGAGTCGGACATCACCGTGATCGAACTGGCGTCGAAGCTGTGAGGACACTGTGAAACGTGGCCGAAACCGCTGGCGGTAATGTCTTTTCCAACTCCCCAGATCTCTCTTCCCCCAGGTGAAACACCTGTGGTTAATTGATCCGCGCCGCTAGGGCAGTGGCTTGTGAGCTGCGGTCCACCAGGGGCCTGGGGAGGGCAGACCGATGCGATCGGTTCGCGTGCGGATCATCGCGACGCTGCTGGTGCTGGCGGCCGCCGGAGTGGGCGGCTGGCAGTTGCTGCCGTCGCAGGACGACGAGAACACCATCACGGTCGGCACCACGGACGCCGTCACGTCGCTCGACCCGGCCGGCGCCTACGACGCCGGCTCCTGGGCGCTTTTCAGCAACGTCTTCCAGTCACTGCTGACCTTCGAGCCGGGCGGCGCCACCCCCGTCCCGGACGCGGCCGAAAGCTGTGCCTTCGTCGGCAGCGGTCTGCGCACCTACCGCTGCGAACTGCGCAAGGACCTCACCTTCCCGAGCGGCCGGACGATGACCGCCGAGGACGTGAAGTACTCCTTCGACCGGGTCAAGAAGATCAACTCCGAGGTCGGCCCCGCGTCCCTGCTGAGCACCCTCCGCTCGGTCGGCGCGCACGGCCTCACCGTCACCTTCCGGCTGTCCTCGGCCGACGCCACCTTCCCGTTCAAGGTGGCCACCGGAGCCGGCGCGATCGTCGACCGCACCGAGTACCCGGCGGACGGCCTGCGCACCGACGCGGGCGCCGACGGCACCGGACCGTACGACCTGACGGCGTACACGAAGGACAAGAAGGCCGTCCTCAAGCCCAACGGGCGCTACGAGGGCGCCCTCAAGGACGCCGGACGCCCCGTCGAACTGCGCTACTACGCCGACGCCGCCAAGCTCGACGCCGCCTGGAAGGCGAAGCAGGTCGACGTGGCCACCCGGCAGCTGCCGCCCGGGGTCCTCGCCGGACTGAACACCAGCGACCCGAACCAGCGCGTGTCCGTGGCCGACAGCTCCGAGACCCGCAACCTGTACCTCGACACCCGCTCCGGATCCCCGCTGCACGACCCCCGGGTCCGGCAGGCCATGGCCTGGCTGATCGACCGCGACCGGCTGGCCGCCACGGTGTACGACGGGACCGTCGACCCGCTCTACTCGCTGATCCCGACCGGCATCACCGGCCACACGACGTCGTTCTTCGACCTCTACCCCAAGCTGGACAAGGACAAGGCCAGAAAGCTCCTCACCGAGGCCGGAGTGAGCCTGCCGGTCCGCTTCACCTACGGCTACGCCAAGGGCCGCGGCGCCGCCGCCCAGGAAGCCGCGGAACTCAAGCGGGAACTGGAGGCGGACGGCCTGTTCAAGGTGACCCTCAAGGGCTACGAGTGGACCGGCTTCCAGAAGCAGTGGGCGTCCGGGAAGCTGGACGCGTACGCCGTCGGCTGGGTGGCCGACTACCCCGACCCGGACACCTTCGGCTCCCCGCTCGTCGGCACCGACGGCACCATGAACACCGGCTACAGCAGCAAGGCCGTGGACCGGCTGATCCGCACCAGCCAGCAGTACGCCGACCGCACCGAGGCCACCGAGGACTTCCGCGAGCTGCAGCAGGCCGTCGCCCGCGACGTTCCGGTCATCCCGCTGTGGCAGGCCAAGGAGTACGTCGTCAGCAACGAGAACGTCGGCGGTGGCCAGTACCTCTCGGACGGCACCGGAGTCTTCCGCCTCTGGCGCCTCACCTGGATCTGACGCGATCTCGCGGTGGCGACCTTCGCCCGAATGATGCCGGGCGGCCATCCGGGACCGCACCATGTGAGGGAGGTGTGTGCTGGGTGAGGAGCGAACGTGGTGAGACGCAACTCCTTCCGGCTGCCCCGGCATCCGGCTTCTGTCGGTCTCGCCCGGCGCCGGGTCCGGGACCATCTGGCCGACTGGGGCCACGCCCCGGACGGCCGGGCGCTGGCCGACGCGATGCTGCTCGTGTCCGAGCTGGCCACCAACGTCGTACGCCACGGGCCGCTCCTCGAGCGGGAGTTCGAGGTGGCGGTGACCGCCCTCGCCGACGGCTCCTGTCTCATCGAGGTCTCCGACGAGGGCCGGGTGGAGCCCCGGCTGCGCGTGGTGGACGAGGCCGAGGAGGCGGGCCGAGGCCTGCACCTGGTGGAGAACGTCGCCGCGACCTGGGGGGTGTGGGGCAGGGGCCGGCACGGCAAGACCGTGTGGGCCCTCGTCCTCACCCACACCTGAAGCGGAACGGGTGGATCACGACCGTACGGCCGCCCCCGCCGGCAGCGTGACCGTCACCGCCAGTCCCTCGCCCGGCGCCGTCCGCACCGTCACCTCACCGTCGTGGGCCCGCACCACCCCCTGCACGATCGCCATGCCGAGCCCGCTGCCCGAGCCCCCGGCGGCCCGGAAGAAGCGGTCGAAGACACGCGCCGCGTCCTGTGGCCCGAGCCCCGGCCCCTGGTCCGCGACACACAGCCGTACGACCCCGTCCGCCCGCTCCACACCGAGCCGCACCGGCACGTCGGCCGGCGTGTGCGTGCGCACGTTGGCCACCAGGTTTCCGAGCACCTGGCGCAGCCCCGACTCGTCGGCGTGCACCAGCAGGGAGCCGTCGGCGTCGACCGTGAGGGGCCGCCCCGGCTGCTGCACCCGCAGATCCTCGGCGGCGTCCCGGACCAGGCGGCTGATGTCGACGTTCCGGAAGCGGAGCTCGGGCTGCTGGTCGAGGCGGGCGAGGGTCAGCAGCTCGTCGACGAGCCGGCCCATGCGGTCGACCTCGCCGTTCATCCGGTCCCAGGCGCGTTTGCGCTGGCTCGGGTCGGTGAGCATGCCCTTGTCGTACAGCTGGAGGTAGCCGCGTATCGCGGACAGCGGGGTGCGCAGCTCGTGCGAGGCGTCGCCGACGAAGCGGCGCAGCTGGGCCGCGCTGCGCTCGCGCGTGCGGTACGCCGACTCCACCTGGTGGAGCATGGAGTTGAGGGCGACGCGGAGCTGTTCGACCTCCAGAGTGGCCTCGCTGCTGGAGGGGACCCGCCGGGTCAGGTCGCCCTCGGCGATCGCCGACGAGGTCTCCACCATGTCCTCCAGTGGACGCATCCGGCGCCGGACGCTGAACATCGTCAGACAGGCCAGCAGCGCGAGCAGCAGGGTGCCGATGGCGAGGTCGAGTTTGACGGCCTTGGCGACGCCGTGGTGGACGGCGTCGGTGGAGGTGGCGAGCAGGATGAAGGTGCCGTCGGCGAGCCGGGTGGCCGTCACGCGGTAGGCGGACCCCTGCACGGTGACGTCGTGCGGCTCGGGATCCCCGGTCAGGGTGCGCGGGTCGCCGACCTCGTCCGCCAGACCGCGCTGGGCGTCGGTCGGCGCGAAGCCGAGGATGCCGACGGCCTCGCCGCGGCTGTCGACCGCGGCGAAGACCGAGTCCGGCGTGGGCTGCTCGTCGCTCTGCTCCGGGTCGAGCCGGTCGCGCACGAAGCCCAGCCCGCTGAGCGAGTCGATCGCCCGCAGAGTCAGCTGCGAACTGCCCAGCGAGTCACGGGTCTTGGTCAGGTCCGTGTCGACCTGGTCGAGCAGGTAGTACCGCATGCCCATCACGCTCACGGCGGTCGCCGCGACGATGCCGAGGGCGAGCAGCGCCACGTTCGCCAGCGTCAGCTTGGCGCGCAGGGAGTGGACGCCGCGCTTGCGCCGCAGGATCCGGCTCCTCATGCCAGCCCGTATCCCACACCCCGCCGGGTGGTGATCACCGGCGGCCCCAGGGCTTCGAGTTTGCGCCGCAGATAGCTGATGTAGGTCTCGACGACGGTCGACTCGGGCGGGGTGTGCTCGTACTGCCAGACATGGCGCAGGAGTTGCTCCTTGGGAACGATCCGGCCGCCGTTGCGCACCAGGAAGCGCAGCAGGGCGTACTCGGTGGGGGTGAGCTCGACGGAGCGGCCCGCGCGGTGCACCGAGTACGTCGTCTCGTCCAGTTCCAGGTCGCCGTAGCGCAGCGGCGGGCGCTGCGGCAGGACGTCGGCGGGGCGGGTGCGGCGCAGCACCGCGGTGATCCGCGCGACGACCTCGTCGATGTTGAACGGCTTGGTGATGTAGTCGTCGCCGAAGCCGAGCGCGCCGACCACCTCGGCGGGCGAGTCGCGCGCGGTGAGGAAGACGAGCGCCAGGTCGGGCCGCCGGTCGCGCAGTTGGCGTCCCAGGGCACGCCCGTCCCCGTCCGGCAGCATGACGTCGAGCAGCGCGGCGTCGGGCCTCGTGCGCTCCGCGAGCGCGAGCGCCTCGCGGACGGTGCCCGCCGTCATCACCTCGAACCGGTGGTAGCGCAGCGCGATGGCGAGGACGTCCGCGATGCTCTCCTCGTCCTCCACGACCAGCACGGTGCCTGGAGCCGTCGTCATGCTCCCCAGTATCGGCGCGGGCACTGACAGCGGGGCCGGTTCCCGCTTTGGAGTTCCTTGAGAGTCAAGGGATTCGCATGTCCACGCGCGCGTGCCACCGCCAATTCTGTTGCCCAGGACCTGGGGGGACCGACCGGACTATGAGGGGGTTTTTGGCGTGGCGACATTGGCACGCTGGTGCTACCGGCACCGGCTGGTGGTCCTGTTGCTGTGGGTGGGGGCGCTGTTCGGCCTGGGCGCGGCGAGTTCGAGCGCGGGCACGAACTACGCGGAGGTCTTCTCCCTGCCCAACACGGATTCCAAGCGCGCGTACGACCTGATGGCCAAGGCCTTCCCGGAGCGCGCGGGCGACACCGACACGGTGGTGTGGAGGGTCGACGAGGGCTCCGTGCGGGACGACTCCGTACGGTCCCGAATAGAACCCGCGCTGAAGGAGATCGGCGCGATGAAGGGGGTCGGCGAGGTCACCGACCCGTACGGAGCGCAGGGCGAAGCCCAGATCAGCAAGGACGGGCGGATCGCGTACGCCCAGGTCACCTTCGCCGAGCAGGCGAACGCCGTACCCAAGGACCTGGTCCAGGACGTCGTCGACACCGCGCAGAAGGCCGACGGCGACGGTCTGCAGGTCGAGCTCGGCGGCCAGGCCATCACGCGCGTGCAGGAGCCGCCGACCGGCACCGCCGAGATCGTCGGCATCCTCGCCGCGGCCGTCGTGCTGTTCCTGGCCTTCGGCTCGGTGTTCGCGATGCTGCTGCCGATCCTGATCGCCCTGTTCGGCGTCGGTACCGGCCTGTTCTCCACGCAGCTGATCAGCCACGTCACCAACGTGCCCGAACTGGCCTCCCTGCTCTCCACGCTGATCGGTCTGGGCGTCGGCATCGACTACGCCCTGTTCATCGTCACCCGGCACCGCAAGGGCATCCTGAGCGGCCAGGACCCGGAGGAGGCGGCGGTCACCGCCCTCAACACCTCCGGCCGGGCCGTGCTGTTCGCGGGCGGCACGGTGTGCATCGCGCTCGCCGGGATGCTGGTGACGAACCTGCGCTTCCTGGACGGCGTGGTCATCGGCACCTCGCTGACCGTCGTCCTGAGCGTCCTCGCGGCCGTCACCCTGCTGCCCGCGCTGCTCGGCGTGCTGGGCCACCGGGTGCTCAGCCGCCGGCAGCGGCGCCGGCTGGCCGCACAGGGCCCCGCGGCGGAGCGTGCGAGCGGCCTCGCGGCCCGCTGGTCGGCCACCGTCGAGCGCCGCCCGCGCTCGGTGGCCGCGCTGGCCGTCGTCGTGATGGCCGTCCTCGCCCTGCCGCTGCTGTCCCTGCGTCTGGGCACGGTCGACCAGGGCAACGACGACGCGTCGACGACGACCAGGCAGGCGTACGACCTGCTCGCCGAGGGCTTCGGCCCCGGCTTCAACGGCCCGCTCCAGGTGGTCGTGAACGGCGACCCGGGGGAGAGCCTGGTCGCGACGATCAGGGAGACGGAGGGCGTCGCCCAGGCGTTCTCGGCGCCTCCCGCGAACGGCGTGACGGTCATCCAGGTCGTCCCCACGACCTCACCGCAGGCCGTGGAGACCGACCGCCTCATCGACACCCTGCGCGACCGGGTGATCCCGGAGGCCGACGTCCAGGCCCACGTCGGCGGCGTGACAGCGGTCTCGAAGGACTTCGCGTCGGTGACGGCGGACCGACTGCCGTACTTCATCGCGACGATCATCGGCCTCGGCTTCGTCCTGCTGCTGATCGCCTTCCGCTCCGTCGTGGTCCCCCTGACGGCCGCGCTGATGAACCTGATCGCGGCGGCGGCCTCCTTCGGCGTCCTGGTCGCGATCTTCCAGTGGGGCTGGGGCCTGAACCTGCTCGGCCTCGGCCAGGAGGGCCCGATCGCGGCCTTCCTTCCGATCATCATGCTGTCCCTGCTCTTCGGCCTCTCCATGGACTACCAGGTGTTCCTGGTCAGCCGGATGCACGAGGAGTGGGTGCACACCAAGGACAACGCACGAGCGGTGCGGGTGGGCCTCGCGGAGACCAGTCGCGTCATCAACTCCGCGGCCCTGATCATGGTGTGCGTCTTCATGGCGTTCGTGCTCAGCGGCGACTACGGGGCGGCGATGGCCGGCGTGGGGCTGGCCGCCGCGGTCGCTCTCGACGCGTTCATCCTGCGTACGGCCCTGGTGCCGGCCGCGATGCACCTGCTCGGCGACTCCAACTGGTGGCTGCCGGTGTGGCTGGAGAAGCGGCTGCCGCATCTGGCGGTGGAGCCGAAGGAGGAAGCGGCCGCTCCGGAAGCATCTGCCGCCGAGGGTCCCGCCTCGGCCGTCCACGGCTTCGTCCGTACGGCGGACGGCGAGCCGGTCCCGGAGGCGGCGGTGACGCTGCTGTCGGTGGGCGGACGTCAACTGGACCGGGTGGTGTCCCTCGCGGACGGCTCGTACATCGTGTCGGTGCCGGGTCCGGGGACGTATCTGCTGGCGACGACGGCTCCGCCGTACGGGTCGCGGGCGCGGCAGGTGGAGGTCGGGGACGGGCCGCTGGTGTGTGACGTGGAGCTGGCCGAGGGTGAGGTGGACGCGGTCAACTAGCCTTCGGCTGACCGGCTTTCAGGATGCGCTCGACGTCGAGCACGACCTTGCCACCCACAGACTCGGGGAGTGTGACGAGCTCCCCGGGAATGTGGATCCCGTGTGTGGCGTAACCGGCACCCGCCGGCTCGGTCAACACATGGAGGCGCTGGTGCTTGCGGTCGACGATGACGTAGACGGGGATTCCGGCCTTGGCGTAGTAGGCGACCTTGGTCTGCAGATCTGTCTTCCAGTTACTGGAAGTGACCTCCATGACCAGACGAAAGCATGTCGGGTCGTAGCAGCTGTTTTCTACCAGGTGATCACGGTAGTCGTCGTCGACCACCGAAAGGCCGGGGATCGCGTAGTCCTCCGGGCCGCTGGGCAGCCAGAGACCGATGCCCGGGAGCGCGCGCACGAGGCCCAGATTCATGAAGGGGGCTGCGAACAGCATCAGCGCCTCGGAGTGAGGGCCGTCCGGTGCTGGGCTCACGAGAATCTGGTCTCCGATGATCTCGACGCGGAGGCCCGGAACGCTTTCCATGATGTGGTTCGCTTCGGCGATCAGCGACCGCTCCTCGTGGGGCCGCTCGACAGCTGCTGCGGACATCAGGTGCCTCCCATGGGCTGGTGCCGAGGGAATCATCGTAGGCCGGGCGGGTCCCACGTGTCCCGTTCGAGCCCGTTCACCCGATCGTGGATCACTCCGCCCGCCCCCTCGCCCCCGCCCCGGGGTCCGGCATCATCTTCGTCATTCCCGGCAGGAAGTCCGTGAACAGCTCGTGCACCTCTCGCACCAGCGGCCGCAGCACCCGGAACCGGGCCAGTGACACGCCCCGCGCGGTGAGCCGCGCCCCCCGCTCGGCGAGCCGGTAACTCCGCTCGCGGCCCTCCGTGCGGTCGAAGATCCAATACAGCACGAGCCCCATCTGGGAGAGCCACATCAACTCGGGGAGAACGTCTCGCAGTTCCTCCGGCACCTTGGTCTTCGCCCCGGCGAGCACCTGGCGGTGGATGCTGATGGCCTCCACGCGCGCGTGCTCCGACTCGGGGGAGAAGGGGCTGAGCGGGCTGTCCGGGTCGGCGGCGTTCTTGAAGAACTGCACGGCGAACTCGTGGTACGGCGTCGCGATGTCCAGCCACACCCTCAGGACGCCCGCGAGCCGCGCCTCCAGGTCGGTCTCCCGCGCCAGGACCTCGCGGACCGCCACCTGGTGCTCGGCGGCGATCCGGTCGTAGAAGCCCTGGATCAGATGCTCCTTGCCCGCGAAGTAGTAGTACGCGTTGCCCACGGAGACCCCGGCCTCCTTGGCGATGGCCCGCATGGTCGTCTTGTCGTAGCCGCGCTCCTGGAACAGCCGCATCGCCGTCTCCAGGATGAGCGCGCGGGTCTGCTCGGACTTGCTCGGGTTACCGCCCTCATCGGGGCCGTCGTTGTTCGCAGGCACGGAACGGAGCCTAACGAGTGGCGCAGGTACCGCTGTCGCAGGCCGGTGGGCCGTACGTCCATCCCTGGGCGGGGTCATACGTCCACCCGTCCGCGCGGCGGTACACCGTCCCGTCCCACCGACCCGCACCGCCCGGGCCCCACGGCCCTTCGTGGCCTCGTCGTCCGCTCCACTGCGCCCCGCGCCACTTGGCCGCGGCGAGCACCGCGCCCCTGGCGAGCCGGGCGCCGGACGCCGTGCTCAGGCGGTGCGCGAGCGGCCGGTACGCGCGCAGGGCCCAGAGGGTGACGATCCAGGCGGCGGTGTCGCGATAGACCTGCCCCGCGTCACCCACGACGGTGATCTCGTCGAGGGTGGCCCGGTGGTCGAGGCCGGGAAACCGCCGCCGGGCCTCGTCCGACCCGGCGGGCACCAGCTCCAGCGGCACCAGCTGCGGCTGCCGCGCGAGCCAGTCGCGCAGGAAGGCGCACAGGGAGCACTCGGCGTCGTACAGGACGGTGAGCCGGCGGACCGGGACGCGCTCGGCGCCCCGGCTTCCGGTGGACGTCACGGTGTTCATGCCCGGACCCAGTCCTGCGGTGCGACCGGCGGCACCTGTTCCTGCTCCATGACGCTCCGCCGCCGGATGCGGCTGAGCACGTACACGTTCCCCAGGTGCATGACGCCGAGCACCAGCAGCACCACGCCGAGCTTGGTCGACAGGGCCTCGAAGATGCCGCGCGTGTCCTCGATGGTGCCGTCACCGCTGAGGTAGAGCGCCACGAAGCCCAGGTTGACGAGGTAGAAGCCGACCACCAGGAGGTGGTTGACCGCGTCGGCGAGGCTCTCGTTGCCGCGCAGCACGTCGGACAGGAAGACGCGGCCGTTGCGGCTGAGCGTGCGGGCCACCCAGATGGTCAGCCCGATGCTGACCAGCAGGTAGATGACGTAGGCGATGACGGTGCGGTCCATGCCCCACCCCTTCTTGAACGCGTTCAAAACGCTGACAGGGCAGACTGTAGGCGCATTTTTGAACGCGTTCAACAGACTTGGTGGCGGGGGGCGTGGGATCTGCGTCACGCCCTCCGTGCGAGCTCGGGCCGCTTGCTGTAGTCCGTGAACCCGATGACGTTCCCCCACGGATCGGCGACCTCGACGGTCCAGCCGGTGGCGGTCGAGAAGGGCGCGTCGAGCGGGGTGATGCCCCCGGCGGCCAGTTCCTTCGCGGCGCGACGCGCGTCCGGTACCTCCAGCCACGCGCGCGTGCAGGGCCAGGGAGGTGGTCGGTGCCCGAACCCCTCCTCCACTCGGAGCAGGATCCCGGGCGTCTCGCCCCCGACCCTGAGCGATGCGATCCCGCCCTCGTCGAACCGGAACCCCACCGTGAACCCGGCGCGCTCGTAGAACCCGACGGCTTCGGCGAGGTTCCCGACAGGCAGAAGCAGGTTGTCGAAACCGAGCAGTTCGTACGACTCGTCATCTGACATGCCATCAGATTAGGTGCGGTGGTGCCCCTCGCCGGGCGGGCTGCCCGCGGGGTCACTCATTGGGCCGAGGCGCCGCCCCTTCGACCGCTACGCTGAAACCTCGGCAGGACTGCGGCGCAGGGGGCGTGGATGGTTCCGGGGGTGAAGGTCTTCTTCGCGGAGGTGCGCGAGACCTGTGCCGAGGTCGCGGCGCGGCTCGGTCTCGAGGGACCGGGCGAAGGAGAGCCCGGCCTGCCGATCGCCGTCGCGACCTACACCGGCTCCGACGTGCGGTACGAGGTCGTCCTGGGCCTGTGGGACGGCTACGTCGAGATCCACGCGTGCCGCGAGACGGAAGCCACCCTCTGCAAGGTGAGCATCGAGAAGCTGGCCCTCGCCGCGGGCGCCGTCGACCGGCCCGGCGGTGTCTCGTTCAGCGCCCGCAGCCTCAGGCGGATGAAGAAGTCCCTGGCCGGCCAGCTGCGCTACGTCGAGCTCGTGCATCCCCTCGTGAGCGGCGACGCCGAGGCCGCGGTGGAGCTGATGCGCAGGGCGGACGCGCGGGAGTGGAGCAGGCCGGCCGTGAGATGAGGCCGGCTCGGTGCCGGGGCGGGGCCCGCTGTCAGTGCTGCCTCGTACTGTCGGCTCCATGGGAATCGTGACGTTCGTCGACGAGACGACAAGCGGGAGCCGCAGCGACGGCTGGGGACTCGAGATCGCCGAGGAGCGGCTCGCCGTGCGGGAGTTGATCCGACGTCGGGTGTTCCAGGAGGTCGCCGAGTACAACGCGCGTACACCGGGGGTGTTCCAGGGGCTGGTGCAGCCCGAGGACACCGAGCGGGTGCTGAACGGGTACGCGCTGCGGACGCCGCGGCGGATAGACCCCGAGACACAGACGGAACTCGCCCTCCAGGCCTTCGCCGGCAACGGCTTCCTGGTGCTGGTCGGGGACCGTCAGGTCACGGACCCGGACGAGGAGACCGAGCTGGAGCTCGGCACCGAGGTCACGTTCCTGAAGCTGGTACCGCTGGTGGGTGGCTGATGATCACCTCTCCCGCGGACTACGCCCGGCTGGTCCGCGAGGTTCTCGCGCTGATCGCCGCCGAGGACGTGAAACCCCTCGTCCCCGAACTGCTCGCGCTCGCCGACATGGTCGACGACCACTGGGGCTGGGAGGGCCGCAAGGCCGTCGACGCGTTGCGGGCGGCGGACCACGGGTTCCGGGCGCGGCTGGTGCACGCCCTGGCCGGCCGGTACCACGAGTTGCAGGACGGCTCGGTGGCCCGTCGCCGCATCGTGCACCTGCTCAACGTCCTCCGGAGCGAGGAAGTGATCGAAGGGCAGTCGCAGGACACCCGGGCCGCACTGATCAGCCTGGCGGCCGAGCAGGAGGTGCAGTACAAACCGCAGCAACTGATCCGGCTCGCCGAACTCGAACTCGCCGAGGGCCGCGAGCTGCCCGGCGACTTCGTCGCCCTGATCCGCCGCTCGCAGGTGATGCTGTGGAACGGGGCAAGTGTGCTGGGTCCGCTCGCCGCGCGCCTCACCAGCCCCGTGGTGAACCCCGGTGAGGCCTGGTCCGACCGGGCGCTCACGGACCTCGCCGACCTCGGCGAGGACTGGCTCCGACTGGTCGCCCACGCCACCACCGCCACTGCCGCCCGCCCGTCGGCGAAGTGGGAGCGGGCGGGGCGGGCGCTGATCGACGGCATCGGCCCCGATGACGTGCGCGCGCGCCTGCTGCCCTGGCTGGGCCTGGTGGGCAGGCCCCGCACCCGCCCACTGCTGGCCTCGCACCACGGCGCGAACCCCAACGACACGTTCGACCCCTACAACGCCAACGTCCTGCGCGGCCTGACCTGGCTGCTCTCCTTCCTGCCCGCGGACGCCGGGACCGCCCGCACCCTCGGCGCCCTCGTCGAAACGGCCCTGCGCAAGGTCCCCGGCGTCGGCCCGGTGAACCCCAAGGTCGCCAACGCCGGAGTCCTCGCGCTCGCCCGGCTGGACGGCGAGGCCGCCCTCGCCGAACTCGCCCGCCTCGCCACCCGCGTCACCTACAAGGGCACGCTCAAGCCGCTGAACACCGCCCTGGACGCGCGCGCCGAGGCGATGGGCCTCAGCCGCGAGGAGATAGAGGAACTGGCCGTACCGGCCTACGGGTTGACGGGCGTCGGCCGTGCGGAGCACCGGTTGGGTGATGCCACCGCCGTGCTCGAGGTCCGCGGCTCCAAGGCCCTGCTGACATGGCGCAACGCGGCCGGCAAGCCGACCAGGACGGTGCCCGCGTCCGTCCGGCGAGACCACGCCGACGAACTCAAGGAGCTCAAGGCGGCCGTCAAGGACATCGACAAGATGCTCTCGGCCCAGACCGAACGACTGGACCGCCAGTTTCTGGCCCGCCGGGTCTGGCCGTACGCCACCTGGCGCGAGCGCTACCTCGACCACCCCCTGGTCGGCGCCCTGGCCCGCCGCCTGCTCTGGACGGTCGACGGCCGGACGGCCGGATACGCCGAGGGCGAGCTGCGCACCCTCACCGACGACCCCGTCCGTGAGGGACACGAGGTCCGGCTCTGGCACCCCGTCGGCCACGAAAGCGCCGGGATCGTCGCCTGGCGCGACTGGCTGGAGCGGCACGGGATCACCCAGCCGTTCAAGCAGGCCCACCGCGAGGTCTACCTGCTCACGGACGCCGAGCGCACGACAGGCACGTACTCGAACCGCTTCGCGGCCCACTTCCTGCGCCAGCACCAGTTCCACTCCCTGGCCGCGATCCGGGGCTGGCGCAACAAGCTCCGCCTGTGCGTCGACGACGAGGCGCCGCCGGCCACCCGCGACCTCCCGCAGTGGGGCCTGCGCGCCGAGTACTGGATCGAGGGCGACGGCCAGGACTACGGCGTCGACACCACCGAATCCGGCAGCTACCTCCGCCTGCGCACCGACCAGGTCCGCTTCTACCCGATCGACGCACCGCAGAACTCCGCGCACTGCTACCAGGGTGAGTACCGCATGTGGCTCCGCGACGGCGCGGCCCCGGTGGACCCGCTCCCCCTCGAAGCCGTCCCGCCCCTGGTCCTCTCCGAAGTCCTGCGCGACGTGGACCTGTTCGTCGGCGTCGCCAGCGTCGGCAACGACCCGACCTGGCAGGACGGCGGCCCCGACGGCCGCTTCCGCGAGTACTGGACGTCGTACGGCTTCGGCGAACTCAACCAGAGTGCCGAGACCCGCCGCCTCCTCCTGGACCGCCTGATACCGCGCCTCGCGATCGCCGACCGCTGCACCCTGGAGGGCCGCTTCCTGCACGTGAAGGGCGAACGCCACACGTACAAGATCCACCTCGGCTCGGGCAACATCCTGATGACTCCGGACGACCGGTACCTGTGCATCGTCCCGAAGTCCAACGGGGGCGCGCCGCAGCCCGGCTACCTGCCGTACGAGGGGGACCGGATGCTGGCGGTGATCCTCAGCAAGGCGATGATGCTGGCCGACGACACGACGATCACGGATCCGACGATCCTCAGCCAGCTGTGAGCCGCGCGCACAGCGGTCGAGGGCCGTCGGACCGGTCGTCCGACGGCCCTCGACCGACAGCGGCAAGCCCTTCGGCTCACCCGATGGAGGTCCGGGTCGCCCAGTAACTCGCCTTGGAGATGATCTCCGTGCCTGACCCCGACAAGGCGGTCTTGCTGCCCGGGTGGAAACGTACCGAGCCGTCGGAACGCACGGCCCATATGTCGGGGACGGAGTCGCCGTTGGCGTCCGGCATGCCCATGAGCAGCGGGATGGCGTCACTGCCCCAGCCGGAAGCGCCGTACTCGGTGTCCGCGCCGCCCGCGGAGTTCGCGGCGGACGCGAAGGAGTTCAGGTCGGTCCCGCCACTGCCGGCGGCGATGCCCTTGCGCAGCAACAGCCGCCCGGACGCGTCTGTGCGGTAGACCAGGTCGGCGACACCGTCACCGCTGACGTCCATGACGGTCACCAGATCCCGATCGGTCCAGGCCGAGGCGGACAGGCGGATCGCCTGATCGACGGTGGCCCCGTGGTAGCCGGTCAGCGCCCACAACTCGTCGCCGACGGTGGCGAGGAAGTCGGTGCGGCCGTCGCCGGTGATGTCACCCGCGGCGACGATCTGGGTGAGAGCCGAGGGACCGGGCGCACCCGTCGGCAGCAGGATCTCCTGGCGGCGGTCGATGTTGACGGCACCGTAGCCGTCACCCGGATACACCCAGAGTCTGCCCCCGACCCGGGCGACGAGGTCCTGGAGCCCGTCACCACCGTAGATGTCGCCGTTGTGGGTGATCAGCGCGTCCTTGAAGTGGCCACCTGGCGCAGCGACAAAGGGAGGAAGATCATCCCCGTTGGGGTCCTTGTCGGGGTTGGCGCGGTAGGCGCCCGACATCGCGTACTGGAGGTCGCCGGTGCCCTTCTCCAGGTCGTTGATGGTGGCCTGTGAGGGGTACAGGACTAGGTTGCCGGCCTCGGTGACCACCATCATGTCGGGCAGCTCGTCACCCGTGAAGTCGCCGGCCTTGTCGGCCTGGTCGCGCGGTGTGACGTAGAAGAAGTACTTGGTGGGCTCGGAGACGTTGTCCGAGCTGTCGACGGCACGGACGTAGAGCACGTTGGGCCCGGCGGCCGGGGGCTTGGCGTTGCCGATGGTGGCAGTGACGGTGGTGGCCGCGCCGTTGGTGCGGCCGAGGCTGCCCGTGTAGGTGGGCGAGTTGTAGCCGTACTCGTACCGCACGACGTCGGTGTTCACGGCGCGCACGGTGAAGGAACCGGCGGTGCCGAACTTCTTCGTGGACCAGTTGGCGTCCTCGGCACCGTTGCCGAAGCCGTTCTCGCTGCCGTCCGCATTGGGGAAGTCGGTGGAGGTGACCCTGGGCGGGCGGGGGGCGGTGGTGTCGAGGACGAACCGGCAGGGTGCCGATTTCGGGTACCAGCCGGACGTTGTTCCGGCGTCGTCGACGGCACGCACGCGCCAGGAGTATGTGGCACCGCTCTTGAGTGTGCTGGTGGAGAACTTGCTGGTGGTCCGCAGTGCTGTGTCGCCGTCACCACCGGCGGTCACTTTGCCGATCGACTTCAACAGGTCGCCGGTGGCGGACCAGTGGTCCTTCTCCCAGAGATCGAAGTCGAAGTAGTCGAGGTTCTTGTCCTTGTCGTTGGCCTTGGCGGTGAAGGTCAGATCACCGGAACCCATGCGGACGTACGGCTTGGTGGTGGTGCACTTGCCGTCGGGGCCGAGGTCGAGGGAGTTGGAGACGATCGACGGCTTGCGGTTGTAGACAAGGTCGAGCACGGGCGGGAAGTCGCCGTTGGCCTGGAACTTCTTCCACGCGTACTGGGCGTTCTCGTCCCGGGCGCGCAGACCGAAGGTGATCATGTCCTCGCCCTTGTCGGCGGCTTTCTGGGCGCCCTTCTTCACGTCGAAGGTCTCGTAGGCGTCGCGGCAGCCGGACTTGTAACCGTGGGCGAAGCTCTTGGTGGCCAGCTTGTTGCCGTCGTGCAGCTTGGGCGCGTTCTTCCAGTTGGTGTGGCCGTTGATCTGGCTGGTGAGGTGGACGCTCATCGAGCGGGCCTGGCAGGACCAGGAGTAGGTCTCCAGCATCTGCAGCTTGGCGCTGGTGATCTTGGTGCCCTTGAGGTCCTTGTCGAACTGGACGTTGAAGAACGACCGCGAAGTGCCCCAGGTGTCGGACTCGAAGCCGACGCGGGCCTCGTGCGTGCCGCCCGCGTTGAAGCCCTTGCCGTTGTAGAACGTGGCGTTGGGGTGCCGGTTGTAGGCAGTGGTCCAGTCCTGGACGTGCTTCTTGACCGAGGGGTCGATGAAGACCGGGTAGGTGGTGGCCGGGTCGTTGAGGAAGTCCTGGTCGGGGGTGAGCAGCCACTTCCCCGTGGCCAGGTCGGTCTCCACGAGTTCACCGCGGGAGTCGGGGGAAGGGCCGTCGAGGGAGGGCAGGCTCAGCGTCGCGGCCGAACCGGTCTGCGTCGGTGCCGGGGTCGTCTCGGCCGGTGCCGACGGCAATGGGGACTCCGACGCGGTCGGTGCCGGACCGTCGGTCGCCGACGGCAGCACTTCGATGTCGGTGTCGCTCTGCTCGTCCGACTCGACTTCCTCGTCCGTCGGGCTCGGGCTGCCGCCGGGGTCGGGGTCGGGGTCGGCCGAGTCCGAGGCGTTGGGTGTCTCGGACGCGGTCGGCTGGGCCGAGGCGCCCACGGAGCCGTCGGTGACGGCCGGCTGCCCGCTGTTGTCCCACATCAGTGGAGTGGGGGACATCGCGACCTCTTCGTCGTCGGCGTTCTCGGCGCTGACGATCCCCGAGACGGGGTCGAGACGGAAGGTGAGGCGGGTGGAGTGCAGGCCGTACACCAGCTGCTGGACATGAGGATCGGCAGCGGCCTGCCGGTTCTTCAGGACGACGAGCTGTCCGAAGCCGTCGTCGTCGGCGGTGAGCACGAGGTCACCGCCCGGGAAGATCTCCGGGTACAGAGCGCGGTTGCCGTCGATGAACGGGGTCGGCACGGCGCCGGGCCAGGTGAGCTGTATCGCGTACTCGGCGGAGTCGCCCACATAGAGAGTGACCAGGGGGGTCTCGGTCGCGTCCGCCGCGGCACCCCGCACCAGGGACGCGCGCCGCACCGTCGAGCGGGTGGCACGCTGTCCGTCGCGCTCACCGGAACCCGCGGAGAAGACCATCCGGGTGTTGGTGGCCGTCGGCTCCCAGCCTGCCTTCGTGCGGCGCAGACTCGGGTCGATCTGCTTCCACTCACCGCCCACCTTGGCGCGGACGGGAGACGCGTAGAGCCGCTTCGCCATCAGGCCGTCGGGGCGCGCCCAAGTGGTGGAGCGGGCGGTGCGCGCGGCCGTCACCTCGACGCTCTTTCCGGTCCGAGCGGCCTTGGTGAGGGCGGAGGCCTCCGTGACGGTCTCCGTGCGCCGGTCGGGGCCGCCGCTGTCGTGGGCGGTGTCGCTTCCCAGCCGGAGCCCTGCGTAGACGATGCCGGTGGCGGCGACCGCGGCGGCCAGCACCGCCGCCCCGGTCCGACGTCCGGGCGTACGGCGCCAGTTGCGCGTCATCGGACGGGTTCCCCTTCCCCCTTGTTCGCCTCGGCACCGGCGCATGACAGAGCGCGGCCGAGCCAGCCGATGATGACCTATGGGGCAACTGTCGTCACCCTGTGGCGATGCTGCGGGCGGTTCTCCACGTGCGATCGGCGGGGCGCCCCGAGTGGGCGAGTCGTGTGCGCAAATGCAGCAAATGGCAACATTAATCGGGGAATTGAGGGCGGTATTGATTGATCACCAAGCCCTGATGCGCTTATAGGCCTATTCGTAGGGTAGCGAGATGTTACGTACAGTGATGATCGTCACATCATCTCGGCATCTCTGGCGCTTCTTCACCGTGTGATCACAGAATCTTTGCTCTCTGATAAGTCGTCACGCGTGGTCCCTCACCGGTCCCGCTCCACATGGTCCGGGGGACCTCGTCGTGTTCGATCGACTTTCGCGTGCCCGCAGGCGCCGCATCGCGCGCACAGCCGTGCCGGTCACGGCTGCCGCGCTGCTCGTGGGCCTGCTGCCCGTGCAGGCCCTGGCACTTCCTCCGGATCCGGCCAAGGAGGAGATCGGACGCGAGGCGCTGACCCTGGAAGAACTCGACCAGGAAGCGCCCGTTCCGAGCAAGGAGTCGGGTAAGCACCTGGAGACACTGCGGGCCGAGGTCCCCAAGGACCTGCTCGCCGCACCCACCAGCACGACGGCAACACCGGTCGGTACAGGGTCGGTCGTCTTCGGCTCGACCGCGACGATGGCCTCGGCTCGAACCGCCGCGACCGCGCAGCAGACGGCGCTGAGTCCCGCCGGCACCCTGCCCGTCAGCCTCGGACAGGCCCCCGACAAACCGGCGCCGACGGGAACCTGGCAGGTCACCATCCCGGAACGGACCACCCCGACGGGCCAGGGCGTGGACGGTGCCGTCGTGGTCGTCGAGGCTCCCAGCACCGCGTCGGTGCCGGTCTCCGTCAAGCTGGACTACTCCAAGTTCACAAGCCTCTACGGCGCCGACTGGGCCTCCCGCCTGCGCTTCGTGCAGTTCCCCGACTGCTACCTGACCACCCCGGACGACGAGGCCTGTCAGACGTACGAGGAACTGGAGACGACGAACGACACGGCGTCCAGGTCCCTCACCGCCACGGTCGACCCGGCGGCAGGCGACACGGTGACGCCCGCGTCGGCGACGTCCTCGGCACCTCGGAACTCCGGCGTGATCCAGGCGGGCTTCAGTGAGTCCGCCTCGGTGACGCCGGTCGCGACCGCGGGCGCCGGTACAGCGGTCGTCGGCGCCGTCGACTCCGGCAACGGTGGCGGCGGCACCTTCAAGGCCACGCCCCTCGCCTCGAACGGCAAGTGGGAGGCGGGAGGATCGTCGGGCGCGTTCACCTGGTCCTATCCGCTGACCGTGCCGAACACGCCCGCGGGTCCGGCACCCAAGATCTCCTTCAACTACAACTCGCAGAACGTGGACGGCCGTACGGCGGTCTCCTCGCCCCAGGCCTCCTGGATCGGTGAGGGCTGGTCCTACGATGCCGGCTACATCGAGCGCCGCTACCGCTCCTGCCAGGACGACCGCAGGACGCTCAAGGCCGGAGCCCCCAACAACACCGCCACGAAGGACAAGACGTCCGACCTGTGCTGGGTGTCGTACAACGCGGTGATGTCGCTGGGCGGCAAGACCACCGAACTCGTTCGGGCCGCCGCTTCCGGCAGCGATCCGGAGAAGGACACCGAGGTCTACCGTTCCCAGCAGGACGACGGTACCCGCGTCGAACACCGCGTCGGCGGCACCAACGACGACAACAACGGCGAGTACTGGGTCGTCACCACCACGGACGGCACCCAGTACTACTACGGCCAGAACAGCGTGGGCGGCGGCCACGCCACCACCGACTCCGTCTCCACCGCGCCGGTCTTCGGCAACCACCCGGGCGAGCCCTGCCACGCCACCGCCCTCGCCGACTCCCGCTGCGGCGCGGGCAAGCAGCAGGCCTGGCGCTGGGGCCTGGACAAGGTCGTCGACGTCCACGGCAACACGATGATCGTCAACTGGTCACAGGAGACGAACTACTACGCGGTCCGCAAGAAGTTCAAGTCGCCGGAGCAGTACGACCGTTACGCCTACCCGGCCTCCATCGAGTACGGCATGCGCCCGGCCGGCCTGACCAAGCCGTCGGCGACCGTGGAGTTCGGGACCAAGCAGCGCTGCCTCAAGTCGGATACGGCGTGCACCGCGGCCAACTTCGCCAAGACCGACGACCCCGGCGCCTACCGCCCTTGGTGGGACACCCCCGGCAACCTCAACTGCAAGTCCACGTCCAAGCTTTGCCCGCCGTTCCCCTCCTTCTGGACGCAGCTGCGCCTGGACACGGTGACGACCAAGGCGGCCCGCGCCGGGCAGACCGGTCTCGGCCCGGTCGACAAGTACACGCTGCGCCAGTCCTTGCCGGAGGACTGGTACGACAGCGCCCCCGGCCTGTGGCTCAACTCGATCACCCGTACCGGCTACGCCCCGGGTGACACCACCGGCACGCTCCAGTCCAAGGACGGCATCAGTTTCGCGCCGTACACCGTCGGCTCCGGATCCCCCCAACTCTTGCGTGATCGGGGTCTCCTGGACCGCCAGTTGCCCAACCTTGTCCTGACCGGCAAGAGCGACCAGCGTCCCGGCTTCACCCGACCCCGCATCGGCGCCGTCTCCACCGAGTACGGCGGCGACATCGAGGTCGAGTACACCGGCGGCTGCGCCGCCGAGCCGTCGGAGGACAAGGGTAAGAGCAACGGCACCTGCTACCCGGTGCGCTGGTCGCCGGACGGCGACGAGAAGACCCCGGCGAAGTCGTGGTTCAACAAGTACGTCGTCGCTTCCGTCTTGGAAATCGACAAGGTCACGTCGCACGGCAGGCCGGTCGTCAGCCAGTACACGTACTCGGATCCGGCCTGGGCCAAGAGCGACGACGAGTTCAGCCGCCCCGCCCTGCGCACGTACAGCGACTGGCGCGGTTACCGTCAGGTCAAGGTCACCAAGGGCAGCAGGTCCACGTCCGAGGTGGGTGTCCCGCAGACCCAGTCGCAGTCCTCGACGCGGTATTTCCAGGGCGTCGGCGGTGAGGTCAAGGACTCCACCGGCACCTACACGCTGCTCTCGGAGGACGCCCCGCAGTACGCCGGGATGACCGCCGAGTCCATCACCTACGTCGACTCCGACGGCGCGATCCTCAAGCGCACGCTGAACTACCCGTGGTCGAAGCAAACCGCGTCCCGCGCCCGGGAGAACGAGGACGCGACGACCGCGGACCCGCTCCTGGCCCACCGCCTCGGCGTCAAGCGGACGGACGAGATCCAGCACGTCGGCACGAGCTGGCGCGCCGTCCGCACCCTCACCACGCCCGACGACACCTACGGCCTTCCGATCCAGGTGGAGACGGCGGTCGTCAAGCCGAGCGGCGCCTCCGAGGTGCTCTCCGACCAGACCTGCACCAAGACGTCGTACCTGCACAACACCACGGCATGGCTGATCGGCCTGCCCAAGGAGCAGCGCACCACGGGCACTTCCTGCGCGGGCTACGACACGGCCGATCCGGCGACCAGGCTCAAGTCGTCGGCGCAGCACACCTACGACAGCCTGGCCTACGGCGCGACCCCGACCAAGGGCCAGGTCACCTCGATGGCCGACATCAACGGGGCGGGCACGGCACACTCCGTCGTCACCGGGACGACGTACGACGAACTCGGCCGCGTACGCACCATCACCAAGCCCGGTGCGGGTGTCACCGAGACGGAGTACACGCCCCCGGACGGCGGTCCGGTCACGGCGACCAAGACGATCAACGCCCAGGAGCGGGCCGTCCTGACCACCTATGACCCGGGGCGCGGCCTGCCGCTCACGGTCACCGACGCCAACAACCGGGTGGCACGCACCGAGTACGACGCCCTCGGCCGCCTGGTGAAGGGCTGGTCCCCGTCGCGATCGTCGGGCGGCAAGTCGCCGAACGTGATCATCGACTACCAGCCGGCGATCGCCTCCGCCAGCGAGAACCGCCCGGCCGCGACAGTCGTCGACACGCTCAAGGACGACGGCTCCTACGCCCGTGACATCACCCTCTACGACGGTCTGACGCGCGAGGTCCAGAAGCAGACCGAGGCCCACGGCCCCGGCCGGATCATCGTGGACACCGACTACAACGACCACGGCCTGGTCTTCAAGAAGACCGGCGGCTACCTCGCCAAGGGCGACCCGAGCACGGAACTCTTCGCGCCCAGGTCCACGTCGCTGATCCCCGTCTCGACCCAGTACCGCTACGACGGCCTGGGGCGCGAGCACCGGGCGTCGGTGTACCACAGCGGGGCGTACAAGTACGAGACGTTCCACTGGTACGACGCAGTCAGCACGAAGGTGAACCCACCGGGTTCGACGGCCCCGATGACGAGGACGTACTTCGACGCTCTCGGCCGGGTCACCTCCCTCAGACACTTCACCCAGGACGCCTCCAGCACGACGGCGGGGCGCACCACCACCTACGAGTACGACGCCCGCGGCAACCAGAGCAAGGTCACCGACCCGGCCGGCAACGTCTGGTCCTACACCTACGACGTCCGCGGTCGGCTGACGTCCTCCACGGACCCCGACACCGGCACCACGGACACCTGGTACGACACGGCCGACCGCCCCAACCGGGTCAAGAACGCCCGAGCGCAGGAACTCTTCACCGAGTACGACGTCCTCGGCCGCGTCAGGTACGTCCGACAGGGCTCCGCCACCGCGACTCCGGTCAAGGAGTACAAGTACGACGGTGCCGCCGGCGGCATCGGACAGCCCTCGGAGTCCATCCGCCACACGGACACCGGCGACTACGTCAACCGCGTCACCGGCTACAACGCCGACTCCCAGGTCACCGGCAGCGAGACGGTCATCCCGGCCAACGCGATGACGACGGGCCTCTCCGGCACGTACTCCTACGCGTACACCTACACGCCCACGGGCAAGCCGCAGTCGGTCACCCTGCCGGCGAAGGGCGGCCTGGCCCAGGAGAAGGTCGTCACCCGCTACAACAGTGACGGCTTGGCGGAGTCGACGTCCGGCCAGAGCTGGTACACGGCCGACGCCACGTACTCGCCCTACGGCGAGGTCCTGCGCACGGTCTCCGGCTCCCAGCCCTACCGGGTCTGGACGACCAACTTCGTCGACCCCCACACGGGCAGCCTCCAGCGCACCGTCGCGGACCGCGAGACAGCGGGCCCGCACCGCATCACCGACAGCTTCTACTCCTACGACGCGACGGGCACGATCACCTCCAACGCCCGCCAGCTCGGCGACGAAACGGGCGCCTGGGACACCCAGTGCTTCACGTACGACGTCATGGGCGAACTGGCGCACGCCTGGACGTCGAAGGTCACCCCGACCGGCACCGGCACCGGCTGCAAATCGGCGAACGGCACGACGTGGGGCCCCCGCACCACGTACGCGACCTCCTCGGGCCCGGTCACGGACGCCCCGGACGCGGCGGCGGACGCCCTGAGCCCCGACGCGTCCCTCACCTCCACGCTCGCCGCGGCGGCCCCGGACGCGAGCACGGTGGCGACCGGCGCGACGGCCTACCGCCAGTCGTACACGTTCGACTGGATCGGCAACCGCGCGTCGATGACCGAGCACGACCCTGCGGACGCGACGAAGAACGTCACCTACAAGTACGGCTACGGCAAGACGGTCACCGGCGACACCATCGCCCAGCCGCACACGATGACGTGGACCACCTCCACCCCGGACGGCAAGGGCAGCGCGTACACGTACGACGCGACGGGCAACACCACGGCCCGCGACCTCTACGACACCACGCAGAACCTGGTCTGGTCACCCGAGAACAAGCTCGACTCGATCACCGACGACGGCACGAAGACGACGTACGTCTACGACGCCGACGGCAACCGCCTCCTGGAGCACTCGGCGACGGGCTCGACCCTGTACCTGGGCGAGACCGAACTGACGTCGGACACGACGGGCGCGGTCACCCGAGCTTCACGCTCCTACGCCCAGGCCGGCGCCCCGTCGGTCGTCCGCACGACGAGCAACGGTGCGACGACGGGCCACAAGCTCAACGTGATGATCGCCGACCACCTGGGCACGGCGAACACGACGGTCGAACTCTCCGGCACCCAGCCGGTGACCCGCCGAGCGTTCAAGCCGTACGGCGAACTGCGCGGACCGAAGCCGGCGAACTGGCCCAACAAGCGCAGCTACTTGGGCGTGGGAATCGACGACGCGGCGACCGGCCTGACGCACATCGGAGCACGCGAGTACGACCAGAGCACAGGCCGCTTCCTCTCGGCGGACCCGATCATCGACATCGCGGACCCGCTGCAGATGAATGGGTATTCCTACTCCCGTAACAGCCCCATTTCCACATCCGACCCCGATGGCCTGAAGCCCGTCGGCGTGTGCGAGAACGGGAGCTGCGATCCGAGCACCAAGGAGTGGTTCACCCAGAATGATCAAGGGCATTGGGTGCACCACATGGTGGAGACCGATGTTGTGAGCCGCGATGACGGATCCACCCTGTTCACGTACACATACAGTTCGGGCGGAACCAAGAACAAGGCTCACGTCACGGTCGGCAACTATGGCGTCTACTACGGCGTCGCTCCCGTAGGGGAGAACCTTAGAAAGAAGCAAGCGAAAGACCTGTTCGACTTCTTCGTGTTCGACACCGAAGAAGCCGGCGAGTGCGCGGATGACGTGTCCGTGGGCAAATGCGGGGGTCTCGCTGCCGATATTCCCTTCCTCAAGGTTTTCAAGCTGTTGAAGCTTGGGAGGCACGCGGACGAGGCGGCCGACGGCGCGAAGGTGCTCCCCGGATGCAAGTGCTTCCTGGCCGGCACGGACGTGCTCATGGCCGATGGATCAACCAAGGATATTGAGGACGTCCGGCTCGGAGACGAGGTCCTGGCGACCGATCCGAAGAGTGGCGAAACGGTGCCCAGAAAGGTCACCCGCCTCATCCGGACCGAGGGCGACAAGTACTTCAACGAGCTCTCCATCGCCGCAGAGGAAGGCATCGAGAAGCTCACGGCGACGCACGAGCACCCCTTCTGGTCTCCGTCCCAGCAGGACTGGGTCCCGGCCAGGCAACTCGAGCCGGGGATGACCCTGCGCACCTCTGGGGGTGAGACGGTCATCGTTACCGGCAACCGGCCCTTCACCCAGCAGGCACGTACGTACAACCTTACGGTTGATGATTTGCACACGTACTATGTACTGGCGGGTGAGACTCCGGTCCTGGTTCACAACAGCAACGGCTGTATCCTGCCAACGCCAAGCGTCTCCGATTCAAAGCTTCAGAATTTGGTCAACGATCTCTATAAGGGGACGACTAATACGGCTCGAACTGGAGACGGTACGACGATGTCGGCGATTCGCGATGAGCTCAGCTCCGGTCAACTCGTGCACGGCCGTAACCATGTAGCCAAGGGGAATCAGTACGCTAAGGCGCTGAATAAGTGGATATCAAGGAATCATAGAGACGGCGACCCGCACGACTTGATCGTGGCGAGAAGCCTACTTGCCGACCTTAAGTCGGCCCTCGCGGGGAATTGATGGAGATGAACGAAGAGCAGTTCTTTCATGGTCTCCTGCAGGACTTTCCGCAGCTTGAGAGCTTGCATGCCGAGCATGTGGAGTTCTACGAAGAGTTCCTCTCCCACGTTTTCCTCGCAGACGTCGTCCGATGGGCGGTAAGTTTGTTCGGCGAGGTTGGTCAGGGCTTGGCTGACGAGGCCATTGGGCTTCGATTGATTAACTTCGTCGAGGGCGCGTACGTGCATGGGGATTGCGCAGTCAGAGAATTGATCAGGGTTTCGTTTGTTGAAAATCTGCCTTACTCTGGTCAAGAGGGTTTTCGTATCAATGGACACCTGGCGGGGAATCTCCGCAGGATATTTATGGAGCGTTAATTCCTGCGAGTACTGCGTCGCGAGATGTGGTTGCGTAGAGCGATTTCATCGCAGCCAATTCAGACTCAGCAGGATGAGACCCATGGAATCGGATGCTTGCCAGGCTCTGGCCAGCCTGATTCGCTGGGAATCGTCGCTGGATGGCCTGATCGGCACCGTCAACCGATGCGATCGACACGAGGGGCCGTCTGTGCGCCTGGATGGTGATGCCGTAAGAGGAGGTTCTACAGCGGTGTATCTCCGGAGAACTAGATGTTTTCAGCCGCGATGGGCTGGGGCGATTCACATGCTGGACCGTGTCGAGATCGACGAAGTGGACGTTGAGGTGCTGACTCAATTCCTCTTCGAGGTGTCGAGTCCTGAACTGTTCGAGCCGATCACCGTTGACGTATGTCAGCGATGGATCAGCCGAATGGAACATGCATAGCACCTTGCTCACGCAAAAACCTGGATGTCCGGACGGAGCAGATTCCGGGCCTCCAGGGCGATTGACGGCAACGATGACGGCGACGTCAGCGGACAAATAACGAGGTGGTCGGGTCGTCAGGGTCCTCGTTGCCTGGGCGGCTTGGCGCTGGAGGCGGCTGCACCGTTCGCATCCCGATCGGGGCGCCGAAAGCGACGACGTCCAAGCCCGCGGCTAGGAGGAACGCCTTGGCCACGGCATCGAATCCCGCTGTCGCCTCGGGCTCATGCACTAGAGGCCGCTCGCCGCCATGCCCGAGTTCAAACTTCGCACTGATGGCGCCAGTGCAGCTCTGGCGTGTTCGCAGGCTGCCACAGTCGCCGCATCGTAGTCGCGAGTATCCCGTTCAGCACCTGGTGCGCGCCCTAAGTCAGTGTTTACGGGACAGCCCTCAAAGTGTTTGACGTAAGAACTATGTTGTTGCTGTCGTCGCAACATCCTCGGGTCTCAAGGCTGCTATTAGGGCTCGAAGTTGGCTCGCTCCGGTCGTGAGGATCCTTCCCGGTTCATCGCTTTCCTGGAGAAGGATCGTTCCGGTGGGAGTGGTGGCGAGATAGACGCAGGAGGAGGCTTCCTCGCTGTATGTGGACTTCTGCCAGTTGATTTCGGTCATGGCTCGGCCTTCAGGTGTCTTGGGCGATGCGGTGGATGAGGTCGCCTGAGAGTTCTGGGTTCAGGGTGGCCTGCTCCATGCGGTCAAGGATGAGTCGGTACTTGGCCAACTGTGCAACGGAGTCGATGAGTTCGCTGCCGTGAGCCGCGTCGAGCTGCGCCGTGTCGAGGGCGGGGACGGGGCCGTATGCGTAGTCCAACCCATGGCCGACGGTGGGGAAAGCGGTGCCGTCGAAGGGGATCACTCGGAGGTTGATATGCGGTTGTTCGCCCATCTTGGTGAGGTGCTCCAACTGGGCGCGGGCCACTTCACGGCCGCCGAACCGCATCCGTAGCGCGGCTTCGTGGATGACCGCCGTGTACTGCAGCGGCTGGTCGCGGTGAAGGACGGCCTGGCGCTTGATGCGGTGGGAGATGCGGTACTCGATCTCGTGTGGGCGCAGGGCCGGGACCACTTGGCGGAAGAGGGTCCGGGCGTGTTCCGGGGTCTGGAGCAATCCGGGGATGTTGATGACCTGGGCGACGCGTAGGGACACCGCGTGGTGCTCCATTTCCGCGACGTCCAGAAAGCGGGGTGGGAGGGTCTCCCGGTACTCCTCCCACCAGCCGCGTTCTCGATGCCCGGTCATCGCGACGAGCGCATCGATGAGGGTGTCGTCGGTGCAGTCGTAGTTGTGGGCGAGTGTCCGGACGCGCTGTTCGCTGAGGCCGAAGCGGCCCGTCTCGATGTTGCTGATGCGCGCCTGGTTGGCGCCGATCATCTCGCCGGCCTCGCGGGCGGTGAGCCCCGCGCTCTCGCGCAGCTTGCGCAACTCGGCTCCCAGGCGGATCTGGCGCGCCGTAGGGGTCTGCCTTGGCGGCATGTCCTTCCGCTCCCTTGTCTTGCGGCGTATGCGGTCACTCACACGAGTGGAACGTCGCATGCATCCGCAGATTCTGTAGAAACTATTCTACGGATGCCCCTACGGTGAGACCTGAGCCGCTCAACCGACCTGGCCGATAAGTCGGAAGTGCACCACGCCACTCCTCAAGTGCGCGGCATCGCCACCGCCCTGCTGAGTCGTCGAGCAAATCAAGTCCCCCCACCGCAGGAGCCGTTCATGGTCACCGTATCCCCGTCGGAATGCGAGACGTCCCCAACTTGGGCATACGCCCTCCAACTGCCCCACGACGCCCGCGCGGCGCGCATCGCCCGTGTCACCCTGCGAGCTGTGCTTGCCGGTCACGGCATGGTCCAACTCCAGGACACCGCAGAACTGTTGGCCTCGGAGTTGGTCACCAATGCCTACCGGTATTCGGACGGTCCGGCGGCCCTGCGCCTGCGCGGGCTTGGCGGCGACCGGCTGCGGGTGAGCGTCTGGGACACCAACCCGCACATTCCGCCCCCGTTCGACCAGCGGTCCAGGCCCCTGTGCCCGGTCCCGGCGGAGGCCGTCGGCGGGCGTGGACTGTTCCTCGTCTGCCATTACGCGGAGAACTGGGGTGGCTATCCGCTGGGCAACGATCTCTTCGGGCGGGGTGGCAAGCTGCTGTGGTGCGAGGTCGGGCCACCGGCCGTCGACAACGCGAGGGCGGTCGCGTGATCGGACTTCCGGCCCGGTCGCCATACCGGCCCGGCACACTGCTGTCGTGGCGAGTGGGAATAGGTGAGCAGGAAGGCTCCCTCCCGCTGCCAACGGTGATCCTCAGCAAGGCGATCGCGCTGCCGACGACACAGGATCACCGATGCGATGATCCTGAGCCCTCGGCGAGGGGTCGGCTCACATG
Source organism: Streptomyces sp. NPDC033131 (assembly GCF_055578365.1). Classification (NCBI taxonomy): domain Bacteria; kingdom Bacillati; phylum Actinomycetota; class Actinomycetes; order Kitasatosporales; family Streptomycetaceae; genus Streptomyces; species Streptomyces sp. NPDC033131. The sequence continues at coordinate 187,930 of NZ_JBVIPA010000001.1, forward strand.
TTGCTCAGCGACCGGGCGTAGTTGATCTGCCCCATGACCGCGGGGAAGGTGTGGGGACCGAGGGCCGGGAGCATCGTCGAGTGGTGCCGGCCCGCGCTCGTCACGGTGACCTGGATGTAGCCGACGGTCTTCTTCTCCTTCATCAGGAGGAACAAGAGGCCGAGGAGGCAGAACACGAAGAAGAGGATGGCCAGCACGATGGCGTGCGGCGGCATCCGCTCCTCCGTGTGCGACATGTCGGTGGCGTTCCACACCGCGCCGCGCAACGGCAGCGGGCCGGCCGGCGTGACGATCTGGTTGTCCATCACCATGATGTCCCCGATGGCCAGCAACGGCGCACCGCCCATGGGGACCGGAGCCGCCGGTTGCTGAGGGAAGCCGTACGCCGACGCCGGGTTGGGGTATCCGTAGCCGGGCACCGCGGGAGGCTGGGCGGGCGGTTGCCCGGGGCCCCACTGGCTGGCTTCGCTCTGGTACGGATTCGGCTCGGTCATTCTGTGGTCCCCCGTTTTCAGCTGTATCTGATCGGCTCTGTGGCAGAGGGGCCGTTCCTCCCGCCACCGGGAGGAACGGCCCCTCGTACTTTCTCAGACGTCTCGCTGTGTCAGCGAAATCTCCTCAGAAGCGGCGCGTGATAAGCGCCCGCTTCACCTCCTGGATCGCCTTCGTGACCTCGATGCCGCGCGGGCAGGCGTCCGTGCAGTTGAAGGTGGTCCGGCAGCGCCAGACACCGTCGCGGTCGTTCAGGATCTCCAGTCGCTGCTCCGCCGCGTCGTCGCGCGAGTCGAAGATGAAGCGGTGGGCGTTGACGATGGCGGCCGGGCCGAAGTACTGGCCGTCGTTCCAGAAGACCGGGCACGAGGACGTGCAGGCCGCGCAGAGGATGCACTTCGTCGTGTCGTCGAAGCGCTCGCGGTCCTCGGCCGTCTGGAAACGCTCGCGCGTCGGCTCGTTCGTCTCCTTCGTGATGAGGAAGGGCATCACGTCGCGGTACGCCTGGAAGAACGGGTCCATGTCCACGACCAGGTCCTTCAGGACCGTGAGGCCCTTTATGGCCTCCACCGTGATCGGCTTCTCGGGGTTGAGGTCCTTGATCAGCGTCTTGCAGGCGAGGCGGTTCTTGCCGTTGATCCGCATGGCGTCCGAGCCGCAGATGCCGTGCGCGCAGGAACGGCGGAAGGTCAGCGTGCCGTCCAGTTCCCACTTGATCTTGTGCAGGGCGTCGAGGACGCGTTCCTTCGGGTCGATCTCCACCTGGAAGTCTTCCCAGGTCGCCTCGGCCGAGACCTCGGAGTTGAAGCGCCGGATGCGGAAGGTCGCCGTGATGTACGGGGAGTCGGCGAAGCCGGGCTCGGGTGTGCCGGCCGCGTCCGCCTTGTCCAGGGTCGGGGTTGCCATCAGTACTTACGCTCCATCGGCTGGTAGCGGGTCTGGACGACCGGCTTGTAGTCGAGACGGATGGACTCGGTGCCGTCGTCGCCCACCTCGCGGTACGCCATGGTGTGGCGCATGAAGTTGACGTCGTCGCGGTTCGGGTAGTCCTCGCGGTAGTGACCGCCGCGGGACTCCTTGCGCGCCAGGGCGGACACGGCCATGACCTCGGCCAGGTCCAGGAGGTTGCCGAGCTCGACGGCCTCCAGCAGGTCCGTGTTGAACCGCTTGCCCTTGTCCTGGATCGAGACGTTCAGGTAGCGCTCGCGGAGTTCCGCGATCTTCTCCACCGCCGTCTTGATCGTCTGCTCGGTGCGGAACACCATGACGTTCGCGTCCATGGTCTCCTGGAGCTCGCGGCGCAGGACCGACACCCGCTCGGTGCCGGTGGCGTCGCGCAGGCGCTCCACCTGCGAGATCACCAGCTCCGCCGGGTTCTCGGGCAGCTCGACGTAGTCCGCCTTCTGCGAGTACTCGGCGGCCGCGATGCCCGCCCGCTTGCCGAAGACGTTGATGTCCAGCAGCGAGTTGGTGCCGAGGCGGTTCGCGCCGTGGACGGACACGCAGGCGACCTCGCCGGCCGCGTACAGGCCCGGGACGACCGTCGTGTTGTCCGCGAGGACCTCACCCTCGACGTTCGTCGGGATGCCGCCCATCGCGTAGTGCGCGGTGGGCTGGATCGGGATCGGGTCCGTGTACGGCTCGATGCCCAGGTAGGTGCGCGCGAACTCGGTGATGTCCGGGAGCTTGGCGTCGAGCTGCTCCGGCGGGAGGTGGGTGAGGTCGAGGTAGACGTGGTCGCCCTCGGGGCCGCAGCCGCGGCCTTCCCGGATCTCCGTGTAGATCGAGCGGGACACGACGTCTCGCGACGCCAGGTCCTTCATCACCGGCGCGTACTTCTCCATGAAGCGCTCGCCGTCCTTGTTGCGGAGGATGCCGCCCTCACCGCGGGCGCCCTCCGTCAGCAGGATGCCCATGCGCCAGATGCCGGTCGGGTGGAACTGGAAGAACTCCATGTCCTCCAGGGGGAGGCCGCGACGGTAGACCGCCGCCTGGCCGTCACCCGTCAGCGTGTGCGCGTTCGACGTCACCTTGAAGAACTTGCCGCAGCCGCCGGACGCGTAGATCACGGCCTTCGCCTGGAAGACGTGGATCTCGCCGGTCGCCAGTTCGTAGGCGACGACGCCGGCCGAGCGCTTGACGCCGTCGACCTCGGTGATCAGCTGGTCCAGGACGTAGAACTCGTTGAAGAACTCCACGCCCTCCTTGACGCAGTTCTGGTACAGCGTCTGGAGGATCATGTGACCGGTGCGGTCGGCCGCGTAGCAGGAGCGGCGGACCGGGGCCTCGCCGTGGTTGCGCGAGTGACCGCCGAAGCGGCGCTGGTCGATGGTGCCGTCCGGGGTGCGGTTGAACGGCAGGCCCATCTTCTCCAGGTCGAGGACGGAGTCGATGGCCTCCTTCGCCAGGATCTCGGCGGCGTCCTGGTCGACCAGGTAGTCACCGCCCTTGACCGTGTCGAAGGTGTGCCACTCCCAGTTGTCCTCCTCCACGTTGGCCAGCGCGGCGGCCATGCCGCCCTGCGCGGCGCCCGTGTGGGAGCGGGTGGGGTAGAGCTTGGTCAGCACGGCGGTGCGGCTGCGCTTCGTCGACTCGATGGCGGCGCGCATACCGGCGCCGCCGGCGCCGACGATGACGGTGTCGTACTTGTGGATCTTCATGGGTGGATTACCTCAGCCCCGTGCCTAGCGGATGTTCGGGTCGAAGGTGAAGATCACCAGCGTGCCCAGCAGGATGGTGAACACCGTGGCGGTGTAGAGCAGGCCCTTCAGCCACAGGCGGGTGCCCGCGCGCTCCGCGTAGTCGTTGATGACCGTGCGCAGACCGTTGGCGCCGTGCAGCATCGCGAGCCACAGCATCAGCAGGTCCCAGACCTGCCAGAACGGGGACGCCCAGCGACCCGCCACGAAGGCGAAGCCGATCTTGGAGACGCCGCCGTCGAGCACCAGCTGGATCAGCAGGTGGCCGATGACCAGGACGACCAGGACGATGCCCGACAGGCGCATGAACAGCCACGCGACCATCTCGAAGTTGCCCCGCGTGGTCTTCGGGGTCTTCCTGGTGCGCTGGCGCGGGGCCTCGATGAGGGGGGCCGGGTTGTCGACGCTGTAGAGGGACTCGCCCTCGACGGGGCCGATACCGGACGCGGGCTTCTCGGTGGTGGACATGCGCGTCAGCTCCCGAACAGTTCGCGGTAGGCGTGGCCGAGGACGGGGTAGATCGCCCCGATCATCAGCACCAGCCACAGGCCCACGACACTCCAGAGCATCTGCTTCTGGTAGCGCGGGCCCTTCGACCAGAAGTCGACGGCGATGACGCGCAGGCCGTTGAGGGCGTGGAAGAGGATGGCGGCGACGAGGCCGTACTCCAGCAGCGCCACGACCGGCGTCTTGTAGGTGGCTACGACCTTGTCGTAGTCCTCGGGGGAGACACGCACGAGCGCGGTGTCCAGCACGTGAACGAACAGGAAGAAGAAGATGAGGACGCCGGTGACTCGGTGAGCCACCCATGACCACATACCTTCCCGGCCGCGGTACAGCGTTCCAGCCGGCACGGAAGAGCCCTCCGAAAGCGGGGATTGGGGCCGCGCCGGCTTCTGTGTCGGACGGGCCCGGCCGGGTACGGTCCACCGGCCCCCAGCATCGTAGCGAGATGCTGGCGCTGGGCTTACGCGGGGCCTCGCGGTGTGATCAAAGTGGCACGCGTATGGGTGAGGGTCGGCGGGTTCTGGGGTGGGGTGTCCTGTTATGTGCCGAGGGCGGGAGTGTTGGGGCTGGTCGCGCAGTTCCCCGCGCCCCTGAGGAGCCTCGCCAGGCGCCCCCTCGCGAGGCGTCGTAGCTCTTCTGCCGCCACTCCCCGCTCTTCCTCCGGATCGTTTGTCAATCGTGACCGGATGCCCGCCAGTACGTGGTCGGAGGCCTCCTCGGGGGGCAGGCCGTCCAGGCAGATGACGAACTGGTGTCCGAATCGGGCCTCGTACGCCGCGTGCGCCGCGCCAAGCGCCATATGTGCGGCCCCGTACGCGTCCTCCGGCAGTACCGGCAGTGTCTCGCCCGCCAGTGCCTCCGCCAGATCCCCCGGGGTCAGGTCGTACGCCGCCTCGTCCGACGCGGCCAGAAGGGATTCCACGTTCGGGTAGGGCCGATGGGCGACGACGCGGGTGGCCCAGCGGAGGCTGCGGAGGCAGGTGAGGAGCGTGGGCCGGAGCTCCTCGGCGGGAGCGGTGTTGAAGTGCTCCAGCGGGGCAGACGAGCCGGGCGTGTCCCGGGTCTGCTGGGGCAGCGAGGGTATGGCCACTCGGCCAGGAAGGTGTGGGGGCGTCACGTGGGTTTCGGTGGGAAGGTGAGGTGAGAGATGTGGCGCCAGGCTATCGAGAGCGGACAACACGTGTCCGACGGATGCCCGAATTTCATCCGAACGGGAGAGTTTAGGAACCTCTCGTGACGCGCCCCTGTTGTCGCAGGGCCTAGCGTGGTGGGTGTGAGTCAGCACAGGCGAAGTCAGCACAGGCGCCGGACAGCGGCGAAGAGCGCGCTGAAGCAGACGTGGGTGCTGATCGTCGCGGTGGTGGTCGTGACGGTCGCGGCCGGGGTGAGCCTCGGGCTGCTGGCCGCCGGCGGCGACGGCAGCGAGCCCGCGGGGTCCGCGCAGGGGCAGCCGTCCCAGGGCGCTGCCGCGGGCGAGGCGCAGCCCCCCGCACAGACCCCCAGCCCGACGCCGACCCGCTCCTACCCGCTGTCGCAGGCACCCAGGACCATCCCCGCCGTCCGCACCCACACCCCCGCCCGCGGTCCCGGCTGGAAGCCGGTCAAGGGCGAGCGGGTCGTGGTCAGCGACGGTGACCTGGCCGACGAGGGGCGGCTGCTCGCCGGTGAGCTGGGGCTGACGTACGCGGGCGAGAAGGACGACGTGCGCGCCGGGGACGTACGGCTGGCGCTCAACGACGACGAAGGCGCGGATCCGGAGTCGTACGCCATGACCGTGCGCGGTGGGCGGGTGACCATCAGCGGGTCCGCGGACGCCGGGGTGTTCTACGGCACGCGCACGCTCAAGCAGGAGGTCCACGCCGGCGGTACGGCGCCGGAGGGCGTGGTGCGGGACGAGCCGGCCAAGCCGGTGCGCGGGTTCATGCTGGACATCGCGCGCAAGCACTTCACGGCCGACTGGATCGAGGACCGGGTCCGGGAGCTCGGCGACCTGAAGTTCAACCAGCTCGGGCTGCACTTCTCCGACGACCAGGGGTTCCGGATCGAGTCCGACTCCCACCCCGAGATCGTGTCCGCGGACCACCTGACCAAGGCGCAGGTCAAGCGGATCGTCGCCCTCGCGGCCAGTCGGCACATCACCGTGGTGCCCGAGATCGACTCGCCGGGGCATCTGGGCGCCGTGATCGCCGCGCACCCGGACCTGCAGCTGCGCAATGTGCGGGGTGCGGCGACGCGCGGGGCGGTCGACATCTCCGATCCGGACGCCGCCGAGATCGTCGACGACCTGCTGAACGAGTACGCCGGACTCTTCCCGGGCGGCCAGTGGCACCTCGGCGGTGACGAGTACCAGGCGCTGGTGGTGTCCGACCCGGAGGCGTCCTACCCGCAGCTGGCCACCGCAGCCCGGGAGGCCTACGGCTCCGGCGCGACCGTCGAGGACCTCACCACCGGCTGGCTCAACGACCGCGCCGACACGGTCCGCGCCCACGACAAGATCCCCCGCGCCTGGAACGACGGCTTCTTCGCCGGTACGACCGTCCAGGCCGACAAGGACATCCAGGTCGCCTACTGGACGGGCAAGGAGATCGGGGCGCGGCTGCCGATCGCGTATCTGCGCGAGGGCCGCAAGATCATCAACTACAACGACGAGTTCCTTTACTACGTCCTCGGGCAGCCGCTGACCTTCGTCTACCCGACCGGGCAGCGGATCTACGAGCAGTGGACGCCGCTCGTCGTGCGTGGCACCCAGCCGGTGCCCGCGAAGTACGACGCCCAGATCCTCGGCGGGTCCTTCGCGGTCTGGTGCGACCTGGCGAACTCACAGACCGAGGGGCAGGTCGCGGCCGGGATCCGGATGCCGCTCAGGGCGACGGTCCAGAAGCTGTGGGACCCGGGGAAGCCGGAGCTGTCGTGGTCGCAGTTCAAGGGGCTCGCCGACCGGCTGGGCTGAGTTCGGCCCCCGACCCGGGGCGGATTGTGCCGTCCGGCTGCGAACGACCGTACGAATGTGGTGTATTCGGGCGGAGCCGTAGGAGAGCAGCCGGGGGGAACCGGAAATGGGTTACTGGGGGTACTTCGTCGTCGGCCGCGGACAGCGGCCGCTCGCGGAGCTGGAGGCGCTGGCCGACGTCAAGGGCATGGCGCAGCGGGCGTCGGCGCCTGGTGGGTGGCAGGTGTGGGAGTACGCGAGCGGCGACGGTGACGTCGGGAGCATGAACGGCCTCGCCGTGGAGACGGGCGCGCCCGCGCTCTTCGGATACGTCATGGACAGTGCGACCGTGGTCGTGGAGGCGGCGGGGCCGGAGAGCGGGGCGTGGACGACGTGTCTGGCCCGGGGGGCGATGACCACCTATCTCGGGGCCGACCGGGAGGGACTGACCCTGGAGGACTACTTCCTGGAGCCCGGGGACGCCGCCGAGCGGGCCGTCGCGTGGGCGGCGGAGGCGGGGCACGAGATCGCCGCAGAGCCGGTGATCGACGTGCTGACCGCGGACCCCGACCCCGAAGCGGACGTGTTGGCCGAAAACCTGTTCTTCCGGCTGCTCGACCGGCTCGGTGTGGTGCCCCTGTGACACTCCCGGGTCGTCGCGCGCAGTAAGGGGAAGTGCGGGCTCCGTAAGGGAGGACCGCCTGGCGAGGGAGCGTGGAATGAGCCTGGTGGAACTGATCGCTCAGGCCGACGAGCGCGGACTGGCCGCCAGTGGGTTGGCTTGTTTGGATCGGTGTCTTCCCCTGCTGGGCGGTGACGACGAGGTGCTGCGTCCGCTGTGGGCGGGCCTCGCGGACGGCGGTGACGTCGACGACTGGGCCGCCCGCATCGCAGAGGTGCGCGGCAAGCTCGGCGACGGCGGTCCCGACGATCCTGCCGTCGCCGGTCCTGCCGACCCCACCGGTCCCGCCGGGTCCCCGGGGGACGAGGCCACGCTGCTGGCCAGACGGATGCTCGCCGCCGCACCGGCCGAGCGGTCCGCCGCCGAGGTGCGGGTGTGGGCCGACGCCTGCTCCGTCGCCTCCCTGCACATCCACCGCCTCCTCGACCCCCTGGCCGGCCGGGCGTCCTCGGTCGACGCCCGCCGCGAGGGCCGTACGGAGGGCATGTCACCCCTCGTCGCCGCCGAACTGCGCCGCCAGATCATCGTCCTGGAACTGCTCGCCGAGCACGGCGCGGGAGGCGTACGCCGGGCGCTGGAGGTGTCCACGGAGGGGCGCCGTGTGCTGCGCGCGGTGGTGGCGCGGCGCTCCCGGCGGCGCACCTGAGGGCCGTTCGTCCGTTCGGACGGGCTGAGCGTCGCCGCTCACCGCACCAGCCACTTCACCACCGCGTCCCCGTACAGGGCCGTCTGCGCGTAGAACGCGGTCAGGTCGCGGTGCGTGGACTCGAACATGCCGCGCGCTCCCGGTTCCGCGCCCGGCCCGCCGTACCTCGGCAGCAGTTCCTCGCGGGCGTCCCGCCACAGCGCCTCGAAGTCGGCCGACGTGAGGTAGTCGGCGACCTTGGCGGTCTGGGCGGCCGTCAGCACCAGGAACGGCGGATCGTCCGGTGCGGTGGCGGACACCGGGCCGCCGCCCAGGACGACGTGGGTCCGCGGGCCGTCCCCGGCGTGGTGCGGGGGAGCGCCGGCGTAGAGGAGTTCGTGACCGAGGTACCCCTTGTCGAGCACCTCCTCACGGCACCGGCCGATCCGTTCCCGCACGGTGTCCCAGTCGTCCTCGAACAGCCGTCGCAGCCAGGTCGCGCTGTTGCGCAGGGCCGAGGGCGGCACCGCGCGGAGATGGAAGTACAGGCTCATCACAGAGAGGAGCGCACGAGGGCGGGGAACTGTCACACCCGCGCCAAACCTCATTCCTGAGCAAGTCCTGTGACCGTGGTGGGGCGGCGGTGGGGCGGTCCTGCACCGGTTGCGGAAACCTCCCGGATCCGGGTGACGAAACGCTGCCCGGACACGCTTTCCCGGATGTGACGACTGTGACGACGCATCAGGAGACCAGGCCTTCGGCCGCGGCGAAGCCCGTGCGGTGGGCGGCGGACGTGGTGGCGACCCTGCGGGAGGGGGCGCGACTGCGGCTCGACTACTCGGCGCAGAGTCTGTGGAGCGTCGACCGGATGATCGACGAGATACGACGGGACGGGGCGCCGTACGCCGCCGTGGACGCGGTGCTGCGCGGGCTCGGGGCGTACGCCGGTGAGGTGATCGCCCGGCAGACCGGCGCCGAGTGGTGGGCGTCGGGCGGCGACCACTGGATCCGCACCCCCGACGGCCGGCTGTGGGACCCGATGGACGAGGCCCGGCGGTGCTTCGCGGGGGACGGGTCGCTGCGGCTGCTGTGCCGGGACGCCACGACGGCGGCGAGCACGTCGTAGCCGCTGACACCGGTGCGGTGACCCGGACCATCGCCGAGTGGGGCGAGGACATCGGCAGGGCGCCCTACCTGGCCTTCGGTTGCTCCGAAGCCGGGTAGAGCGCCCGTTTTCGTGCGGTTCTACGGCGTCAGCGTCTGCCCCAGCCGTCCGTCAGTCGGGGTGCCCAGCGTGGTCTTGCTGTAGATGACGGAGTCGGCGTAGCCGAGGCCCGTGCCGTTGCTCGGCAGGTACAGGAGGATGCCGTCGGTGCCGTCCTCGCCGTCGGCGCCGAACGTCAGGTCCGCGCGGCCGTAGCCGGACAGGTCCGCGAGGGTCGCGGACGAGCCGAGGCGGTCGCCGGTCTCCGTGGCGCCCGGGACGACGGACGTGTCCTGGGAGACGCCGGTCGAGCCGGAGCCGGTGAGGCCGGAGGCGCCGCCCTTGACGAGGATCGCGTCGCCCGCGTCGGCGCGGTTGACGCCGTCACGGGTGAGGTCCTCGCCGGGGGCGCCGGCGAGGGCGTCCGCGTAACCGTCGGCGTTGTGGTCGCCGACCGAGACCGAGGTGCCGAAGGCGTCGCCGGACTCGTTGCCGCCGGGGACGCCCGTCGTGTCCTGGTGGACCGTCGTCATGCCGGTCGTCGTGAAGCCCGTCGACGTGCCCGGGACCATGGTGATCTGGCCGCCCGAGATGCCGCCCGACTCGGAGGCGACCGGCTGGCCGATGACGATGTCGTCGTAGCCGTTGCCGTTGACGTCGCCCGCGGCGAGGGAGCGGCCGCCCTTCACGGAGATCACCCCGGCCTTGGTCAGGCCGGTCGCCGAGCCCGCGAAGCGGACCACGCGGCCGATGCCGCCGGTGTCGCGGTAGTTGAGGGCGACGTCCGCGTAGCCGTCCCGGTTGAAGTCGCCGGTGGCGGCGTCCAGGTAGGCGACCGAGCCGGTGGCGGAGGTGAGCGCGCCGTACTGGTACCTGCCGCTGCCCAGCCGGACGTTCCAGTTGCCGCCCTTGCCGGTGCCGGCCGCGAAGACGTCCGCCTTGCCGTCGGCGTTGAAGTCGCCGACGGTGACCGTGGAGCCGAGTCTGGCGCCGGCCGCCGTGATCCCCGAGGTGCTGTAGGAGAAGCCGGTGTCGAGGGCCGGGCCGTACATGACGGCGACCTGGCCGCGGTCGGTGCCGCTGGTGTCGTCCTCGCCGGGGGAGCCGACGGCGAGGTCGGCGTAGCCGTCGCCGTTGACGTCGCCCCATGCGGTGGAGGTGCCGAAGGCGTCACCGGTCTCGGTGGCGCCGGGGACGCCGGGGCTGTTCTGGGTGAGCGTGATCCTCGCGGCGGGGACCGGCCCGTCGACGCCGCCGGGGATCACCTTCACCGCGTTCGCCTTCGGAACACCCGCCGCCAGGTCGGTGACACCGTCCCGGTTGACGTCGGAGGTGGCCAGGGCGTGTGAGACGCCCGGCGTCTTCGCGAGCGCGGCGATCAGGGAGAGCTTCGGGTAGAGGTTGGCGCCCGGGCAGGCCGTGGCGTTGGTGTCCCGGTGGCCGAAGACGCGCGGCAGCGTGACCTGCCCGCCCAGCGGGATCCTGTTGCCGCTGTAGCCCTGTTCCGCGCCGGAGGTCAGTGTCACCTTGCCGGTCGGGTCGATGCCGTACATCCCGAACTTCCAGGCCACGACCCGGGCGATCGCGTCGAGGGCGGCCCTGCTCGGCTTGGCCGACTCGAAGTTGCCGATGTAGGAGATGCCGAGCGTGTTGGTGTTGAAGCCGGCGTCGTGCGCGCCGATCACCGGCAGGTCCATGCCGCCGCTGCGGCCCTCGAAGATCTGGCCGCACCTGTCGACGACGAAGTTGTAGCCGATGTCGAAGTAGCCGCGGGCGAAGTGGTCCTGCTGGATGGACCGCAGCCGGGCGGCGGACTTCGCGCAGGACAGGGTGTTGTCGCTGTCCACGCCGGTGTGGTGGATGACGGCGGCCTTGATCTCGGCGCCGTACTCCGGCGTGCCGTCGTAGTCCGTCGAGGCGCCCCACTGGGCCTGCGTGATGACCGGCGGCTTGACGACGGTCGAGGGGCGGGGGGCCGGGACCGTGGAGGTGGGGGTCGGGGAGGCCGTCACCGACGGGGAGGCCGAGGCCGAGGCCGACGCCGAGGTCGAGGTCGATGCCGACGCCGACGGGGACGTGGAGTCGGTGGGTGTGACGGTCGCCGTCGGCGTCGGGGAATCTGTCGGCGTCGGCGTCGTGGTCTCCGCCGCGAAAGCGGCCGGCTCCAGTTCGGAGCCCGCGGTCCGCTCCGGACCGGTCCCGGGATCCAGCAGCCTGACGTCCATGCCGGCCGGCTGCCCGCCCGCCTCCGTGCCGTCCGCCGTCACGACGCGCACCTCGATGCCGTCGGCGTCACCGGTCCACATCGATTCCGTGCCGCCGCGCAGGACCGCCCGCTCGCCCTCCGCGCCGTCCGCCTGGCTCGGCTCGACCGTCAGCTTCTGCCAGCCGGACCACGTGCCGGTCGTCAGGTCCCGGGTGCGCACCTCGGGCGTGCCCTTGGCGCCGGCCTCCGGGTCGTCCCAGGTCACCAGGACCGCGCTGAACCGGTCCGTCCCCCGCTTGGCCAGGCCCTTGCGGCCCCCGCCCTCGCTCCTGAGCTTCAGGGTGTGGACGGCCGGTGCACGGCCCTGGCCCTTGGCGTCGGACCGCGCGGGCGGGTCGGCCATCGCGTACGTGACGACGCCCGCACCGCTCAGCAGGACGGCTCCGACCGTCAGCCAGGCTCTTCGGCGAAGACTCAGCGGTCTGTACGCATGGGTCTTGCGAGGACTCAACTACCCCACCCCTACACAAAAATGGACACGAAAAAGGCACCTGTCACACAGGTCGCACTCACTCAGCGCACAGATCCCGTCGGACGTCACCGAACAGGCGAGACGGAAGAGGTCAGTGATGTTTGTGAGGCGGTATCCGCTGGGTCAATCGGGGGGAGTGGCCGGAGGCGGGAGCTCCCGAGACCGACCGAAGGGGGCCGACATGGACAAGAGAACGGACACGACGGACGAACCCGGGCCGTGCGCGCGGGAGATGCGGCCGTACGCGACGGCCTTCGTCGCCCGCGTCACCGCACGCAACCGACTGCCGCTGGACTACTCCGTGGCCAGCCTGCGCGTCGTCGACTTCCTGATCGACGGGCTGCGCAAGGGCGGCGCCGACCGGGAGCGGGCGCGCGGGACGCTGCTCGGGCTCGGGGCGTACGTCGGTGAGGTGCTGGTGCGTCGCGCGGGGGCGGTGTGGGTGGACCTGGACGCCGACCAGCGCGGGTACTTCGCCCAGCCGGTCGGCGTACGCATGCCGGACGGGCGGGTCTGGAACCCGCTCGGCAAGGTCCACAACCGTTTCGACACCGGCGGTCCCGAGGAGTCGCTGCGGACCTTCTACCTCACGCTGCACGGCCGGCCACGGCGGGTCGTGGCGTGACATGCCCGCACCACCTGGGCCGCTGAGGGCCGTGGGGCGCGGGGGCGGCTGTGACACTTCGGTGCGGCCCGGCGCTGATCACCGTGGGGGGCAGGTACAAGGGCGGCCGGACCGGCTCCATACGGATCCGCCGCCGACCGGGTACGGACGAGGACGGTTCTTGGGCCAAGGAGGGGAACCCCGCCGGGTGCAGGCATACGACGGGGAACTGGGCGCGGCCGTCGCGCGGGCCCAGCAGGGTGACGAGGCCGCCTTCGCGGTCGCCTACCGGCTGGTCCAGCCCGGCCTGCTCGGGTATGTGCGCGGTCTCGTCGGCGACGACGCCGAGGACGTGGCGTCCGACGCCTGGCTGGAGATCTCTAGGGACCTCGGCCGGTTCAAGGGCGACGGGGCCGGGTTCCGCGGCTGGAGCGCGACCATCGCCCGGCACCGGGCACTGGACCATCTGCGCCGCCAGAAGGTACGGCCCCGGCCGTCGGCGCTCGAGCAGGACGTACTGGATCTGCCCGGTCCGCACAGCACCCACGACCAGGCGCTGGAGTCCATCTCCACGGAGTACGCCCTGGAACTGGTCCGAGGGCTGCCGCGCGACCAGGCCGAGGCCGTACTGCTGCGGGTCGTCGTCGGACTCGACGGCCCCGCGGCCGCCCGCGTCCTCGGCAAACGCCCCGGCGCGGTGCGCACCGCCGCCTACCGGGGGCTGAAGCGGCTGGCCCGCCAGCTGGGCGGCGAGGACGCGGGCGAAGGTGTGACGGATGACGGGCCCCGGACGCTGGGGGAGTCGACATGACGGGCGACGGTGACAACAAGGCGCCGGACGGCCCGAACCGGTGGGACGGTCCGGGCGGACCGGACGGGAACGGACACGGTATGGGTGAGCGGCAGAACGGCAGCGGGGTCCCCGACCGCCGACGCGTACGCCCTGGCGATCGGGTTCCGGACGGCCCTACGGCAGACACCGCCGCGCTGGAGACCCTGCTCGCCACCACCATGCGTGCGGGCGCGGTCGACGCCGACGCCGAGCAGCGGGCCGTGATCGCCTTCCGGGCGGCCCGGGACGCGGGTGTGCACCGGGCGCGTACCCGGCGCCGGGACGACTGGCGGCCCCGGGAGCAGCGGAGTGCGGCGCGTTCGCTGAGGACCACGCTGTCGGTGTTCCTCGCCAGCCTCGCGCTGGGCGGTGTCGCGGTCGCCGCGATCGGCACGGCCGGTTCCTCCTCGGGCGGCTCCGATGACGACCGCGGTCGTGCCCCCGCCACCGCGAGCACCGGGGCCCGGCCGGGCGGTCCGTCCGCCGCACCGGGTTCCGGCCCGGAGGACCGCCCGGACACCGCGGCGGACACCGAGGCCCACTGCCGTGCGTACGAGCGCGTCGCGGGCCGGGGCGCGGCACTCGACTCGGCGGCCTGGCAGCGGCTGGTCACGGCCGCGGGCGGGGAGGCGAACGTACGTGCCTACTGCGCCGAGCAGTTGGCGCGGGCGAAGGACGAGAGCAAGCCGGGCAAGACGGTCGGGCCGGGCAGGACCGCGAAGCCCGACGAGCGCGGCAGGCCGGATGAAGATCCCGGCAGAAGTCAGGAAAAGGCCGACGAGGCCCAGGGGAAGAAGAACTAGGGCCTGTCCGGCGGATCAGGTCACAGGACATGCGCGGCGCCTCATCGACGCAGATCGGCGTGCCGGGCCTCGCGTCTGCGGCATGATCCGCCGGACAGGCCCTGGCCGCCGCGGCAACGGCCGGGGCCGCCACCCCCCACAGGAGAGGCCCCGGCCGTCGCGCGGCACGGGCCGCGCGGCGGCCCGTATTTCCTACAGCGCCGGTCGTGCGTTTTCTGTCACACCCCGCCGGGTCCCTCACGGCATCGGAGGGTGGTTGCATTTTGTACGGACATGGACGAGCAGTGGTTTCAGGTCGTAACGTGCCTTTCGCGCCGGGCGCGGAGTTGCATGATCATCGCAACCATCGGCGGCTCGAAGCCGCGACCATCGACTGAGGAACACTGTGCTGGGGGACGACGCGGAGCTGACGGCCGCCGTGCTTGCTGCACAGGACGGGAACGAGACCGCGTTCCGGACTGTGTATCGCACGGTGCACCCGCGCCTGCTCGGGTACGTGCGGACGCTGGTCGGCGATCCCGACGCCGAGGACGTGGCGTCCGAGGCATGGCTGCAGATAGCCCGAGACCTGGAGCGGTTCAGCGGCGACGCGGACCGTTTCCGCGGCTGGGCCGCCCGGATAGCGAGAAACCGCGCGCTGGACCACATCCGCATGCGCGGCCGCCGCCCCGCCGTCGGCGGCGACGAGACCGAGCTGACCGGCAGGCCCGCCGAATCCGACACCGCGGGCGAGGCCATGGAGGCCCTGGCCACCGACAGCACCCTCTCCCTCATCGCCCGGCTCCCGCAGGACCAGGCCGAGGCGGTCGTCCTGCGGGTGGTCGTGGGCCTGGACGCCAAGACCGCCGCCGAGACGCTCGGCAAGCGGCCGGGAGCCGTCCGGACGGCCGCGCACCGCGGTCTGAAACGGCTCGCCGAACTCCTCGACGGCGATCCGGAATCCTCGGGCGCGCTCGACGCCCTGCCGCCCCAGCGAGAACCGCACGGACGCGCGGTGACGTCCGCGAGTGTGACGGATACGCGTACGCGGACGCAGAAGGACATGTGATGGCCGACGAGCGCTGTGTCTTCCCGGAGGACGCGGATTCCTCCAGCGGCTCCGCCGAGGCCCGGACCCCCGACCGGTGGCTGGACCACGAAACGGCGGAGCTTCTGCTGCGCGGAGAGTCCCTCGACGCCGTCGACGTGGCCGACCGCGACCAGGCCGAACGGCTCGCCAAGACCCTCGGCGCGCTCTGTGCGGACGCGCCCGCCGATACCGAACTGCCTGGTGAGGCCGCCGCGTTGGCGGCCTTCCGCGAGGCGCGCACGGACCGCGCGGACGACCGGGCCGGTGAGCGGGCCGGTGAAACGGCCGGAGGCGGGGCCGAGGGGCGGGCCTCACGGGGCCGGCGCTCCCGCGGCCGTGGCTCCGACGCCGGGCTCGTCCGCATCGGCGGGCCGGGACCGGACGCGCCGCCCCGCCGACGAGCCCGCCCGGTGCACTTCGGGATGGCCGCCGCGCTGGCCGTCGGCATGATCGGCGGAGTCGCCTTCGCGGCCGGAACCGGAGCGCTGCCGTTCGGCGAGTCGGAACCGGAACCCGCCGCCTCCGTCTCGGCCGCGGTGACACCGGACCACCCGAGGGCGACGCCCTCGCCGAGCGCGCGCGGGAGCGAGCCCGCCCCGGACGGCGCCACCGGCGACACCGGTCAGGGCTCCCCGCGTGACACCGCGCGCGGCGGCTCGGCCACGCCGGACGACGGAACCGGCGCCGACGGCCGGAAGGGCGGCTCCGGCGACTCGTGGAGCGGGGCCGCTTCGGCGTGCCGTGCCGTGCGCGACGGCAAGGAGCTCAGCGCCGACCGCAGGCGCACCCTGGAGGGCGAGGCCGGCGGCTCCGCCCGGGTGTGGAAGTACTGCAAGGGCGTGCTGACCGCCGGCTCCTCGGACGAGGACGCCGGCAACGGCGGCAAGGGCGCCACGGACGACCAGCACGGCGAGGACGGCCGGAACGGCCGGGAAGACAACGAAGTCAAGGACGACCGGGGCGGCAAGGGCGAGGGCGACACCGGCAGCCGGAACGGTTCCGGCGACGCCTCCTCCGGCGGCAACCACCACGACGCGAACGGCGGCTTCGGCACGCCGTCGGCATCCGCGTCCACCGCGCCCCTCGCAGCGCAGCGGGCGCCGGCCTCGTACGGGCCGGCGCCCGGCCCGAGTCCGACGTACACCGCGCTCTGACCGGGACGAGCCAACCGGGACGAACCGACCGGTACGAACTGCCTGGTGCCTGCCTGCCATCCCCTGCTGACCTGGGGTTTCGCCGGCCGCGCGGACTCCGTCGAAATTCTTCCGCGGTGAGTGTGACGTTTTCGGCCGCCACAGCGCAGTAATGAGTGTGCCGACTGGTCATCGGCCGTAGCACAGAGCCGGGGTTCCCCCCGTACTCACGGCTCGTGCACCTTGGCGCGGGCGGGACACGTTCCCCCGGTCCCGCCCGCGCCCCGCACGTATCTCTCTCCCCGCGCGTCACCAGTGGACGACGACCTTGTCGCCGTTCCTCACCTGCGCGAACAGATCCGCGATGGCCGGTTCGTCCCGTACGTTGACGCAGCCGTGCGAGGCACCCGCGTATCCGCGGGCCGCGAAGTCGGACGAGTAGTGCACCGCCTGGCCGCCGCTGAAGAACATCGCGTACGGCATCGGGGAGTCGTACAGCGTCGACACGTGGTGGCGGGACTTCCAGTAGACGCTGAAGACGCCTTCGCGGGTGGGCGTGTACTGCGAGCCGAAGCGAACCGAGACCGTGCTGACCGTCCGCCCGTCGATCATCCAGCGCAGGGTCCGGCTCGTCTTGCTGATGCACAGCACCCGCCCGGTCAGGCAGCGCGGATCCGGGGTGTCGGCCGGCTGGCCGCCCATCAGGTACAGGTCCCACCGGCCCGGCTCGCGCGTCATCTTCAGCAGCCGCTGCCAGGTGACCGTGTCGGTCTCGCCGGTCTTCGGCAGCCCGCGCTTGCCCTGGAAGCCCGTGACCGCCTGTTCGGTCAGATCGTCGTAGGACCCCGTCGGCCCGTCGAAGAGCCAGGCCACCTGCCGCAGCCGGGCCTGGAGCTCACGCACGTCCCGGCCGGAGTCGCCCCTGGACCACAGGACCACGGGGGCCGGCTCGCTCTTCTTCGGCGTGGGCGTCGAGCTCGGCTTGTCGTCCGCGGGGGCGGACGAGGGGCTCTTGCCGGGGAGCTCGACACGCACCGGCGAGCGCTGCTCGCCCTCCCCGTCGGCGGCCTGCACCGTGCAACCGCTCAGCGCGGCCACGGCCAGCAGCGCGGCGATCCGTCTCCCCATGCCCTCAGTACGCATTCCGACCCCCGTCGTCTCACGGATGTGCACCGATGCCACCTGAGATGTCTGCCCCCGGATGACTGGTTGCGAACGGCGCGGCATTGTTGTGACCGGGACCTCGAAAGGGCTGTGAGCAAGGTCCCAGCGTGCTTCCCTCCACGGGGTGCACGCCCGCCGCTACAGTCCGTCGAAGGGTCGGACCGTACCAGCTGGTAACCGGCGAGTAACCTCAGCGGGAGGCAACACACCATGGCGCGCGAGTCGGAATCGGGACTGCCCATCGAGCCGGTGTACGGGCCGGAGGCCCTGGCGGGCTGGGACCCGGCCGAGAAGCTGGGGGAGCCGGGGTCGTACCCCTTCACCCGCGGTGTCTACCCGTCGATGTACACCGGCCGCCCGTGGACGATGCGCCAGTACGCCGGTTTCGGTACGGCCGCCGAGTCCAACGCCCGCTACAAGCAGCTGATCGCCAACGGCACCATGGGTCTGTCGGTCGCCTTCGACCTGCCCACCCAGATGGGCCACGACTCCGACGCGCCGATCGCGAGCGGCGAGGTCGGCAAGGTGGGCGTGGCGATCGACTCGGTCGAGGACATGCGGCTGCTGTTCGGCGGGATCCCGCTGGACAAGGTGTCGACGTCGATGACGATCAACGCCCCCGCGGCCCTGCTGCTGCTCATGTACCAGCTGGTGGGCGAGGAGCAGGGCGTCACCGCCTCCCAGCTCACGGGCACGATCCAGAACGACGTGCTGAAGGAGTACATCGCCCGCGGGACGTACATCTTCCCGCCGAAGCCGTCCCTGCGCCTGATCGCGGACATCTTCAAGTACTGCCAGGCCGAGATCCCGAAGTGGAACACCATCTCGATCTCCGGCTACCACATGGCCGAGGCGGGCGCCACGCCCGCGCAGGAGATCGCCTTCACCCTCGCGGACGGCATCGAGTACGTGCGCACGGCGGTCGCGGCGGGCATGGACGTCGACGACTTCGCGCCCCGCCTGTCCTTCTTCTTCGTGGCCCGTACGACCATCCTGGAGGAGGTCGCCAAGTTCCGTGCCGCGCGGCGGATCTGGGCGAAGGTGATGCGGGAGGAGTTCGGCGCGAAGAACCCCAAGTCGCTGATGCTGCGCTTCCACACCCAGACGGCCGGTGTCCAGCTGACGGCCCAGCAGCCCGAGGTGAACCTGGTCCGCGTCGCCGTCCAGGGCCTGGCCGCGGTGCTGGGCGGCACGCAGTCGCTGCACACCAACTCCTTCGACGAGGCCATCGCGCTGCCGACCGACAAGAGCGCGCGGCTGGCGCTGCGCACCCAGCAGGTCCTCGCCTACGAGACCGACGTCACGGCGACGGTCGACCCCTTCGCCGGGTCGTACGTCGTGGAGAAGATGACCGACGAGGTGGAGGCGGTGGCCATCGAGCTGATGGCCAAGGTCGAGGAGCTCGGCGGCGCGGTCTCGGCCATCGAACACGGCTTCCAGAAGGGCGAGATCGAGCGCAGCGCCTACCGCATCGCCCAGGAGACCGACTCCGGCGAGCGGGTCGTCGTCGGCGTCAACCGCTACCAGCTCGACATCGAGGAGCCGTACGAGCCCCTGCGCGTCGACCCCGCCATCGAGGCCCAGCAGGCCGAGCGGCTGGCGAAGCTGCGGGCCGAGCGGGACCAGGCGGCGGTGGACTCGGCCCTTGCTGCCCTGAAGAAGGCGGCCGAGGGCGAGGACAACGTCCTCTACCCGATGAAGGACGCGCTGCGGGCCCGGGCGACGGTCGGCGAGGTGTGCAACGCGCTGCGGGAGATCTGGGGGACCTACGTGCCGTCGGACGCCTTCTGAACAGCGGTTTCACCATGGACTGAGGGAGTGTCGTACCCGCGTGCGACACTCCTTTTCATGTTCGGAGTCATCGATCTCTCCACCTATCTGGCAGGACTCGTCCTGATCGTCCTGCTGCCGGGTCCCAACTCCCTGTACGTCCTGTCCGTCGCCGCCCGGCGCGGGGTGCGGGCCGGGTACACGGCCGCGGCCGGGGTCTGGTGCGGGGACGCCGTGCTGATGACCCTGTCGGCCGCCGGGGTCGCCTCGCTGCTCCAGGCGAACGCCGTGCTGTTCGGGATCGTGAAGTACGCCGGGGCCGGGTACCTGACCTGGCTGGCGATCGGGATGCTGCGGGCCGCGTGGGGGATGTGGCGGGACCGACGGGAGCGGGCCGGCGTCGAGGAGACCTCCGCCTCCGCCTCCGCCTCAGCCGCCGACGAGCGGCCGTATCGGCGGGCGCTGGTCATCAGCCTGTTCAACCCGAAGGCGATCCTGTTCTTCGTCGCCTTCTTCGTGCAGTTCGTCGACCCGGGATACGCCTACCCGGCGCTCTCCTTCGTGGTCCTCGGCACGTTCGCCCAGCTGGCCAGCTTCCTGTATCTCAGCGCGCTGATATTCAGCGGTACGAAACTGGCGGCGGCGTTCCGGCGTCGCAGGCGGCTGTCGGCGGGGGCCACTTCGGCGGCGGGGGCGTTGTTCCTGGGGTTCGCGGTGAAGCTGTCCTTGGCGAGTTCGTGAGGCGGTGGGGCCCCGTGCCGCGGTACGCCACCGCGCGTACGAAGCGGAGTTCAGCGCACCCGGGCCAGCGCCGCCCGCAGTCTGGGCGTCAACGGCTTCTCCACGTACCGGTTCAGCAGCCAGGCCAGCAGCAGCATCGAGGCGACGGTCAGCAGGAAGGTCTCCGCCGACGGCAGGCCGAGGCTGATGTGCAGGGCATGGATCACCACCCAGCCGAGGTGCTCGTGGACCAGGTAGAACGGGTACGTCAGCGCCCCGGCCACCGTCAGCCAGCGCCAGTCGGCCCAGTTCAGCCAGCCGAGCGCGATCGCCGCGACCGCCAGGAACCCGACGGCGACGACGAGGACGATGCCGAGTGAGGAGCGGTGGGCGAAGGCGTTCGGGTCGGACGCGTTCCACAGGCTGCGTACCGCGTAGTGCTGCCCGATCAGGAAGCTCACCGCCACGATGCCCCAGCCGTAGACGTCCCGCCGGTCGCGGTGGACGAGGTAGAGGCCGACTCCGCCGATGAAGAAGGGGGCGTACTCCGGCATCAGCACGACGTCGAGCAGCGGTTGGCGGGCGGCCTGCGCGAGCGCCGCCGCCAGCGTCCAGCCCGCGCAGAACAGGATCACGCGCCGCCGCGAAGCCCCGGGCAGGACGACACACAGCGCGAACAGCGCGTAGAAGCGGACCTCCGCCCACAGCGTCCAGCACACGCCCAGCACCCGGTCGACGCCCAACGGCTGTTGCAGCATGGTCAGGTTGACCAGGGTGTCGCTCGGTGACAGCGCCTCGTAGGCGACCATCGGCAGCGCGAACACGGCCGACACGATCAGGACCGCCGCCCAGTAGGCGGGCAGCAGCCGTGCGGCGCGGGACGCGAAGAACGACTTCAGGGGACGGCCCCAGCCGCTCATGCAGATCACGAATCCGCTGATCACGAAAAAGACCTGGACGCCGAGGCAGCCGTAAGCGAAATAGCCGTGCAGGGTGGGGAACTGCTCTTTCGGTGAACTTCCCCAGGCCCGGGTGATCTCGCCGCCCCGGCCGCCGTAGTGATAGGCCGCCACCATCAGCGCCGCGATCAGCCGCAGTCCGTCGAGAGCGCGCAGCCGGGATTCGCGGCGGGCCGGCCGGTCCGGCCGAGGAGGTGCGGGCGCGTCGGGCACCGGCCGGACGGTCATGCTGGTCACGAAATTCCCCTTGGTCGACGCGCGGCACTCCTGCGGTACTCGCGGCACATTAGTCCGAATCACAGGGAGGTCCCGGGCTGCGGGGAGACGGTTGTCCAGGTGGTCTCTGCGAATTCATCTGGAATTTTCCTTCGTTTCCTAACTTTCTCTCGACCTCCCCCCACGTGCTAATAAAGAGCAATCGCGCAACACAGCTGCGGCAAAATCAGGAGTGCCATGACGAGGGTCCAGAACAGACGGGCACGTGTGCGCGGAGGGGGGCTGGACGACTGCTTGCGCGCCTGCGCGGCGCACAGCGGCAAACTCGTCGGCAGCATCGACCGCCGCCGCGTCGAACTCGCCGAGCAGCTGCGGAAGTTGCTGGTCGTGTGGGGCACCACCGCGGCCGTCGCCCCCGCACCCGCCCCGGCCGGCGCCACCGCCCTGCTCAAGCGGGCGGTCAAGGGCGCCGCGGCCCCCTCCGCCGGCCTCGGCAACGAACTCCTCGACGCCCTGCTCGCCGTCGCCAACAAGGCCCTGGAGTGCGGCTACGACGACGAGTTGAACCTCGCGCTCGTCATCAGCGACACCGTCCTCGCCCAGCGCAAGAACTCCCGGGCCGGCTGGCGCCTGCGCGCCCGCCTCCTGGAGGCCCTCGGTGAGGACAAGGAGGCAGTGGAGGCGTACGAGCGGTATCTCGCCCTCACCGACGACGACGGCTTCGGCGTCCGCGCCCGGATCACCGGTATGCGCGCGGCGGCGGAGAAGGCGCGGGAGCTGCTGAGCCTGCTCCGGAGGCAGTGCCCGCGCGCCGAGCAGTACGCCCGCGGCCCCGCCACCGACACATGGGCCGAAGGCCTTGCCGCGCACGCCGTCGGTGACTGGCAGGCCGCCGAACCCCGGCTCGTGGGAGCGCTCCTGTGCCTCGCCGCCGAGGACGCCCCGGCCACCGACCGGCAGGAACTCCTCAGCCAGTACCTCGACCTGCGCACCGCCGAGGCCACCGCGAGCGGGGACCTGCCCGCGCTCACCGAGGCGATCGCCCTCTACGCCGAGCAGCGCCGCACCCGGATGCGCGGCCCGGTCGACGACCCCACCGTCGGCGGGGTGCAGTGGATCAGCCTCGGCGAGTTCCGCAACCGGATCGCCGGCAAGTCGGTCTGCATGATCGCCAACTCCGGCCGGGCCGGCGCCAGTTCGCTGGGCGCGGAGATCGACGCGTACGACCTCGTGGTGCGCTTCAACTCGTACAGGATCGAGCCGAAGCACACCGGCAGCCGTACCGACATCCACGCCACGATCCACAAGCACGGCTTCAACTGGGACAAGCCGGTCGACACCCGGCTCGTCTTCGGCGGTGTCTCGGGCGACTGGAAGCACTCACTGCGCAACCGCCTGGTCCCCGGCGCGCAGACCCACCTCGGGGACGAGTCCCTGCGCTGGCCCGTACGCAACATCGGCAAGCTCGGCACCGACGTCTGGTCCGGCATCCCGACCACCGGCTTCAACATGCTGTTCCTGCTGGACTTCCTCGACGTCAGCCCGACCCTCGACCTGATCGGCTTCGACTTCTACGAGAGTGGCGCCTACCGCGTCCAGGAAGCGATGAAGCTGCCCATCACGTCCGTGCACGAATACACCAGCGAGAAGGCATGGGTCATGCAGCGGGCCCAGAGCGTGACCGACCTGAGGATATCCCTGCGATGACCACGACCTCCCCGGCCCCGGCCGCCGCCCCCCAGGCCCCGGCGACCGACGCGCACGCCCTCACCGGCAAGCGCCGCATCGCCTTCGCCAGCTACGTCGACGAGAACTACCTGCCCGGCTTCCTCGTCCTGCTGCGCAGCCTGGCCCTGTCCAACCCCGGCGTGTGCGAGGACTTCGTCGTTCTCTACGACGACCTGCGCCCCGGTTCGATCGCCAAGATCCGTGACCTGCACCCGCGGATCGTGCTGCGCCGGGTGAACGCCGAGCACTACGACGCGTACAAGAAGGGCGACCAGGACAACTACCTGGTCCGCAAGGCGTACTTCATCCTCGACGTCTTCCGGCTGCGCGAGTACGACACCGTCATCACCCTCGACACCGACATGGTCGTCCTCGGTGATCTCGGCGAACTGCTGCGGCTGCGTGAGGGGCTCGCGGCCGTGTCGCAGTTCTTCTACGGGCAGCACAAGCTCAACTCCGGTCTGCTGGTCATCCAGCGCGAGTACCTGAGCGACGAGTTCTGCGCCAAGCTGGACCGTTGTGGCCGCAGCGGCGACTACGAGCTCGACAAGCACGACCAGGGCATCCTGAACGCGGTCCTCGACGGCGACTTCATCCGCCTCGACGCGCGCTACAACTTCGTCAAGCGGCGCCTGTCCGGCGACCTCCCGGTCCCCGAGGACACCGCGATCCTGCACTTCACCGGCCGCCACAAGCCCTGGCAGGGCGGCGAGGCCGGCTACAGCCAGGCCGAGGACCGCTGGCGCGAGTTCGAGCTGGACGACGCCGACTTCCACGCCGCGTACCTCTCGAAGTCGGGCGGCCTCCACCACGACCTGCTCGTCCACTTCGGCACCCCGCACGTGAGGCGCACCGGTGACGTCGAGGCCGCCCGCAAGGTCGCCGCCGCGCACATCTCGACCGGCGACTACCAGGACGCCGTCGACATCCTCAGCAGTGTGAAGATCCCGCTGGACGCGGCCTGGCCGCACGAGGTGCTCGGCCACGCCCTGATGAGCGTCTCGCGCCACGACGAGGCCAAGGCCCAGCTGCTGCTCGCCACCGCCGCCCCCAACCGGGCCGCCACCGCCTACGCCCGCCTCGCCCAGATGGCCTGGGTGCACGGCGACAACACCGCGGCCCACAAGTACGCCACCGCCGGCCTGTCCGTCGACATCACCCACCGCTC
Organism: Streptomyces sp. NPDC033131; assembly: GCF_055578365.1. NCBI lineage: Bacteria > Bacillati > Actinomycetota > Actinomycetes > Kitasatosporales > Streptomycetaceae > Streptomyces > Streptomyces sp. NPDC033131. The sequence goes on from NZ_JBVIPA010000001.1 coordinate 211,972, forward strand.
CAGCCGGCTGTGGGCGCAGCGCGCCTCCGGCCTGCCCGCCCAGGAGCAGGGCGCCGCCGAGGAACAGCTCGCGCACGTCGCCTTCTACATGGACCGGCAGGGCAACGCGGGCGACAAACTCCTCCCGGAGACCGTCCGCCTCGCCTTCGACCCCGACACCGGCTCCCGCCGCTGGCACTCCGTACACGCCCACCGCCTGTTCGACGAGGCGGCCCTGGAACGCGTGAACGCCCGGCGCGGCCTGGTCATCGGCGGCGGCGGCCTGTTCATCCCGGACACCATGCCCAACGGCAACAGCGCCTGGCAGTGGAACGTCCCGGACGAACTGCTGAATCGTATCGACGTGCCGATCGCGGTCTTCGCCGTGGGCTTCAACGCCTTCGACGGCCAGTCGTACCGGGCGGGCCGGTTCCGGGAGTCGCTGCGTCTGCTGGTCGAGAAGTCCTCCTTCTTCGGGCTGCGCAACCACGGTTCGATCGAGAAGGTGCGGGCCATGATCCCGGCGCACCTGCACGACAGGGTGCGCTTCCAGCCGTGTCCCACCACGGTGATGCGCCAGCTCGTCGACGGCTGGCATGACCCGCTGACGCGCGACGACACCATCCTGGTCAACGCCGCCTACGACCGCGCGGGCCTGCGCTTCGGCCACGACTACGACTACTTCCTGGCCCAGATGGCCCAGGCGGTACGCGACCTCGGCGAGCTCGCCGAGGTGAAGTGCGTGGCGCACTCGCTCGACGACGAGAAGATCGCCTTCGACCTGCGGCGCGAGCACGGCATCTCGATGCCCGTCATCCCGATGTACGACTTCGACAACGACGAGATCCGCGAGCTGTACGCCCGCACCAAGCTGGTGATCGGCATGCGCGGCCACGCCGGCATGATCCCGTTCGGCGTCGGCACGCCCATCATCAGCCTGATCTCGCACCCGAAGATGGCGTACTTCCTGCGCGACATCGAGCGCCCCGAGTGGGGCGTCTCCGTGCACGACCGGCACCTCGCCGCCCGTCTGGTGGAGCGCGCGAAGGACCTCCTCGCGGACCACGCCAAGACCGTCGCCGACGTGCACGGCCGGCAGCAGGAGCTGTGGAAGGTCACCGAGGCGAACGCGGCCGACCTGCGCGTCCTCCTGGGTGGCTGACGGATGGCGACCGTCCTGGCCGACGAGGCCGCCCCGGCGGCACAGCCGCGCCGGGGCGGCCGCCGGTCACCGTACTGGTGGCCGCTGGTCGCCCTGCCCGCCGCGGCCGTCGTGGTGTACACCGTGCTCACCCGGCGCCTCACCGGCGACCTGCACTACGTCCTCGGCGCGCTGCGCACCGGCCGCGCGGCAGGCTACTCACCGTCGGAGATCTTCACCCACCGGCCGTACTTCTACCGGTGGTTCATCGCCGGCCTCGACCGGCTCACCTTCGGCGGGACGACGGTCCGCGAGGCCCTGATGGGAGCGGTGGGCGTCCTGCTCGCCGCCGCGGCCGCCCACACGCTGTACGTCGTGCTCCGGCGACGGCTCACCGGCCGTGAGGCGGCCCTCACCGCGGGCGCCACCGGGCTCGCCCTGGCCCTGGCACCCCGCAACGACTTCCTCCAGCCGGAGTGGGCGGCCGTGGTCCTGACGGTGTTCGCCGTCGCCGCCGCGCTCGGCCCGTCCCGGCCCTGGCCGGCGGCCCTGCTCGCCGCGCTGCCCTTCGGGCTCGCGGTCATGATGAAGTACTCCACCGCCGCCACGGCCGCCATCGGCGTCCTGCTCGTGTACGCCGCCGACCGGGGCCGGGCCGTACGGCTCGCCCTCGTCGGGGTGCCCGCCGCGGTGGCCCTGTTCGGGCTGAGTCTGCTCGGCGGGTCGCACGAGTGGCAGTGGACCGAGGACATGCCGCAGATCAACCAGTCGGCGCTGAGCCGCACCGGCATCCACCCGTCCTTCATCCTCGACCGCTCCGTGGAGTTCCTGGCCGACCGGGCCGTGCAGAGCCCGGTCCTGCTCCTGCTACCGGGCGCGCTGCTGCTGGTCCTGTCCCGGGTCCAGGGGCGCGGCCGACGGCTCGAACTGCTCCTGGTCGCCCTGACCATCGGCTTCGGCGCCCAGGCGGTCGTGGTCGTGCAGGGCAACTGGTTCCTCTACCACGGCGCCCAGATGCCCGTCCTCGCCGCCATGCTGTGGGGCCTCGCCGTGGGCGGCGCCCGGCGCTCGCCGCCGTGGTGCTTCGGGGCCGTGTCACTGCTGTACGGCGCGCTGCCCGTGCTGTACGCGCAGGCGCCGGTGGACTGGCAGCGTACGTATGTGGCATGGGTGTTCGGGCTGGTGGCCCTGCTCGCCGCCGTGGTGGACGTCCTGCGCGCGCCGGCCACGGCAGGGCATCCGGCGCGGCTGCTGTGGCCGGTCGCCCTGGCCGGTGTGGTGTGCCTGGCCGCGAGCATCTGGCCCGGCTCCCCGCACCTCGTCCAGTACGGCAAGGTCAGGATGACCGGCACCGAGTACCTGGCCGGGATGCGGAACAGCGAGGCGGAGGCCGACCGGCTGCGGGCGCGGATGCCGGCCGGTGCACCCGTGCTGTACCTCGCCTTCGGCGACACCACGTACTACGTCGACCACCCGGCCCGCTGCCGCTACCCGATCGCCACGTTCCTCCAGCGCACCCGCTACCTCGCGGACGTCACCGAGCTGAAGTCCTACCGTGAGAACGCCGACTGCATCGACCACGGCACCGCCCCGTACGCGATCCTCGACCGGGCCTGGTTCCGGCCCGCCAAGGTCGACCCGGCACTGTGGCGGCGTATCACCGCCGCCTACGACTGCCCGCCGTCGAGCGCCGGCACGATGACGGTGCTGTGCCGGCGCAAGTAGGGCCGAGGGTCACCGCAGCCCGAGTGCCGCGGTGACCTTCCTGGCCAGCGCCACCGAGTAGCTCTGCCCCCGGTCCTGCGGGTAGATCTGCGCCATCGTCACCAGCGTGACCCGGCTCATCGGCGTCTCGTGGGGCGGGATCAGCGCCCGGTACTCGGGCGTCACGACGGGCTGCGCGAACCCGGCCTTCGAGAAGTGCCAGTCCTTGATCCAGGACTCGTCGAAGTCCGGATTGACCCGCCGCAGATACGGCAGGAACTTCCGCAGCAGCTCGGCCGGTTCGGTGGTGAACCGCCAGTCCTCGCGCTCCACGTAGTTGCCGACGTAGAGGACGTGCCGGCCGCCGTACACCGACGGGTCGATCATCTTCGTGTGCTCGACCACGGCGAGGAACGGGAAGTCCGGCTCGTTGATGTTGAGCCAGTAGTACGGGATCACGCTGCGGTCCAGTTCCAGCACGAAGCAGGTCGCGCCCAGGTACTGGTTCCTCCACACCGTGTCCTCGGACGGCAGCCCGGCCGCCTTGGCGAAGGCGGGCTGCGGAGTGGTGACGAGCAGCCGGTCGAACGCGTACGTCGAACCGTCCGCGCACCGAACCACCGCCTCGTCGCCGTCCTGCCGGATCGACTCGACCGCCTTGCCGAACTCCACCTTGCCGCCGCGCTCCTCGACACCGTCCCGCAGCGCCGCGTACACCCGCTCGAACCCGCCGTCCACATAGCCGAGCTCGAACGTCCGGCAGTGGATACGGGCCCACAGCCAGGCCATCGACACCTGCTCGGCCCGGTCGCCGAACTTGCCCCGCAGCAGCGGCTCCCAGATCGCGCCGGTCGCCTTCCTGCCCGCCCAGCGGCGCAACCAGGCGAGCGCGGTCAGGTCGCTGAACCGCTCGCCGTTGCGGATCGCCTTCAGCGCCGCCGACGATCCGGCGAACCGCACCGCGTCGACGGGGGAGAACTCCGGGAAGCGCAGCATGTCGATCGGGGTGGTGAAGTCGATGAGCCTCCCGCCCCGGTAGATGCCCGTGGTCGGCTTGTGGAAGCGCAGCGCGTCGCCGAGGCCCAGCTCCTCGATCAGGGCGATCATCGCCTTGTCGCTGCGGAAGATGTGGTGGTAGAAGCGCTCCAGCGGAACGCCTCCCACCTCCAGCGAGGCGGCGAGGCCGCCCAGTTCGTCGGCCGCCTCCAGGACGGTGACCCGGTGGCCGGCGCGTACGGCGTCCCAGGCGGCGGTGAGGCCGGTGGCACCCGCGCCGATGATGCCGAGGTTCATGCGAAGCTCCACTTTCTGTTGAGCACGAACTGGAGCGCCAGGACCAGCGGCAGCGAACCCGCCTTGACCAGGTTGGCGTCGATCCCCAGTCCGTCGGTGAAGACGAGGAAGAGCAGGTTGGTCAGGACGATGCCGGTCAGCCCTACGGCGTAGAAGCGCAGGAAGCGCAGGACGATCCGGTCACGCCGCTCGAAGGTGAACAGCGCGTTGAGCACGAAGTTGTTGGCGATGCCGAGGGTGGTGCTGAGCGCGTTGGCGAGCTGCTCGTCCATCCCGGTGAGGTTGTGCAGGAGCAGGAAGACGACGAAGTCGAGGGCGACACCGCTGCCGCCGATGAGGGTGTAGCTCAGAAGCTGGCGCAGGGTGCGGTGCTGCTTTTCGGGAGCGGCGCCGATCGTGGCGGTGGTCTCAGTCATCGTCGCCCGGACCGCCTGTCACCTCGCGCACCAGGTACAGCGGCCGCCCCTGCGTCTCGCTGTATATCCGCCCTATGTACGCCCCGATCACGCCCAGCGACAGCATCTGGGTGCCGCCGAGGAACAGCACGACACACATCAGCATCGTCCAGCCGGAAACGGTGATGTCGGGCCGGAAGAACTTCATCGCCAGGGCGTAGAGGATGCCGACGAGCGACAGCGCGAGCACCACGAAACCGAGCCGGGTGATCATCTTCAGGGGTGCGGTGGAGAAGCTGGTGACCCCGTCGACGGCCAGCCGGGCCATCTTGCGCAGCGGGTACTTGGTCTCGCCCGCGAACCGTTCGTCGCGGTCGAAGGCCACCTCGGTCTGCCGGTAGCCCATCGAGGCGACGATGCCGCGGACGAAGCGACTGCGCTCACGGTATCGGCGCAGTTCGGCGGCGACCTTGCGGTCCAGCAGCCGGAAGTCGCCGGTGTCCAGCGGGATGTCCACGTCGGTGGAGGCGCGCAGCACGCGGTAGTACAGGTGCGCGGTGGCCCGCTTGAACGCGCTGTCCTGCCGGCTGCGCCGGCGCGCGTGCACGATGTCGGCGCCCTCGCGCCAGGCGTCCACCAGTTCCAGGCTGACCTGGGGCGGGTCCTGGAGGTCGGTGTCCATCACGATCACCGCGTCGCCCCCGGCGACGTCGAGCCCGGCCGTGATGGCGATCTGGTGCCCGAAGTTACGGGCGAGGTCGACCACCCGGACGCGCGGATCCTGGCGTGCGAGGCCCGTGAGGATCGCGAACGACCCGTCGCTGGACCCGTCGTTGACGTACACCAGCTCGAAGTCGAGCTCGGGGCGCCCGGCGAGGGCGGCGGTCAGCTCGGCGTGGAAGGCGGCGATGCCGTCCCGCTCGTTGTAGACCGGGAGCACATACGAGATCAACGGCCGGCGGGCCGGTCCCGGCTCGACCGCCGCGGGCGCGACGGGAGCCGGGACGTGGGCGGGCGGCCGGGTGTCCTGCTGGGTCATCTCCGCCGGCCCCCGGCGCCGTACGGGATGAACGTGAACGCTGTTGGCAGCATTTGGGGAAGCTATGCGCGTTCAGTGAACCCGCCCCGAACGCGTCGCGTCCGGGAGCTGTCTTCCCCGTTTCGCTTGAACCCGGCTCACTCGTGCGGAGTGAAGAGCAGATTCCGTGTCCTGGGCGGACGAGGCGCGTACCACGGGAGAAGAGTCCCGTCGTGTTCGGTGACCCAGTGGCAGTCGTAGCCGAGGGGGTCGAACTCGGCGAGGAGGGTGTCCAGCGGCGCGTCCCGCAGCGCTTCGAGCATCACGGTCGGCCGGTCGCGCTTGAGCACCTGCCGGGCCCCTTGCAGGACCGCCATCTCGTGGCCCTCGACGTCGATCTTGACGAGGTCCAGCCTGGTGTCGGCGAAGACCTCGTCGAGGGGCAGCAGTTGGATGCGCTTCAGCTGGGCGTCGGCGGCGGCGTGCTCCAGGGTCGAACCGGTCGAGAGCAGGTTTCCCGAGAAGCGGACGCTGATGTCGGCCCAGCCGGCGCTGCTGGACACCCCGGCCTGGTAGAGCCGCACGTTCTGGACGTTGTTCGAGCGGATGTTCACCGAGAGACGGGCGTGGACCTGGTCCACCGGCTCGAAGGCGTGCACCTTGGCGTTCGGGTTGGCGAGCGCCGCGATCAGCGAGAAGTACCCGACGTGCGCGCCGACGTCGGCGATGGTCGCGCTGTTCGCGGCGAGGCGGGCCCAGGTGCCGAGGCTGCCGGGCTCGTAGCCGAACGCCCCGTTCCACAGGGTGTCGAGGGCGACCGCGTCGTCGTTCACGCAGAACATGACGAACGGCGGGCCGTAGGGGGAGTCGATCTCGGCGAAGCCCCGGTACGGGAACTTCTTGCGGTGGGTGCGGATGATGTCGCCCGTGGAGACCGGCCGGACGGATGGTGCGTGGGCCAGCATGCGGGCATTGGCTTGTTCGAGCTGGGGGATACGCATCACGCGATGGTAGAGCCGCGGTCATGGCCTGTCACAGGTTCCGCACCTCCCGGAAAGACCAGATCGCAGGCGTGTGACCTGGCCTTTCCCGGAGGGACACCACCAGGTACCCCCTGGTTCACCCCTGCTTCGCTCAGCGCTTCACGGCCTTCTTCAGCGCCCGTGCCCGCCGCACCACCCGGCGTGCCGTCGCACTGTGCGGCAGGAACGCCAGCCGCTCCGGAATGCCGCCGGGAAGCCCGAGCGAGGTGAGCCGCTTGCGCTTGAAGTACCGGCGGGTGCGCGGGCCGAAGTGCTTGGCGAGGTAGCGCTCCGCGGCCGGGCGCAGGCCCGGGTGGATCTGCGGCTGCATGGTGAAGCCGACGGCGGTGACCAGGCCGTTCAGGTCCCCGGTGGGGACCGGGTCCTCGCCGCCGCGCGACTCCACGTCCGGCAGCACCGCGTCGGCCAGCACCGCCGGGACCCGGTTGCTGTTCTGGTACGGCGTCAGCCGGTCCAGCAGCGGCTCGGTGCCGATGCGGGCGACGGGAAGGTCGTAGAACGCGGACGCCGTGAACAGGGCCGTGGAGAAGCAGCCGACGACCAGGGCCGGTCGCGCCTTCTCGAACAGCACCTCGGCGAGGACGGGCGTGTCCAGCACCGTGAGGTCCACGCCCAGCTTTCCGGCCTCCGCCTCCAGGGCACGGCTGTAGCGGGCCGGCGCGGTGGGGTGCGGTTTGAAGACGACCGTGCGGTGCCCGCGCTCGACCGCGCCCCGCATCATCCGTACGTGCAGGTCCTCCTCCTCGGCGGGGGAGAGGATGTTCAGCGCGGACAGGTACTGGCCGAGCAGCAGTGCCGAACCGTCCGGCAGTACCGGCAACCCGGGCACCGACACGGCGAGTTCGTTCATCACCTTCAGGAAGGCCGACGTCGGCACCACCTGCGCCGGCACCTCGAACTCGGTCAGCAGCATCGGCGTGAGCCCCGGCACCAGGTCCAGGTGCAGCAGCCGGCGCACCCGGGTGCCGACCAGCGGGTCGAGCTTGTTGCGGGTGGGGCCGTAACTCATCAGCCCGTCCGCGTAGACGTCGACGGGCGCGCCGGTGAACAGCTGGGCCACCGTGAGGGCCGGGGTGACCTGGATGGACTCCAGGACCAGCTCCACGCGGTCGTCGCCGAGACCCCACAGCAGCCGCAGATAGCGCTCGAACAGCGGGACGTCGTCGGGGCGCGGGGTCCAGGAACCCGGGTGGAAGGGGCTGATGGCCTCGTTCCAGGACAGGACGTCGTCGAAGTGGCTGCGCAGCGGCTCGAAGCCCGGCATCTCGTCGAGCGCCGGCGTGGTCTCCGGGTTGGTCGAGTTGTTGAAGACCAGCAGCACCCGGCGGTCCGGCTCGGCGAACAGGTCGGAGTCGACCGCGGCGGCCAGGGTGGCGGCGCCGTACAGCGTCGAGGCGCAGAAGATCTGCACGGTACGGGAGGACATCAGGCGGCCGCCTTCGCTGTGGTGACCCGGCGCCGCAGCCGCCGCAGCGCGGAGGAGCGGCGCATGTCCATGGTCTCGAGTACGTCACCGAGCGCGTCCTGCGGCATGCGCTGTATCGCCGCCGCGCTCATCGCCCGCAGCTGCTTGGCCACGGCCGGCTCCCACTTGGACTCGTCCGAGAGATGGTGGGCGATGATCGCGCAGTAGGTGCGCACCGCCTTCGGGAGCAGCCGGTCGGCGTCCGGGTCCGCCGCCGTCTCCTCGATCACCTGGTCGAAGGCGCGGATGAAGTCGAGCTGCCGGGCGTCGCCGATCTGGGTCAGCGAGGAGGCGACCCCGCGCCGGTAGAACACGCCCAGCAGGCTCACCACGGCGAACGACTCGGCCTCGCGGTGCAGTTTCCAGATCCACGGCCGGTCCTCGGCCGTGCGCAGCCCGTCGGTGAAGTGCAGCAGCCCCTTGTCGAGCAGACGGCGGTGGTACGCGCCGGCCCAGGCGTAGGCGTAGTCCACCGAGGTCGTCCGGTCCGCGGGCAGGATCGCCTCACGCGGGTCCAGCGCCTCGCCGCGTCTGCCGACCGGGGCCCGGTGCACGGTCCGGGCGCGGGCGGTGGCCTGCACATGGTCGGTGCGGACGAAGTCGCAGCCCGACCCCTCGATCGCCGACACCAGTTCGGTGAGGTAACCGCGGGCCAGCCAGTCGTCGCCGTCCAGGAACGTCAGATACTCGCCCTGCGCGGCATCCAGGCCGGTGTTGCGCGCGGTGGCGAGCCCGCCGTTTCGTTCATGTCGGATATAACGCACCTCGGCGACATCCGAGAGCTGGTCGGCAGCGCGTTCGAGAATGGCCGGGGTTTCGTCCGTCGATTTGTCGTCGACCAGCACGAACTCGAAGTCGGGCCGGGCGTTCATTCGAAGGCTTCTGAGAGTGTCCGGGGCGAATTGCTGGACGTTGTAGAACGGCACGATCACGGAAAGCTTTGGCACCTGCAAAACCCTAGGAGCCGGTCCGGCAGCAGAACCGTACGGTGCACGTACGGGGGGTGAACTCCATGTGTCGGAATGGTGCATCCCCGCTACTTTTCCCTATTCCACGGGCCAGTTCGGCTCTCGGTGGGCTGTTGTTAACTTTTCGTTGATTCCCGGTTGGGCCGCACCTAGAAATTGCTTCCTAGCGTCTTCCTCGTGCCACCACGTACAAGGAACACCCCGCGAATCGCCGTCCTCGCGGACTCGGACACCCGCTGGAAATGGGGTGCGCTGACCGCGGACCGCATCACGCCGGGTCCGTCCATGGAAGCCGCATCGCGCGACGACGCGCAAGCCGGCCCCGCCCTGAGCGGATTCCTGCTGCGCGGCCGGGCCACGCCCACGCCCCGCCAGCTGGAGGAAGTGGGGGTGCGCGCCGACTCGCTGCGCGAGGTCACCGCGGTCGAGTTCCTGCGCGCCATGGCCGAGGAGGAGTACGACGTCGTCGTCATCGCCCTCGTCGGCGGCGGCGTCCAGGCGATGCTGCATGGCCTGGGGCGGGTCTGGGAGGGCCGGGAGAAGCGTCCCGTCGTCGTCACCGGCTACGTCGGTGTCGTCTACGAGAAGCTCGCCGACGGCCTCCTGCTGCGGCACGGCGCCGACCTCGTCCTCGCCAACTCCCGCCAGGACGCCGAGCGTTTCCGCGCGGTGTACGAGGGCGTGGGCGCCGACGCCTCGTCGGTGACCGAGGTGGCACTCCCGTTCCTCGGCGGAGCCCCCTACACGGGCGAGCACGACCCCTACACCGTGGTCTTCGCCGCCCAGCCCTCCGTCCCGGACAGCCGCAAGGACCGTACGTACCTGCTGGACCGGCTCGTCCGGCACGCCCGGACGCATCCCGACCGCGAGGTGGTGCTGAAGCTGCGCTCCAAGCCGGGCGAACACACCACGCACCTCGAGGAGTTGCCGTACCAGAAGCTGGCGCAGCGCACCGGCCTGCCGCCCAACTTCCGTCTGGTCTACGGCCACATGGGCGAAGTGCTCGACCGCACCGACCTGCTGGTCACCGTCAGCTCGACCGCCGCCCTGGAATCACTGCACCGCCGCATCCCCACCGTGGTGCTCACCGACCTCGGCGTCCGCGAAGTGCTCGGCAACCACCACTTCGTCGGCTCCGGCTGCCTCGCCTCCTGGGACCAGCTCGACGCCGGCCACCGCCCGGCGCCCGACGAGGAGTGGGTGGCCCGGCAGGGCGTCGCGGCCGCGGATTCCTCCGGGGCCGGCTCGTACGCCCACGCCTTCGACGCGGCGCGGGAGCGGATCGCCAAGCTGCTGGCCGCGCCCGAACTGCCCCCGCTGACCCCGTACTACACCCCCGCGACCGCGCCCGGCTACCTGCCCGGCATCCTCGCCCGCCACCACCTCGGCCCGGACGGCAGCCCGTTGCCCGGCGCGCCGGCCGCCGACAAGGAGCCGGGCCCGGTCCGGCAGATCGTGCGCCGGGCGGCGCGCGGCGCCTACCGGCACGGGGTGCAGCGGGTGGCTCCCGTCATCCGGCGGATGGGGGAGCTGTGACCTCTCTTCAAGGAGTAGACCCCATGTCCCACCCGGCAGCGGGCCAAGGCGCCTCGGTGCGCCGCGTGCTCGCGGTGATCCCCGCGCGCGGCGGCTCCAAGGGCGTGCCCGCGAAGAACCTCGCCCCCGTCGGCGGTGTCCCGCTGGTGGCGCGAGCGGTGCGCGAGTGCCGTGCGACCCGGCTGGTCACGGACGTGGTCGTCTCCACCGACGACCAGGCCATCGCGGCCGCCGCCCGCCAGGCCGGTGCGGAGGTCGTGCTGCGGCCGGCCGCCATCGCCGGTGACCTGGCCACCTCGGAGGCCGCGGTCCTGCACGCGATGGAGGCCCACGAGGCCCTGCACGGCGCCGCCGTCGAGGTGGTCCTGCTCGTGCAGTGCACCAGCCCGTTCATCACCCGCGAGGACGTCGAGGGCGTCGCCGCCGCCGTCGTCGAGAACGGGGCGGACACCGCGGTGACCGTGGCGCCGTTCCACGGGTTCGTCTGGCGCGAAGCGGACCAGGCGGCCGGCTCCGCCGACGGGAGCGGCGGTCACGGCGTCAACCACGACAAGTCCTACCGCCCTCGCCGCCAGGACCGTCCCCAGGACTTCCTGGAGACGGGCGCCGCCTACGCGATGGACGCGGCGGGCTTCCGCAAGCACCGGCACCGCTTCTTCGGCCACACCGAACTGGTCCGCACGGACCCGGCCCGCGTGCTGGAGATCGACGACCCGCACGACCTGGCCCGCGCCCGCGCGCTGGCCCCCCTCTTCGACGCGGACCGTCCCGGCGCCCTTCCCGCCGCCGACGACATCGACGCGGTCGTACTGGACTTCGACGGCACCCAGACCGACGACCGGGTGCTGATCGACGCCGATGGAAAGGAGTTCGTCTCCGTGCACCGCGGAGACGGCCTCGGCATCGCCGCGCTGCACAACAGCGGCCTGAAGATGTTGATCCTCTCCACGGAGCAGAACCCGGTCGTCGCCGCCCGGGCCCGGAAGCTCAAGATCCCGGTCCTGCACGGCATCGACCGCAAGGACCTCGCACTGAAGCAGTGGTGCGAGGAGCAGGGCATCGCGCCCGAGCGCGTGCTCTACGTCGGCAACGACGTCAACGACCTCCCGTGCTTCGCCCTCGTGGGCTGGCCCGTGGCGGTCGCGAGCGCCCACGACGTGGTGCGCGGCGCCGCACGCGCGGTCACCACCGTCCCCGGTGGCGACGGCGCGATCCGAGAGATCGCCAGCTGGATCCTCGGCCCTTCTCTCGACTCCCTCAACAGTTAAGGAACGTTCCTGCCATGAGCACCAACTCCCGTCTGCGCACGTTCGGTTCGAAGACCGCCGGCCCGGGGCACCCCGTCTACATCACCGGCGAGATCGGCATCAACCACAACGGCGAGCTGGAGAACGCCTTCAAGCTCATCGACGCCGCCGCCGAAGCCGGCTGCGACGCGGTCAAGTTCCAGAAGCGCACCCCCGAGATCTGCACCCCGCGCGACCAGTGGGACATCGAGCGCGACACGCCCTGGGGCCGGATGACGTACATCGACTACCGCCACCGCGTGGAGTTCGGCGAGGACGAGTACCGCCAGATCGACGAGTACTGCAAGACCAAGAACATCGACTGGTTCGCCTCCCCGTGGGACAACGAGGCCGTCGCCTTCCTGGAGAAGTTCGACGTCCCCGCCCACAAGGTGGCCTCCGCCTCCCTGACCGACGACGAACTGCTGCGCGAGCTGCGCGCCACCGGCCGCACCGTCATCCTCTCCACCGGCATGTCCACCCCGAAGCAGATCCGCCACGCGGTCGAGGTCCTCGGCTCGGACAACATCCTGCTGTGCCACGCCACCTCGACCTACCCGGCGAAGGCCGAGGAGCTCAACCTCCGGGTGATCAACACCCTGGAGAAGGAGTACCCGAACGTCCCGATCGGCTACTCCGGCCACGAGACCGGCCTGCAGACCACCCTCGCAGCCGTCGCCCTCGGCGCCGCCTTCGTCGAGCGCCACATCACCCTCGACCGCGCGATGTGGGGCTCCGACCAGGCCGCCTCCGTCGAGCCGCAGGGCCTCACCCGCCTCGTCCGTGACATCCGCACCATCGAGGCCTCGCTGGGCGACGGCGTCAAGAAGGTCTACGAGTCCGAGCTCGGCCCGATGAAGAAGCTGCGCCGCGTCAGCGGTGTCGTCGCCGAGGCGGAGATCGCGGCGGCGGCGGGCGAGCCGGTCTCGGTCTGAGCCCCGGCACCCACACCCCCCACAGAATCAGTTACGACGGGACGGTCGTACGTAGATGAGCCGCCGCGCCGGGTCCGCCGGCCCCCGCACTCTCGCCTTCGTGGAGAGTCCGGTACAGCTGCTGAACGTGCTGGAGTGGGCGCACACGCGTGTGCGGACCCCCGGGCACGACGAGCACGAGCAGGCGCCCGGCGCGGGGCTCACCCTCGTCGTCCTGTCCCCGATCGACCCCATGACCCGCGGCCAGCTGCGCCGCATGTCCGAGCTCGCCCGCGAGGAGGGCCACCAGGTCCGCTGGGAGGAGGCGCGGGGCGGTCCCATGGCCCCGTTCCAGACCATAGGCGGCCTCACCGGGATGCTCCGCCGGGCCGACCGGGTGGTCCTCGGCGACCCCTTCTCGCGGTACGTGCAACTGCTGCTGACCATCACCCGGGCCCGTGACCTCGTCGTCGTCGACGACGGCACCGCCACGATGGAGTTCGTCGCCCAGCTCGCCGGCGGCGAACGCCTGGTGCGCTGGCACCGCAAGGGCGGCCGGCCCGGCGCCCGTGACCTGGTCTTCGCGCCGGTGTCGTCCGTGGCCCGGCGCCGGCTGACGCCGAGCGGGAACCGGACCGTGGAGATCTTCTCCTCCATGCCGATGGAGGAGACCCCGGCGGGCGTCACGGTCACCGCGAACGCCTTCGCCTGGACCCGCTCCCGCTTCGGCCCGCCCCGCATCACCAAGGGCGCCGACCTGGTCGGCACCTCGCTGGTGGAGACGGGCGTCGTCGACGGCGACCGCTACCTGGAGGCCGTCCGCTCCCTGGCCAAGGCCCACGGCGCGACCCGCTACTTCGCCCACCGCCGGGAAGCCACCGACAAACTCCACCGCCTCGCCGTGGAGACCGGCCTGGAGATCGTCCGCCCCGACCTCCCCCTGGAGCTGATCGCCCGCCGCGGCCCGGTCGGCCGTACGATCGTCAGCTTCCCCTCGACCGTCGTCCACACCCTCCCGCTCGCCCTCGTCGGCACGGACGTACGCGTCGCGGTCTGTGACATCGACCCCGAATGGCTCACCCGGAACGCCTCACCACGCGCGCAGGGCTTCCTGTCGGGTGTGACGGGCTCCGCGCCGGACGTGACCCGGCTGTCGGCGGTCACCGCGGTGTGACTTTTCCTACGCCGGCTTTCTTGCCAGCAGGAACGCCCGCGGCCGCGTCTCCTCCTCGTACGGCTCCCGCACCATCCGGACCTGGAGGCGCAGGCCCGCCGCGGTGAGGTGGCCGGCGACCGTCTCCGGCGTACGCCAGTAGTAGTCCAGCGAGATCTCCTGGCCAAACCGCTCCGCCAGGTGCAGCCGCCCCTCCTCCTGTCCGGACTGGAAGGCGAGCAGCACGTGTCCGCCGGGCACCAGCACACGGTGGAACTCGGCGAACGCCGTCGGCAGCTCCTCGTCGGGCACGTGGATGATCGAGTACAGGGCGACGATCCCGCCCACCGTCCCGTCCGGCAGGTCCAGGGACGTGAGGGATCCCACATGGAAGCGCAGACCGGGGTGGGCCCGGCGGGCCAGCTCCACCATCCGGGGCGAGAGGTCGACCCCGAAGACCGGCAGCCCGAGCGCCCGCAGCCGGGCGGTGACATGGCCGGGGCCGCTGCCGAGATCGGCGACCGGCGCGGACCCGTTGCCACGCACCAACTCCGCGAAGGCGGCGACCTGTGCGCGGTCCACCGGTCTGCCGGCGAGGCCGTCGGCGTATCGTTCGCTGTAGACGTCGGCGATCTTGTCGTACGACGTTCGGGTGGCCCGCAGGTGGTCCAGCGTCTCGGCACTCACGCTGCCGCACCCTACTGACCCGGCGTCCCGGCCGTAGGCCGATTCGCCGGTCCGACAGGTGAACAGACCGGCCTCTTCCGGGCAAGGCGTGGTATCCGTGGAGAAGAGGATGGGTGCCAAGCACGTCCGCTCGGCCGGAAAGACCGGCGAGTTTACCCATCTCGAACGGTACATATACGTCCGGCGATCAGATTTTCTTCCCCTTTCGGGTTGATCTTTTGTTGATCGAGGGTCAGCAGACCGTCCGGGCGTCCTACCCTTCAGAGGGTGAAGCAATTGACGTCCCTAGAGTCCGAGGCCGATTCCGCCGGGGAAGCGCTGCTTCCCGGTGTGCTGCCCGAGGCGCTCCGTGCCGAACTCGTCGCCTTCCGCCGCGACCTGCACATGCACCCCGAGCTCGGCAACCAGGAGTTCCGCACCACGGCGGCGATCAAGGAACGGCTCGAGAAGGCCGGCCTGAAGCCGCGCGTGCTCGCCGTCGGCACCGGACTCGTCTGTGACATCGGCGAGTGGGACGGCGGGCGTCCCATGCTCGCCCTGCGCGCCGACATCGACGGCCTGCCCATCCCGGACATGAAGACCGAGTGCTCGTACCGCTCCACCGTGCCGGACCGCGCGCACGCCTGCGGTCACGACGTGCACACCGCCGTGGTGCTGGGCGCCGGGCTCGTCCTCGCCGACCTGCACCGGCAGGGACGGCTCCCCAGGCCCGTACGGCTGGTCTTCCAGCCCGCCGAGGAGGTCCTGCCCGGCGGCGCCGCCGACGCCATCGACTGCGGGGTCCTCGAAGGGGTCGGGCGGATGATCGCCGTGCACTGCGACCCCCGGGTGGACGCCGGGCGGATCGGTCTGCGGCAGGGCGCCATCACCTCCGCCTGCGACCGGCTGGAGATCTCCCTCGACGGCCCCGGCGGCCACACGGCGCGGCCCCACCTGACGACCGACCTCGTCACCGCCGCCGCCCGCGTCGTCACCGACGTGCCCGCCCTCGTCGGCCGCCGCGTCGACACCCGCGCCGGCCTCGCCGTCACCTGGGGCCGGATCGAGTCGGGCCACGCCCCGAACGTGATCCCGCAGCACGCCGAGCTCTCCGGGACCGTACGGTGCCTGGACATCGACGCGTGGCGGCAGGCGCCCGACATCGTGGTCGCCGCGATCGACGAGGTCGCCAACCTGCACCGCGCCAAGTCGGAGATCAACTACGTGCGCGGGGTGCCGCCGGTCGTCAACGACCCGGTGGTCACCGAACTCGTCAGGGAGGCCATGATCGCCCGCCGGGGCGTCGACTCCGTCGAGGGCACCGAGCAGAGCCTGGGCGGTGAGGACTTCTCCTGGTACCTCCAGCACGTCCCCGGCGCCATGGCCCGCCTCGGCGTCCGCACCCCCGGCGAACGCTCCGTACGCGACCTCCATCAGGGCGACTTCGACGCCGACGAGTCGGCGATCACGGTCGGCGTGGAACTGTTCACGGCCGCCGCCCTGATGGACGGCGGTTTCTAGCCGGTCCCCGAAGGCCCCGCTCCGGTTGCGTACCGGGCGGGGCGGAGGGAGTCTGGGCGCGTGGCGTTCCAGCAGGTGCGTCACCACGCTGCATACACCCGGAGGCACGGAGAGTCACGGGACCTGAGGGTGCGGTGTCCCACAGCATCCCATTCGATCCGGTGGTTCACAGGGCCGTAACCGGCCATCGGCACGAATGGATAACGGCCACGCGAAACCCCGTTCCCAGGAGTGTCTACGCGCGTTACTCTGCGCCGAACTCAGCACCCACTGCGGGGCTTTGGAGAATGGGGAACTTCGAGATGCGTCGGATATCCAAACTGACCCGTGTCGCGGTGGGGGTCGCGTCGCTCGCGCTCGCCGCATCCGCCTGTGGCGGTACCAGCACTGACGACAGCGGCAGCGACAGCGAGAGCAAGGGCACGCTGGGCCTCGCCATCGCGTACGACATCGGCGGCAAGGGCGACCAGTCCTTCAACGACGCCGCGTACGCCGGCCTGGAGAAGGCCCAGAAGGAGTTCGGTTACAAGACCGCCGACGTCGAGCCCACCGAGGGTGAGACCGACGCCGACAAGGAACAGCGGCTGTCCTCGCTGGCCAAGCAGGGCTACAACCCGGTCATCGGCGTCGGCTTCGCCTACGGCCCCGCGTTGGAGGCCGCGGCCGCGAAGTACCCGAAGACCACCTTCGGCATCGTCGACTCCGTGGTCGAGGCCAAGAACGTCGCGTCCCTCGTCTTCGCCGAGGAGCAGGCCTCCTACCTCGCCGGCGTCGCCGCGGCCAAGGCCACCAAGACCAACACGGTCGGCTTCGTGGGCGGTGTGGACATCCCGCTGATCCACAAGTTCGAGGCCGGCTACAAGCAGGGCGTCACGGACACCAACTCCAAGGTCAAGGTCATCTCGCAGTACCTGACCCAGACCGCGGAGGAGGGCGGCTTCTCCAGCCCCGACAAGGGCAAGGCCGCCGCCGAGGGCCAGATCGAGAAGAAGGCCGACGTCCTCTACGCGGCCGCCGGTCTCTCCGGCCAGGGCGTGATCGAGGCCGCCGCCAAGGCGAAGGTCTGGGCGATCGGCGTCGACTCCGACCAGTACAACCAGGCCGCGCTGGCGGCGTACAAGGGCTCGATCCTGACCTCCGCGCTCAAGGACGTCGGCGGTTCGGTGTACGCCCTGGCCAAGTCCGTCGAGGACGGCAAGCCGCTGACCGGCGTCCAGACCTTCGACCTGAAGGTGAACGGCGTCGGCCTGTCGGAGAGCAACCCGGAGTTCGCGAAGGTCGCGGGTCTGTCCGCCGCGGTGGCCAAGGCCAAGGAAGAGATCATCGACGGCACCATCAAGGTCAAGACCGAGTAGTTCCGCGCGGTTCCGCCCGAACGGGCGAACGCGGTCGGAACGGTACGAAGCGGGCGGGGACTCCTGAGTCCCCGCCCGCTTCGGCGTGTCGTGCCCGGATCACTCACCGCCACCCTCCCTTCGCGGTCGGCAACCCTGTGAGTCAAGGGTGACTCGCGTTGGGCACGGCCGGATAACAAGGTGGACAGAAGGGGTTTTCAGGCAGGTCTACGCGCGTTAATCTGCGGCGAAGCCAGCGTCGATGTTGAACCATCCCCGGCGCTGAGCGACCCCGGGGCAGTGCGAGCGACGCCCCCGCGCCGCCCGGCAGGCACCCTCGCCGGAACGCACACGCACTTCTCCGGACCCGCTATACGACAGGAGCACCACACATGCGCCGGATTTCCCGGATCACGGTCGCAGGCGCAGCGACCGCCTCTCTGGCCCTCGCCCTCTCCGCCTGTGGCGGTACCTCGACCTCGACGTCGGGCTCGTCCTCGGACGCGAAGGGCGACAAGGGTCTCGCCATCGCGTACGACGTCGGCGGCAAGGGCGACCAGTCCTTCAACGACGCGGCGTACGCGGGCCTGGAAGAGGCGAAGAAGGAGTTCTCCTACGACACGGCCGACCTCGAGCCCACCGAGGGCGAGACGGACGCCGACAAGCAGCAGCGTCTGGAGTCGCTGGCCAAGCAGGGGTACGACCCGGTCATCGGCATCGGCTACGCGTACGCGCCGGCCGTCAAGGAGGCCGCGGCCAAGTTCCCGGACACCACCTTCGGCATCGTGGACGACTCCACGGTCGAGGCGGACAACGTGGCGGACCTCGTCTTCTCCGAGGAGGAGGCCTCCTACCTCGCCGGTGTCGCCGCGGCCAGGAGCACCAAGACGAACGTGGTCGGCTTCGTGGGCGGTGTGGACATCCCGCTGATCCACAAGTTCCAGGCGGGCTTCGCGCAGGGCGTCAAGGACACGGACCCCAAGGTCAAGGTCCTCTCGCAGTACCTCACCCAGACGGCCGACGAGGGCGGCTTCTCCAGCCCGGACAAGGGCAAGACGGCGGCCGAGGGCCAGATCGAGAAGAAGGCCGACGTCGTCTACGCGGCCGCCGGTCTCTCCGGCCAGGGTGTGATCGAGGCGGCCGCCGCCAACAAGGTCTGGGCGATCGGCGTCGACTCCGACCAGTACCGGCAGGAAGCCCTCGCGAAGTACAAGGACTCCATCCTCACCTCGGCGATGAAGGACGTCGCCAAGGCGGTGTACAACCTGGCGAAGTCGGTCGAGGACGGGAAGCCCGAGACCGGTATCGTCAGGGGCGATCTGAAGACCGGCGAGGTCGGCCTGTCGAACTCCAACCCGAAGTTCGCGGACAACACCGAGCTGCAGGACGCCATCAAGACGGCCAAGGAGAAGATCGTCAGCGGCGAGATCAAGGTCAAGAGCAGCTGACTGAGCAATACCCTGAGCAGCGTGTAACCGCGGGGTTACGTCCGCTCAACGGGGTACGGGGAGGCTGTCTCCCCGTACCCCGTTGTCACGGGCGCCGGGCCCCTTTTCGATGCCGTAGGGGCGCTACGCGCGTAGACGACCCCCGTCCCCAGGAGAGTGCGCCATCAACGCGTCCAGCAGCCCTCCGGCCGGAGCGGCGGTCAAAGGTCAAGTGACCGCCGTCGAGCTCGCCGGGATCACCAAGCGTTTCCCGGGCGTCGTGGCCAACCACGACATCCATCTCACCGTCCGCAAGGGCACCGTCCACGCCCTCGTCGGTGAGAACGGCGCCGGCAAGTCGACGCTGATGAAGATCCTCTACGGCATGCAGAAGCCGGACGAGGGCACCATCGCGATCGACGGTGAGCCGGTCACCTTCTCCTCCCCGGCCGACGCCATCGTCCGCGGCATCGGCATGGTCCACCAGCACTTCATGCTGGCCGACAACCTCACGGTGCTCGAGAACGTGGTGCTGGGCAGCGAGAAGCTCCACGGCATCGGCGCCAAGGCCCGCCGCAAGATCAAGGAGATCTCCGAGCGCTACGGCCTCGGCGTGCGACCCGACGTCCTCGTCGAGGAACTCGGCGTCGCCGCCCGCCAGCGCGTGGAGATCCTCAAGGTCCTCTACCGCGGCGCCCGCACGCTGATCCTGGACGAGCCGACGGCCGTGCTGGTGCCCCAGGAGGTGGACGCGCTCTTCGACAACCTCCGCGAGCTCAGGGCCGAGGGCCTGTCGGTCATCTTCATCTCCCACAAGCTGGGCGAGGTCCTCTCCGTCGCCGACGAGATCACCGTCATCCGCCGCGGCACGACCGTCGGCACCGCGGTCCCCGCCGAGACCACCCCGCGTCAGCTCGCCGAGATGATGGTCGGCAGCGAGCTGCCCACCCCCGAGACCGCCGAGTCGACCGTCACCGACCGCCCGGTCATCACCGTCGACAAACTGCGTCTGGAGGCGGTCGGCGGCAAGGCCCTCCTCGACGACATCAGCTTCACGATCCACGCGGGCGAGGTCCTGGGCATCGCCGGCGTCGAGGGCAACGGCCAGACCGAGCTGGTCGACGCGCTCATCGGCCTCAAGAGCGCCGACTCCGGCACGATCTCGCTGATCGAAGAGGACATGACCGGCTGGCCCACCCGCAAGCGCCGCGAGCAGGGCATCGGCTACATCCCCGAGGACCGCCACCGCCACGGCCTGCTCCTGGAGGCCCCCCTCTGGGAGAACCGCATCCTCGGCCACGTCACCGAGAAGCCCAACGCCAAGGGCGTCTGGCTGGACCCCAAAGCGGCCCAGGAGGACACCCGCCGGATCGTCGCCGACTACGACGTGCGCACCCCCGGCATCGACGTCACCGCCGCCTCCCTGTCCGGCGGCAACCAGCAGAAGCTGATCGTCGGCCGCGAGATGAGCAGCAAGCCGCGCTTCCTGATCGCCGCCCACCCCACCCGGGGTGTGGACGTCGGCGCACAGGCCGCGATCTGGGACCACATCCGCGAGGCCCGCCGCGAGGGCCTGGCCGTGCTGCTGATCTCCGCCGACCTCGACGAGCTGATCGGCCTGTCCGACACCCTCCGCGTGATCTACAACGGCAAACTGGTCGCCGACGCCGACCCGGCCACCATCACCCCGGAGGAGCTCGGCTCGGCCATGACCGGTGCCGTCACCGGGCACCTCGAACACGAAGAGACCCCCGAGACCCCGGCAGACACCCCCGAGACCCCCGAGATCCGCAAGTCTCCCGAGTCTCCGGAAGACGAGGCCCGCTGATGAAGAAGTTCGACAAGGAGCGCGTGCTCCTCGCGGTGGCCGGACCGGTCATCGCGCTCGCCGTGGCCTTCGTGCTGAGCGCGATCGTGCTGGTCGCCTCCGGCAAGAACCCGGTCGAGCCCTTCTCGATCATGTTCGAGCAGGCCTCGTTCTCCGACGTCCAGGTCCGCATCATCAACCAGGCGTCGATGTACTACATCGCGGCGCTCGCGGTGGCCATCGGCTTCCGGATGAACCTGTTCAACATCGGCGTCGACGGCCAGTACCAGCTCGCCGCCATGATGGCCGCGATCGTCGGCGCCCACGCGAACCTGCCGGCGGTCCTGCAGATCCCGCTGCTCCTGCTGACCGCAGTCTGCACCGGCGCCTTCTGGTCCGGCATCGCCGGTGTCCTCAAGGTCACCCGCGGGGTCAGCGAGGTCGTCGCGACGATCATGCTCAACGCGATCGCGGTCTCCGTGATCGCCTACCTGTGGCTGCCCAACGTCTTCGGCGTCAAGGTCGGCAACAACAACACCACCGGCGAGATGCACGAGTCGGGCTGGGTGCCCGGCATCGACATGGGCGCGGCCGGCGAGATCTACGGTCTGGTGGTCCTCGCCGCGATCCTCGGCATCGGCTACTGGGTCGTCCTCAACCGCACCCGCTTCGGCTTCGACCTGCGCGCCTCCGGCGCCTCGGAGTCCGCGGCGGCGGCCAGCGGTGTCGACCCCAAGCGCATGGTCCTCACCGCGATGCTGATCTCCGGCGGTCTCGCCGGTCTCGCGGGCCTGCCGATCCTGCTCGGCGACTCGCACACCTACAACCTCAACTTCCCCACCGGCATCGGCTTTCTCGGCATCGGCATCGCCCTGCTCGGCCGTAACAACCCCACCGGTATCGCCTTCGCCGCCCTGCTGTGGGCCTGGCTCGACAAGGCCTCGCCCGAGCTGGACTTCCACGACTACGACAAGGAGATCGCGGTCATCATGCAGGGCCTGATCGTGCTCTCGGTCGTCGTCTCGTACGAGGCCGTACGCGAGTGGGGCCTGCGCCGCCAGCAGCGCCGGGTCGGCGCGGAACTCGCCGCCGGAAACGTCCTCGGCGCCGACAACAACGTGAAGAAGGAGGTGGCGGGCCGATGACCACCGTGACCGACCTCAACCAGCCCACGCTGCAGCCCACGGCGCCGACAGGGCGCCGCATGTCATGGCCCGTCCTGCTGCTGGTCATCGCCGGAGCCCTCGCGCTGACGTCGATCGTCCGCATCATCACCGGCGCCGACGGCATCACCAACGTCAGCCAGATGTCCACCGCGCTCCAGCTCGCCGTCCCGATCGGCCTCGCCGGCCTCGGCGGTCTGTGGGCCGAGCGGGCGGGCGTCGTCAACATCGGCCTCGAGGGCATGATGATCCTCGGCACCTGGTTCGGTGCCTGGGCCGGCTTCCAGTGGGGCCCGTGGACGGGCGTCCTGGTCGGCATCCTCGGCGGCGCGATCGGCGGCCTGCTGCACGCGATCGTCACCGTCTCCTTCAACGTCAACCACATCGTCTCCGGTGTGGCCATCAACATCCTCGCCCTCGGCGCCACCCGCTACCTCGCCCCGCTCGCCTTCGAGGGCCACACGGGCGGCTCGGCCAAGCAGTCCCCGCCGGTGGAGTCCCTCGGCAACTTCACGGTGCCCGGGCTGTCGGACGCGCTGACCGACCTGAACGCCAAGGGCTGGTTCTTCATCTCCGACATCGCCGGTCTGCTCGGCGGTCTGATCACCAACGTGTCCTGGCTGACCCTGATCGCCATCGCGCTGATCCCCGGCACCTGGTGGATCCTGTGGCGCACCGCGTTCGGTCTGCGGCTGCGGTCCTGCGGCGAGAATCCGATCGCGGCCGAGTCGCTCGGCGTGAACGTCTACAAGTACAAGTACATCGCCGTGATCATCTCCGGCGGTCTGGCCGGCCTCGGCGGTGCCTTCCTCTCCATCGTCGCCAACCCCTTCTACCTGGAGGGCCAGACCAGCGGCCGCGGCTACATCGGTCTCGCCGCGATGATCTTCGGCAACTGGATGCCGGGCGGACTCGCCATCGGCGCCGGGCTGTTCGGCTACACCGACAGCCTCAACCTGCGCGGCGGCTCCGAGAACGTCCACGCGCTGCTCCTGCTCGGCGCGCTGCTGCTGATCATCGGCTCCATCTGGCTGGCGTTCCGGAAGAAGTACACCTCGTCCGCGATCACCCTGCTCGTCGGCGGTCTGGTGCTCGCCTGGTACCTGGGCACCAACGAGGTCCCGAACCAGGTCGTGTCCGCCACGCCGTACGTCATCACGCTCGTCGTCCTCGCCCTGTCGGCCCAGCGCCTCAGGATGCCGAAGGCGGACGGCATGCCGTACCGGAAGGGACAGGGCAAGTGACCGACGTCGACTGGGACATGCTGCGGGCGGTGGCCCGGGACGCCATGTCGCGGGCGTACGCCCCGTACTCCGGCTACCCGGTCGGCGTGGCGGCCCTGGTCGACGACGGGCGTACGGTCTCCGGCTGCAACGTCGAGAACGCCTCGTACGGCCTCGGC
The DNA here is from genome assembly GCF_055578365.1 of Streptomyces sp. NPDC033131. Lineage (NCBI taxonomy): Bacteria > Bacillati > Actinomycetota > Actinomycetes > Kitasatosporales > Streptomycetaceae > Streptomyces > Streptomyces sp. NPDC033131. Next base: position 235,187 of record NZ_JBVIPA010000001.1, read on the forward strand.
CTGTGCGCCGAGTGCGGGCTCGTCTCGGAGCTGCACAACACCGGCGGCGGCCGCCTCACGCACTTCACCTGCGTCGACGGCGACGGCGCGATCCTCGTCCCGTGCGGCCGCTGCCGGCAGCTGCTGTACGAGTTCGGCGGTCCCGACCTGCTGCTGGAGACCCCGGAGGGCGTCCTGCCGCTGTCGAAGATGCTGCCGCAGGCCTTCGGGCCGGGGCATCTCACCAAGTAATTCCCGTGCGGCCCCTTCGAGTTGCCGGCTTCGGCCACTCGGGGGGCCGCGCGGTTTCCGCATGCTTTTCACAAGGAAGGCCACGCCATGGCCATGGACGCCATCTCCGTCATCCGCACCAAGCGGGAGCGCGGTGAGCTCAGCGACCGGCAGATCGACTGGGTCATCGACGCGTACACCCGCGGGGAGGTCGCCGACGAGCAGATGTCCGCGCTCGCGATGGCCATCCTGCTCAACGGCATGAACCGCCGCGAGATCGCCCGCTGGACGGCCGCGATGATCGCCTCCGGCGAGCGCATGGACTTCTCGTCCCTGTCCCGGCCGACGGCGGACAAGCACTCCACGGGCGGCGTCGGCGACAAGATCACCCTGCCGCTCGCCCCGCTGGTCGCGGCCTGCGGCGCGGCCGTCCCGCAGCTGTCGGGCCGCGGCCTCGGCCACACCGGCGGCACCCTGGACAAGCTGGAGTCGATCCCCGGCTGGCGGGCCCTGCTCTCCAACGAGGAGATGCTGTCCGTGCTCGACGGCACCGGCGCGGTGATCTGCGCGGCGGGCGACGGCCTGGCCCCTGCCGACAAGAAGCTGTACGCCCTGCGGGACGTGACCGGCACGGTGGAGGCGATCCCGCTGATCGCCTCCTCGATCATGTCGAAGAAGATCGCCGAGGGCACCGGCTCCCTGGTCCTGGACGTGAAGGTGGGCACCGGCGCCTTCATGAAGACCATCGAGGACGCGCGCGAACTGGCCTCCACGATGGTGGGCCTGGGCACGGACCACGGGGTGAAGACGGTCGCGCTGCTCACGGACATGTCCACCCCCCTGGGCCTGACGGCGGGCAACGCGCTGGAGGTCCGCGAGTCGGTGGAGGTCCTGGCGGGCGGCGGCCCGGCGGACGTCGTCGAGCTGACCATCGCCCTGGCCCGCGAGATGCTCGACGCGGCCGGCGTGAAGGACGCCGACCCGGCGAAGGCCCTCGCCGACGGCTCGGCCATGGACGTCTGGCGCCGCATGATCGCGGCCCAGGGCGGCGACCCGGACGCGGAGCTGCCGGTGGCCCGCGAGCAGCACGTGATCAAGGCCCCGTCCTCGGGCGTCCTGACCCGTCTCGACGCCTACGGCATCGGCGTCGCCGCCTGGCGCCTGGGCGCCGGCCGCGCCCGCAAGGAGGACCCGGTGCAGGCGGGCGCGGGCGTCGAGCTGCACGCCAGGCCCGGCGACCCGGTGACGGAGGGCCAGCCCCTGCTGACCCTGCACACGGACACCCCCGAGCGCTTCGCGTACGCCCTCGAGTCCGTGGAGGGCGCGTACGACATCGCGGCGGCGGGCACCGAATTCACGGCGTCACCCGTGGTGCTGGAGCGGATCGCCTGAGCGGATCGCCTGACGCGGGGGAGGACCGGGCCCGGGGCCGGGGCTGTCGAAGCCCCGGCCCCTTTGCCGGTCCGTCCGGGGCGCTGCCCCGGGCTCAGCCGAGCAGAGCCGCGACCACGACCAGCACCGGCACGGACAGCACCGTCGACACCAGGATCGAGTCCCGGGCCAGTCGCTCGCCCACGCCGTAGCTGGAGGCGTAGGTGAAGAGGTTCTGCGCCGCCGGGAGCGCCGAGGTCACCACCACGTCGAGCAGTGGCGCCCCGCGCAGTCCGAACACCCCCACCGCCAGCGCCCAGGCCACCGTCGGCTGCCCCACCGTCTTCAACGCGACCGAGAGCAGCACGAGCGGGCGGTCCGGGCCCCGGCCCGGCATCGCGCTGCCGCACAGGGAGATGCCGAAGGCGAGCAGGACCGCCGGGACGGACATGTTGCCGATCAGGGTGACGGGGTCCATGACGAAGGACGGGATGCCGATTCCGGATGCCGAGACCGCCACTCCGGCCAGCGACCCCACCGCGATCGGATTGCGCAGCGGTGTGAGCAGCCGGTGCCACAGCGGGCCCTTCTCGCCGTCCCTGCCCGACAGGTCCAGGACCGTCAGCGCGACCGGCGTCAGGAGGAGCAGCTGGAACAGCAGGACCGGTGCCACCAGGGAGGCGTCGCCGAGCACGTAGACGGCGATCGGGATGCCGAGGTTGCCCGAGTTGACGTAGCCGGAGCACAGGGCGCCGATCGTCGTACGGCCGACTCCCCAGCCGCGTACGACACCCACCGCGACGAAGACGCCCGCCGCGGCAGCCGTGCTCAGCGCGGTCACGAGCAGGCGGCTGGAGAAGATCATCGACAGGTCGGTGGGAGCCAGCGTGGTGAACAGCAGAGCGGGTGTGGCCACGTGGAACGCGAGCTTGGTCAGGACGTCACGGCCGTGTTCGCCGAGGTGACCGCCCCGCCCGAGCGCATAGCCGACGCCGATGACGACGGCGATGACCGCGAAGCCGGTCAGCACCCCCTGCACGGAGCCTCCTCACAGGTGAGGAAGGCGTGCGGTCTCCGGGGCGGCGCCGATATGTGGGGCATACAGGCAACCCTCCGGGGAAGGAGGGCGGCGGGTCAATGTGATCCCGGTCGGCGGACAGCGGGGAAGACGCCGGCCGCGATGAGTTACGCCCGCCCCGTCGGTCTACCGCTCGTGGACGCCATGACACCCGCAGTACTCGTGCTGACCGGCCCCGTCACCAGGGACGAGGTGACCGGGCTGTGCGACGAGGTGCGGGCGCTGCTGGAGGCCGGTGGGGCCAGGACCGTGGTGTGCGATGTCGGAGGACTCGGGCCGCCGGGGCTCGGCACCGTCGACCTGCTGGCGCGCCTGGAGCTCGCCGCCAAGCGGGCCGGGGGCCGGATCCGGCTGCGGGACCCGGACCCGGGCTTACCTGCCCTGCTCGACCTGGTCGGCCTCCGCCTCGAGACGGAGGGGCAGCCCGAACAGCGGGAACCAGCGCTGCGTGTCGAGGAAGCAGTGGAACCCGGTGATCTCGCCCTCTGAGATTTCGAGGACCTGCACGGCCCACGGGACGAAGCCGCCCTTGTCCGGGTCCGGCTTGTACTGGGCGAAGCCCGGCAGGCCGTTGACCTGGACCGGCACCAGGCGCGAGCCCGCGCAGGGGGCGCCGAGCGTCGTCATGAAGCCGGTGATGTCCGCCGGGCCGGTCAGCCACAGGTCGAACGGCGGCATCGTCATGACGGCGTCCTCGTGCAGCAGGGCCGTCAGAGCGGTCATGTCATAGCCCTCGAACGCCGCCACATAGCGGTCCAGGAGCTTTTGCTGCTCGTCGTCCAGCGGGTCGGACACGGCCGCGTCCGCGCCGCGCTGCTCCCGCTCGGCGAGCGTCGCCCGGGCCCGCTGCAGTGCGCTGTTGACCGACGCGACCGAGGTGTCCAGCAGTTCGGCGACCTCGCTCGCCTTCCACGCCAGCACCTCGCGCAGGATCAGCACCGCGCGCTGCTTGGCCGGGAGCTGCTGGAGGGCGGCCATGAAGGCGAGCCGCACGGACTCCTTGGCGACGGCCGCCTCCGCCGGGTCCTCGGTCGTGGGCAGCACGCGTCCGTCCGGCATCGGCTCCAGCCAGGTGTTGTCCGGGCGGGGGGACAGGGCGGCCCGGGCGAGGGGGGTGGACTCGGTGAGATCCATCGGCCTGGCGCGCTTGTTGCCGGCCGTCAGCATGTCCAGGCACACGTTCGTCGCGATGCGGTACAGCCAGGAACGGAGGCTGGAGCGGCCCTCGAACTTGTCGTAACTCCGCCAGGCCCGGACCATCGTGTCCTGCACCGCGTCCTCGGCCTCGAAGGAGGAGCCGAGCATGCGATAGCAGTACCCCGTCAGCTCGGTCCGGTGTTTCTCCAGCCTGACGTCAAGATCCGTCGTCACCGTGTCACTCATCGTCGTCCACCCACCCCTGTGGCGTTCCTGTCGCGCGCCTTCGCGCCCAGCACTTCGGAAGCTACCGCAGGCCACTGACAATGGCCTGGGGAGTGGGGAAAAGTGCAGGTCGGGGGTCCAGGGGGCGGAGCTCCCTGGTACGGCGCCGTCAGTGGGCCGGCACTGCCACCCGCCGCGCGGCGACCCGCGCCGCCCGCGACCCGAAGACCGTGATCGTCACGACGCCGAGCACCGCCAGCAGGCCGACGCCCACCGTCCCGGCCCAGCCGCCCGCGTGGAAGGCGACCGCGCCGACCGTACTGCCCGCGCTGGAGCCGACGTAGTAGGACGACTGGTAGAGGGCCGAGGCCTGCGCCCGCCCCTTCGTCGCCGTCTTGCTGACCGCCGACGAGGCGACCGCGTGTCCCGCGAAGAAGCCCGCGGTGATCAGCACCAGTCCGAGCAGGACCAGCGGAAGGGAGTCGGCCAGGGACATCACCAGACCCGCGGTCGTCGTACCGCCCGCCGCGTACAGCGCGCCCCGGCGGCCGAGGCGCCCGACCAGCCGCCCGGCCGTGGACGCCGACACCGTGCCCACCAGGTAGACCAGGAAGATCGACCCGATGATGCCCTGGGGCAGGCCGAACGGCGCCTCCGTCAGCCGGTACCCGATCACCGTGTAGACGCCGCCGAACACCGTCATGAACAGCGCGCCGATCGCGTACAGCCGGCGCAGCAGCGGGTCGGAGAGGTGGTCGCGGACCGTGCGGGCCAGTACCCGGGGCCGCAGCGAACCGGGTACGAAGTTCTTCGGCGCCGGCAGCAGCAACCGGAAGGCCACCGCGCAGCCGACCGCGATCACGCCGATCACGCCGACCGCGACCCGCCAGCCCCACTCCTGCGCGACCCAGCCGGTGATGACCCGGCCGCTCATCCCGCCGACGCTGTTGCCGGCGACGAACAGGCCGATCGCGGTGATCAGCGCCTTGGGCGTGACCTCCTCCGCGAGGTAGGCCGTCGCCGAGGCCGGCAGACCCGCCAGCGCCGCGCCCTGCACCGCCCGCAGCACGATCAGCGCGGTCAGCGAGGGCGCGAAGGGGACCAGGAGGCCGACGGTCACCGCGACCGCCAGCGAGGCGGTCATCACCGTACGCCGGCCGAACCGTTCCGACAGGGCGCTCATCGGCAGGACGAACAGCGCCAGTCCGCCGGTCGCGGCCGCCACCGTCCAGCTCGCCTCGCTCGCCGCCACCCCGAAGTCGGTGGAGATCAGCGGCAGCAGAGCCTGGGTGGAGTAGAGAAGAGCGAAGGTCGCCACGCCGGCGAGGAAGAGGGCGAAGCTCATCCGGCGGTAACCGGGACCACCCGGGGCCACACGGGAATCGACGACAGGGGCTGGAGCAGCGGCGCCCACGACGGTGGACGCCCCGGTACTGGCGGGAGACATGCCTCGAAACTACGTACGCTCCCGGTCATCCGTCCAATGCATGGAATCGGCATAATCGTTCCCATGGAGCATCAGCAGAGGTCACAGGCGCGTCTGTCACCATCCAGTGACACAGAAGACATGGTGATGTTGCTGGCCCCGCGCCTCGCGTACTTCGCCGGCGTCGCCCGCACCGAGCACGTCACCCGCGCCGCCCAGGAGATGCAGGTCCCGCAGTCCACCCTGTCGCGAGCCATGGTCCGGCTCGAACAGGATCTGGGCGTCGACCTGTTCGCCCGCCGCGGCCGCACGGTCTCCCTCACTCCCGCCGGACGCACCTTCCTCGGCTCCGTCGAGCGCGCCCTGGCCGAGATCGAGCGTGCCGCCGACGAGGTTCGCGCCGACGCCGACCCGGCCACCGGCAAGGTCGCCTTCGGCTTCCTGCACACCATGGGCGCCGAGACCGTGCCGGGCCTGCTGCAGGCCTTCCGCGCCGACCATCCCCGCGTCCGCTTCAGCCTCGTCCAGAACTACGGCGAGGCGATGATCGAGCGGCTGCGCGCGGGCGAGCTGGACCTGTGCCTGACCTCTCCGGTACCGGACGCCCCCGACCTCGTCGCCCGCCGCCTCGACGAGCAGAAGCTCCGCCTGGTCGTCCCCGCCGACCACCGCCTCGCCGCCCGCCGGCGCATCCGCCTGGCCGAGGCCGCCGACGAAACCTTCGTCACCCTCGAACCCGGCTACGGCCTGCGCCGCATCACCGACGACCTCTGCCAGGAGGCGGGCTTCAAGCCCCGGGTCGCGTTCGAGGGCGAGGAGGCGGAGACGCTGAGGGGTCTGGTGGCGGCGGGCCTGGGGGTAGCCCTCCTGCCCCCGCCCGTCTTCCCCCGCCCGGGAGTCGTGGAACTGACGGTCACGGCCCCGAGGGCGGCCAGAGAAATCGGCGTGGCCTGGCTCGACGGCCACCCGGACACGCCGCCGGTAGCGGCCTTCAAAAGGTTCCTGCTCTCCAAACGAGGCAATCTGCTGCCAACCTGAGGGGCGCGGGGCTGTGTCGACATGCGGCTCCGCCGCGTGGGCGCGATCACCCCCCATAACCCGCACACCCCCACCGAACCCAAGCCTCAACGGCGCAGGGACCGCCCGAAGCCGGAGGCGAGCGGCATCCGCAATCCCAACGGCGGCGGCGCCGCCAGCGCATCGCGGACCGGCCGCGACAGCGCCCGCCCGAACAGCGTTCCCATCACGAAGTCCTCGGTCAGCGCGTGGACTTCGTTCCGGTGCTGGTGCAGCCCGTGTCCGTCGGAGTGCACTTCGAACCGGCACACGTCCCGGTTGGCCTTCTTCGCCCGTGCCGCCAGCCGGAACGACAGCTCCGGATCCGTCCGTTCGTCGTTCGTGCCGTGCACGATCAGCACCTGGCGTCCCACGAGCTGCTTCACCGGTTCGGGTGGAGCGGCCACGTCCTCCTCGGGCAGCCAAGGGGCGAGTGCCACCACGGAGTTGACGGTCTCGTGCCCGCTCGCGTGCAGCGCCGCGCGCCCGCCCATGTCGACGCCGACGAGGCAGACGGAGACGTCGCCGTAGCGCCGTACGACCTCCTCGACCGCCCAGGACGTGTCGCGCGCCGGATGGGCCTCGCTGCCGTTCCAGCCGCGATAGCGGTAGTGGACGACATGGGTGACCAGGCCGTCGTCACGCCCCGTACGCGCGAGTCGGCGCCCCAACGTGCGTACGGACGCGGTCGCCAACAAGGGGGACGGTCTGCGGCCGGAGACCTCGTCGCCGCCGGGGAGCAGCAGCACCACCCCGCTCACCGCCGTCGGCTCCGGTCCCAGTGCCCGCCCGAGCCGGGCCGTACGAACCGGCGTCGCTTGCTGTGCCATGACAGAACAGTGTCAGAAGCGCGGGTGTACGCCACTAGTACGTGCGGTCACCGTTACGTATCGACGATTTCGTACACCGCACGATCTACGCGCGTAGGCGTTAGAGTGCGAAAATGACGAGCCAGACTGCCCCGAAAGGAACCACCCCGAGCTCGGACCAGATCCGCCGGGCGCCCAAGGTTCTGCTGCACGACCACCTCGACGGCGGGCTGCGCCCCGGCACGATCGTCGAACTCGCCCGGGAGACCGGGTACTCCCACCTCCCCGAGAACGACCCCGAAAAGCTCGGCGTCTGGTTCCGCGAGGCCGCCGACTCCGGTTCCCTGGAGCGGTACCTGGAGACCTTCTCGCACACCGTCGGCGTGATGCAGACCCGGGACGCGCTCGTCCGGGTCGCCGCCGAGTGCGCCGAGGACCTCGCCGAGGACGGGGTGGTGTACGCGGAGGTGCGGTACGCCCCCGAGCAGCACCTGTCCGGCGGCCTGAGCCTCGAAGAGGTCGTCGAGGCCGTCAACGAGGGCTTCCGGGAAGGCGAACGCCGTGCCCGTGCCGGCGGCCACCGCATCCGCGTCGGCGCCCTGCTCACCGCCATGCGGCACGCGGCCCGTGCCCTGGAGATCGCCGAACTCGCCAACCGGTACCGCGACCTGGGCGTGGTCGGCTTCGACATCGCCGGCGCCGAGGCCGGGTTCCCGCCCACCCGGCACCTCGACGCCTTCGAGTACCTCAAGCGCGAGAACAACCACTTCACCATCCACGCCGGCGAGGCCTTCGGGCTGCCGTCCATCTGGCAGGCCCTGCAGTGGTGCGGCGCCGACCGGCTCGGCCACGGCGTGCGCATCATCGACGACATCCAGGTCCACGAGGACGGCTCGGTCCAGCTCGGGCGGCTCGCCTCCTACGTACGGGACAAGCGGATCCCCCTGGAGCTGTGCCCCAGCTCCAACCTCCAGACCGGGGCAGCGGCCTCGTACGCCGAGCACCCGATCGGGCTGCTGCGCCGGCTGCACTTCCGGGCGACCGTGAACACGGACAACCGGCTGATGTCCGGCACCAGCATGAGCCGGGAATTCGAGCATCTTGTCGAGGCGTTCGGTTACACACTCGAAGACATGCAGTGGTTCTCCGTCAATGCGATGAAATCAGCGTTCATTCCTTTCGATGAACGACTCGCGATGATCAATGACGTGGTCAAGCCCGGATATGCCGAGCTGAAGTCCGAATGGCTGTTCCAGCAGACCGCCTCCACCAGCGGTTCTGTGGGTGCGGAGGGCTGACCGGGGAAATCCGGTGACCCGGAATGCGGGCGGGCTTTCACCATCCGTCCGCATTTCGATGTTTGCGGAGGGCGGTGTGGCGTGTTTACGGTCGTGAACCGCTCACATCACCGTCATCCCATTCAAGGACGCGTTTACATGAAGCAGTCTGCTGCCAAGACCCTCGGTGTCGCCGCTCTCGGTGCCGCCTTCGCCGCCGCCGGTGCGGGCGCCGCGAACGCCGCCCCGGCCGTCCCGGACGCCACCGGGGCGCTGGGCGGCGTCACCCAGACGCTGCCGGCGGAAGGCGTCACCAAGTCGCTGCCGGGGGCCGGTGACGCGCTGTCCCAGGCGCAGCCGGCGCTCGCCACCAGCCTGGCCGCCGTGCAGCCGGTCGCGCAGCAGGTGCTCTCCCAGGGCCCGACCGCGCCGGTCGCCGGTCTGCTCGGCGGGCTGCCGGTCGGTGGCGCCGGGCTGCCCACGCAGGGCCTGCCGGTGAACGGGCTCCCGCTCGGCTGATCCGCACCGCCTCCGAACGCGCCGGTGGGGCGCACCCTTGGACACGGGGTGCGCCCCACCGGCGTGCGCGTATCCGCGCTCACCAGGCCGTGCGCGCGGCCTTGTTCTCCGACGGGAACAGGATCCACAGCGCGGCGTAGAGCAGGAACTGCGGGCCGGGCAGCAGGCACGAGACGAGGAAGATCACCCGCATCGTGGTGGCGGAGGTGCCGAAGCGCTGCGCCAGCGCGGCACACACTCCGCCGATCATGCGGCCGTTGGTGGGGCGGGCGAGGCGGTTCATTGCGGCTCTCCTTCGATCGGGTCGTTCCCCTACGGGCGCGTCAGCGTCCCTGCGTCGGCTGGTCGCTCCGTCCATCTGCCTTCCAAGCTACGGGCACGAAGCGGACGAAGCGTCGCTCTACGGTGCGATCCCGACCCTGGGAATCGTCGGGGTCCGACCCTGAGGAGCGTCCTCCTGACGGACCGGGCGGCTGCCGACGTGCTCGGTCCTGCGGCGGAGCCAGGCGCGGGCCGCGGGCACGAGCGCCGCGTGGGTGAGGGCGACGCCCGCCGTGTTCAGGAGCAGCGAGTCGATGTCGACGACCTGCCCTGGCACCGCGGTCTGGAGCAGTTCGATGCCCAGCGAGATCAGGGCGCCGGCGGCCATCGTCCGGAGCAGGGAGGCGAGCGGCGAGACCGTGAGCCTGCCGTGCGCCATCGGGAGCAGCACGCCCAGCGGGGCCAGCAGCGCGAGCCCTTCGCCGATGCGCCGGACACCCTCCTGCCAGCCGAGCGCCGCATCCGCCCGGATACCGGCCAGCGGACGCAGATTGGGTGGCATCACCCAGGGGACGTCCAGCGGTCGCAGCGTGAACCAGGCGACGAACACGAGGTGTGCGACGAGGAGGACGCCTCCCGTCACACGGATGCGAATCGCGGCACTGCCGCCGATGGAGCCTTGACGCTGCACGCCCCCCTAGACGCGGCCTCCGGCACGAACGGTTCCGGGACACCCAGAGGTACGTGCATGAGGCTTGCGCCACACCCGTACGTCAGCCGCCCGTCACCTCGGCCGACGGCGGCTCCTTGCTGCCCGGGCGGGAACGGACCTCGTCGGTGCACTCGTAGCGGCGCAGCGGCGCGCTGTCGGGGCCGCCGAGGATGACGGAGCCGTCGCCCTCCGCGGCCGCCGAGTCGGAGAAGGTGCAGACGAGCTGGGCGAGGGAGTAGGAGGTCAGGTCGCCGGGCGGGGCGCTCAGGCGCAGGGCGTCCTCGGGATCCGTGGGGCGCGGTCCGCTCACCGCCATGCCGCCGCGCACGTCGGTGGTGTACCCGGCCTCCTTCTCCGCGGCCGACGGCGTCGCGGCGAGTTCGTCCAGCAGCCCCTGCGCGACCAGCACCCGCCGCCGGGAGTCGGCCGTACCGTCCGGCACGCGCACGGTCCGGTCGACGGTCACCAGTGACGAACCGCACAGCAGGAACACCTGCACCGGCAGCCCGCCCGAGGCCTGCGTGGAGACGTCCGGCTCGGACAGGGAGCAGCGCACCCGGGAGGGCGCGGGGCCGAAGTCGGTGGGCACCTCGGTGGCCCGGATGCCGCAGCCGGCGAGGAGCAGGGCGAGCGCGGGGAGCGCCAGCAGACGTCGTACGTTCATCAGGCGTCCCCCTGGCCCTTCTCACCTTCGTCGGCCTCTTCGGTGAGCGGCGACGAGTCCCGCGGCAGCCGCAGCGTGAACACCGCACCGCCCTCGGCGGAGTTGGCTGCCGTGATCTCGCCGCCGTGGATGTGGGCGTTCTCCAGGGCGATGGACAGGCCCAGGCCGCTGCCCTCGGAGCGCGGCCGGGAGGCGCTGGCCTTGTAGAACCGGTCGAAGACGTGCGGCAGGACGTCCTCGGGGATGCCCGGTCCGTGGTCCCGCACCTCGATGACGACCTCCTCGTCGGCCGCCCGCACGGCGACCCGCACCGGCGACCCCCCGTGCTTGAGCGCGTTGCCGACCAGATTCGCCAGGATCACGTCCAGGCGGCGCGGGTCGAGACGGGCGTGGATGCCGCGCTCGGCGTCCAGCTCCACCGCGTCCAGCCAGGCCCGCGCGTCGATGCAGGCGGTGATCTGGTCGACGACGTCCACGTCGTCGACGACCAGCCGCGCGGTACCGGCGTCGAAGCGGGTGACCTCCATGAGGTTCTCCACGAGGTCGTTGAGCCGCCGCGTCTCGCTGACCACGAGCCGCACCGCCGGATCGACCATCGGATCGATGCCGCCGGACTCCAGCTCCTCCTCCAGCACCTCCGTGACGGCGGTGATGGCGGTCAGCGGCGTACGCAGCTCGTGCGACATGTCCGCCACGAACCGCCGGGACGCGTCCTCCCGCGCGGCCATGTCGTCCACCCGTTTCTCCAGCGCCGCGGCCGCGTTGTTGAACGTCCGCGACAGATCGGCGAGCTCGTCGGTCCCGGACACCCGCAGCCGTGTGTCCAGTTTCCCCTCCCCGAGCCGCCGGGCGGCGACCCCGAGCCGGTGCACCGGCTTCAGTACGGTCGTGGCGGCGGCCTGCGCGAGCAGCGCGGAGCCGATCAGCGCCAGGCCGGTGGCGATACCGAGCGACCAGGCAAGGGAGTTGAGGTCCTTGGCCTCCGGCTCCAGCGACTTGAGCATGTAACCGGTCGGCCCGCCGCCGATCACCTTCGTACCGGCCACCAGATAGGGGGTTCCGTCGCTGACTATCCGCTGCCAGTACAGGTGGTACGCGTACTTGTTGGCCGAGTTGACCTTCTGCTCCCTGTTCACCGCCTCGCGCAGGGAGGCGGGCACGTCCTGGAGCGAGAAGCCGTCCAGCGCGCCGGAGTTGCCGTACACCGTCGTGCCGCCCGCGTCCTGGGCGACCAGCAGGACGCTGAAGCGCTGGCTGCTGTTCGCCATCTGCCCCGCCGTGTGCTGCAGTTCGTCCTGGGTGGGGGTCTGGGGCAGCGAGCCCGCGCGGTTCTGCATCTCCTGCTCGAAGTCGCGCAGCACCGCGTCCTGGGTACGCGTGAGCACGGCCTCCCGGTTGAGCCAGTAGGCGATGCCGGACGCGGACACGGCGGCGGTCAGCGCCACCAGACCGAACACGACGACCAGCCGCAGCCGCAGACTGGTGAAACGCAGCCGTGACCAGGTTCCCTTGCGAGCCGCGGCCCAGCCGCGGACCCCCCCTTGCGCTTCGGTCACTGAGGACTGTCCAGCCGATAACCCACGCCACGCACGGTACGGATCAGCGTCGGGGACGACGGCACGTCCTCGACCTTGGCGCGCAGCCGCTGCACACAGGCGTCCACCAGCCGCGAGTCGCCGAGATAGTCGTGCTCCCACACCAGGCGCAGCAACTGCTGACGCGACAGGGCCTGCCCGGGCCGCCGGCTCAGTTCGAGCAGCAGCCTGAGCTCGGTCGGGGTGAGCTGGAGGTCCTCGCCGTCCTTGGTCACGGTCATGGCCGCGCGGTCGATGACCAGCGAACCGAACGTGGCCGCGTCGTTCGCCTCCCGCTCACCGCGCCGCAGCACGGCCCGGATCCGGGCGTCGAGGACACGCCCCTGCACGGGCTTGACGACATAGTCGTCGGCACCGGACTCCAGTCCGACGACCACGTCGATGTCGTCGCTGCGCGCGGTCAGCAGGATGATCGGCAACTGGTCCGTGCGCCGGATGCGCCGGCACACCTCGAACCCGTCGATGCCGGGCAGCATCACGTCCAGCACGATCAGATCAGGCCGCTGCTCGCGCAGCAGCTGCAGGCCGTCCTCGCCGGTGGCAGCGGTGGCAACCCGGTGTCCCTGGCGCGTCAGAGACAGCTCCAGGGCCGTACGGATGGCGTCGTCGTCCTCGATCAGCAACAGGGAAGGCACGGGGGTCATTCTGACCCATGGGGGGCCAGGGCTGCGACACCTGTATGGCTCAGGCCTGAACCTGTATTTCTACGCGCCGGTAGCGCTCTTGTCCGTGGGGGGACTGTGCCACGTCCGGGAGCGGTATCAGAGGGGGGCCCTGTGACAGGTCTGTGACAGTCGGCGGACACGGCCATGAAGTGGTCCGGGCAAGCTTCTCGGCACAGGCAAGGAAGCACGGCGAAACACCGGAAGTCCACGACGGGGGGCGCGAGATGAACACGCTGCACGGCAACGGCACGAGCGCAGTGATCACGCGTCTGCACGACGTGAACGGGGGCCGGGGTTCAGAGAAGTCCGGGGCCGATGGGGGTCCCTCCCGCGCGAGCGGATTCGAGCGTGGGGGAGGGCGGGGGTGCGCTCGCGGCACCGGGCGTCAGCACACCGGATACATGACGGTGGTTGACGGTTTCACGGGGGAAGCACACGGGGGAAGCGCGTACAGGGAGGACACGGGGGAGCGTCGTTCGCTGTCGGAGGCGGAGTTCACCGCCTACGTCCAGGAGCGCCGCGCCTCCCTGTACGCCACCGCCTATCACCTCACCGGCGACCGCTTCGAGGCCGAGGACCTGCTGCAGAGCGCGCTGTTCTCGACGTACCGGGCGTGGGAGCGGATCAGTGACAAGGCCGCGGTCGGGGGCTACCTCCGCCGCACCATGACCAACCTGCACATCAGCGCGTGGCGCCGCCGCAAGCTGAACGAGTACCCGACCGAGGAACTGCCGGAGACGCCCGGCGACACGGACGCGATGCGCGGCACGGAACTGCGCGCGGTCCTGTGGCAGGCGCTCGCCCGGCTGCCCGAACTCCAGCGCACCATGCTGGTCCTGCGCTACTACGAGGGCCGCACGGACCCGGAGATCGCGGAGATCCTCGACATCAGTGTCGGCACGGTGAAGTCCAGCATCTGGCGGTCGCTCCGCCGGCTGCGCGAGGACGAGGTCCTCAGCTTCGGCCGTGACGAGGAAAGCGCCTTCGGGGAGCTCGTCGCCTGAAGGTCGGGGGGAAGCAAGTAACGGGGGAGCAGTAACGGGGGAGGGGCCTACGGGGGTCACGGGGGACCAACGGGCCCATGGGGGGAGCACGGGGGAAGCACGGGGGAGCACCAAGGGAGCGGGACTGGGAGGGCCGGGGGGCCCGTCCAGTCCCGGTTTCGTGTGTGCGGCGGGCAGCGTGTCCGGCCGTCAGCGGGCGGTCAGAGGGCCGCGATCAGCCCTGGGAGGCCGACGTCGCGGCCGGGCGGGGGCCCGCAGCGGCCGCGGCCAGCCGGCCCAGGGCCTCGTCCTTGTCGCAGGCGTGGGCGCCGAGGGCCCTCTGTCGGGCGACGATGGAGCGTTCGGAGCGCATCAGGCGCCAGCCGCGGCGGAGCAGGAAGGGGACGGACTTACGGCCCTCCCGCAGGTCGCGCAGGAAGCGGCGGCGGAAGGTCCGGAGCGGGCCCCGGCTCAGGCACAGGGCGTCGGCGAGGACGCCGAGTTCCCGGCACCGGGTGACGATCTCGGCGGCGAAGATGCCCTCCGCGATGAACAGCGGGGTGCGGCCCACCTCGACCGACTCCTCGCCGGTGCGGGCGCTCAGCGAGATGTCGTAGACGGGGATCTTCGTCCGGCCCGTGCGGCACAGGTCCACGATCGCGGCGATCGCCGTGTCCGCGTCCCACGAGTCGGGGTGGTCCCAGTCGATGTCGGAGCTACCCGCCACCAGCGGCAGCGTCGGGTCGTCGCCCTCCTTGTAGAAGTCGTCGAGCCGCAGGACCGGCAGGCCGGAGCGGGCGGCGAGGAGGGACTTGCCGGAGCCGGAGGGGCCGCAGAGCAGCACGACTCGCGTCGGTATGGGTGGAGGGGAGCTCACGGGACACCAGTGTGAGGCATCAGGCGGCCCCGGTACGACCCCGCGGGTCGGCTTTGAAGCGCGCGTCACACCTCAACTACCCTTCGTGTCGACCTCATTACCGTGTGCAAGTCGAAGCAAGCAGAAGGTGGCAGAAACGATGGCCCGACACGCGTCCTCCCATAACCCGACCGCCCAGCGCGCCCTGGTCGCCCTCGCGACCGCGGGCGTGGCCCTGGGAGCAGGGGCGGCGTCGGCCTCCGCCGACACCGAGCCGGTCGTCGACGTGATGCGCTCCCGCCCCACCTCGCTCGGCAACGTGGACCCGCAGGCAGGTCTCCAGGCCCTCACCGGCACCGTCGGCTACGTCACCGGCCCGGTCGCCGGCCTCAAGCCGAACCCGCTCGCCGGTACCGGCGTCGACCCCCTGGACAACGGCATCGGCACCCAGGGCGCCGGCTTCAAGCCGCTCACCTCGCAGGCGCTGACCCAGCCGATCGCGCAGGCGCAGTCCATCGGGAGCATGCCGGTGGTCGGGCAGGTGGCGGGGCTGCTGGGCAACGGCTGAGCACGGCGGAGAGCCGCGCCTGCCCCGGACGGAGGGGAGGCGCGGCTCTCCGGTCTTCGGCGGCGGTCAGTACGCGGAGCCGGACGCGCCCAGCGAACCCGTCGGGTGCCAGACCGTCTTCGTCTCCAGGAACGCCGTCATGCGGTCGAGGCCGGGGGTCGCCGACCAGTTGTCCACAGGCTGTGGACGCAGGACGCGCTTCAGGTTGTCCGCCGCCGCGATCTCCAGGTCCTTCGCCAGTTCGCCGTCGGCGCCCGCCAGGTCGATCGCGTTGACGTCCTGGTGCGCCGCGAGGGGCGCCGCGATCTCCGCCGTACGGCCGGAGAGGATGTTGACCACGCCGCCGGGCAGGTCGGAGGTGGCCAGGACCTCGCCCAGGGACAGGGCCGGGAGCGGGGAGTTCTCGCTCGCGATCACGATGGCCGTGTTGCCGGTCGCGATCACCGGGGCGAGGACCGAGACCAGGCCCAGGAAGGACGACTCCTGCGGGGCGAGGACCGCGACCACGCCCGTCGGCTCGGGGGACGAGAGGTTGAAGTACGGGCCCGCCACCGGGTTGGCGCCGCCGACCACCTGGGCGATCTTGTCGGTCCAGCCCGCGTACCAGACCCAGCGGTCGATCGTCGCCTCCACCTGCTCGGCGGCCTTGGACTTCGACAGGCCCTCGGCGTCGGCGACCTCGTGGACGAACTGTCCCCTGCGGCCCTCCAGCATCTCCGCGACGCGGTAGAGGATCTGGCCGCGGTTGTACGCGGTCGCCCCGGACCAGCCGCCGAACGCCTTGCGCGCCGCGACCACGGCGTCACGGGCGTCCTTGCGGGACGAGAGCGGCGCGTTGGCCAGCCACTTGCCCTTCGAGTCGGTCACTTCGTACACCCGGCCGCTCTCGGAACGCGGGAACTTCCCGCCGACGTACAGCTTGTAGGTCTTGAAGACGCTCAGACGTTCGTTGCTGCGGTCAGACATCGAGGTACGCCTCCAGGCCGTGGCGGCCGCCCTCGCGGCCGAAGCCCGACTCCTTGTATCCGCCGAACGGCGACGTCGGGTCGAACTTGTTGAACGTGTTGGACCAGACGACGCCCGCGCGGAGCTTGTTCGCCACCGCCAGGATGCGGGAGCCCTTCTCCGTCCAGATGCCCGCCGACAGGCCGTACTGGCTGTTGTTGGCCTTGGCGACGGCCTCGTCCGGGGTGCGGAAGCTGAGGACGGACAGCACCGGGCCGAAGATCTCGTCGCGGGCGATGGTGTGCGCCTGGGTGACGTTCGTGAAGAGCGTCGGGGCGAACCAGTAGCCGGAGGAGGGGAGTTCGCAGGCCGCGGACCAGCGCTCGGCGCCCTCCGCCTCGCCCGCCTCGACGAGCGTGGTGATGCGGGAGAGCTGTTCGGCGGAGTTGATCGCGCCGATGTCCGTGTTCTTGTCCAGCGGGTCGCCGAGGCGGAGGGTCGAAAGCCTCCGCTTCAGGGAGTCCAGCAGCTCGTCCTGGATCGACTCCTGGACCAGGAGCCGGGAACCGGCGCAGCAGACCTGGCCCTGGTTGAAGAAGATGCCGCTCACGATGCCCTCGACGGCCTGGTCGATCGGGGCGTCGTCGAAGACGATGTTGGCGCCCTTGCCGCCGAGTTCGAGGGTGACCTTCTTCCTCGTGCCCGCCACCTGGCGGGCGATGGCCTTGCCGACCGCCGTGGAGCCGGTGAAGGCCACCTTGTTCACGTCGGGGTGCTCGACGAGGGCCGCGCCCGTGGCGCCGTATCCCGGGAGGATGTTGACGACGCCCCTGGGGAGGCCCGCCTGGCGGCAGATGTCCGCGAAGAACAGGGCGGTCAGGGGGGTCGTCTCGGCCGGCTTCAGCACCACCGTGTTGCCGGTCGCGAGCGCCGGGGCGATCTTCCACGCCAGCATCAGCAGCGGGAAGTTCCAGGGGATGACCTGGCCGGCCACGCCGAGCGGGCGCGGGTTCGCGCCGAAGCCCGCGTGGTCGAGCTTGTCGGCCCAGCCCGCGTAGTAGAAGAAGTGCGCGGCGACCAGGGGCAGGTCGGCGTCCCTCGTCTCCTTGATGGGCTTGCCGTTGTCCAGCGTCTCCAGGACGGCCAGTTCGCGGCTGCGCTCCTGGATGATGCGGGCGATGCGGAACAGGTACTTCGCGCGCTCGGAGCCCGGCAGCGCCGACCACTTCACGAAGGCCTTGCGGGCCGCCCGCACCGCGCGGTCGACGTCCTCGGAGCCCGCCTGGGCGATCTCGGAGAGGACCTCCTCGGTCGACGGGGAGACCGTCTTGAAGACCTTGCCGTCGGCGGCCTCGGTGAACTCGCCGTCGATGAACAGGCCGTAGGAGGGCGCGATGTCGACGACGGAGCGGGACTCCGGTGCGGGTGCGTACTCGAATGCGGATGCCATGGTGATCAGTCCACCGTCACGTAGTCGGGGCCGGAGTAACGGCCGGTGGCCAGCTTCTGACGCTGCATGAGCAGGTCGTTCAGGAGCGAGGAGGCGCCGAACCGGAACCAGTGGTTGTCCAGCCAGTCCTCGCCCGCGGTCTCGTTGACCAGTACGAGAAACTTGATGGCGTCTTTGGAGGTGCGGATCCCGCCGGCCGGCTTCACGCCGACCTGTACCCCGGTCTGGGCGCGGAAGTCGCGGACCGCCTCCAGCATGAGGAGGGTGTTCGCGGGCGTCGCGTTGACGGCGACCTTGCCGGTGGACGTCTTGATGAAGTCGGCTCCGGCGAGCATGCCGAGCCAGCTGGCGCGGCGGATGTTGTCGTACGTCGACAGCTCGCCCGTCTCGAAGATGACCTTGAGGCGGGCGGCGCCCCCGCAGGCCTCCCTCACGGCGACGATCTCGTCGAACACCTTCGTGTAGTTGCCCGCGAGGAACGCCCCGCGGTCGATGACCATGTCGATCTCGTCGGCGCCCGCGGCGACCGCCTCGCGGACGTCCGCCAGCTTCACGGAGAGCGCGGCGCGGCCCGCCGGGAAGGAGGTGGCGACCGAGGCGACCTTCACGGAGGAACCGGCGACGGCCTCCTTGGCGGTGGCCACCATGTCCGGGTAGACACAGACGGCCGCGGTCGCGGGGGTCGTACGGTCGGTCGGGTCGGGGCGGACCGCCTTGGCGCCGAGCGCCCGGACCTTGCCCGGGGTGTCCGCGCCTTCCAGCGTCGTCAGGTCGACCATCGAGATGGCGAGGTCGATGGCGTACGCCTTCGCGGTCGTCTTGATGGAACGGGTGCCGAGCGAGGCGGCGCGCGCCTCCAGGCCGACCGCGTCCACGCCGGGCAACCCGTGGAGGAAGCGGCGCAGCGTGCTGTCGGACGTGGTGACGTCGGCGAGAGCGTGTGCAGCGGATGCAGTGGTGGGCATGGTCACAAGCCGAGCATATCTACGCGCGTAGCGGCTGTACACCCCGGCGGACATATCAGGTGCTCATCCGGTACTCGTCCCGTACTCGTCCGGTACGGCGGCACCTCGTACCGGCGTCGGCGGGGGCTTCGGGCAGAATCGGGACCATGACGACCCCGGAGCCCCAGTCACCAGCGCCGCAGCCCCCGGTGCCCCAGTCGCCTGACCGGATCTACCGGTCGCCCGCGGGCATGGCCGGCGGTTTCCTGCTGCTCGGCATCACCGGCTGGCTCGGTATCGACGCGATCGTCACCGGCGAGGGCCGCACACCGTGGCTGGCACTCGCCGCCCTGATCCTCGTGGTGCCGCTGGTGGTGGCCTTCACGCTGCGCCCCGCCGTGTTCGCGAACGAGGAACGGCTGCGCATCCGCAACCCCTTCCGCGTGATCGTTCTGCCATGGGCCCAGGTCGCGTCGCTGCGCTCCGGCTACTCGAACGAGGCCGTCGCCTCGTCCGGCAAGAAGTTCCAGCTCTGGGCCATCCCCGTGTCCCTGCGGGGCCGCAAGAAGGCGGCCCGGCGGCAGGCCAGGCGCGGGGCGGAGGGCGACGGACGGGGCGGTGCGTTCGGCGGCGGCCTGTCCGGGCTGTCCGGCGGGATGCGGGGTGCAGGGATCGGCGGCGGGACCGCGGTACCGGACGGGCCCGTCCGAGCGGTGACCGACCGGGTCATGGACGAGCTTCGCGAAATCCACGAGGCCCAGGGGGAGGCGGAGGCGGCCAAGGGCGAGGTGACCGTGCGGTGGGCGTACGAGATCGTGGGGCCGGCGGCGGCCGGGGCGGTGCTGCTGGCGATCCTGATCGCGCTGGGCTGAGGGCACTTCCCGGCGGGGCGTGGCCGAGTCCTGGAGCGCGCGGGACGCGGGGCGGTGAGTGGGCGGCGGTACGCCGTCCGGGGCGGGGTGGCCTGCGAGTGACGGTCACGGGGGTCCCCGCCACACCAGGGTCATGTACGCGCCGAGGTACGCCGAGCCCGTCACCGCCGCCGTCAGGACCACCGCGCGGTGGCGGCGGGATGCGCGGGACAGGTGGAGCGCCAGGGGCAGGAGGAGGGGGAAGGCCGGCAGGAGGAAGCGGGCGCGGGGGAAGTACACGCCGCTGCCGGCCAGCACGATGGTCAGCAGGACGCCCGTGAAGACCAGGAGGGGCAGCGGCTGGCGGTCCCAGAGGGACAGACCGAACAGCACCGCCGAGGCCAGCAGGGTGAGCGTCACCGCCACCAGGAAGAGCGGGGGCGTCGCGTCCCGCCACAGCAGGTCCCGCATCACCACCAGGGTGTGCAGGCCGCCGTCCAGCTCGTTGCTCCACAGCCGCTGTACGGCGAAGTAGCCGTCCCAGCGGCCCAGGTGCAGGCCCACCCAGCCGACGTACCCGCACCAGCCGAGCGGGGCCAGGAGGGCGGCCGCGAGGACGCGGGCCTCGCGGGGGCGCCGGTACAGCGAGACCAGGGCCGTGACGGTGACCGCGGCCGCCACCGCGACGCCGGTCGGGCGGGTCAGTCCGGCCAGGGCGGCGCAGGTGCCCGCGGCCGGCCAGCGGCCCGTGAGCACCGCGTACAGCGACCAGGCCGCGCACGCCGTGAACAGGGACTCCGTGTAGCCCATCCACTGCACCAGGCCGACCGGGAACGCCGCCCAGAGGGTGGTGAGGAGGATGCCGGCGCGGCGGCCGTACAGCCGGTCGCCGACCGCGAAGATCCCCCAGGCTGCGACGAGCGAGGCGACCACGGCGATGGCCAGGCCGGTACTGGCACGACTGCCGGGGGTGAACGCCGCGACGGCCTTCACCAGCACCGGGTACAGCGGGAAGAACGCCATGCTCTTCGCGCTGGGAACGGCCCCGGCCTCATGGTCGTAGCCGTGGTCGGCGATCCGCAGGTACCAGGTGGCGTCCCACTGCGTCGCCAGGATCGGCCAGAGCCCCTCGTGCCGGCGGTGCGCCCACACGGCGAGGACCAGCAGGCCCGTGGCGCGTACGGCGACGTAGGCGAGGAGCGCGGGGGCCGCTCGGCGCAGGGCGTGCAGGGCGCGTCGGCGGAGCGTACGGGGGTGCGGGGAGGCGCCCGGCCGGTGGCCGCCGGGTGCGGGGGGCACCGTGGCCGCGGGGGTGGTCTCGGTGGTCGCTCGGGGTGTCGGCCAAGAGACGGTCGAGGACACGGCGGCGGCTCCAGGCTGGCTCGGCGGGTGCTTCCGGTCCACCGTTGCCCGCGGGGCCGGCGGAGGCGGGGAGCCCGCGTCAGCCTGCCTGGGGAAATCACCCGATGGGGTGCCCCCTGAGTTTCCTCGGGGGCACCCCGCCCACGGATGGAGGCAACCCGTCCGCGGCTCAGATCCGTCGCGTACCGCTCAGGTCCGTCGCGTACCGCTCAGGTCCGTCGCGTACGGCTCAGATGCCGGCCGCCGTCGACAGGTCCCGCTTGATCGTCGCCAGCAGTTCCGCCGCCTTCGCGCGGGCCGCCGGGAGGTCGGCGTGCGCGGCGACCGGGACGACGACCTCCAGGTAGCACTTCAGCTTCGGCTCCGTGCCGCTGGGGCGGACGATGACCCGGGCGCCGTCGAGCGTGTAGCGCAGGCCGTCGGTGGGCGGGAGCGTGTCCGTGCCCCGGGTGAGGTCCTCGGCCCTGGTGATCGGCAGGCCGGCCAGGTGGGTCGGGGGCTGTTCGCGCAGGCGCCGCATCGCGTCGGCGATGACCGACAGGTCCTCCACGCGAACCGCGAGCTGGCCGGTGGCGTGCAGGCCGTGCTCGACCGCGATGTCGTCGAGGAGGCCGAGGAGGCCGCGGTTCTCCTCTTTCAGCGACGACGCGAGTTCCGTGATCAGGAGGGCTGCCGTGATGCCGTCCTTGTCCCGTACGCCGTCCGGGTCCACGCAGTAGCCGAGGGCTTCCTCGTAGCCGTAGCGCAGGCCCTCGACGCGGGCGATCCACTTGAAGCCGGTGAGGGTCTCCTCGTACGGCAGGCCCGCCTTCTCGGCGATCCGGCCGAGGAGGGAGGAGGAGACGATCGACTCCGCGAAGGTGCCGCGGGCTCCTCGGGCCACCAGGTGGGTGGCGAGGAGGGCGCCGACCTCGTCGCCGCTGAGCATCCGCCAGTCGCCGTCGTCCTTCACGGCCACCGCGCAGCGGTCGGCGTCCGGGTCGTTGGCGATGATCAGGTCGGGGTCGGTCTCGCGGGCCTTCGCGAAGGCGAGGTCCATCGCGCCGGGCTCTTCCGGATTGGGGAAGGCGACGGTCGGGAAGTCCGGGTGGGGGTCGGCCTGCTCGGCGACCAGGACGGGCCGCGGGAAACCGGCACGGGCGAAGGCGGCGAGGAGGACGTCGGTGCCGACGCCGTGCATCGCCGTGTAGACCGTGCGGGCCGTGCGGGGGGAGCCGGGGGCGAGGACGGCGTCCGTGCGGGCGAGGTAGGCGTCGAGGACGGCGTCGTCGAGGGTCTCCCAGCCGGTGGTGGGGCGGAAGACGGTGGTGAGGGACGGGATGGCGTCGATCTCGGCCGCGATCTCGGCGTCCGCCGGGGGCACGATCTGGGAGCCGTCGCCGAGGTAGACCTTGTAGCCGTTGTCGCGGGGCGGGTTGTGGCTGGCGGTGACCTCCACGCCGGCGACCGCGCCCAGGTGCCTTATGGCGTACGCCAGCACGGGGGTGGGCAGGGGGCGGGGGAGGACCGCCGCGCGCAGGCCCGCTCCCGTCATCACGGCGGCGGTGTCCCGGGCGAAGTCGGCGGACTTGTGGCGGGCGTCGTAGCCGATGACCACGAGGCCGTCCTCCTCGCCCTTCGCCTTGAGGTACGCGGCGAGGCCGGCGGCCGCGCGGATGACCACGGCGCGGTTCATGCGCATCGGACCTGCGCCGAGTTCGCCTCGCAGGCCCGCGGTGCCGAACTGGAGGGTGCCGCTGAAGCGTGCGGTGAGCTCCGGGACGTCCTCGGCGTCGATCAGCTTCGCGAGTTCGTCACGGGTTTCCGTGTCGGGGTCCTCGGCCAGCCATGCCCTGGCCTGTGCGATGACATCGGCGTGCACTTGGGTCGACCTCTCGTTTCGGTTCGTCGGTGGCCAGGGGGTCTGCGGGACGGGTTTCTCGCCCTCGCCGCCTCTACCCGTCCCGTCCCCGGGGGCTGCGCCCGCGGACCCCCTTCGGCCCTGAACGGGCCTCGTCCTCAAACGCCGGACGGGCTGATCGGGGCGAGCCCCCTGGTGTGGTCTCTACAGGCGGCCCAGCACCTGTGCCAGCAGGGAGCCCATCCGTGTCGCCGAGTCGCGGCCCGCCTGGAGGACCTCCTCGTGGTTCAGCGGCTCGCCCGTCATGCCGGCCGCGAGGTTCGTCACCAGGGACAGGCCCAGCACCTCCGCACCCGCCTCGCGCGCGGCGATGGCCTCCAGCACGGTCGACATGCCCACCAGGTCCGCCCCGATGACGCGGGCCATGCGGATCTCCGCCGGCGTCTCGTAGTGCGGGCCGGGGAACTGGGCGTAGACGCCCTCCTCCAGCGTGGGGTCGATCTCCTTGCACAGCGCGCGCAGGCGCGGGGAGTAGAGGTCGGTGAGGTCGACGAAGTTCGCGCCGATGATGGGGGACGTCGCCGTCAGGTTGATGTGGTCGCTGATCAGGACCGGCTGGCCGGGGCGCATGCCCGCGCGCAGACCGCCGCAGCCGTTGGTGAGCACGATCGTCTTGCAGCCGGCGGCGACGGCCGTACGGACGCCGTGTGCGACGGCGGCGACCCCGCGGCCCTCGTAGTAGTGGGTGCGGCCCAGGAAGACCAGGGCCCGCTTCGCACCGGTCCGGTACGAGCGGACCGTGCCGCCGTGGCCCTCCACCACCGGCGGCGGGAAACCGGGCAGCTCGGTGACCCGGAGCTCGGCGTCGGGGGCACCGAGGGCGTCCACGGCCGGCGCCCAGCCGGAGCCCATCACAAGGGCGACGTCGTGGGTCTCGGCGCCGGTCAGTTCGCGCAGGCGCGCGGCGGCGGCGTCGGCGGCGGCCCTTGGATCATTTGGGGTGGCGCCCTGGATGTCGTCCGGAAGGAGAGATGCGTTCACGCGGATGAGGGTAGCCGGTCAGGGCCTACGCGCGTAGATGACAGAGCTCACCGGATGGGGATCGTTGTCTTGTCGTTTCCAACGAGAACGGCGCCCCCGGGGCGACGGGACAGCGCCCCGGCGGCCTCAGCAGGGGTGCTTCCGGAGCTCCATCACATAGTCGTGCGGCGCGCCCGCCGACTCCGCCGCGTCCGCGATCTCGCCCAGGTAGCGGGCCGAGGGCAGGCCGCCCTCGTAGCCGTTGAGGACGTACACCCAGGCCGGTTCCTGGCCCTCCAGGGTGTGCACGCGGACGCGCATCCGGCGGTAGATGTCGAGACCGACGCCCTCCCAGCGGTCCATCGAGTCCTCGTCCATCGGGGCCAGGTCGTACAGCGCGACGAAGACCTGGGCGCCCGGCGCCTCGACGATCGTGGCGAGCGCGCCCTCCCAGCCCATGTGTTCGCCGCCGAAGGTCAGCCGCCACCCGTTCAGCCAGCCCGTCGCGCGCAGCGGCGAGTGCGGGGCGCGGCGGGTCATCAGCCGCGCGTCGAGGTTGCCGGCGTACCCGGCGTAGAGCGACATGCGTCGAGGGTACGGCAGCCGTTTCGCGGGCCTCTCCCGTCACGCACGTAACGGATGGGCCTCCCTGTCGCCCCCGGGGCGGTGGCAACGCGCGGCGTACGGGACAATGGAGTACGTGACTCGGATCGTGATCATCGGTGGCGGACCCGGCGGATACGAGGCGGCCCTGGTGGCCGCCCAGCTCGGCGCGGAGGTGACCGTCGTCGATTGCGACGGCCTGGGCGGGGCGTCGGTGCTCACCGACTGCGTCCCGTCGAAGACTCTCATCGCCACGGCCGAGGTGATGACCACCTTCGATTCCTCGTACGAAGAGCTGGGCATCATCGTCGCCGACGACACCCCGCCCATGGAGCAGGCCGCCCGGGTGGTGGGGGTCGACCTGGGGAAGGTCAACCGGCGGGTGAAGCGGCTCGCCCTCGCGCAGTCGCACGACATCACCGCCTCCGTGACGCGCGCCGGCGCCCGGGTGCTGCGCGGGCGCGGCCGACTCGAGGGCATGCAGGCCCTCGACGGCTCGCGGAAGGTCGTCGTGCGTGCCGTCGACGGCACCGAGGAGACCCTCGTCGCGGACGCGGTGCTCATCGCCACCGGCGGTCACCCGCGTGAGCTGGAGGACGCCCGGCCCGACGGTGAGCGCATCCTCAACTGGACCCAGGTCTACGACCTCGACGAACTCCCCGACGAACTCATCGTGGTCGGCTCCGGTGTCACCGGTGCCGAGTTCGCCGGCGCCTACCAGGCGCTCGGCTCCAAGGTCACCCTCGTCTCCTCCCGCGACCGGGTGCTGCCCGGCGAGGACTCCGACGCCGCCGGCGTACTGGAAGAGGTCTTCCGGCGCCGCGGCATGAACGTCCTGGCCCGCTCCCGCGCCCAGTCCGCCAAGCGGGTCGGCGACCGCGTCGAGGTCACCCTCGCCGACGGCCGGGTCATCACCGGCTCGCACTGCCTGATGGCCGTCGGCGCCATCCCGAACTCCGCGGGCATGGGCCTGGAGGAGGCCGGGGTCAGGCTCCGCGAGTCCGGGCACATCTGGACCGACAAGGTCTCCCGGACCACCGCCCCCGGCGTGTACGCCGCCGGTGACGTGACCGGCGTCTTCGCCCTCGCCTCCGTCGCGGCGATGCAGGGACGTATCGCCATGTACCACTTCCTCGGCGACGCGGTGGCCCCGCTGAACCTGAAGACGGTCTCCTCGAACGTGTTCACCGACCCCGAGATCGCCACCGTCGGCTACAGCCAGTCCGACGTCGACTCCGGCAAGATCGACGCCCGCGCCGTGAAGCTGCCGCTGCTGCGCAACCCGCGCGCGAAGATGCAGGGCATCCGGGACGGCTTCGTCAAGATCTTCTGCCGCCCGGGTACCGGCATCGTCGTCGGCGGGGTCGTGGTCGCGCCCCGCGCCTCGGAACTGATCCACCCCATTTCGATCGCCGTCGACAACAATCTGACGGTCGAGCAGATCGCGAACGCGTTCACCGTCTACCCCTCCCTTTCCGGGTCGATCGCCGAGGTCGCGCGGCAGTTGCACACGCGCAAGGCGGGTGACGAGGGCTGACGGCCGAAAGCGACTCCTCGCTGATCACGGGGGGTCGTCGCGCATGCGGATGGCATAGGCGCCGGGATTAGGCCCTATACCACTTCCTGTCCCTGTGTGCGAACATCTTCTGCAATTCGGCGCAAACTGCTGAAAGCAGGCGGTCGTTGGGGTTACTGTCAGTTTCGTGTTCGCTGCAGAACGTCGCCAATTGATCCTCGAAATGGTGCGAGCGAACGGGGCCGTGTCGCTCCGTGAGCTCGCCCGCGTCGTCCAGACCTCCGAAGTGACCGTACGGCGGGACGTGCGCGCACTGGAGGCAGAAGGACTCCTCGACCGCCGACACGGCGGTGCGGTATTGCCGGGCGGGTTCACGCGAGAATCCGGCTTTCCGCAGAAATCCCATCTCGCGACCGCCGAGAAGACGGCCATCGCCGATCTCGCCGCGAGCTTCGTCCAAGAGGGCGAGGCCATCGTGGTCGGGGCGGGAACCACCACCCAGGAGCTGGCCCGCCGGCTCGCCCGGGTGCCCGGACTGACCGTCGTCACCAACTCCCTGTTGGTGGCCCAGGCGTTGGCCCACGCCAACCGCGTGGAGGTCGTGATGACCGGCGGGACGCTCCGCGGTTCGAACTACGCCCTCGTCGGCAGCGGTGCAGAACAGTCCCTCCAGGGGCTCAGGGTGTCGCGGGCCTTCCTCTCCGGGAGCGGGCTGACCGCCGAGCGCGGGCTGTCCACGTCCAACATGCTCTCCGCGTCCGTCGACCGGGCGCTGGTGCAGGCCGCCGCCGAGGTCGTGGTCCTCGCCGACCACACCAAGCTCGGCACCGACACCATGTTCCAGACCGTGCCGACGGACCTCATCACCCGCCTCGTGACGGACGAACCGCCCGGCCACGACGACCGGGCGGCCACCGAACTCCAGGCCCTCGCCGACCAGGGGGTGCAGATCGCCGTCACGGGGGCGTCGGAGCACCCGGGGGGTGATCAGGTCCCGGCGCGTCGGCAACAGCGCCGGGACGTCCCCCTGCCGGGCCCGCGCCGCGGGCAGGTCCCCGGCGCCGGCCCCGGACTGCGCTCCGCCACGGCCCTGGGCGAGCAGACGCCCGGCACCGAACGGGCACGGGTCGCGGACCTCCGCCGCCGCTGAGGAGGCGGGGGTTCTGAGGGAACCCGGGGCGGAGCAGTGGGTTCCGGTTTCCCCTCTCCGGTCTCCGGCGGGGGGACTGCCCGGCGCGGGGTGGGTTGGTCCCTTAACTCCCATACCGTCGCCTCAAGGGTGCTCGGGGGAGTGCGCAGGGAGATCGCCGGCGCGGACGCACGGGCTCGTGCCGGGACCGACCCGTGACCGGGAGAACGCCACCGGCACGGAGGAGTTGTGGGGCGGGCGCCGACCGCGATGATGACGCCGGTGCCCCCGCCGACGCGGGGCGCTCCGGCTTCTCGATCGACCCGCCCACCGTGTCTCTCGCCGCGGTAGCCGTACGCGACCGTCCACCTCGACCGGCACGCGAGTGCACGGCCACCGTGCACGGCCACCCCGAGGGCCGTCCCCGTCACAGACGGGTTGGTCGGCGAAGTGCCGGGTGTCACGGCGGGCGGGAGCCGACCGGCATGCCGGCCGAGCGGCCACGCCTGCTCGCACGCGATGCCGATGCCGATGCCTCAGCCCTCGCTTCGCAGGTGGCCAGGGCTGCGGGGTCGGCCCGGGGTCGCGCCCCTCGGCGGGACGCCCGCACGGGCGTCACGGGCGGCGGCCACGAACTCGCGGTCAACGGAGTACCGACCCTCCGCTCCGGCGCCGCCCACACCAGCGGCGCGATCCCGCTCGGCACGGCCCCGCTGCGGGGCCGGTCGCCCCCGCCTGGGCGGCCTGCTCCCCGGGACCATCCCGTCTCGTCCGGACGATCGCCGTCTCTCGCCGTCGGCGCCGCGGGTGTGGTCCAACGGGGGGACGAAGAAGACGAGGCGCCCGGCGGACTGGAACGATCAGTCCGCCGGGCGCCTCGGGGTGTCGTACGAAGAAGGCCGTCAGTCCTTGATC
The DNA here is from genome assembly GCF_055578365.1 of Streptomyces sp. NPDC033131. Taxonomy (NCBI): domain Bacteria; kingdom Bacillati; phylum Actinomycetota; class Actinomycetes; order Kitasatosporales; family Streptomycetaceae; genus Streptomyces; species Streptomyces sp. NPDC033131. Next base: position 263,174 of record NZ_JBVIPA010000001.1, read on the forward strand.
TCGCAGATCGCCGCGCCGGACGTGATCGACGCGCCGACGTCGGCGGACAGGCCCTTGACGGTGCCGGCCTTGTGCGCGTTCAGCGGCTGCTCCATCTTCATCGCTTCGAGGACGACGATCAGGTCGCCCTCCTGGACCTCCTGGCCCTCCTCGACCGCGACCTTGACGATCGTGCCCTGCATGGGTGAGGCGAGGGTGTCGCCGGAGGCGGCCGGACCGGACTTCTTCGCCGCGCGGCGCTTGGGCTTGGCGCCCGCCGCGAGGCCGGTGCGGGCCAGGGACATGCCGAGCGAGATGGGGAGGGAGACCTCCAGGCGCTTGCCGCCGACCTCGACGACGACCGTCTCGCGGCCCGCTTCCTCGTCGGCCTCGGTGTCGGCGGGCGCGGCGAAGGGCTTGATCTCGTTGACGAACTCGGTCTCGATCCAGCGGGTGTGGACCGTGAACGGGTCGGCCGAGCCGGTGAGCTCGGGGGCGAACGCCGGGTCCTTGACGACCGCGCGGTGGAACGGGATGGCGGTGGCCATGCCCTCGACCTGGAACTCCTCCAGGGCGCGGGCGGCCCGCTGGAGGGCCTGCTCGCGGGTGGCGCCGGTGACGATCAGCTTGGCCAGCAGGGAGTCCCAGGCCGGGCCGATGACCGAGCCGGACTCGACACCGGCGTCCAGGCGGACGCCCGGGCCGGACGGCGTGGCGAAGGTGGTGACGGTGCCCGGGGCGGGAAGGAAGCCCCGGCCCGGGTCCTCGCCGTTGATGCGGAACTCGAAGGAGTGGCCGCGCAGCTCCGGGTCGCCGTAGCCGAGTTCCTCGCCGTCGGCGATGCGGAACATCTCGCGTACGAGGTCGATGCCGGCGACCTCCTCGGTGACCGGGTGCTCCACCTGGAGACGGGTGTTGACCTCCAGGAAGGAGATCGTGCCGTCGACGCCGACCAGGAACTCCACCGTGCCGGCGCCGACGTAGCCGGCCTCCTTGAGGATGGCCTTGGAGGAGGCGTACAGCTCGGCGACCTGTGCTTCGGAGAGGAAGGGCGCCGGGGCCTCCTCGACCAGTTTCTGGTGGCGGCGCTGCAGCGAGCAGTCGCGCGTGGAGACCACGACCACGTTGCCGTGCTGGTCGGCCAGGCACTGGGTCTCGACATGCCGGGGCTTGTCGAGGTAGCGCTCGACGAAGCACTCGCCCCGGCCGAACGCGGCGACCGCCTCGCGGACCGCCGAGTCGTACAGCTCGGGTACCTCTTCGAGGGTGCGGGCGACCTTCAGACCGCGACCACCACCGCCGAAGGCGGCCTTGATCGCGATGGGCAGGCCGTGCTCCCGCGCGAACGTGACGACCTCGTCGGCGCCGGAGACCGGGTCGGGCGTGCCGGCCACCAGCGGGGCGCCGGCGCGCTGGGCGATGTGGCGGGCGGCCACCTTGTCGCCGAGGTCGCGGATGGCCTGCGGCGGCGGGCCGATCCAGATCAGCCCCGCGTCGCCGACCGCCTGGGCGAAGTCGGCGTTCTCGGACAGAAATCCGTAGCCGGGATGGATGGCGTCGGCGCCGGACTCGCGCGCGGCGTTCAACACCTTCTCGATGTCGAGGTAGCTGGTCGCGGGAGTGTCACCGCCCAGAGCGAACGCCTCATCCGCGGCGCGGACATGCAGAGCGTCCCGATCCGGGTCGGCGTAGACGGCCACGCTCGCGATACCGGCATCCCGGCAGGCCCGGGCCACGCGGACAGCGATTTCGCCACGGTTGGCGATGAGCACCTTGCGCACGATTGAGGCTCCCTCCTTGAAACAAGCCGAGTTTAGGGACTGCCGACACGACACTTCGACCCGTCCCCACTGGTGAGCTTGCCCACACGGAGCGTGATGCGAGGCCAGCTCGACCGCGAAATCCCTTGTCGCACCTGGGTACGCCGGACTCCTGTCGAAACCCTAGCCTTCCTTTGTGGTCAAGGTCTCTATGAGAGCGTGCTGCGGGCCACAGGGTTTCTTTGTGGAGTCCCTACGAATGGCCCAATGATTCTTTGCCCGTGGCGGAACTCTTGTCCGTGGGTGTACCGGTGAGTAGCGTTCAGCACGCCCCGCACGTACTTGGGGTAACAGCAGTCTTGCTCGGGTGGTGTCCGGAAAGCTCGGAAGTGGGTGGGGACCGGTGGTGCGCAGACCGGTGGCGTGGATCGTGGCGCTCGTGCTCTTCGTCGAGGCGCTCGGCGTCGTCGCGCTGAACTGGCTCCTGGGGACCGTCGTCGACAACCAGCAGATGTCCCTGGCCGGCCTCGACCCGGACGTGATGTCCACGTCGTCCAAGGTCAGCGGCTTCGTCTTCGGTCTCTACTTCGTCCTGTGCGGCCTGGTCGCGCTCCTGGTCGCCCTCCGCGACCGCCCGCCGGTGGGCCTCGGGCGTGTCCTGCTGGTCAGCGCGGCCGTGGTGCACGGGCTGCTGGGCGCGTTCGCCTGGGGGCTGATGGGCTGGCACGCGTTCCTGTTCATGATGGTGGTGCTCGCGCTCATCGTGCTGCTGCTGATGACGTACGACCTTCAGGGCCGGCCGGAGCCCGAGCCCGCCGACGTGACGCCGGACGGCCCCAAGGGCGGCGACGGCTCGCCGCTCGCCCCGACGACGCCCAGCGCGTCCTGACCGCTGCTGCCGGTCACTTCTCTCCGGGCGTCCACAGCTCGGTGATGCCGACGCCCAGTTCGGCCAGCAGTCGCCGCAGGAGCGGCAGGCTGATGCCGATCACGTTGCCGTGGTCGCCGTCGATGCCGTCGATGAACGGGGCCGAGCGGCCGTCGAGGGTGAACGCCCCGGCTACGTAGAGGGGTTCGCCCGAGGCGACGTACGAGGCGATCTCCTCGTCGGTGGGGTCGCCGAAGTGGACGACGGTGGAGGCGACGGCCGAGGCGTGGCGTCCGGTGGCGGTGTCGTGGACGCAGTGGCCCGTCTGGAGCGTCCCGGCCCGTCCGCGCATCGCCTTCCAGCGGGCGGTGGCCTCCTCGGCGTCGGCCGGCTTGCCCAGGGCCTCGCCGTCCAGGTCGAGCACCGAGTCGCAGCCGATCACCAGGGCGCCCTTGACCTCGGGCTTCGCCGCCACCACGGAGGCCTTCGCCTGGGCGAGGGCGAGGGCCAGCTCGGCGGGGGTCGGCGCGCTCACGGCGTCCTCGTCGACGCCGCTCACGATCACCTCGGGGTCGAGTCCGGCCTGCCGCAACAGGCCGAGCCGGGCAGGGGACTGGGAGGCGAGGACGAGTCGGCGGCGCGGCTGATCAGTCATGCGGCCAGGGTATCGGCGGCCCGCCCCGGGGCTCTCACCTCACCCCGAGCACGATCATCGCCAGCACCATGGCCAGCGCTATGAGAACGCCCAGCCGCCGAAGCATGTCCTGCGTGTCGCGCAGTTCCTTCGGCAGCTCGTTGTCGGGGTCGGACCACAGCATGTCTTCCAGCGTGCGGGGGTTTCGTGGAGGGCGCCTGAGTACGCGTACTCAACTTCGGCCCGAGCTGCGGCGAGTCATGTTCACAGCTGCCTGGACCGCGTCACCCCAGCTGCCCGCCGAGGGCTTCACCCCCAACTGGTCCCGGGAGGGCTTCTGGCGCCAGTCGGTCCGTCAGGTCGTCCGGCTCAGCGCGGGCGGTGGCCGGCTCCGGATCCGGCTCTCGAACGCGTACGGCACGTCGGCGCTGTGGGTGGCCGGCGCCACGGCCGGCCGTACGGTCGCCGGGGCCGCGGTGGACTCGCCGACGCGGCTCACCTTCCGCGGGGCGTACGACGTGACGCTTCCGGCCCGCGGGGACGCCGTCAGCGACGCCGCCGAACTCGCGGTGGCGGCCGGGGACCCGGTGGCGGTCACCCTGTACTTCGACACCACGACCGGACCCGCGACCTTCCACGCCCAGGCCTTCACGACCAGCTACCGGGGCGAGGGGGACCTGCTCACGGACGTGGACGGCGACGGGTTCGACGCGACGACCGAGTCCTGGTACTTCCTGTCCGCCGTCGAGACCGACGCCGGCCGCACCGACGGCATCGCCCTGTTCGGCGACTCGGTCACCGACGGCTTCGGATCGACCCCTGGCGCCGACCGCCGCTGGTCGGACGCGCTGGCGGAGCGTACGGGGCGGCCGGTCCTGAACGCCGGGATCGGCGGGAACCTGCTGCTCAACGACAGCGCGTGGTACGGGGAGAAGGGCGTCCACCGGCTGCGGCGCGATGTGCTGGAGCTCGCGGGGGCTGCTGATGGCAGGGGAATGTGCACGAGGTCGGTTTAACTCGATCGTGTGATGGTCGACTTCCGGGCTTGCGGCGTCCTGGTCCGTTCGGGCCACGGTGATCGTGCGATCTGGGACGCCGGGTACGGCGCCAGTGTGCGGGGCCCCCGTTCCACCGGAGTGATGGTTCAGGGCCTCCCCGTCGCCTCTGGCTGTACCCATCTGGCCAGGTCGTGAGGGAGCCGGCCTCCCGGGATCGGACCACGGACAGGATCCGTGTCGCTGCCCCGGGGTCGAGTACGCCGGGGACCAGTGCGCCCAAGACCGTTCGGGGCGTGCGGCTGAGCCGGACTCACTCCTGCTCAGTCCACAGGAACGGTACGCGGTGATGGCCGAAGCCGTCGCGCGCTGTCTGTAGCGGCGGATGCGGGGGCCGTAGGGCCCGCCGCATGGTCCCCGCCGCTCAGGGCGAATGCCTCAGCCCGGCCAGTAGGTGCGGCTCCATGCCGTGGGCCCCGGCTCCGGGAGCCGGTGTGCCGCGATGCGGGACGGGTCCGACCAGGCGTCCCGCGGGGTGGGCGCGCCGGGCGGGGCTTCCGCTGCCGCCGCGGCGCGGGCGCGGACCACCGCCAGAGCGGCGGCCAGCTCCTCGGGGGTGGGATTGCCCCGTACGACCTTGATCGTCATGGCGGCTCCTAGAGGGGGATGTTGCCGTGCTTCTTCGGGGGCAGGGTTTCCCGCTTGGTACGCAGCTGACGCAGGCCGCGGACGACGTGGCGGCGGGTTTCGGACGGCATGATCACGGCGTCGATGTAGCCGCGCTCGGCCGCGATGTAGGGGTTGAGGAGGGCGTCCTCGTACTCCTGGATGAGCCGGGCGCGGGTGGCCTCCAGGTCCCCGGCGGCCTCCGCCTCGGCGATGGTCCGGCGGTGCAGGATGTTGACCGCTCCCTGGGCGCCCATCACGGCGATCTGGGCGGTCGGCCAGGCGAGGTTGAGGTCCGCGCCGAGGTGTTTGGAGCCCATGACGTCGTAGGCGCCGCCGAAGGCCTTGCGCGTGATCACCGTGATCAGCGGGACCGTGGCCTCCGCGTACGCGTAGATCAGCTTGGCGCCGCGGCGGATGATGCCGTCGTGCTCCTGGTCGACGCCGGGCAGGAAGCCGGGCACGTCCACGAAGGTGATCACCGGGACGTTGAAGGCGTCGCAGGTGCGCACGAAGCGGGCGGCCTTCTCGCTGGCCTTGATGTCGAGGCAGCCGGCGTACTGCATCGGCTGGTTGGCGACGATGCCGACGGGACTGCCCTCCACCCGCCCGAAGCCGGTCAGGATGTTCGGGGCGAACAGCGGCTGCGTCTCGAAGAACTCGGCGTCGTCCAGGACGTGTTCGATCACCGTGTGCATGTCGTACGGCTGGTTCGCGCTGTCCGGCACGATCGTGTCCAGCTCGCGGTCCTCGTCGGTGAGGGCGAGGTCCGCCTCCTCCGGGAAGGCCGGGGCCTCGCTGAGGTTGTTCGACGGCAGGTACGACAGCAGCTGCTTGACGTACTCGATGGCGTCCTTCTCGTCCCCGGCCATGTGATGGGCCACGCCGGAGGCGGAGTTGTGGGTGCGGGCGCCGCCCAGCTCCTCCATGCCGACGTCCTCGCCGGTGACCGTCTTGATGACGTCCGGGCCGGTGATGAACATGTGCGAGGTCTGGTCGACCATGACGGTGAAGTCGGTGATCGCCGGCGAGTAGACCGCGCCCCCCGCGCACGGGCCGACGACCAGGCTGATCTGCGGGATCACACCCGAGGCGTGGGTGTTGCGGCGGAAGATCTCGCCGTACGCGCCGAGGGAGGCGACGCCTTCCTGGATGCGGGCGCCGCCGGAGTCGTTGATGCCGATGACCGGGCAGCCGGTCTTCAGCGCGAAGTCCATCACCTTGACGATCTTCTGGCCGTAGACCTCGCCCAGCGCGCCGCCGAAGACGGTGAAGTCCTGGGAGAACACGGCGACGGGGCGGCCGTCGACCGTTCCGTAACCGGTGACCACGCCATCGCCGTAGGGGCGGTTCTGGTCCAGGCCGAAGTTGGTGGAGCGGTGCCGGGCGAACTCGTCGAGCTCCACGAAGGAGTCCTCGTCGAGCAGGAGCCCGATCCGCTCGCGGGCGGTCAACTTGCCCTTGGCGTGCTGCTTTTCGACGGCGCGTGCGGAGCCGGCGTGCGTCGCTTCCTCGATGCGTCGCTGGAGGTCCGCGAGCTTGCCCGCGGTGGTGTGAATGTCGATCCCTGGGATCTCGTGACGCGCTTCCGGCTCGGACATCGGGATAGGGCTCCCTGCCTGCTCAAAAGGGGGGACGGTTACTCATCCGTAGAGTAGTGGGGTGCCCAGGGATCAGCAGTGCGGTGTTTACCACACCTAGGGTGGGTTGCATGACGCCGCGAGATGCCTCAGACGACAGCCGCTGGTCCGACCTGGACCGCCCGCCGCTCAACGGTGCCGCGTTGCGCAGGGCCCTGGTGCGGGACGGCGGTCTGTGGTCCGGCATCGAGGTCGTGCAGCTCACCGGATCCACCAACCACGACCTGGTGGCGCTGGCCGACTCCGGCAAGGCGGCCGAGGGCGCGGTCCTCGTCGCCGAGGAGCAGACCGCCGGGCGGGGCCGCCTCGACCGGCAGTGGACCGCGCCGGCCCGATCGGGCCTCTTCTTCTCCGTCCTGCTGAGACCGACCGACGTCCCGGTGGCCCGCTGGGGCTGGCTCCCGCTGCTCACCGGCGTCGCGGTGGCGACGGGCCTGTCGCGGGTGGCGGGCGTCGACACGGCACTCAAGTGGCCGAACGACCTGCTGGTGACCGTGGCGGGAGAGGAACGCAAGGCCGGCGGCATCCTCGCCGAACGGGCCGGGAGCGACGGGGTGGTCGTCGGCGTCGGCATCAACGTCACCCTCCGCGCGGACGAGCTGCCGGTGCCGCAGGCCGGATCACTGGCGCTGGCCGGGGCCGTGAGCACGGACCGCGACCCGCTGCTGCGGGGTGTACTGCGGTCCCTGGAGGACTGGTACGGGCGCTGGCGGGCGGCCGGGGGCGACCCGATGACGAGCCGGCTGCAGGAGGCGTACGTGGCGGGGTGCGCCACGCTCGGGCGGACGGTGCGGGCGCAGCTGCCCGGGGATCGGTCGGTCGTCGGCGAGGCGGTGGCGGTGGACGGGGACGGACGCCTGGTGATCGCCACGGAAGAGGGCGTACAGGAGCCGGTGGGAGCGGGCGACATCGTGCACCTGCGACCCGCGTGAGCCGTACGCCCACGGGGGCGCGGGGCCGTGGCGAGCTGCGGCTCCGCCGCGTGGGCGAGGCCGGCCGCACCCGGCCCGCGGCCGCCCCCGACACGAACCACCCCCCTCTCTCCCCTCTCTCCCCGGCTCCACCTGGCGGAGCGAAGGAGTGAGCTACCGCACACCTGCCGTAAAGTGAAGGCCGGTCGAGAACTGACCGCAGCAGATCGGAAGGCAGCAGGCGTGACCGTCGACGACACGGGCTCCGGCGCGGACGCGGACGGCCGGGCGGACCCTCCACAACTCCCGGCTTCGCTCGAGCAGGGGGACCCCCAAGCCGCCGAGTCCGGCGCTGACCCGCTCGCCCTGCGCATCGAACAGCTCATCCTGGGCGCCGAGCGGCGCTACACCCCCTTCCAGGCGGCCCGCAGCGCGGGCGTCTCGGTGGAGCTGGCCACCCGCTTCTGGCGGGCGATGGGCTTCGCCGACATCGGGCAGGCCAAGGCGCTCACGGAGGCCGACGTGCTCGCGCTGCGCCGGCTCTCCGGTCTGGTGGAGGCGGGGCTGCTGAGCGAGGCGATGGCCGTGCAGGTGGCTCGCTCCACGGGGCAGACCACCGCCCGGCTGGCGGAGTGGCAGATGGACTCGTTCCTGGAAGGGCTGACCGAGCCGCCCGAGCCCGGCATGACCCGTACCGAGGTGACGTACCCGATCATCGAACTGCTCCTGCCCGAGCTGGAGGAGTTCCTCGTCTACGTCTGGCGCCGCCAGCTCGCCGCCTCGGCGGGCCGGGTCGTCCAGACGGCCGACGACGAGGAGATGGTCGACCGGCGCCTCGCCGTCGGCTTCGCCGACCTCGTCGGGTTCACGCGGCTGACCCGCCGCATGGAGGAGGAGGAGCTCGGCGAACTCGTCGAGGCCTTCGAGACCACCGCCGCCGACCTGGTCGCCGCGCGCGGCGGGCGGCTGGTGAAGACCCTCGGCGACGAGGTGCTGTACGCGGCGGACGACGCGGGCGTGGCCGCCGAGATCGCCCTGCGGCTCATCGAGACCATGGCGAACGACGAGACCATGCCGGAGCTGCGCGTCGGCATCGCCTTCGGCACGGTCACCACCCGTATGGGCGATGTCTTCGGTACGACGGTCAACCTCGCCTCCCGGCTGACGTCGATAGCCCCGCGCGACGCCGTCCTCGTCGACAGCGCCTTCGCCGAGGAACTGATCCGCACCGGCGACGCGCCGGCCTCCGAGGCGGAGGCGGCCGAGGCCGCGGCGGCCGCCGAGAAGGAGGGCGAGGAGCCGCCGGTGTACCGCTTCGCCCTGCAGCCGATGTGGCAGCGCCCGGTGCGCGGACTCGGCGTGGTCGAACCGTGGCTGCTGACGCGGCGGAGCGGGCAGCCGTAGTGCTCCTCAGTCGTGCCGGGCGGCCAGCGGGTCCACACACACGGCGATGACCGGCACGCACAGGCCGGGCCCGTCCGGGCGTTCCGGCTGTTCCGGCTGTTCCGGCTGTTCCGGCTGCGGGGCCGGGGGAGTCGTGGCCCTGCTCGGCGTGGGTGTCGGGGCGGGCTGCGGGAGCCGGCCGCCGGACATCGAGGGCCTGGTCGCGGCGCTGGGTACTGCCGTGACGGCCGGGTTCGGCGCCTGCGGGATCGTCGTGGACGTCGGCCGGGACGACCCCGCGGCCGCGGTGGGGGCGAGGGACGCTCCCGGCGTGGGCAGCGCGCCCGGACCGCCCATCACGGTGGTCGCCGACGGGCCGGCCCCGGGGACGACGGCCGAGACGGTGGCGGCGGCATGGGTCGCCCGGTCCGCGCCGGCCTTCTGGTCCACGCGCGGCTCGGCCTCCGTGGTGGCGAGGCCGTCGACGCCCGCGTCGGGGGTCAGCCGTAGGAGGCTCAGCGCGCCCGCCGCCAGTGCCAGGCCGCCGGCCGCGAGCAGCACCTTGCGGGGCCGGGGGCGGCGGTGCCGGCCGCGGGGGCTCCACAGCCGGGTTCCGACGCCGTACGACTCCGGCAGTACGGTCGCCGCGCCCTCCGCGCTGTCCCTTCCCGCCTTCGCCGCCGGTGTGTCCGTCGTCGTCATCGTGATCCCTCCCCATGCGCCCGCGCCCCCTGTGCGCTGTGGCGGACGCACGGTATGCGCTCCTTTGCGTGGTGGGTCGGGAGATGGGCGTGTTATCACTCGAACGGGGTGTCGGGTGGGGATGCGGGAACCGGCCGGGCCTTTCCTGTGCGGGGTTCGCCTGCGATGATCAGGGCAACGGATGTTAACCGTCGTTAACCGGGAGGGTGCCATGAGCGAGGAGCGGTTCGGGGAGTTCGTGCGGGTACGGCGGCACGGGGACGGGCACGTCGCGGAGCTGGTCCTGGACCGGCCCAAGGCCATGAACGCGGTCTCGACGGAGATGGCCCGCTCGCTCGTCGGCGCGAGTGCGGCGCTGGGCGCGGACCCTGACGTGCGGGTCGTCGTGGTGACCTCGACCCATGAACGGGCCTTCTGCGTGGGGGCCGACCTGAAGGAACGGAACTCCTTCAGCGACGCGGACATGTTGCGGCAGCGGCCGGCGTCGCGCGGCGCGTACACCGGCGTCCTGGAACTGCCGGTGCCGGCGATCGCGGCCGTGCACGGCTTCGCCCTGGGCGGCGGCTTCGAGCTGGCGCTCTCCTGCGACCTGATCGTCGCGGACCGTACGGCTGTGGTGGGCCTGCCGGAGGTGTCGGTCGGCGTGATTCCCGGAGGCGGCGGCACGCAGCTGCTGCCGCGGCGGGTGGGGGCGGCCCGCGCGGCCGAGCTGATCTTCACGGCCCGGCGCGTGGAGGCCGAGGAGGCGGCCTCCCTGGGGCTCGTCGACGTGCTGGTGGAGGCGGGGCAGGACCGCGAGCAGGCGTTGGCGCTGGCGTCCCGTATCGCGGGGAACTCGCCGGTGGGGCTGCGGGCGGCGAAGAAGGCGTTGCGGCTCGGGCAGGGGCTGGATCTGCGGGCCGGGCTGGAGGTCGAGGACGCGGCGTGGCGCGCGGTGGCGTTCTCGGGAGACCGGGCGGAGGGCGTGGCGGCGTTCAACGAGAAGCGGCGTCCTTCTTGGCCGGGGGAGTAGAGGTACCGGACCGCACCGCACGCACCGCACCGCACCGCGCCTTGGCCTGAGACGCCAGGGCCTGGCGGGTCCGGCGTCCGCCGGGGCGGGCGCCTCGACGGGCTTCTCGTCCGGCGCCTCCCGGGACGAGAAGCAGTCCGGCGTCCCTTCGCCCCCCCGGCCACTTCCGGCGCAACCGCCTCGCCGACCGGCCGCCGCCGCCCCTGCACTTCCGGACGTGCCCATCCCCCGCCCACCCCCGCCGAAGCGGCCCTCGCCCCGTGCGGAGCGCCAGGGGCGGTCACCCCACCGCCGCATACAACGCCCGGTTCGCCCCAAAACTCCCTAGCCTGGTGGGATGGGTGAGGACAGTCGGCTCGCGGGCGTCGTCGCGTTGGCGCAGGGCATGGCCGCCGCGCACAGCTCGCGGGAGGTGTGGTGGGCTGCCGCGAGCGGGGCGTACCGGGCGCTCGGGGGCAGTTTCGCCGCGCTGTCCGTGTGGGAGCGGGAGCTCGGGCGGCTGCGGGTGCTGGTGAACGTGGGCGAGCGGGCCGAGGACGAGGAGGAGTTCCCGGACGCCGAGGCCTACCCGGTGCACCAGTTCGCCGAGATCACCGAGTTCCTGCACGAGCGCTGGGCCGGGGGCGGTGAGCCCGACGCCTGGGTGGAGACCGCGGAGGGGCCCGCCGCGGGGCGCCGTCCCGGTTACGTCCATCAGCGTGTCGCCGCCCTGCGCCGCCGCGGCCGCGGCTGCTGCGTGGTCGCGCCGATCGTCCTGCACGGCCGGGCCTGGGGCGAGCTGTATGTCGCCCGGCCCGTCGGCGCTCCCGTCTTCGACCGCGAGGACGCCGATTTCGCCACCGTCCTGGCCTCCGTGGTCGCCGCGGGCATCGCCCAGACCGAGCGGCTGGAGGAGGTGCGGCGGCTGGCGTTCACCGACGCCCTGACGGGCCTGGCCAACCGCCGGGCGGTGGACTCCCGCCTGGACGAGGCGGTCGAGCGGCACCGCAGGGACGGGGCGGTCGTCAGTCTCGTCGTCTGCGACCTCAACGGACTCAAGCGCGTCAACGACACCTGCGGGCACGCCGTCGGCGACCGCCTCCTCGAACGCTTCGGCTCGGTCCTGTCCCTGTGCGGCGCCATGCTTCCCGGCGCGCTCGCCGCCCGCCTGGGCGGCGACGAGTTCTGCCTGCTCACGGTCGGACCGTCCGCCGACGACGTCGTCAAGGCGGCCGACGAGCTCTGCCGCCGGGCGGCCGAACTGGAGTTGGGGGAGGGGGTCGCCTGCGGGGTCGCGTCCACCGAGGACCCCATCGGGCCGGTGCACTCCGCCCGCCGGCTGTTCCGGCTCGCCGACGCGGCCCAGTACCAGGCCAAGGCCGAGCGGTCCCTCCGGCCGGTCGTCGCCGGGCGCGCGGGGCCCGACGATCCGGTCGTGCGACTGGCCGACGAGCCCGCCGTCGAGCAGCCGTCCGCCGAGCGTCGCCGCTTCCGCGGGCGTGGCTGAAGCGTGACCCCTGAGTAAGGGGCAAACCCGGCCCCCACTGGTGACATCCGGGAATTCACTGCGTACGCTCCTGAATATGGATATGCACACTGTGGTGGTGGGGACGTCCGGGGTCACCGCGTCCGACGTCCTCGCCGTGGCGCGCGCCGGCGCCCGGGTCGAGCTCTCCGGCGAGGCGGTCGCGGCTCTCGCCGCCGCCCGCGGCATCGTGGACGCGCTGGCGGCCAAGCCCGACCCCGTCTACGGCGTGAGCACCGGCTTCGGCGCCCTGGCGACCCGGCACATCAGCCCGGAACTGCGGGGCCGGCTGCAACGCAACATCGTCCGCTCGCACGCCGCCGGCATGGGGCCGCGGGTCGAGCGTGAGGTCGTACGGGCCCTGATGTTCCTGCGGCTCAAGACCGTCTGCTCGGGACGCACGGGCGTACGCCCCGAGGTCGCGCAGACCATGGCCGACGTCCTGAACGCCGGCATCACCCCGGTCGTCCACGAGTACGGCTCCCTGGGCTGCTCCGGCGACCTGGCCCCGCTGTCCCACTGCGCCCTGACGCTCATGGGCGAGGGTGACGCCGAGGGCCCGGACGGCGTCGTACGCCCTGCCGGAGAGCTCCTGGCCGAGCACGGCATCGCGCCCGTCGAGCTCCGCGAGAAGGAGGGGCTTGCCCTCCTCAACGGCACCGACGGCATGCTCGGCATGCTGATCATGGCCCTCGCCGACCTGGACACCCTCTACAAGTCCGCCGACATCACGGCCGCCCTGTCCCTGGAGGGCCTGCTCGGCACCGACAGGGTCCTCGCCCCCGAACTGCACGCCATCCGCCCGCACCCGGGGCAGGGCGCCAGCGCCGCCAACATGCTGGCCGTGCTGCAGGGTTCGGAACTCACCGGCCACCACCAGGACGACGCGCCCCGCGTCCAGGACGCCTACTCGGTGCGCTGCGCTCCCCAGGTCGCGGGAGCGGGCCGCGACACCCTGGCGCACGCCCGGCTCGTCGCCGAGCGCGAACTGGCCTCGGCGGTGGACAACCCGGTGGTGCTCCCCGACGGGCGCGTCGAGTCCAACGGCAACTTCCACGGCGCCCCGGTCGCCTACGTCCTCGACTTCCTGGCCATCGCCGCCGCCGACCTCGCCTCCATCGCCGAGCGCCGCACCGACCGGCTGCTCGACAAGAACCGCAGCCACGGGCTGCCGCCGTTCCTGGCCGACGACCCGGGCGTCGACTCCGGGCTGATGATCGCCCAGTACACGCAGGCCGCGCTGGTCAGCGAGATGAAGCGGCTCGCCGTACCGGCGTCCGCGGACTCGATCCCGTCCTCCGCGATGCAGGAGGACCACGTCTCCATGGGCTGGTCGGCCGCCCGCAAGCTGCGCACGGCCGTCGACAGCCTCACCCGCGTCCTCGCCGTCGAGTTGTACGCCGCCACGCGCGCCGTCGAGCTGCGCGAGGGGCTGACCCCGGCGCCGGCGTCCCGGGCCGTCATCGACGCCGTACGGGCCGCCGGGGTCGCGGGTCCGGGTCCCGACCGCTTCCTGGCGCCCGACCTCGCCGCGGCGGACGCCTTCGTCCGCGCCGGGCACCTGGTGGCGGCGGCTGAGACGGTCACCGGGCCGCTGCGGTAGGCGGCGGCGGACAGCACGGGGCCCCGCCGGTCCGCCGACCGACGGGGCCCCGGTCGGTCACTTGAGCTTGGCGCCCTGCGCGTCGATCACGGCGGCCGGGATGTCGTAGGCCTTGCCGGTCGTGAGCGCGGCGAAGTTCACCGAGTAGAACGTGGCGATGGTGCTGCCGTGCCGCACCACCTCGGTGTGGAAGGTGCCCGACTCGCCGTCCGCACCGGAGTCCACGGCGAACGCCACCGACTCGTCACCGGCGCCGGAGGCCTTCTCGGTGGAGATCTTGGTGATCTTCGTGTCCGTACCGTCGGCGGTGAAGCCGAACCCGCCGGAGCAGGCCGCGACCCCGTCGGAGACGGCCTTGAAGGCCTTCTCCGCGCCGTCACCCTCGTACGAGGAGAGGCCCACATAGGTCGCGGTGAGGTTGAAGGCCTCGGCGAAGTCGCCCGCGGAGGCGGCGTCCGTCGGGGCGTCCTCGGTGACGGTGTTGCTCGCGCTCGCGTCCGTGTCGCCCGGCGGCAGCGCGGCCATGGCGTAGGCGACGGGCTCGCACTCGGCCTTGTCGATGTTCTTCAGCACGCTCTTGGACTTCGGCAGGGTGTCGTCGCCGGAGGTGACCTTGTACCCCTTGACGTCGCCCTGCGCGAGCAGCAGCTTCTCCAGCTCCGCCGCGCTGTACGCCTTCGCGGCCGTCGTCGGCGACGAGGACGACGAGGCCCCGGAGTCCGCGGAGCCCTTGGGGTCGTCGGACCCTTCGTCGGAGCAGCCCGTCATGAGGGCGAGCGACAGCACGCTCACGGCAACCGTGGCGCCTATGCGCGCGCCCGATGATCTCTTCATGAGCGGACTATGAAGGTTTCCTCAAGAACCCGTCAAGCCGGTTTAAAACCCGAGGCGTTCCCGGCGTACCGAATAGACCACGAACCCGGCGCCCAGCGCCAGGCAGAGGGTCCCGCCGGCGACGTACGGCGTGGTGTCGAAGCTGCCGGTGTCGGCGAGCCGGGTGGTGTCCCCGGTCGTGCTGCTGGTGTCCGTGGACATGGCCCGTGCCTGGGTCGTGACCTGCGACGTCGGTGGCGCCGAGGGCTCCGTTCTGGCCGGCTGGTCCCCCGTGGCGTTGGCGGAGGGGACGAACCACAGGGCGCCCAGAAGGGTGCCCGCGGCGGTGGCGGTCAGCAACGAACGTCGTGCAGGTGACACGGAATATCGATCCCCTTGTGGCGCTGGCGAATTGGCCGTGTGGGGCGATGTTAGTGAAAGGTGCGGGTCACGGGAAAGTCACGGGAGGGATGAGCCTTACGCTCCGGGCATGAGCACTCCAGAGACATCACGTTATGTACGTCTTCGCGTCGATCTGATTCTCGAGGTCGACGACGCGGGAGCGGTCACCGAGGCCGCGCTGGGGCGGATCGCGGACGACACCGACATGCCGGCCGACGAACGGGCACACGCCGAGAGCGCTGTGACGGAGGACACCGCGGAGGCCCTCGCGTATCTCGTCGACCCGTTCGACCTGGTCAGCGAGATCCCGGGGGTCGAACTCGCCCAGGCCTCCTGGTCCAGCGAGCGGATCGACCACGACCCCGATTCGCCCGACTGGGGCCTGGACGAGGATGATGTCGACGACGACGAAGACGACGACGGCGACGACGGCGTATTCGACGGTGACGGCGAGGTCGAGGACGACCACGAAGTCGACGGTGACCACGAGAACGAGCGGGTCGGCTGACGTTCCTTGGGAAAATTGTGACCCCGGGCGGCAACCGCTGTCCGGGGTTTCGTCGTCTCATGGGGCGCACGGCCCGAACCCCGCACCGCCCGCCTCCGGGAACGTGGTGTGCCCCACACCTTCGAAGAATGTGGAACGGGACGAACCGGTCGTAGCGTTGAAGGTTCTTGACGGGGACTCTCGGGTTTTTGGGGATTCGGCAACGATGGAGAAGCGTGTGATGACCAACAGTAGGCGGCGCAGGGGCCTGACGGTCGCGTCCGCACTGCTCGGCGGTGTGCTGGTGCTCTCGGCGTGTTCCGGTGGAGGCGACGACGCCTCCGGGAGCGACGGCGGCAAGGACACCTCACAGGCCAAGGTCGACGAGGCCGCGGCCGAGAAGACCTCCGAGGCCCAGATCAAGATCACGCCCAAGGACGGTTCGGACAACGCCTCCATCAACAACTCCGCCGCCGTCACCGTGAGCAAGGGGACGCTCACCGACGTGGCGATGACGACCGCGGACGGCACCGCGGTCAGTGGCGAGATATCCGCCGACAAGACCAGCTGGAAGCCCAGCGTCCAGCTGGAGCGGTCCACCACCTACAAGCTGACGGCGGAGGCGAAGGACGCCGACGGGCGCGTCGCTCACGAGAACGCCTCGTTCACCACGGTCTCCCCGACCAACAGCTTCATCGGCAACTTCACGCCGGACGACGGCACCACCGTCGGCGTCGGGATGCCCGTGTCGATCAACTTCGACAAGGCGATCACCAACAAGGCGGCCGTCCAGAAGGGCATCACCGTCTCCTCGACCAGCGGCCAGGAAGTCGTCTGCCACTGGTTCAACGCCAACCGCATGGACTGCCGGCCCGACGACTACTGGCAGGAGAACTCCACCGTCACGCTGAAGCTCGCGCTCGACGGTGTCGAGGGTGCCTCCGGTGTCTACGGCGTCCAGCAGAAGACGGTCACCTTCAAGATCGGCCGCAACCAGGTCACGTACGTCGACGCCAAGACCAAGCAGATGAAGATCACGCAGGACGGCAAGACCGTCAAGACCATCCCGATCTCCGCCGGTGCGCCCGACAACAAGACGTACGAGGGCCAGATGGTGATCTCCGAGAAGTTCAAGGAGACCCGGATGAACGGCGCGACGGTCGGCTTCACCGACGACGACGGCAAGGGCGAGTACGACATCAAGGACGTGCCGCACGCCATGCGTCTGACCACGTCCGGCACCTTCGTGCACGGCAACTACTGGGGCGCCAAGTCCATCTTCGGCAGCGTGAACACCAGTCACGGCTGTGTGGGCCTGTCGGACACGAAGGGCGCCGACGACCCGAACACGCCGGGCGCGTGGTTCTACAACAACTCGATCATCGGTGACGTCGTGGTCGTTCAGAACACCGGCGACAAGACGGTCTCGCCGGACAACGGTCTGAACGGCTGGAACATGAGCTGGGCCGACTGGAAGGCCGGTTCGGAGGCCTGACCGACCCGGAGTTCACAGCATTCCGATGCCGCCCCCCGGGGCGGCATCGGTGTTTTCGGGGCCGGACACAGCCTTCTCATGCTCCTTTTATATGAGCCTTATCCCTTCATCACGTGCCGTACCTACCGTTCGGCCATGTTCTTCACCTACCTGAGGCGCGAGCTGCGCCGCCGCAGAAAAGCGGCCCTCGTCGTCGCCTCCGGACTCGCGCTGGGTATCGCGCTCGTCATCGTGGTCACCTCCGTGTCCTCGGGCATGGGCAGGGCCCAGGACAAGGTCCTCCAGTCCCTCTACGGTCTCGGCACCGACATGACCGTCACCAAGGCGGCCCAGCCACAGGCGAGCGCCTCCGACCGGCCGCGCTTCCGGTTCGACGCCCAGGACGACTCCGGCGCGGAGCAGAGCACCGACCGCGTCCTGGTGCAGGGCTTCGAGACCCTCTCCACCGCGACCGTCACCAAGGTCGGCAAGCAGACCGGCGTCTCCGGCGCGGTGGGCGGCCTCAGCCTCCAGGTCGTCCAGGTCAACGGCGAGTTCACCCGCGGCCAGGTCCAGCAGAACGGCGAGGGCGAGGGCCGGCAGGGCGCACCCGGAGGCCAGGGCGGCGGCACGGGCCAGCCGCAGGGCGAAGTGCAGGGCGGTGGCGCCGACTTCGACGTCAACAGCTACTCCGTCTACGGCACCGACGTCACCGAGCCGGCCCTCGGCCCCCTGACCTCCTCGAAGATCACCAGCGGCCGTACGTTCACGTCGTCGGAGGCCGACGCCAAGGTGGCCGTCGTCGACTCGGCGTACGCCAAGGAGAAGAAGCTCAAGGCCGGCAGCACCGTCACCATCAAGAGCGTCGCGTACAAGGTGATCGGCATCGCCACGGCCGACAGCGGTGACGCGGCGGCCAACGTCTACATCCCGCTGACGCAGGCTCAGACGCTCAGCGACTCGAAGGACAAGGTCACCACGGTCTACGTCCGGGCGACCGACTCCCAGAAGATCGACAGCGTCAAGTCGGCCATCCAGAAGAACGTCTCCGGTACGACGGTCACGACCTCCGCGGACCTCGCGGACACGGTGTCCGGCTCTCTCTCCACGGCCTCCTCCCTCGCCACCAGCGTCGGCAAGTGGCTGTCGATCGCGGTGCTCATCGCCGCGTTCCTGGTCGCCGGTCTGCTGACCTCCTCTGCCGTCTCGCGCCGGGTGCGCGAGTTCGGCACGCTGAAGGCGCTGGGCTGGAAGTCGGGGCGGGTGACCCGCCAAGTCGTCGGCGAGGCGATGGTCAACGGCCTGGTCGGCGGAGCGCTGGGCATCGCGCTGGGGCTGGCGGGCGCGTATGTCGTGACAGCCGTCAGCCCGACGCTGCAGGCGCAGTTGGGCGGCGGTTCGGGTGGCGGCGGCGGCTTCGGGGGCGGCGGCTTCGGGGGTGCCGGCGGAGGTCCGCGGGCCGCAGCCCGGACGCTCGACGTCGCGCTCACCGCGCCGGTCAGTCTGACGACCATCGGTGTCGCGGTGGGGCTCGCCGTGGCGGGTGGGCTGATCGCCGGGGCGTTCGGTGGCTGGCGGGCTTCGCGGCTGCGGCCGGCCGATGCGCTGCGGCGCGTTGAGTAGCTGACGTCGGCTGGGGCTGAGGGTGGGTGCGCTTGCCCGCGCCGGCGGGGTGCCGCTGCGCCCACCCTCCCCCACTCTCGGCTTCGCTCGAGCGGGGGGACCCCCATCGCCCCAGCGGCACGACTGCCCGCAGCTACGCACGGGCGGGGGTGCCGCTGCGCCCCCTCCACCACTCTCGCCTTCGCTCGAGCGAGGGGACCCCCCATCGCCCCAGCGCCACGACTGCCCGCAGCTGCGGCGGGATCCATAGACCTCTTACATCCCAGGAGTTGTCCCCATGTACGAACTCAAAGGCGTCACCAAGCGCTACAGCCGAGGCAAGGAAACCGTCGACGCCCTCGACGGTGTGGATCTCACCATCGGCGACGGTGACCGTCTGGTCATTCAAGGCCCCACCGGCGGCGGCAAGTCCACGCTGCTTCAGATGCTCGGCGGCCTCGACCGGCCGACGTCCGGCGAAGTCGTGCTCGACGGCACCGACATGGCCAGGCTGTCCGAGGCCCGGCTCACCAAGGTGCGCAGCGAGAACATCGGCTTCGTCTTCCAGAGCTTCAACCTGATCCCGACGCTCACCGCGCAGGAGAACGTCGAGACCGCGCTCGTCCCGCTCGGCGTGAAGGGGAAGGAGCGGCGCGAACGGGCCGCCGAGGCGCTGAGGTCGGTCGGGCTCGGCGAGCGGCTCGGGCATCTGCCGGGCGAGATGTCCGGCGGTCAGCAGCAGCGCGTCGCCATCGCCCGCGCGCTGGTCAAGCAGCCGAAGGTGCTGCTGGCCGACGAACCCACCGGAAACCTCGACGAGTCGATGCGCGACGAGATCATGGACGTACTCGAAACCATGTGGAAAGAGCTCGGGCTGACTTTCATCATGGTCACCCACGACTCCTCGATCGCGAAGAAGGCCCCGCGCGTTGCCACGATCCGCAAGGGGAAGATCACGGTGAAGGAGAACGCCCTGTCGTAACCGCGAACTCGTGGCAGCGAAGTTCGGAAATGGCCGGAGACATTCGCTTACCCGACGATCGTGTAACAGAGCCTTCCTGTCAGGTGTCTGTCTATTGAGGTGCCTGATCACCCCCCGGCATACTGCGAGTTCCGGGGGGTGCACGGGTATGCGTGCGAGACCACCCCCGGCCGGGTGAACGGGGAATTCACCTGGTACTTCTGCAAGGGGGAAACTTGCGCAGACAAGTGAAAAGAGCATGCGCGGCCACGATAGCCACGGCCGCGGCAGTGGCCCTGGCGGCGGGCATGACCAGCCCGGCGTCGGCCGAGCCCGAGCAGCGCGCGACCGGCGCCGCCCAGCTCACGTCCCACCACCGCATCACGCTGATCACGGGTGACCGCGTCTCCGTCGACACCAAGGGCCGCGTCGTGGGCCTGGAGCGGGCGAAGGGGCGGGAACACATACCCGTCCAGATCCGCAAGGCCGACGGACACACCCTCGTGATTCCGGCCGACGCGGCCCGGCTGGTCGCCACCGGCAAACTCGACCAGCGGCTCTTCGACATCACCGAGCTCAACAAGTCGGCGACCCGCACCTCCCAGAAGAACGGCCTGAAGGTCATCGTCGGCTACAAGGGAGCCGCGACCGCCACCAAGAGCGACGTCCGCGACGCGGGCACCCTGCGCCAGACCCTCGAGTCCCTGAACGCCGACGCCGTGCAGACCCCGCACGAGGACGCGCCGGACCTGTGGGACGCGGTCACCAACGGCGACAAGACCGCCTCCGGCATCGCGCACGTCTGGCTCGACGGCGTCCGCAAGGCCAGCCTCGACAAGTCCGTGCCGCAGATCGGCGCTCCGAAGGCGTGGTCGGCCGGCTACGACGGCAAGGGCGTCAAGATCGCCGTCCTGGACACGGGCGTCGACGCGACCCACCCGGACCTCAAGGACCAGGTCGTCGCGGCGAAGAACTTCACCCCGGCCGCCGACACCAGCGACAAGGTCGGCCACGGCACGCACGTCGCGTCCATCGCGGCGGGCACCGGTGCCAAGTCCGGCGGCAAGTACAAGGGTGTGGCGCCCGGCGCCGACATCATCAGCGGCAAGGTCCTGGACGACACCGGCTCCGGTGACGACTCCGGCATCCTCGCCGGCATGGAGTGGGCGGCCGAGCAGGGCGCCCAGGTCGTCAACCTCAGCCTCGGCGGCATGGACACGCCGGAGGAGGACCCGCTGGAGGCGGCGGTCAACAAGATGTCCGCCGAGAAGGGCATCCTCTTCGCGATCGCGGCCGGCAACTCCGGCCCGGAGTCGGTCGGTTCGCCGGGCAGCGCGGAAGCCGCGCTCACCGTCGGCGCCGTCGACGACAAGGACGTTCTCGCGGCCTTCTCCAGCACGGGCCCGCGGCTCGGCGACGGCGCGATCAAGCCGGACGTCACCGCCCCCGGCGTGGACATCACGGCCGCGTCCGCCAAGGGCAGCCAGATCGAGCAGGAGGTCGGCGAGAAGCCGGCCGGCTACCTGTCCATCTCCGGTACGTCGATGGCGACCCCGCACGTGGCCGGTGCCGCCGCGATCCTCAAGCAGCAGCACCCGGACTGGAAGTACGCCGAACTCAAGGGCGCGCTGACCGCCTCCACCAAGGGCGGCAAGTACACCCCGTTCCAGCAGGGTTCGGGCCGTATCCAGGTCGACAAGGCCATCAAGCAGACCGTCTTCGCCGAGCCGGTGTCGGTGAGCTTCGGCACGCAGCAGTGGCCGCACACCGACGACAAGCCGGAGACCAAGAAGCTGACGTACCGCAACCTCGGTACGAAGGACGTCACCCTCACTCTTTCCGCGACCGCCACCAACCCCAAGGGCGCGGCGGCTCCGGCCGGCTTCTTCAAGCTGGGCGCGACCAAGGTGACCGTCCCGGCGAACGGCGGCACGGCGTCCGTGGACGTCACCGTCAACACCAAGCTGGGCGGCACGCTCGACGGCGCGTACTCCGCGTACGTGACGGCGACGGGCGGTGGCCAGAGCGTCCGTACGGCCGCTGCCGTCAACCGTGAGGTGGAGTCGTACGACGTCACCGTCAAGCACCTCGGCCGGGACGGTCAGCCGTCCGACGGCTACAACACGCTGCTCCTCGGCTACTCGGGCCTCGGCAACGGCCGTGACTACCAGGTTCCGGTGGCCGCCTCCGGCACCACGACCATGCGGGTGCCCAAGGGCACCTACCTGCTGGACGCCTGGATCGCGAAGGACTTCGTGAACCTGGAGGGCGGACTCGACTGGCTGGTCCAGCCGAAGCTGAACGTCACCAAGGACACCTCGGTGACGGTCGACGCCCGCAAGACCAAGTCGGCCGACATCACGGTGCCCGACGCGCAGGCCAAGCAGACCGGCGCGATGAGCAACTACTTCTTCGAGCCGGCGGGCATCGGCATCGGCGTCGGCCTCGAGAAGTTCGCCGACCTGCGGATGGCCCACCTGGGTCCGGAGGCCGCCACCGGTCTCACCCAGACCTGGAACGGCCAGTGGACCAAGGGCGCGAGCGCCGAGTACGACGTGGCCACCACCGCCAAGGTCAAGAAGATCCAGGGCGACAAGGTCCGGCACTTCAAGGCGAGTGAACTCGCCACGGTGAGGAACAACCTCGGTGCGGCCGCCTCCGGCAAGTCCGGCGGGCTCGTCACCTGGGGTCTCTTCCCCGAGGACGTGGTCATCGGTCTCCCGGTGGAGCAGAAGCTGCCGGGTGCCCGCACGCTGTACCTCTCGACGTCCGACAAGATCCAGTGGACCTTCGACTTCGAGCAGTACGCCGGCAAGGACGCGGACGGCTACCCGATCCTCGACGCGTACTACACGCTGGGCGACCCGCAGACCTTCAAGGCGGGCAAGAAGTACACGAAGACCTTCAACACCGCGGTCTTCGGCCCGCACCTGAACGCGGACTACGGGCTCTTCCGCGAGGGCAACGGCATCTACGGCGACCTGCCGCTGTTCGCGGACTCGTCGGCCCACTTCGGTCTGTCGGACTTCACGTCGGTCACCACGTCGCTGTACCGCAACGGCACGAAGGTCGGCACGCATGACGACCCGCTGTTCGGCGAGAAGGAGTTCAAGGTCCCATCCGGCGACGCCGAGTACAAGCTGACCACCTCGGTCAAGCGGAGCGTCAAGGTCGCGGCCGCCTCCACGCGGATCGACGCGAGCTGGACCTTCCGCTCGAAGAAGCCGACCGGCGACATGGCCAAGCTGCCGGCCTCCATGGTCCGCTTCAACGCCAAGACGGGCCTCGACAGCAAGGTCGAGGCGGGCAAGACGGTGTCGATCCCGGTCACCGTCGAGGGCGCGGCCAAGGGCTCCAACCTGAAGTCGCTCGCGGTGTACGTGTCGTACGACTACGGCCAGACCTGGAAGAAGGTCACCGTGAAGAACGGCAAGATCACCGCGAAGAACCCGGCGAAGGGCAAGGCCATCTCCTTCCACGCCAAGATCGCCGACAAGAAGGGCAACAAGTCGACGATCTCGATCTACAACGCGTACTACGGGAAGTAGAACGCCGGCTCATTGAGCGCTGAGCGAAAGGCCTGCCGGAGGTACAGCCTCCGGCAGGCCTCTCGTGTTTCTGTGGTCGCATGACCGCACAGACTGTCGAGTACATCCGGTACCGCATCCCCGAGGAGCAGTCGGCGGAGTTCCTGTCCGCCTACACCAAGGCCGGTGCCCTGCTGGCCGCGGCGCCGCAGTGCGTCGACTTCGAACTGGCCCGCTGCGAGGACGACTTCGAGCACTACATCCTGCGCATCACCTGGACCTCGAGCGAGGACCACCTGGAAGGCTTCCGCGAGTCGGAGCTGTTCTCCGACTTCCTCGCCGAGATCCAGCCGTACATCCCGAGCATCCAGGAGATGCGCCACTACAAGCCGACCACCGTCCGCGGCACCGGCTCAGCCGTCCCCACGCTGTACGAGTGGGCGGGCGGTGCGGAGGCCTTCGGGCGGCTGACGTCGGCGTTCTACGAGAAGGTGATGCGGGACGAGCTGCTGGCCCCGCTCTTCGCGGGCCTCGACCCCGAGCACGCCGAGCATGTCGCCCTCTGGCTCGCCGAGGTGTTCGGCGGCCCGCCCGCCTACTCCGAGAGCCAGGGCGGGCACGGGCACATGGTCGCCAAGCACATGGGCCGGGGCATCACCGAGCCGCAGCGCCGCCGCTGGGTGAACCTGATCCAGGACGCGGCGGACGAGGCGGACCTGCCGGCGGACGCCGAGTTCCGCTCGGCGTTCCTCGCCTACGTGGAGTGGGGCACCCGGCTGGCCGTGTACTTCTCCGGCCCCGACGCGAAGCCGCCGGCGGAGCAGCCGGTACCGCGGTGGACGTGGGGGGCGGCGCCGCCGTACCAGGGCTGACGGGGAGTGGGCGTCGGCCGTTGACCAGTGCCGCGGCGAACGTTGCCTGCCGGGCACTAGCATCCCGTCATGACCGACGCCCTCGCCACCACGATCACCGCCGTCGTCGGCGTTCTCGGCACCCTCTTCGCGCCCGTCCTAAGCCACCGGCTCACCCGACGGCAGCGTGCCGAAGAGATCACACTGGAGGACAGGCGCCGGGCGTTCGAGGAGCGGCGGGATGCCTACACCGCCATGAACCGGGCCTCCCGGCAGTTCCACACGCTCCTCAAGGACGCCCTGCACCGGCTGCGCGACGACGTCTACGGCGACCAGGAGCGCGAGCAGCTGGAGGAGGCCCGCCGCGACTACCGCGACCGGTACGCCGAGGCACAGATGGTGGTGCCGGAGCGGATCCTGGAGGCCTCGCGGTCCCTCAACGAGGTGCTCGCGGGCATCGACGCCGTCGCCAAGCGCCTCGACCGGGGCCGGGCCCTTGAGGGCGAGAGCGCACAGCAGGCGCTACTGGACCTGAAGGCGGCCGAGCCCCGGCTGAGCGCGATGCGGCGGGTCATGCGGGAGGATCTGGGCGTACGGGACTGAGCCGCCGAAACGACGTCCACGGCCGCCGAACCGCCGTGTCACAGCGGGGGCGTCGACGACTGCGCACCCGCCCGCGTCGCGTCCGCACCCCAGCTCGCCAGCAGGCGCAGGGCCTCGGCCGACGGGGAGCCCGGTTCGGCGTGGTAGGTGATCAGGGACAGCTCCTGATCGTCGACCAGCTTGAACGTCTCGAAGGAGAGTTCGAGGTGGCCGACGAGCGGGTGGTGCAGCCGCTTGACGCCGTGGCTCTTCTCCTTGACGTCGTGGGTGGCCCACAGCCGCCTGAACTCCTCGCTCTTCACGGAGAGCTCGCCCACCAGCGCGGACAGCTGCGGGTCGTCCGGGTGGCAGCCCGCGTCCATGCGCAGATAGCTGACGATGTCGGTGGCCTTCTGCTCCCACTCGACGAACAGCTCGCGGTAGTCCGGCTCGAGGAACACCATCCGCGCCCAGTTCCGCTCCTGGGGCGCCAGCCGCGCCCAGTCCCCGAAGACCGCCGCGGCCATCCGGTTCCAGACGAGGATGTCGGAGCGCCGGCCCACGATGTACCCGGGAATGCCGTCCATCGTGTCCAGCAGCTGCCGCAGCGCGCCCCGCACCTGCTGGGTGCGGGCGGTCTGCTTCTTCTTGTGCTGCTTGGGCTTCGCCAGGTGCGTGAGGTGGGCGTGCTCGGCGTCGGTCAGCCTGAGCGCGCGGGCGATGGCGTCCAGGACCTCCGCCGACACGTTCCGCCCGTTTCCCTGCTCCAGGCGCGTGTAGTAGGCCACCGACACCCCGGCCAGCTGCGCCAGCTCCTCCCGGCGCAGTCCCGGTACCCGGCGGTGCCGCCCGAAGTCCGGCAGCCCCACGTCCTCCGGCTTCAGCCGGGCCCGCCGGGTGCGCAGGAACTCGCTGAGCTCGGCTCGCTGGTCCAGCGAGCCGCCGCTCTCCGCGGTGGGGTCCTGTCCGGGCTGTTCGTCCATACGTCCAGTATTCATGGTCGTACGCACACCAGCCTGACCCCGCCAGTGGTAGGACCAGCGAACGTAGGCAGAGCCGTGGCCTGGGTGAAAGCCGTCAGGTGAGGCACGCTGGAGGGCGTACCCGGCCGGAAGGCAGCCGGGCACGGAAAACCCTTTGCTAGGAGAACCCTCCGCATGACCACTGTTGCTGCGTACGCCGCCCCCGCCGCCAAGGCTCCGCTGGAGCGCACCACCATCGAGCGTCGAGCGGTCCGCGAGTTCGACGTGCTGATCGACGTCAAGTTCGCCGGCATCTGCCACTCCGACATCCACCAGGTCCGTGAGGGCTGGGGCGAGGCGATCTTCCCGATGGTCCCGGGCCACGAGATCGCGGGCGTCGTCACCGAGGTCGGTTCCGGCGTCACCAGGTTCAAGGTCGGCGACCGGGTCGGCGTCGGCTGTCTCGTCGACTCCTGCCGTGAGTGCGACAACTGCAAGGCCGGCCTGGAGCAGCACTGCACCGGCGGCTCGGTCGGCACGTACAACGCCATCGGCAAGGACGGCGAACCCACCTACGGCGGCTACTCCACCCACGTCGTCGTCGACGAGAACTTCACCGTCCGCATCCCCGACGGCCTGGCCCTGGACGTCGCCGCGCCGTTGCTGTGCGCCGGCATCACCACGTACTCGCCGCTCAAGCAGTGGGGCGCGGGCCCCGGCAAGAAGGTCGCCGTCATCGGTCTGGGCGGTCTCGGTCACATGGGCGTCAAGATCGCGCACGCGCTCGGCGCCGAGGTCACGGTCCTCTCGCAGTCCCTGCGCAAGAAGGACGACGGCCTGAAGCTGGGCGCCGACCACTACTACGCGACCAGCGACCCGAAGACGTTCGAGGAACTGGCCGGCTCCTTCGACCTCATCGTCTCCACGGTGTCGGCCCCGCTGGACTTCGGCGCCTACCTCGGCCTGCTGAAGACGGGCGGCGCCCTGGTGAACGTGGGCGCCCCCGAGGAGCCCATCGCCCTGAACCTGTTCTCCCTCATCGGCGGCAACAAGACCCTCGCCGGTTCGATGATCGGCGGCATCGCGGAGACCCAGGAAATGCTGGACTTCTGCGCCGAGCACGGCATCGGCGCGGAGATCGAGCTGATCGGCGCCTCCGAGATCAACGAGGCGTACGAGCGCGTGATGAACAGCGACGTGCGGTACCGGTTCGTGATCGACACGGCGACGATCTGAGCCTTGGCCGACGGGCCCCGGTCACCCACCGGGGCCCTCAGCGCCGGGCCGTACGACGGCCCAGCAGCCACAGCAGATACGGCCCCCCGACCAGCGACGTGAGCGCGCCGACCGGGATCTCCAGCGGGGGCAGCAGGGTGCGGGCCGCCAGGTCGGCCGCGACGAGCACGACCGCGCCGGTCAACGCCGAGCACCACAGCGGAAGGTGAGGCGTCCGGGTGATCCGGCGGGCCAGCTGGGGTGCCGTCAGCGCGACGAACCCGATCGGTCCCGCGGCACCGGTCGCCATGGCGGCGAGGACGACCCCCAGCACGGTGAGGCCGAGCCGGGCCCGGTCCGCCCGGACGCCGAGCGCGGCCGCCGTGTCCGGGTCGAGCCCGAGCGGCCGTACGGCCCGGCCCGCCCACACCAGCGCGGGCAGACACAGCAGGAGGACTGCGGCCAGCGGCCCCGCCTGCTCCCAGCCCCGCCCGTTCAGGCTGCCGGTCAGCCACAGCTTGACCTGCTCGGCGGCCTCCAGCTCACTGTCGGTGAGATACAGCTGGACGATCGCGGACAACGCGACCCCGATCCCCACGCCGGTCAGCACGAAGCGGCTCGGCTGCATACCGCGCCGCCAGGCGAGGAGGTAGACCAGAGCGGCTGCGGCAAGTCCTCCGGCCACGGAGACGGCGGGCATCGCGCCGGGTGAGCGGACGGCTCCCGTCGCCAGGGCGAGCACGGTCGCGGCGGCGGCCCCGTGCCCCACGCCGATCACGTCCGGACTGGCCAGCGCGTTGCGCGTGACGGTCTGCACCAGCGCCCCCGCGGCTCCGAGAGCGGCCCCCACGAGCGCCCCCAGCACGATCCGCGGCACCCGCAACTCCCCGACGACCAGGTCGTACGGTCCGGCGCCGGTGCGCAGGGTGTGCCAGACCTCGGCGGGGGACACGTACGTCTGGCCCAGGCAGGCCGACGCGAGCATGACGGTCGCGAGGAGAAGGAGCAGGGTCACGGCGGCCGCGGCGGAGCGGCGGTGGAGGAGGAGGGAGACGCGGCGGCCGGGGCGAAGGACGGTGAGGCCGGAGGCGAGGGCACCCGGCGTCGGTGCCGAGGACTCGGACGCGCTGCCCGGCGCTGACGGGGTGCCCTGCGCGCCCACCTGTGCCGCCCTACTGCCCGCGGCTCGGCGGCTCATGCGGCCACGCCCTTGCGCCGTACCAGCACCACCAGCACCGGCACCCCCACCAACGCGGTCATCACCCCGGCCGGCACCTCCGCCGGAGCCCGTACCACCCGCCCCGCCACGTCCGCGCCCACCAGCAGCGCCGCGCCCAGCAGGGCGGAGAGCGGCAGCACGGCGCGATGGCCGCCGGAGACCAGCCGCCGGGCCAGGTGAGGCACGGCCAGCCCGACGAAGGCGATCGGACCGGCCGCGGCCACCGCGGCGGCCGTCAGCAAGGTCGCCCCCAGCGCCGCCGCCCCCCGCACCAGCCGCACCCGATGCCCCAGCGCCCGTGCCGTCTCCTCGCCCAGGGCCAGCGCGTCCAGCCCTCGCGCACAGGCCAGCACCAGCACGGCGCCCACCGCCAGGAACGGCAGCATGCGGACGACCGTGTCAGCGTCCCGCCCGCTCAACGCGCCCACCTGCCAGAACCGGAACTGGTCGAGCGTGGCGGAGCTGGAGGTGAGGACGACGGTCGTCGCACCGGCGGTCATCGCGGACAACGCCGTGCCCGCCAGCGCCAGCTTCACCGGCGACGCCCCCTCCCGTCCGCGCGCGGCGATGGCGTACACCAGACACGCGGCGACGACGGCACCGGCGAAGGCGTACCAGACGTACCCGCCGAAGCCGTTCGCCAGACCGAACCCGATCGCGAGGACGACGCCGGCCGCGGCCCCCTGGCTGAGCCCGAGGATGCCGGGGTCGGCGAGCGGATTGCGGGTGACGGCCTGGAGCGCGGCGCCGGCGACGCCGAGCGCGGCACCCGCGGCCAGCCCGACCTCGGTGCGCGGCACCCGCAGCGACCGTACGACCAGGGCGTCCGGTGAACCCCCGCCGTGCAGCAGGGCGTCGAACACGGCCGACAGCGGCACCGCGCGGGTGCCGACGGCGAGGCTGAGCATGCCGACGGCGGCCACCGCGAGGACGGCCGCCGGCCAGGCGAGGTGTCTGGGGCTCACGTGCCGATGTGCTCGGCGAGCTGTCGTATCACCAGACGCGCGGCGGTCGGACCGGCGTTGAGGTACCAGGGGTCGTCGTCGACCTTCACGGCCTGTCCCGCCTCGACGGCCTTCATCGACTTCCACAACGGCCCGGCGACGACACTCGCCGCGTCGGTCTCGCCGGCGTCACCCTGGACGGAGTAGAAGATCCAGTCGCCGTCGGCGGTGTCGATGCTCTCCGGGCCGATGTCCTCCGAGATGGCCGCGAACCGCTGCGACTCGGGCCGCGACAGCCCCATGTCGACGGCGATGGACCCGGTGAAGGACGAGACGCCGAACATGCGGGTGCGGTCGGGCGTGAACCGCACCATGGAGACGGTGGGATCGCCCAGGTCCGCGCCCTTCCCGGCGGCGTCGGCGGTGATGTCGGCCAGCATCTTCCGGGCCGCCTCGCCCTTGCCGACGGCCTCGCCGACGAGGAGCAGGTCGCGCTTCCAGTTGATGCCGTTGCCGGCGGTGATCACGGTGGGCGCGATCTTCGACAGCTTGGGGTAGAGGTCGCCGAGCGAGTCGTTGGCGAGGATCAGGTCCGGCTCGGCGGCGGCGAGGGACTCCAGATTGGGCGCCTGCCGGGTGCCCGCGTCGGTCATGCCCGCCAGCCGCGCCTTGTCCTTCGGGAAGGCGTCGGCGAGGTAGTCGGGTACCAGCCCGGCGTTGTCGGCGCGGGTGGCGGCCGTGGGCACGATCCCCAGGGACAGCAGGTCGTCGAGCTGACCGGTGCTGAGGACGGCGATCTTCTTGGGCTCGGCCTCGAGGGTCGCCCTGCCCTGGAAGTGGGTGACGGTCCGCGGGAACGTCCCGTCGGTGTCCGTGTCGGCGCCCATGCCGTCGGCGAGGGCGCTGGGCGCGGCGGACGGCCCCGCCGAGGCTCCTGCCGACGCGCCCATCACCGGATTGCGCGCCCCGTCCGCCTTCTCCGCGCTCCCGTCACCGCCGTCCGACGACGAGCAGCCGGCGAGCAGCCCTCCGACAACGGTCGCGGCCAGGACGGCTTTCACTGCTGGTGCACGCACGACGACTCCGACGATGTACTGGTTCACCGGTGTCCTGGCACCGTTGCACTCGTTCAGCGATAAACCGGTTTGCTAAGGCAAGGCTTACCTTAACCGGTCCTGGAGTATGGTCGATACGAAGGAGCCCCGCACTCGGCGCGAGGAGGCCCGCACGATGACCGTCCAGCTGAACCACACCATCGTCGCCGTACACGACAAGAACACCTCGGCCCGGTTCCTCGCCGACCTCCTCGGACTGAAGGTGGCCCCGCCGTACGGCCCCTTCATCCCCGTCGAGATCCCCAACGGCGTGACCCTCGACTACATCGACACCCCCGGCCCGATCACCCCCCAGCACTACGCCTTCCTCGTCTCCGAGGACGACTTCGACACGATCTTCACCCGCGTCCGGGATGCCGGTCTGACCTACTGGGCGGACCCGTTCCACAGCCAGGTGGGGGAGATCAACCACAACGACGGGGGCCGGGGCGTCTACTTCGACGATCCGGACGGGCACAACCTGGAGATCCTCACGCGGCCGTACGGCAGCGGGAGTTGAGAGGCGCGGCCCGGCCCGGCCGCCCGCCGGCCCCGGTGTCACGCGAAGCCGGCGGGGGAGTTCGCTAGGGCAGCTTGACGAAGGGGGACAGGAAGGCCCGGGCGCCGGGGGTGTCGAGGCGGTAGGTCACGTTGGTGGCGTAGCACGGGGTGTCGCCGGTGATGGTCGTCGCGGCGAGGATGGTCCTGCCGCCGACGACCGCGAAGTTGGGGCCGCCCGAATCGCCGTAACAGGCACCACCGTTGCCTTGGGGCGCGGTCATCGCCAGCCGTATCCACGCGTTGTTGAGGGCGTCGAAGGTCACCGGTGCCTTCATGCGGACCCCGCCGCCCGGGTGGGTCTGGCCGCCCGGTCCGTTGACGGCTTCCTGGGTGCCGTACCCCGCGACGAACCAGTCGGCGGCGTTGAGCCCCTTGGAGCCGAGCGCGCCGAACTGGTCGGCGGTCGGCAGAGCCGCGGGGGTGAACGTCCAGCGCGCCTTCAGCTGTTGGGCGGGCAGATCGACCACCGCGATGTCGTGCGTGTCGGAGGCGGGGCCGGGGTAGGCGGGGTCCGTGTGGGCGGTGCCCTGGACGCCCACGGCGGCGGCCTGCGCGGCCGGGTCGCCGGGGTACTTGACGGCGGCGGCGTCGAGTCCGGCCTGGACGTTCTGGTCCAGGGACACGTAGAACCGCACGTTGTCCGGCCAGTCCGTGGTGCAGTGGGCGGCCGTCAGGAAGGTGTTCCCGTCGATCATGGTGCCTGAGCAGACCCAGTCGACGCGGTCCGGGGTCGCCGGGTTCGCGTCGTTGTCCCAGGTGGCGACGAGGGCGCCGACCTCGGTGAGTTCCGGCGCGGGGGTCGCGTTGTAGGAGTTGATCGCGGACGAGGGCAGCGCGGTCGCGAGCACGGCGGCGCAGGCGGCCGCGGTGACGGCGGTGGCGCGGGCCATGGTGGTGGCGCGGGCCGTGGTGTGGGTGCGGGCCGTGGTGGTGGCACGTCTGTCGGTCAAGAGAAGACCCTTCGGCTGGGTGGGACGGGTGTTCTCCTGTGGGGGGTGTGAGTCGCGATCAGTGAAGCGCCTGCGGCCAACCGCGGCAAGGGGGAGGCGCGTTCGCTCGCGAAGTGACCGACGCGCTCCGACCACCGCATGACGCGCTGTGATCGGTCGGACCGGGACCTTCCGTCCGTCAGGTACGCAGACCCGTAAGGCCGTCGTAGGCGGACATGACGATCTCCAACCCCCGCTGGTCCTCCGCGGGTTCGCGCATCTGGTTCGTCACGTACGCCACCGCCATGCGTGCGTCGGGTTCGATCATCACCAGTGAGCCGCCCCAGCCGCCCCACCCGTAGGTGCTGCCGAACAGCCCGTAGCCCAGGCCGTAGCGCACCGGCATGCCAAGGATCCGGTCATCACCGCTGAACTGCTCCACCCACGCCCGCTCACAGCCCGCCCGCGACAGCAACCGCACGCCCCGCGCCGCTCCTCCGCAGGCCATCACCGACTGCACGAGAGCGACCGAGCGGGCGTTGCCGAATCCGCTCGCCGCGGGGATCTGCGCGCGGCGCCAGGCCACGCTGTTCCCGTCGCGGACCCGCATCCCGGTTCCGGCGGCCGGGTTCGCGTCGCCGGCGGGCGTGCTCGCGGTGTAGTCCTCGTCCCGGAAAGGGGGCGGGACGGTGAGGGCCACGCGGTGGTCGTGTTCGGCGGACAGTCCGACGTGGAAGTCCGCGCCCAGCGGTCCGGCCACCTCCTCGGCGAAGTAGTCGCCGACGCTCCGGCCCGTGATCCGGCGTACGACCTCGCCCACCAGGAAGCCCTGGGTGATCGAGTGGTACCCGGCCGCGGTGCCCGGCTCCCACCGAGGCGCCTGCCCGGCCAGCCGTGCCGTGGCGGACGTCCAGTCGTAGAGCTCGTCGACCGGCCCCTCCCAGTCGGGCAGGCCCGCGGTGTGCGAGAGCAGGTGCCGCACCAGCACCTTCTCCTTGCCCGCCGCGGCGAACCTGGGCCAGTACCGGGCGACCGGAGCGTCCAGGTCGAGATCACCGCGGTCGGCCAGGACCAGGGCGCACAGCGCCGTCATCGTCTTCGTGACGGACCAGACGTTGACGATCGTGTCCCGCTCCCACGGCACCGTGCGATCCGCGTCGGCGAACCCGCCCCAGACGTCCACCACCGGCTCACCGTCCACGAAGACCGCCACCGAGGCGCCCGCGTCCCCCTCGTCCAGGAAGGCGGCCAGCGTGCTGGGCACCGCGGTGAACAGATCGTCGTACGAGCCCCGAATGTCGGCCATAACAGGTATCTAGCCCTCACCGGGCCGTCGAGGGCAACCGAGATTCCCTCGACGGCTGAGCGCCGGGCTACGTCTCCTTGCTCACCGAGGTCCTCGTCGGCGGGGAGTCCTGCGTGCCCATGTCGAGACGGAACGGCGGGTACTGATCGGTCAGCAGGGCGGCGTAGGCGGTGACCCGCGCGACCCAGCGGGCCAGGCCGATCAGGAAGTCGAAGAGGTGCACCGGGTACCGGGCGGTGAACGCCAGGATGATCACGGCGACCAGGGAGAGGAAGGGAATCAGGCCGCCGCCACGCCAGGCGCCCCCTTCTCCCCAACCCCAGCCGCCACCGACGAACATCCCGACGACGATGTACTGCGGGATCACCAGCAGCCACCACTTCACCAGGACCAGGCCGCGGGACAGACGCTCGGGATAGGCGACGTCGAAATGCGCCGGATAGTCGGGCACGTCCGCGAGGGTGAACGGCGGGTACCGGTCGGTGCCGAGCGCGGTGTGGGCGTAGTAGCTGACACGCCAGTTCCAGCGCATCACGCCGACACTGAAGTCGAAGAGGGACCGGGGGTACCGGCCGGTGAACAGGATGGCGAAGAACGCGATGACCGTCACGACGACGAACGCGATCCACAGGAAGAACAGCACGATGTAGTGCGGGATGGCGAGGAGCCACTTCACCAGCCACAGCCATCTGGACAGCCGGGGATCGAGAAACGCTTCGAGACGTACAGGTGACGCGGCGACCGGGATCATGCGGCGCAACTCCCTTCGGGCCTCCCCCCGGCCTGGCGCCCACCGTCCGTCAGTTCCCCCGCACGGGCAGGCGACCAGGTGCTTTCCGGATCATGAATCCAGGCTCGCACGCGGGGCGGAAGGCCGCGACCGGGGCTGGGCACCTGCAAGCGACGGGCAAGCCGCAGCTCGATGCTTCGCATTGGTCCCGGAGCCCGTGAGCGGCGCGCCGGCTACAAGGCGTCGAACGGAGGTGAAGGCCGGCAGTGCGCTGGGCACGATCTGGCTGACGGCTTGCCGTAGCGCGGCGACCGTGGCGGAGGGCTGGGGATGAGCGGATGCTGAGGGAGAAGCGATACGGCGCCTTGGCTGGCCGCCCGGAGGGCCCTCCGCGGTCGGCTTGAGCGTCGGCGGCGGGGCAGAGCTGGCCACGTGTTCGCGGTGACCAGAGGCTTCAAACCTTCCAAGTGCCGGGCGCGGCCTCGTGGGAGGCGCGGTGGGCGGCTGGCCGGACGGACTCGGTGACGACGATCACCCACCCGTGCGAGTTGCCTGGTATCTGTAGACGAAAAAAGCCCGTGCCGTGTGAAAAGGAACCACACCAGGGATGGGAAAACCATGGCTGATGACCGTTAACGGGGTGTCGCGATTTTCCATCTCCAGCGTCAATTTGCGGGCGAGCCGCTCAACGTAAAGACCGGCCGTGAACACGTATATGGTGTCAACCGCAGCTGGAATGGGCGTGATGAGATAATCGCGACATCGAATGGTAACTCGGTCGCCAGACCCTCGGCAGCGCAGTCGAGAGATTAGGTAGAGTAGCGGATTTATCTCGAATCCGTAAACTTGGTGCCCTCTGGCCGCTGCAGCTCTCAGCACCGAACCGTCCCCACTCCCGAGATCAAGAAGCGTTGACTGGGTGGGAAGGAGGTCAAGTGCGGCTTGTATCTGACGGGGATGTGTGGGGAGGAAAGGAGCACCGCGGAACACCGTGAGGGCGAAGAAGGAGAAAATAGCAAGCAGTACCAGGAGCGGCATCACGGTCATCGTTGTCTCTTCGACAGAGATAGTTCGACTTCATCTCTCAAAATTGCGTCTGCTGCGGCGTCCAGGCGAGCGAGGGCGTCTCGCCGCGTAGATGCCATTTCGCGCCCCTGCACAACTATGAAGTACATCTGCCGCCAGCGATCGCGGCGCCTGCAACCGTGCAATAATGCGCGTGTGCTCTCGGTGAAGTCGGCCCGCTCATTTTCAGGGAGGCCGGCTGCGCCGATGTGGGCGACAGAATCCATTGCAGAACGCAGTGCTTTTGAGGATGCCTTCGGGATAGTGGTTGCGAGTATGGCAAGTAAGGTCGGGGTACTGGCGGATCCGGCAAGTGTGAGGTCAGCGGTCGTGGGACGCTGCAAGGCGATCTGAAACAGTAGCGTAGTCACGCTCACTGCAGTGGCGTATACCCCGAGAGCGGTGCCGATCGGGATATAGAGGTTATTGTTCTCCTTCGCGTTCTCTGCGCCCCGGGACCTGCGCAGCAGAATACCGTAAGACACCAGCGCAACGCCGGCTGCTGTGATCAGCGTGGCCGCAGCCAAAGCGCGCGTTGCACCCCATATCGCAGTGACCCAAAGTGCCAGAAATAGACCCACGGACTGAATTAGTCCGATAATCGCGTATATCAGAGTGTTCTTCGCTGAACTTACGCTTCCGCTATCGCCGCCGGATGTAATGTACTTGAATCCTGCGACTATGAGCATGAGAAAACTGACTGCGAAGACAAAAGTTACGACCGCGACGACGAGGGCTGCTCCTGTCCCGAAGCCGATGTCGGCAATCCACATACCGACGGTGGTTGGCGCCATGAAGATACCGGACAACAAAATGCCGATCATCCCGCCACCAATTATCGCCGATGGCCGTTCATCTCCTTCGGCGCGGGAGCGCGAGTGATCTACCAGCCCTTTGATTAGCAACAGAAGGCTGGTGGTCGCGACCGCCCCGGTCCCAGCAATGGCCCAGAGAACGTCCGGAGTTTCGTATCCGTCCCAGAAGGCAATGGTGGAAGCGGTCGCGATGGCGCCTGTCAAAAGATTTCCGATTAGTCCATACAGAATCGTGTTCTTCGCCGAAGTGATACTTTCTTGATCTCCATTGGAGACAAAGTACTTGGTCGCCCCCAGGGTGACGATAAGGAAGCTGATGATCCAGAGCAGTATGAAGGTCATTGGAATGTAACGCATCAGCAGGGCTCACACTCCCTTGGGGCGAAGGAATCCAAAGAGACTTCGAGATTTAGGCTGTGCGGTGCTGTTGCTTGCAATCATGAGCCCGAGTGCCGATGCCCCTTCCTTGGATGCACGGTAGAATTTCATCCGGGGTTCACCCTCGGGAGTTTCTGTGTCCCAGCGTTCATGCAGCCATCCTGCCTCAACGAATTGGCGTACGATGGGATAGAGGACGGGTTGTACAGATTTCGTAGCCTCGCACAAGTCCAGTTCGCTGAACCAGCGATCCGGTTGCTTGCGAAAGACCAGACCGACCTTGATTGCTTTCCGCCCTCCCGGAAGCCCGCCTTCGGGCGTTGCGGCAGCCAATCTGCGAGCCCTTGCTTCTGCCGAGCGGCGTGCCTTTCCCTGCACGGAAGTCTTCATATTTACCAGCGCAGCCAGCTCTGAAATCCGGTGCTGTTCTGACTCGCTGCCTTCGAACAGGGATAGGACATCGGCGGCGCGTATCGATGCCGCATATTCTTCTTCGGGCGTAGGCTGACCCGCCTCGTACAGGAAAAAGCGTTGAGAAATGTCGTCGTCGTCGCTCATTGAGCTAGCCCCGCTCTCTCTCTCGCAGGGCTCCTGAAACGCGCAACAGGCCTTTGAACATTATGTCACCATGGTATTCTTGTGCTTTGACGGTGCCTTCCGGTACCTGTAGGATGTCGGCGGTCTGTGCCACATTGAAATTCTCCACTCGGCGGAGCCAGAGAACCACGCGCAGTGGTAGCTCGGTTTTGGCAAGGGCCGACCAGACGGCCGTTTTCATTGCCGAGATCTCAGTGATGCTGTCGCTCGAATCTGCGAAACCTGGGGATGTCGAATCAGGTTCTGTGGGGATCTCGCTTTCCAATATCAAGATTCGGCAGCAATTAGCTTTCTGCTCGCGGCACAGGGTCGTAGCAACGGTGTATAGGGATTCGAGTGGTGAAGCACCGTCTTGCTCGTATTGGCTCCAACTGTGTACGACAATTAGAATTGCATCGGCTGCGTTCTTCTCAAGTAGCTCGGGGTTGCATCCTCGCACCGCAAGATATTTGCGTAAGCGACCGTAATGGTGCTTTAGGAGGGCTCGTGCGTCTTCGGGTATCTGCTGGGTCAAGGGCGCCTTCCCTTCCCGTTAGTCCTCTTGGTCGGCACCGTCATGAGCAGCGAGCAGACGGTGCCCACAAAGGCTGAGACCGCCGGCACCGCTGCGGCTCTGATCGGGGCGATGGCGACCTCGCCCCTTCAGTGCTGGGAAAGGCTGGGTCAGGGGCGCTTCTTCATGAGGGCGTCAATTAGACGTTTCATGGCAATGTCGAATCTGTCGGAATCGCTGATCGTTCCTCGGAAGTCACCCACGATTCTGCGCCCGATTCTTTCGGCGAGAATCGGCTCCTTTTTCTTCCAGTCCGAGAATACATAGTCGTCCAACGTGATGGGGAGGAGGTACGTGGCCCCTCCATCACGAGTTTCACGACCCAGTGTCTCCTGAATCTCGTGGAGGACGCCTGGACGATTGAGAGAGTCTGCGGAGCAGATGAGGATGATGCGATCGTGCTCCTGAAGCTTGTTGAACAACTCTGTGTCGATTCTCTCCCCGAGTGTGGCGTTTTCGGGAAAGAAGAAGGTCACGACACCATGCGACCTGAGAGCGTTGTAGAGTTTGCTTGCAAAAGGCTCATCCGGCCCACCGTAGCTGATGAAAGTGCTTTGCATCAGGGTCCTTAAGTCCGAAACGTTGATGGCGTGAGCGCAGTCGATCATGAAAGTGGCAAAAATATCGGGAACTCCGCAGTCGGTCATGAATGTCCGCAGCCGGGGGTGTGGATAGGTTGCCATCACCGTGCGTGAGTCGACTGGAGAGGGGGATTCGTGCCGGATTCCTCTGGCTTCGCAGAATGACTGGGCGTCGATGGAGTTGATGCCGGTGCCGCTCAGAAGTACACCGTCAAGGCGCGTCCCCGACAAATCAGCGTTGTCGAGTCGTGCCATTCCTAGATTCGCTTTCCTGAGATCGGCTTCAATGCACTTGGTACCGTTCAGGAAGGCTTTAGTCAGGTCCGACGAGCGAAAATCAGTGGCAGAAACATCTGCGCTGCTCAGGTCGGCACCTGAAAGGGCAGCACCTGTAAAACTGGCCTCCACCAGGTCGGCTCCTTTGAGTTGTGCATTGAGGAGCAGAGCCCCCTGGAACTTTGCCCGACGCAGGGAAGCGTACTCAAAGCAGATGCCAGGAAGGGAGACTTCAGAAAATTCAGCGTCGTCGAGTTGGGCATAATAAAATTCGCGCCGGCCAGCCTTGTAGTCGGCGACAACTTCCTGTGACGTCATGGCGACTCGCTTCACGCAGCTCCTTGCGCATGCGGGGGAGGACGGTTGCGCGGTGTGGCCCTGATCCTTCCCTCAGTTGAGCCGCCGCATGTCCCCAACCCCGAACCAGACCTAGGCTGCGTATGCGCGTAACCAGGGGGGCATGTACCTGTTCAGAGATACATAGCCCGTACGGGGAGGCTTCCGATGCCATGACTGTGCATGCCAAAGCTGAGCGTCTCATCGGACCACGGAGCTCGTAGGAAGGCGGAGTGCCGGTTGACGGTCGGCAACAGCGGCGATTGATGTCCGTCGGGAAGATGACGCCGCACTCGGCGAGCGAGGTCCGCGCGGACCTCGCTGTATCCAAGAGTTGGGAAGTGCCTCGATCAGCAGCGTTCTCCGCGTGTTGGCGGGCGGCGAAGTCACCCACCTCCGTGAGAGGAACCCTGTCCTGCAGAGGTTCAGCGCCCAGCAGGGCAGCTGGAGCTGGGGCAGTAGTAGTGCCGACGGCACACCTCAGTGCTGTGTGCCGTCAGCAGAGCCGTAACCGCTCCTCACGCATTCAGCGTGCGTATGGGCCGAAGCCCCACCGGTGACGTCAGCCCTCGGCCTTGGCCACGCCGATCGGGCAGGACACACCGGTCCCGCCGATCCCGCAGTACCCCGCCGGGTTCTTGTCCAGGTACTGCTGGTGATATCCCTCCGCCACGTAGAACGTGCGGCCCTCGACGGGGAGGATCTCCGTGGTGATCGTGCCGTGGCCCGAGCCCGTCAGGACCTTCTGGTACGTCTCGCGCGAGGCCTCGGCGACGGCCGCCTGCTCCGGGGTGTGGGTGTAGATCGCGGAGCGGTACTGGGTGCCGACGTCGTTGCCCTGGCGGAAGCCCTGGGTGGGGTTGTGGGACTCCCAGAAGGTCTTCAGGAGCTGCTCGTATGAGATCAGCTCGGGGTCGTAGACCACGCGGACCGCCTCTGTGTGGCCGGTGAGGCCCGAGCAGACCTCCTCGTAGGTCGGGTGCTCGGTGTGGCCGCCCTGGTAGCCGACGAGGGTGGTCCAGACGCCTGCCGGGAGCTGCCAGAACTTGCGCTCGGCGCCCCAGAAGCAGCCCAGGCCGAAGTCGGCGATGCCGTAGCCCTCGGGGTAGGGGCCGAGCAGCGGGGTGCCGAGGACGGTGTGGCGGTCGGGGACCGAGAACGTCGGCTCCGAGCGGCCCTGGAGCGCCTGCTCGGGGGTGGGCAGGACGGGCGTACGGCCGAACAGCATGGCGCGGGCTCCTTCATGCATCGGTTTGCGGGGCGGCACCCGTAACAACGTTTGCGTGCCGCCCCGAATTCCGGCCGGACACCGGCAGCCCGGTGAGCCCTGCGCCGCCCCGCCCGCATTCGCCAGGCTCGCGTCGCGCAGGCGGCAGAACTCGCTCGCCGGGTCGCCTCGGTAACGCCACGGGAGGGCGTCGACGTACCCGTCGACCTGGCGGAACTGTTCCACGGCCGCCTCGTCCCGGTCCTGCAGACAGAGGTAGAACGCCAGCAGGCGGCGGACCTCCGGCAGGCGGGGGTGGGCCGGATCGGCCGCCGCCACGTCGGCGAGCGCCGCGTCGACCAGGGCTCGCATCCCGGGGGTGCGGTCGGCGTCCGCCGAGCCGGAATCGTCGTGCTCGAAGTACGCGATCAGGGGGAACACCGTCATCAGGCTGCCCAAGGGGGCTTTCGCGGCGGCGCTCGCCGCGAACTCGCGGGCCAGCGGCTCGGAGCCGCGCCACTTGGCGCACCAGTACTGCAGGGCGAAGTAGTGGGCCTCGAAGTGGTGCGGGGCGCGGTCCGTGGGCTCCTTCCACAGGCGGTCCATCTCGGCGTGCGGGTAGCCGAGGCCCAGCGCGGTCGGGATCTCGCCGATGTACGGGGTGGGGTCGCCCTCGACGGCCAGGGTGGCCGCGCGGGCGTGCTCCTCGCGGGACCGGGCCATGACGCGGTGGAAGCCCTCGAACTGCTCGGCGGTGGTGTGCTTGGCCCGCTTCGCGCCCCGGATCTTCCCGGCCAGGGTCACCGTGCTGCGGGCCTGCACCAGTGCGGCGCCGGGGTCGTCGGGGCGGGCGGCCTCCCAGGCCAGCAGCCACGCGTCGTCCTCCGCGGCGAGGGAGGCGAGCCGTCCGCTGTGGAAGGAGCGGTGTTCCCAGTCCCGCGCGTCGGCCGACGCGTCGAGCAGGGCCGCGGCCGGCTGCCAGTCGCCGGCCTTGGCCGCGTCGAGCGCCGCGACGAGCGCGGTCGGCAGCGGTGCCGCGGACTTGGTGTCCTGCCGCTCGGGGGGCAGCAGACCGAGGGCGGCGGCCGTGGCGGGCAGTTCGTACTCCTCGTCGCCGTTCCCTTCCCCGCGCCAGCCTTCGACGGCTCCCTGGACGATCGCCTTGAGGAAGTACAGCCCGAGAGCGAGCAGGGGGAGTCCGATGAGGGCCAGGACGACCCAGAGAACGGAGTGAGGCAAGACGCGCCCGGGTGGAGGCGAGGCAGGAGAGCCGCGCCCGGCCCTGTGGAGGCGAGACCGGGCCCGCCCGGGTCCCGGTTCACGCCACGTACGTCGTCAGTTCGACAGGGTCGCCGGGCTGCCGCCGTTCGCCTCGTAGCCCGCGACCGCCAGGGCGCGGTAGACCGCGAACTCCCCGGCCGGGTCGGGGGACAGCGTCCAGGGGAGGGCGCCGACGTGGCCGTCGACGTGGACGAGCTGGCTCATCGCCTCCGCCCAGCGCTCGGCACGGACCAGGAAGAAGATCAGCAGGTGGCGGACGTGCGCCAGCATCGGGTCGTCGGCGCGGGCCGAGTGGACCGCGTACAGCGCGCCGTGCATCGCCTTCGTCACGGTCTCGCTCTGGTAGAAGCCGCTGACCAGGTTCACCTCGGGCAGGTGCTCGAAGACCGCGAAAAGGGGCATGGCCGCCAGGAGGGAACCCCGGGGAGCTCTCGCCGCCGCCGCCTCCGCGAAGCCGTACGCCTGCTCGCGTGAGCCGTGCCACTTCTCGCACCAGTAGTGCAGGGCGGCCAGATGCGCCCCCATGTGGTTCGGGGCCCGGTCCAGGATCTTCAGCCAGAGCTGCTCGAACTCCGGCTGGGAATACCCCAGTCCGCGCGCCACCGACAGCTCGACGATGTACGGGACCGGGTCGCCGGGAGCCAGCAGAGCCGCGTCGCCGACCGCCGACCTCGCCTCCTCCATGATGATCCGGAACTCGTCCGTGCCCGGCGTCGACGTCCGCCACGCCTGCTGGACCAGGAACTCCGCGTGCACCGCCGCGCCGCCCGCGTCCTTCGGCGCCTCGGCCCGCCACACCCGCAGCCACTGCCCGCCCGGCGCCTCGCTCACCCCGCCGGGCCGCTGCCGCAGCTCCAGCGAGGCGGCGCCCGCGAAGGCCTGGACGCGCTGCCACCGCAGCTCGCCCGCGGCCTCCGTACCGGCGAGGAGCTGGGCCGCCGCCCGGTGATCCTGCGTGCGCTGCACCACGTCCAGGACATCCACCAGATCCTGGTCGGGGCCGGGCATCCGGACGTCCAGCTCCTCCTGCAGGGCGAAGCCGTAGTTCGCCGGGTCCGCGGCGTCCGGGTGGCCGGGCGAAACCTGCTCGATCATGCCGCGCCTGCGCCGCATGACGGGGAGCAGCACGAAGCCAAGCATGACCAGCGCCATCAGGACCCAGAGAATTTCCATGTCTCAAGGGTTCCAGACGCCTCGGACAATTGGCCAACCCGGTCGGCGCCTGTGGAAAACTCCCGAGCGCACTACGCTCGGTGTCCATGAACGACAGGCACATCAGTCAGCACTTCGAGACCCTCGCGATCCACGCGGGCAACACCGCGGATCCCCTCACCGGCGCGGTCGTCCCGCCGATCTACCAGGTCTCGACCTACAAGCAGGACGGCGTCGGCGGCCTGCGCGGCGGCTACGAGTACAGCCGCAGCGCCAACCCGACCAGGACGGCCCTGGAGGAGAACCTCGCGGCCCTGGAGGGCGGCCGCCGCGGCCTCGCGTTCGCGTCCGGACTGGCGGCCGAGGACTGCCTGTTGCGTACGCTGCTCAGCCCCGGCGACCACGTGGTCATCCCCAACGACGCCTACGGCGGCACGTTCCGCCTGTTCGCGAAGGTCGTCTCCCGGTGGGGCGTGGAGTGGTCGGTCGCCGACACCAGCGACCCGTCCGCCGTACGGGCCGCCATCACCCCGAAGACCAAGGCGGTGTGGGTGGAGACCCCCTCCAACCCGCTCCTCGGCATCACCGACATCGCCGCCGTCGCCCAGATCGCCCGGGACGCGGGCGCGCGGCTCGTCGTCGACAACACCTTCGCCACGCCGTACCTGCAGCAGCCGCTGTCCCTCGGAGCGGACATCGTGGTGCACTCGCTGACCAAGTACATGGGCGGCCACTCGGACGTCGTCGGCGGCGCCCTGATCGTCGGCGACCCGGAGCTGGGCGAGGAGCTCGCCTACCACCAGAACGCGATGGGCGCGGTCGCCGGCCCCTTCGACTCCTGGCTGGTGCTGCGCGGCACCAAGACGCTGTCGGTGCGCATGGACCGGCACAGCGAGAACGCCACCAAGGTGGCCGACATGCTCACCCGGCACGCGCGCGTGACGAACGTCCTGTACCCGGGGCTGCCCGAGCACCCCGGCCACGAGGTCGCCGCCAAGCAGATGCGGGCGTTCGGCGGCATGATCTCCTTCCAGGTCGCGGGCGGCGAGGAGGCGGCCGTCGAGGTCTGCAACCGCGCCAAGGTGTTCACCCTCGGCGAGTCCCTGGGCGGCGTCGAGTCGCTCATCGAGCACCCCGGACGCATGACGCACGCGTCCACGGCCGGCTCGGCCCTTGAGGTGCCCGCCGACCTCGTACGCCTGTCCGTG
Source organism: Streptomyces sp. NPDC033131 (assembly GCF_055578365.1). Lineage (NCBI taxonomy): Bacteria > Bacillati > Actinomycetota > Actinomycetes > Kitasatosporales > Streptomycetaceae > Streptomyces > Streptomyces sp. NPDC033131. Next base: position 305,939 of record NZ_JBVIPA010000001.1, read on the forward strand.
GGCATCGAGAACGCCGACGACCTCCTGGAGGACCTGCAGCAGGCCCTCGGCTAGGACCTGTCCGGCCGGTCATGCCCCAGACGCGGGGTGTGGCACGCGCATCTGCCGCGTTGTCGTCGGTTGCCGACTCCCCCACTCCCGACTTCGCTCGAGCGGGGGCACCCCCATCGCGTCGACGCCCTCCTCCGCCTTGCAACTGCACGCACCACACCCCGCTCACCGGCACGATGTCGCACCGTCGCTTTCCTGCGACTTGATCGGCCGGACAGGTCATAGGCATCCGGCCCCTGGCGGCCGGCGGCGGCGCTCACCGGCCGCTCGCCCCGAGTCCCCGCCCAGGTCACCAGTCCGTGACCGGTGGAGTCGTGTCCGACGGCGGCTCCACCCACGGCTGGGCCGTCAGCGCCCACACCACGAAGGCGACGGCCGCGGCGAGGAGCAGCAGCCACAGCAGGCGCCGGGCCGCCCTCCTGCGGCGCAGCATGCGGGCGCCACGCCGCACGACCTCGCCGTACAGCTCCTGGGGCACGGACGGCACGGACCGCTCCATCATCCGCCGTACGGCGGCCTCCCGCTCGGGCCGGTTCACACGCGCCTCCGGCCACCGGGCCGCCTCATGACGGCGCCACCCTCGGCCCGCCCACCGACGGCGCCGGGCCCCGCGGCGGATGCAGCATGGTCGCCGTGGCCCGGTCGCAGAGGGTGCGGACGCGTTCCACGGGGACGCCCAGAAGCGCCGCCGCCTGTTCCTCGGCGACGCCCTCGTACAACCTGAGGACGAGGATCAGGCGTTCCTGCGGAGCGAGCCGGGCCAGAGCGCCGGCCGGGTCGCGGCGGGCCGGGACGAGGCCGCCGTAGTGGTGCCACGCCCCCCGCGCGAAGCGGGTGGCCAGGTACTGGCGGGCCCGGTCGTACGGGTCCTCGCCGCGCAGCCGGTCCCAGCACGCGTACGTGTGCGCCAGAGCCAGCGTCAGCAGGCGCCGCGCACGCGGGTTGTCGTGCGGGTCCTCCGCGGTGAGGAGCGTGGCGGCGTGCAGCAGCCGCCCGGCCGCGCCCGCGACGAACGCCTCGAACTCGCGTGCCCGGCGGGCCCCCTGGGCCGCCTGCCGTTGCCGCACCGCACCTCCCGCCTGAGGGCGATCCTGAGAGAACGGGTCCGGCCCCGTACGGCATGCGCATCGGTGTACGACGGGGACCCGGTCTCATATGAGGCCAGACGCGGCCCGTTGGTCAAGAGCCGCGCAGAGCCGAGAACTCCGCGGTCAAGAGCCGCGCAGCCGCGAACTCCGCGCCGGTGCGCGGGGAGCCGGCCGTCAGGAGGCGGACGGCGCGTCGGCCCCCGGTACGTCGTGTGCCGCCATCCGGGCGGAGAGGGCGGTGTTGAAGCGCGTGAGGAGCGTGCAGAACGCCTCGCGCTCCTCCGGCGCCCAGTCGTGCGTCAGCTCGGCCATCAACTGACGCCGCGACGAGCGCACTTCCTCGAGGCGGGACAGCCCGCGCGGGGACAGCTGGAGCACCACCGCCCGCCCGTCCTCGGGGTGCGAGGTCCGCTTGACGAGCCCGGTGTCGACGAGCGGAGCGACCTGACGGGTGACCGTCGACGAGTCGATCCCCATGCTCGCGGCGAGCGCCTTGACGCCCATCGGGCCTTCCTTGTCGAGCCGGTTCAGCAGCAGGTACGCGGCGCGGTCCATGGAGTTGCGCACCTGCCCCACCCCGCCGAGCCGGGTCTGTTCGGCACGTCGGGCGAACACCGCCACCTCGTGCTGCAGCGTGTCGAGGAGACCGCTGTCACCGACGGTCGTCATGTCCATCGACATTTCAGGTGTTGTGGGCATGGCCGGAGGCTCACTTCGTGAAGGGGTGCTGGATTGGGGGACAGGGTACGCGGCCCGGAGGCGGGCCGTACCAGGGCTGTGCAAACCGGTCTCGGAGGTTGGTCACGCAGGGGGCCCGCGCGCGTGAACTGGGAGACTTGAGTCATGAACTACCGCGAGGTCCCTTCCGTGCCGCCGGTGACGCTCGACGACGTGCGTGGTGCCCAGAAGATGCTCTCGGGCGTGGCGAGGACGACCGCGATGGAGGGCAGCCGGCATCTGACCCGGCTGGTCGGCGCGCCGGTCCACTTCAAGTGCGAGAACCTCCAGCGGACGGGCTCCTTCAAGCTGCGCGGCGCGTACGTCCGTATCGCCGGGCTGCTGCCCGAGGAGCGGGCCGCGGGGGTCGTCGCGGCCAGCGCGGGCAACCACGCGCAGGGCGTGGCCCTGGCGTCGTCGCTGCTCGGCGTGCGCTCCACGGTGTACATGCCGAAGGGCGCCCCGCTGCCGAAGATCAGCGCCACCCGGCACTACGGCGCCGAGGTGCGCCTGCACGGGCAGGTGGTCGACGAGACGCTGGCCGCCGCGCAGGAGTACGCGGAGGCGACCGGCGCGGTGTTCATCCACCCGTTCGACCACCCTGACATCATCGCAGGCCAGGGCACGGTCGGCCTGGAGATCCTGGAGCAGTGCCCCGAGGTGCGCACGATCGTCGTCGGCATCGGCGGCGGCGGGCTGGCGGCCGGCATCGCGGTCGCGGTGAAGGCGCTCAGGCCGGACGTGAGGATCGTAGGCGTCCAGGCGGCGGGCGCGGCCGCGTACCCGCCCTCGCTGGCGGCCGGGCGACCCGTGGTGATCGAGAACCCGGCGACCATGGCCGACGGCATCAAGGTCGGACGGCCCGGCGACGTGCCGTTCGGGATCATCGGCGAGCTGGTCGACGAGGTGCGCACGGTGACGGAGGACGAGCTGTCCACCGGGTTGCTGCTGTGCCTGGAGCGGGCCAAGCTGGTCGTCGAGCCGGCCGGGGCGAGCCCGGTCGCCGCCCTGCTGAGCGACCCCGGCTCCTTCGAGGGGCCGGTCGTGGCGGTGCTGTCCGGCGGGAACGTCGATCCGCTGCTGATGCAGCGCGTGCTGACCCACGGACTGGCCGCACAGGGCCGCTACCTGGCCGTGCGCCTCCGGCTGACGGACCGGCCCGGCGCTCTCGCGACGCTTCTCGGGGTGTTGTCAGTGGTGGACGCTAACGTCCTCGACGTGGGCCACGTACGGACCGATCCACGGCTCGGGCTCACGGAGGCGGAGGTGGAGCTGCACCTGGAGACGAAGGGACCGGCGCACTGCGCCGAGGTCGGCCAGGCCCTGCGCGACGCGGGCTACACGGTCATCGGCTGAGGTCAGGCGCCTCTTTGTCACCCGATCGGGTAAGTCCATTGAGAGACGCGATACATCGCGTTACGGTGTGTCGTGTGCCACCCGTAACCAGACTCTCAGAAGATCCCCCAACGACGTGGAGACTTTTATGCCAGGCGCCATCTATGCCGAAGGCCTGGTCAAGACCTTCGGTGACGTAAGGGCTCTGGACGGCGTCGATCTCGATGTCCCCGAGGGCACCGTGCTGGGCCTGCTCGGGCCGAACGGCGCGGGCAAGACGACCACCGTCCGCTGCCTGACGACGCTGCTGCGCCCCGACAGCGGCAGGGCGGTCGTCGCCGGCCTCGACGTGCTGAAGCAGCCCAACGAGGTGCGGCGCTCGATCGGCCTGTCCGGCCAGTTCGCCGCGGTCGACGAATACCTGACCGGCCGCGAGAACATCGAGATGGTCGGCCAGCTCTACCAGATGAAGGCCAAGGCCGCGAAGGCCCGGGCCGCGGAGCTGCTGGAGCAGTTCAACCTGGCGGACGCGGCCGACCGCCCCGCGAAGACCTACTCCGGCGGCATGCGCCGCCGCCTCGACCTGGCCGCGGCGCTCGTCGTGTCCCCGCCCGTGATGTTCATGGACGAGCCGACGACCGGCCTCGACCCGCGCAACCGCCAGCAGCTGTGGGAGGTCATCAAACAACTGGTCTCCGGCGGCACGACCCTGCTGCTGACCACCCAGTACCTGGAAGAGGCCGACCACCTCGCCCACGACATCGCCGTGGTCGACCACGGCCGTGTCATCGCCCGCGGCACCTCCGACCAGCTCAAGGCCCGCACCGGCGGCGAGCGCGTCGAGGTCGTGGTGCACGAGCGGGAGCACATCCCGACCGCCCGCGAGGTGCTGGGCGGCTTCGGCAAGGGCGACACCACCCTGGAGGAGCACACCCGCAAGCTCACCGTGCCCGTCACCGGCGGCGCGAAGCTCCTCGCCGAGGTCATCCGTGAACTGGACGCCCGCGGCATCGAGATAGACGACATCGGCCTGCGCCGCCCGACCCTGGACGACGTCTTCCTCTCCCTGACCGGCCACGTGGCCGAGACCAAGGACGAGGAGAACGGCACGGGCACCAAGACCGCCGCAGATGCCGAAGACGCCAAGGACGCCAAAGACCGTCGGCACAAGAAGAGCGCAGGGAAGGAGCAGGCGAAGTGAGTGCAGTGAGCGACTCCATCGTCATCGCCCGCCGGAATCTGATTCGCATGAGCCGAATTCCCGAAATGATTATTTTTGGGCTCATTCAGCCGGTGATGTTCGTCGTCCTGTTCACGTACGTCTTCGGCGGCTCGATGAGCATCGGCGGCTCCACCGACCCGGACGTCTACAAGAACTTCCTGATGGCGGGGATCTTCGCGCAGACCGTCACCTTCGCCACGGCCGGAGCCGGCGCGGGCATTGCCGATGATATGCACAAGGGTCTCATCGACCGCTTTCGTTCCCTGCCCATGGCCCGCGGGGCGGTCCTCACTGGCCGCACCATTGCCGACCTGGTGCAGACGTCGCTGACCCTGGTCGTCCTGGCCGGCGTGGCTCTCCTGGTGGGATGGCGTCCCGGCTACGCGGAGCCCACCAACTTCGGCAAGATCATGGGCGCCTTCGGCCTGCTGCTGCTCCTTGGCTACGCGTTCACCTGGATCGGCGCCCTGATCGGCCTGAGTGTGCGCACCCCGGAGGCGGCCACCTCTGGCGGCCTGATCTGGCTCTTCCCGGTGACCTTCATTTCCAACGCGTTCGTGGACTCTTCACAGATGGCGTCCTGGCTGCAACCGATCGCCGAGTGGAACCCGTTCAGCGCCACCGTCCAGGCGTGCCGCACGCTCTTCGGTGACCCGGGCGTCTCGCCGTCCGACGCGTGGCCGATGGCCCACCCCGTCTGGGCCTCGCTCATCTACTCGATCCTGATCGTCGCGATCTTCCGCACGCTCGCGGTCCGGAAGTACCGTCGGGCAGCCGGTTGATGGCTCATTTCCCCAAGTCTTGTGACTCAGTCTCGACAATGGGAAGCGACGTTTGATGAACGGTGCTGAGGTCGCTCGTGCTAGTACTGCAGTCGTGCTTCTCCATTTGGCCTGGTCAAGAGGCTCTTGAGGAGTCTATCGAGCTGACTTGCCGTCAGGGTGGCGGTGGTTCGTGACTCACCCGTTCGGGGTTGGTGCGTCGTTGGTAATGGCAGTGGCGGGCGACGGCCTGGTGGCGGCGGCGCCAGTAGGACCAGCGGAGCCGACGGGTGGGCGGCTGGTGCCGGACTGCGGGAGGATGGGCAAGGTCCAAGAGCCGTCGGATTTCTGCCACGGTGAGGGGAACGACGCTGCTCGAACCGTTTCTGCGCCCCCCTTTCGAGTGCGTGGGCGGTCATCACCGAGAGAAAGGCGTGCGCGAGCATGGCCAGGGTGATGTGGCGGTACCAGCCGACGTAACGGCGGACTTCGTACTGGTCCAGGCCGCACTCGTTCTTCGCGGCCTGGAAGCACTCCTCGATGGCCCACCGGGTGCCGGCCACCCTCGCCAGCTCGGTGACGGTGGCCTGCGTCGGGGCGAAGGCGAGGTAGTAGGCGATCTCCTCGGGACGCGCCAGGCTGCGGCGGGCCAGCACCCAGCGGTAGTGGGTGGGAGCCGTGCCGTCGATGGTGGGCAGCTTGGCGGCTGCCCAGTCGTAGACCCTCGGCCCCTTCGCGCCGTCCCCGCAGGAGATCCGCTCCCAGGCATCGACCGGAGCGCCGGTCAGGACGTGGTCGATGCGCCAGCTCCCCACGGGGGATTTGACCTGCTGCGACTTGGGCACCGCCAGGACGTAACCGACACCGGCCTCCTCCAGCATCCGCCGGAAGTGCCACTCCTGCCCGTAGGCCGCATCGGCGGTGACCCAGGCGATCGGCAGCACGGAGTCCAGCGCCCGCCGGACCATGGCGCGTGCAAGCTCCGGCTTGGTCGCGAAGGACCTGTCCTCCGGGATTCGGGCGGCACGACAGCGTTCCGGATCTTCGGTCCAGGACCTGGGCAGATACAGTTCGCGGCCCACCAGAGCCCGGCCCTTGGCGGAGGCGTAGGCAGCGAAGACCCCGATCTGGCAATTCTCCGTCCGTCCGCGAGTCTGCTCGTGGACCTCGGCTACTCGCGGGATGAGGCTGCCGATCACCTGAACAATGTTGGTTCCCGCACTCGCAAAGGTCTGCTTTGGACCGGTACGAACCTTGCTAAGCGCCTCAACTCCACAGCCCTTGACGGATACGTGGAGTTCCGCATCGAGCGCACGACTGAGGAAGATGACGAGGAGACCTTTGAGGTCTTCCGGATCGAGGTTCCCCGACCGATCAGCGATCCGAAGCGCGTGGAAGCCCTTCGGAAGGCCCTCAATCGGCGGTCCTTCCAGAAGAAGAACCTCAATCACTACCTGTTCACCGGCCGTCTGTACGCGTTGTGCGGTGGTCACTACACAGGAGGAAAGTCCGCAGAAGCTCCCATCGGCTACTACCGGTGCATGGGGAAGCGGCTGGAGTTGACGTGCGAGTGTGTGGATCTCCCTGCGCCCGACGTTGAAAGGGCTGTCTGGGATGAGATCGAGGCTCTGCTCTCGGACGTGGGAAAGTTCAGAGCACTTGCCGCCAATTGGTTAGGTGCGATTCCGGCGCGCGCCGAGACGTATCGGAACCGCCTGGCGGAGCTGGACGCGCAGATTGAGAAGAAGAGGGCCCACAAGGGGCTGCTCCTCGCAAAGCTCACTCAGCTCATTGAGGACGAGTTGGGCGACGGTGCCGGAGACGGCATCGACGAGGAGACCATCCTGGAAGTGAAGCAAGCCCTCCAGGCGAAGGAAGACGGACTGACCGCCGAGCGTGACCGCATGGCTCGATGGCTCGGGGAAGCCGAAGGGCAGCTAAAACGGGCGGACGAGATCCTTGCCTTGGTGGAAGAGCACGTGACCGAGATGGACTCCTTCACTCCTGCCCAACGTCGGGACCTGCTTGACCTGCTGGACGTCCGCGTACAGGTGATCGGCAAGGGGCAACCGCACCGCAAGGGGATCGCCGAGCCGCTCACCGAATGGCACCGGGAGACGGGCACTCTGGTTCCTCTGAAGATCAGCGATGAGAAGTGGGCGACGGTGGGCTCCTTCCCGACCCGCGCCAGAACCGGACACCCAAGCGCGAGATTTTCGACGCGATCACGTGGAAGCTGCGGACTGCTGCCCGCTGGAGCGATGTGAAGGTCTCCGGGAACTCCTGGAGCGCGGTAAGGCGGCGCGCCGAGGCCTGGCGTGTCTCGGGTGCCCAGGCTGCCATGGAGGCTCTGAACGGCTCCGGCGGGGTGCCCGTGCCGCCGCTCATGGTCCTGCCGCCCATGGAGGTTACCGGCAGCATCGATCCGAAGTTCGCGGCGCTGATGCTGGAGGATGGACGCGGACAGTGCGATCACGAGCACCGTGCGGAGTCAGGTGACTGCCAGCACGGAAGCAATTGCAACCAGAACCGCACCGACGCACAGTCTTCCTGTTCAGCTATGTCTTCGGCGGCTCGATGAACATCGGCGGCACCACCGACCCCGGTGTCTACCGCGAGTTCCTGATGGCGGGCATCTTCGCGCAGACGGTGACCTTCGCCACCGCGGGCGCCGGAGCGGGCATCGCCGACGACATGCACAAGGGGCTCATCGACCGTTTCCGCTCGCTGCCCATGGCGCGCGGCGCGGTGCTGACCGGACGGACGCTCGCCGACCTGGTGCAGACCGCGCTCACCCTGTTCGTGCTGGCCGTCGTCGCCCTGCTGGTCGGATGGCGGACCCACACCAGCGTGGGTGAGGTGCTCGGCGCCTTCGGGCTGCTGCTCCTGACGGGATACGCGTTCACCTGGATCGGCGCGGTGATCGGTCTGTCCGTGCGGACACCGGAAGCGGCCACCTCGGGCGGGCTGATCTGGCTCTTCCCCGTGACGTTCGTCTCCAACGCGTTCGTGGACTCCAGCCAGATGACGCCCTGGCTGCGCCACGTCGCCGACTGGAACCCGTTCAGCGCCACCGTCCAGGCCTGCCGCGAGCTGTTCGGCAACCCGGGGGTCTCGACCTCGGACGCCTGGCCGATGCAGCACTCTGTGTGGGCCTCGATGATCTACTCGGTCCTGATCATCGCCCTGTTCAGAACCCTCGCGGTGCGGAAGTACCGCTCGGCGACGGCCTGAGGCGCCCGACGGCGGCATGACGAGGCCCCCGGCGTCAGCGGGCGCCGGGGGCTCGGCAAGGGCATGCTGGGGGGGCCGGGTCAGCCGCTGTAGGGCTCGGCCTTGAGGATCGTCACCGAGGCCTTCTTGCCGTTCGGCAGCTCGTACTGCGCGTTCTCGCCGACCTTGTGGCCGATCACGCCGGAGCCCAGCGGGGACTGCGGGGAGTACGTCTCGACGTCGGCACTCGCGTACTCGCGCGACGCCAGCAGGAAGGTCATCGTGTCGTCCTCGTCACCGTCGAAGGCGATCGTCACGACCATGCCGGGCGCCACCGCACCGTCGGCGGAGGCCGGGGCCTCACCGACCTTGGCGTTGTCCAGGAGCTGGGTCAGCTGGCGCACCCGGAGCTCCTGCTTGCCCTGCTCCTCCTTGGCCGCGTGGTACCCGCCGTTCTCGCGCAGGTCGCCCTCCTCGCGCGCGGCCGCGATCTTGGCGGCGATATCCGTGCGCGCAGGACCAGACAGGTACTCCAGCTCGGCCTTGAGCTGGTTGTACGCCTCCTGGGTCAGCCAGGTGACGTTCTCGCTGGTCTGGGTCACAGGTGCTCCTCGTAGGTACTGGGAATACAAAGCATCGCCCTACCCAGAAGAATGTTCCTTCACGGATGGGCGAAACCACGAGCCTAACAATTCAGCGGCGCAAGGGGGAGGACATAAGCCTCAGAATCCCGTCGCCGCAGGTCAGGGCTTACCCCTCGCGGAGTACCTCAGTCGGCGTGACAGCCGAGCAGCTCGGCCGTGGTGCCCGGTGCCGTGGTGCGCAGCGTGAGGACCTTGTCGATGCGGGTGGCGTCCCCGTCGAAGCGGAAGTCGGCCCGGCCCACCTCGGCGCCGCTCTCCGCCTGGGAGCGCAGGGTGCAGTAGCCGTTCGCACCGGAGTCCTTGCGGACCTCCAGGTGGATCCGCACCGCGTCCTTCCCCGGCTCGAAGGTGATCACCTCGGCGCTGATCTTGTTCTGGCCGACGTAGTGGTACGCGAAGTACCCCATGAGGGCGAGAAGAAGAGCGGCGAGGACGGCGCCGGCGATCTTGAGTCTGTGGTCGGCACGCTCGTCCGAGGCGCGGCCGTAGCGGCCCTCGGGCAGTCGCGTGCTCGCCGTGCTCATGATCGTCCCTCCCGGCAGGGCCTCCGAAGCGTGGGACCCGGAATTATTGGCCCCTCGATTCGGTCACTATAGAAGCGCCGATCGCACCCGTTCACATCGGGCGCCGACTACGAGGATTGAGTCTTGACTGACCAGCTGCGACTGATGGCCGTGCACGCCCACCCCGACGACGAGTCGAGCAAGGGCGCGGCCACCATGGCGAAGTACGTGTCCGAGGGGGTGGACGTGCTGGTCGTGACCTGCACGGGCGGGGAGCGCGGTTCCATCCTCAATCCCAAGCTGCAGGGCGACAAGTACATCGAGGAGCACATCCACGAGGTACGCAAGAAGGAGATGGACGAGGCCCGCGAGATCCTCGGCGTCGGGCAGGAGTGGCTCGGTTTCGTCGACTCCGGCCTGCCCGAGGGCGACCCGCTGCCGCCGCTGCCCGAGGGCTGCTTCGCCCTGGAGGACGTCGACAAGGCGGCCGGCGAGCTGGTGAAGAAGATCCGTTCGTTCCGCCCGCAGGTCATCACGACGTACGACGAGAACGGCGGCTACCCGCACCCCGACCACATCATGACCCACAAGATCTCGATGGTGGCGTTCGAGGGCGCGGCGGACACCGCGAAGTACCCGGAGGAGGAGTTCGGCCCGGCGTACCAGCCGCTGAAGCTGTACTACAACCAGGGCTTCAACCGCCCGCGCACCGAGGCGCTGCACCAGGCGATGCTGGACCGGGGCCTGGAGTCGCCGTACGGGGACTGGCTCAAGCGCTGGGACGAGATCCAGCGTGAGGAGCGGACCCTGACCACGCACGTTCCGTGCGCCGACTTCTACGAGATCCGCGACAAGGCCCTGATCGCGCACGCCACGCAGATCGACCCCGACGGCGGCTGGTTCCGGGTGCCGATGGACGTCCAGAAGGAGGTCTGGCCGACGGAGGAGTACGAGCTGGCGAAGTCCCTCGTCGATACCTCCCTCCCCGAGGACGACCTCTTTGCGGGCATCCGCGACAATGCCTGACATGAGCGCAAGCGCAAGCCTGGCAATGACGCACCTCGCGACCCTCGCAAAGGAGGTCGACGAGGACAAGGTCACTCCCGGCGTCCTCGGCTTCATCGTCTTCGCGGCGATGGCCCTGGCCGTGTGGGCCCTGATGAAGTCGATGAGCAAGCACATGGGCAAGGTCGACTTCAAGGAGACCTCGGACCCCGCGAAGGCGGACCCCGCGAAGGCGGACCCCGCGGACACCTCCGCCTCCGCCTCGGCCGAACCCGGGGCGAAGCAGGGCTGACGGCCGCCCACCGGTTGTGTCCCTCACCGGCTGTGGTCGGCCAGGGACAGCAGCAGGTGGGCGGACTCCGGCCGCAGATGGTCCGAGTGGGCGCCCGCGGGACCGCGCCCGCGCACGAAGACGTCGCTCGCGTCGACACTGACGAAGCGGTGATCGAGCGCGGCGATCGGGTACGGCTCACCGGGCGGCAGCATCCGGATCGCGGACACCGGGGCCGGTGCGGTGCCGATACCGGCGTACCCGATGCCCGCCCGTTTCTCGGCCCGCAGATGCCAGAAGCCGGTGGCCCGGTCGTGCTGCGAGTACGTCGCGACGACCGGCCCGCGCAGGGGGGCTTCGCCGAGTGCGGTGAAGGTCGCGGCGAAGGCGTCGCGGGGCGCGGCCATCTGGAACAGCAGCAGGGAGTCGACGGTGAAGGGCCGGCCCGGCGCGGACGGCATGCTCCAGCCGAGCGTCGGGGCCGTACCGCCGGCCGCCCACTGCACCGCCTCGCACAGCAGTCGGCAGCCGAAGGAGTGGCCCGCCAGGTGCAGGTACTGACCGGTCCGGGTGCGCAGGAGCGGCGCCGGGTCGCCGCGGTGGGCGTCCAGGCTGCCGAGCAGTTGACCGATGACGCGGGCCGCGTGGCCTCGCGTGGACATGGTGTGCGCCCGCTCGCGGATCCTCCGGTAGCCCGCGAGCGAGGGGAGCGACCGCGAGGGCCAGCGCACCAGCACCGGCCACGGGGCGAACCGTCGTCCGTCCGCCGACAGCCCGGGATACAACGTCTGCCGCTCGGCCAGTTGCCGCTCGACGAGAGCGAGCAGATCCCGCAGCGCGGTGAGAGAGGATTCCGGCGAGGTCTGCCACCCGTGCACGTAGACGACGATGTCGGTGGCCCAGGAGGGGGGCGTCAGATGCTCCGCGAAATGGGAGTCCAGTCGGGCGGCCGGGACCGGCACGGGGCCGTGCGCGCCGGCCCGCGTCAGCCAGCCGTTCTCGTCCAGGTCCACGGTCCGCACGGTGTCGGGCCCCGTCACGTGGTCCGCTCCAGCCTGCGGTCCATACCGCAGTGCAGGGCGTAGGTGAAGCCCAGCGGGTTGCGGTACGTGTCCGCGAAATGCCGCGCCAGGCCGTGCGCGATCTCGCCCGCCGTCGGAGTGCCGGAAAGATAGCGGGTGACGAAGGCGTACGCGTACTCGGCGGCGAACATCTGCGGGATCTCGATCTGCGGCCCGAGCACTCCACCCGCGCCGGCCCGGATCAGGGCCCCGCCGAGGTGGGTCAGATCGGCGGAACCGGGCAGTCCCGCGTAGCAGGCGTTGAGCAGCACCACGGGCCGGTACGGGAACAGAGGGCCCGACGCCGTCGCCCGCCGGGCCAGCAGGGTGTGTGCGTCGATGTCCCGGTGGTCGCTCAGCTGGACGACGAACAGGGGCGGCCCGGACTCCTCGGTGGAGCGGAAGTGGCCGTGGCACCAGAAGTACACCAACTGCTCGTCCAGCCGCTCCGATCTGAGGGCTGTGAGGAGTTCGGGGCGCCGGGTGCGCTCGATGCGGACGGTGCCGTCGGCGAGTGCCGCGGCGACCTCGGCCGCCCGGGTCCGGCCCTCGGGGTCGATGCCCTGGTCGTGGTTGAGGCTCACCACCGGCATCGGGGGCAGCGGCGCCGCATCGTCCTCGTCGGGGAAGGCCGGATGGTGGCCGCCGGTCTGCTCGATCTGGTGGCGATAGCCGAGGAAGCGGGCCAGGAGCCCTTCGGGGCCCTCCTTGCCCCGGGGGTCGAGCTCGGCGGGCAGGCAGAGCATCGGCCAGGGCAGAAACACGTTGGAGTCCACCCGGATCCGTAAGGGGCCGGGTCCGGCCAACGCGCCGAGTACCACCTTGCGCAGCCGCTCGGCCCCCTGTCCGCCCGCTCCGAGGAGTTCCTCGCACAGCAGGTAGCTGCCCTGTTCGACGAGTTCGTCGAGGATGTCGTGCAGCTCGTCCTCGGGCTCGGCGGTGAGGTCCGGGCGGGCCGCGTACGGCAGGCGCGGACGGCCGGGCAGGGGGATGCCCCTGTCGTCGACGGGTTCGTACGCCACCAGTTCGCGCTTCCACAGTGCGCGCAGTCGGGCCGCCGAGGCGCGCAGGGCGGCGGGCGCGACCTCCAGCTTCGCCGTGTACTCGGCGAACGCGGCGGGCACCGCGCCGCCGTACACCCGGGCCCGGACGTGGTCGTCCGCGTAGGCGTCCAGGACCAGCACCAGGTCCGGGTGGCGGACGGTGTGGTCCGGTCGGCGGGTGAAGCCCCGGCCGGGGTCCTGCGTGATGTGGACGGGCAGGTCTCGGGACACGGTCACCTCCCGCGCGGCGGTGCGGTCAGCGGCGCGGCGGCCGAGGGCGCCCGGACCCGGGTGTCGGCGACGTCGATCTCCGTCTCGACCTCCTGCAACACGGTGCCGGTGTCGTGGTGCTCCACCACGAAGCGGATGCGGTGGCGCCCCGGTCTCCTCGGCGTGAACCGGAACTCGGCCCCCGCATCCGGATCGTCGGCGGCGGAGGGCCGGATGGTGACGGCGTGCTCGGGCTGGACGTCGGCGGAGGTGAGGGGGATCGCCCGGGTCGACAGCCACGGCAGGCCGGGCCCGGTGGCGGAGGCCCAGGGATGGTGCACGCCCGGGACCAGATGAAGGGCGATACGTGCCGCGTCGTCCACGCCGGGAGCGTCGTCGAGCAGGGTGAGGCGGATGCGCGACTCGGTGGTCGGGAAGCGGACGACGCCGTCGTAGCGCGGCTCGGGGATGGTGTGGCGGGCGGCGCGGGGGATGCGGAACCGGCCGTGTTCCTCCGGCCATTCGATGGTGGAGAGCAGATGCGGCGAGTAGCGGCGCGAAAGCTCCCACAGCGCTCCGCGCGGAGGGTTCTCGCCGTCGAGGACCGCCTGAGCGAGGTCGGTCCAGGCTTTGCCCGCCTCGTCGCCGATGGAGTCGAACAGGGCCCGCGCGCGGGCCAGGGAGTGGCGGCCCGGGCCGCGCCGGGGCTGCCGGATGCCGAGTTCCAGGGCGGTCCAGGCCTGGCCGTGCGGGCAGCCCGAGTCGGCGAAGACGGTCGCGGCCACCGCCAGATATCTCGTACCGTCCTCCTCCCGGATCCCCAGGTGGTGTGTGGCCCAGGCCTCACCGAGGGCGTCCGTAGCGTGGTCGAGCCGCCAGAAGGCGTCGAAGGCGCTGTCGGGCGCCGCGGGGGACTCTGCCGTGAGCAGCGCGGTGTACAGCGCGCGCCAGGCCTCGGTCCGAGTGCGGGCCAGAGGCCGAGAGCGGCCGGGCGGCCGTCGCACGTCGTCGATCGGCCGACCGTTCTCGAGCGACACGGCGGAGAGCCGGAGGAGTTCGATGTCGGCCCAGTTCTCCCCATGGGTGTCCTTGATGTCGAGGAACATCACGCGCGCGGCACTGAGCCGCTTGACGGCGTCCTCGAAGTCCCCGCGCAGCAGGCACCAGCGCCCGTACTCCAGTACGGCCCAGGCCTCGCCCCGGAGGTCTCCCGCGACCTGGTGCGCCTCGATCGCGCGCCGCAGCAGTGGCCCCACCCCGCGCAGGTCCCCGCGGTCGCAGGCGACGGCGGCCTTGGTGTGCAGCACCCAGCCGTCGGCGCCGCGGCCGACCGAAAGACCGGCGAGGTGCCGCTCGGCGTCGTGCAGGCGGCCCAGGTCACGCTCCAGAAGAGCGAGTTGCAGCAGCCCGGCCGGTTCCAGGCTGCCGCGTGAGAGCACGTCCCGTGCCACATCCGGTTCCTCGCGCCGCCGCAGGGCCAGGGCCAGCGGCGCCGCGAAGCCGTCGTCCTCCCCGGGCGTGCTCCGTACGCACTGACGCAGTGCGAGAACCTCGAACGGTTTCCCCTGGTGGGCCAGTTCCTCCGCCAGGCAGGCGCCGAAGCTCCGCATCTCGGTGTTCTCGGTGTGCAGTACCCGGGTGAGCAGCAGCAGGTAGGTCGGGGAGTGGTCGGCGACGAGAGCGGGGGAACGGCGGGCCTCCCGCAGCAGCGGCAGGGTCGCGGCGACCGTCCCGTCGAGGATCCGCTCCGGTGACCACTGTGCGGTGATCTGCTCGGCGACCGCCTGGTGCAGCCGTACGCCCGCCCGGTCGCGCTCCAACAACTCCAGTTCGCGGAGCGGGGCCAAGGCGCTGCGTGCGCGGCGGTCGTCCGAGGAGCCGGCGCCCGGCAGAAGGTGCGCGACCAGTTCATCGGGCAACCACAGACCGCCCTCGGCGGTCAACGCCGCCAGGGCGTCGCACAGGTGTGCCGCGTCCCCGTGCAGCCGCTGCCGAGCTCGGGCGACCAGTTCGGGCAGGGTGTCCGGGAGTGCGTCGGCTCGGTGGCCGGCACCGACCAGCGCCGCGCCGATGCGCAGCGCGAGCGGAGTCGGTGTGGCCTCGGGTCGCGCCGTCCGGGGCCCGGCCGCGTGATCGCCGAGCTGCTGGGCCGCCGCCGGTGAAAGGTCACCCAGCTCGCAGGTGTACGCGGCGGGCGGGATGTCACCCCGCTCGGCGATGGCGAGTACCTGACAGTTGGAGCCGCCGACCAGCGCTTGCAGCGCGTCGAGGAGCGGCCCGCGCGCGCCGTCCACGACGAGTACGGGCCAGATCCGGTCGGCCAGTTCCTGCCGACAGATCTCGAGCACCGGTTCGAGCATGCCGTCGGCCGGTGCGCCGATCGCGGCCGTCAGCCGTCCGGGCCGCGCCCCCAGGGTCTCCAGCAGCCGCAGCAGCGTCACCTCCGGCCGTTCCCGGGCGCCGATGTCCTCGACCCGGAACACCCGAGGCGAAGTCGATCCCCTCGGCGCGACCCGTCGCGCCAGCGCGGACTTCCCGCTGCCGGGCGGCCCCGTGAGCACGACCATCCGGCGGGGCGCGAGTGCCTCGCGCAGCTCCCGCAGCTCTTCCTCGCGCCCCACGAACGGCACACTGCTCAACCCGGACACCCCCTTGTACGCGAAGCCCTACGACGCCGCTACGCCTGCGAGGCCACCGCCACCCCCATGACCTCCCGAGCATGCCTCCCCGGCACCATCCCCAACCGCCAAGCCTGCCAGCCGGCTTCGAGGTTCACTCCGCGTTCCAGCAGCAGCTGGTACGCCTCCACGTAGTCGTCCAGCTTCTCGTCCCGGGCCGGATGGCCCGCCCGCCCCAGCTGGGCCAGCTCCTCCTGTGCCACGGCGGTACCGATCTCCACGCCGCCCGGGGCGGCGTACGGCAGCAGCGTGCAGCGCAGGAAGCGGGCCCAGTCCTCGCCCCGTCGGTCTCCGTACGAGGTGAACAGGCCCACCGCCTCGTCGCACAGGGCGAGGGCCTGCGGGGTGCGGGCGTTGCCCGCGTCCACGACCGCGAGTTCCAGGCACGTCCACGCCTCGCCGTGGGCGACGCCGATGCGCTGGAAGTCGGCGCGGGCGTCGACCAGGAGCTGGCGGGCGAAGCCCGAGTTCCGCAACGAACCCGTCTGCGCGGCGCGTTGGTCGCGGGTCGCCCGGGCCGAGTGGTGCCGGGCGCAGGCCAGGCCGTAGACGTCCCGCATCCGCGAGAACATCGTGCGCGAGCGTTCCAGCTCGCGGACGGCGAGGGTGAGGTTGCCGGTCTCCTCCAGGGCCTGGCCCAGGTAGTACACCGTCCACGCCTCGCCGCGGGCGTCCTCGTTGTCGCGGTGCCGGGACGCCGCCTGGCGCAGGCCGTCGACCGCCGCCGACGCGTCGCCGGCGACCAGGCGGGCGCGGGCGAGCTGGGTCAGGGCCCACGCCTCGCCGCGGGCGTCGCGGGTGCGGCCGTACAGGTCGAGGGCGGTGCGCAGCTCCTGTTCCGCGCGCGGTACGTCGCCCATGCGCAGGCCGAGCTGGCCGAGCTGGAAGTGGGCCCAGGCCTCGCCGTGCACCGACTCGCCGGCGCGGTGCAGGAGCAGCGACTGGGTCAGCAGCTCCATCGCCTCCGCCAGCCGGGCCCGGTCACGTTCCACCGCGGCCAGCGCGTGCATCGTCCACGCCCGGTCCGTGGCCAGGTCGGGCGGCGCCTGGAGGTCCAGCGCCTCCCGGAGCTTGGACGCCGCCTCGGTCAGGTTGCCCTGGTGGTGGAGGGTGATGCCGAGCGAGCACAGGGCCCGGGCCGCGCCCGCGTCGTGATGGGCCTCCATATAGAGGTCCACCACCGACGTCAGCGTCGTGCGCGCCTTGTCCAGCTCGCCCAGCTGCCGTGCCGCGATGCCCGTACGCCACTGCACCGAGCGGACCAGCAGTCCCTGGTCGACGGCCTGCGCCAACTCGCTGATCTCGCCCAGCCGGTAGAGGTCGCCGCGCAGCAGGCAGTAGTCGCACAGGGCGCCCAGCAGGTTGAGTACGGCCGCCTGGTTCACGCCCTCCGCGTGTCTCAGCGCCGCCGTGATGAAGCTCGACTCGTCGTCGAGCCAGCGCAGGGCCTCGTCGAGGGAGTGGAAGCCGTGCGGGCTGAAGCGGTCCGAGCGGGTCGACATGTTGCCGTCGACCAGGCGCAGCACCGAGTCCGCGAGGTCGGCGTAGTTCACGATCAGGCGTTCTTGTGCCGCCGTCCGTTCCGCGGGCTCCTCCTCGTCGAGGAGGCGGGCGTGGGCGAAGGCGCGGACCACGTCGTGGACGCGGTAGCGGCTGCCGCGGACGTGGTCGATGAGGCCGGCCCGGGCCAGCGCGACCAGGTGGCGGCTCGCCTCCGTCTCGTCCGTGGCCAGCAGGGCGGCGGCCGCGGCGGCGCCGAGGGAGGCGCGGCCGGCCAGGGCGAGGCGGCGCAGCAGCCGGCGGGCCGTGTCCGTCTGGTCGGTGTAGCGCAGCCACAGGACTCTCTCGGCGGGTTCGACCGGGCCGTACGCGTCGAGATCGGTGGCGAGCCGGCGTGGTGAGCGCGGGCCGAGCGAGGAGCCGGCGATGCGCAGGGCGAGCGGCAGGCCGCCGCACAGCCGGCTGATGCGCTCGGAGGACTCGGCGTCGTAGGGGCCGGTGCTGTCCTGCGCGGCCGCCGTCAGCAGTTCCTCCGCGCCGGGCCCGTCCAGGGTCTCGACGGGCAGGTGGTGCACCCGGGCGGCGAGGCCGGCGGGCAGGTCGAGGGGCTGCCGGGCGGTGACCAGGACGAGGCTGTCGGAGCGCTCGGGGATGAGCGTGCGGACCTGCTCGGGGTCCGAGGCGTCGTCCAGGACGATGGTGACGGGCAGGCCGGTCAGATGCTGGTGGTACAGCTCGCTCAGCCGCTTGACCTGCTGGTCCGCGGAGGAACGCTCACGGAACAGCAGCTGTTCGCGGGGGGCGCCGAGTCGGTTCAGCAGGTGCAGCAGCGCGTCCCGGGTCGACAGTGGCGCCTCCTCCGGGCTGTCGCCGCGCAGGTCGACCACGCAGGCGCCGCGGAAGTAGTCCTTCAGGTCGTGGGCGGCGCGCACCGCGAGTGTCGTACGACCGCTGCCCTGCGCCCCGTGCAGCACGACGACCGTGGGCCGGGTCTCGGTGCTCGCGCGGGCCGCCTGCACCCACTGCCGGATCCGGCCCGTCTCCTGCCGTCGGCCCGCGAAGGTGCCCACCGGCTCGGGGAGCTGACCGAACGACTGCTCCAGCACGTTCCGTGCGCGGGCCGCCGCGCTCTTGTCGGCGCCCTTCAGCCGCGGCCCCGTCTGCTTCGGGCCGGTGGAGGCGTTGCGTACCCGCTGCTGGTCGAGGTAGGGGCGGATGCCGCGTACCTCGAGAGCCGTCAGCCACTGCAACCGCAGCTGCTCGGGGCCGCCGGGCTGGCCGAGCGCGCCCGCGCGGTGGTGTGCGGCGGGCAGATGCGAACCGGCCACCTTCACGACCGTCGCCGCCGCGCCCACCACGCCCACGGTCACCCCGGCGCCGAGCGCGGTGCTCGCGCCGGTGCCGAACGCCAGGTCGGCGACGGTGGCCGCGACCGCCGCGACGCCCGCCACCAGCAGGGGAGTGCCGCCGCCCTCGCGCGCGTACCGCTGCCCGAAGGTGAGCTGACCGGCCTCCGACTCCTCCAGGGCGTGTGTGTACGCCTCGTACTCCTCGGCGGCCGTCTGCGCCATCGTGTCCAGCGCGGCGCGGGCCCGGGACAGCAGCACGGTCCCGTCGGTGCGCCCGCCGGACCGCCGCACCTCCTCCTCCACGGCCCGTGCCAGCAACCGCTCGGCCTCCGCGCGATGACTGTCCCGCATGTCACGTCCCCCTCCGGCGGCAACGGCTCTTCCTGGTGGTCCTTCGGTGGTTCCTTGGTCAAGTGTGCTGCCGACGGCGCATCGGGGCGAGGGTGCGACGGTCTCCGATCACCGTGCGGGACAAGCGCGTTGATGCGTGGGGGCAGCAGCGTGGCTATCGTGATCACAGGTGTTGAAGGGGGACGACATGAGCAGCGATCACCATGCGCCGACGGGTGCGCCGACCGGTCCGCCGCACGGAAACCAGCAGCCACGCTGGGCCTGGTGGGTCGTCGGGATCGTCGTCCCGCTGGTGGGCGTGCTCATCACGATCCTTCTGACCCGGTCGGACTCGTCCGAGGACGACGGGAAGGCGGACGCGTCCGCCGTGACGGAGCAGCCGGCGTCGTCCCAGCCCGGCGCCCCGGAGCAGCCCGCCGCGTCCCCCACGAAGAGTGCCGCGGCGGATCGGGTGCTGTGGGGGCCCGATGTCGTCGAGGCCGAAACGACCGACAACGGGTCGTACATCGAGCTGGACACGTCCGGACCGATCGTGCAGAGCACCTCCAAGGGCGCGGACGTCATTTTCTGGGCGCCCATCGGTGACCCGGGGCTGTTCGTGCCGGATTCCCCCTCCCACCTGGCCCTCCTGCCCGCCTCCGGTCCCGCCCCGACGGCCGAGGACTGTGTCGGGAGCGTGGAACGCAACGGCTCCTACTCGGCGGACGTGAAGCGGGGTGACCGCTTCTGCCTGATGACCGATGAGGGCCGGGTCGCCTACCTGAAGGTCCTCAGCGCGCCGGACCGGGGCACGGGAGAACTCGAGGTCACCGTCTGGGAGACGCCTGCCGCGTGACGGGACGGGTACTGCGGCAGGATGGACACCATGCCGAACCGACTGGCCCATGAGACGTCCCCCTACCTCCTCCAGCACGCCGAGAACCCCGTCGACTGGTGGCCGTGGTCGGCCGGGGCCTTCGAGGAGGCCCGGAAACGGAACGTGCCGGTCCTGCTCAGCGTCGGATACAGCAGCTGTCACTGGTGCCACGTCATGGCGCACGAGTCCTTCGAGGACCAGGAGACCGCCGACTACCTCAACGCCCACTTCGTCAGCGTCAAGGTCGACCGCGAGGAACGCCCCGACGTGGACGCCGTCTACATGGAGGCCGTCCAGGCGGCCACCGGGCAGGGCGGCTGGCCCATGACGGTGTTCCTGACACCGGACGCCGAGCCCTTCTACTTCGGCACCTACTTCCCGCCCGCCCCGCGCCAGGGCATGCCCGCGTTCCGGCAGGTCCTGCAGGGCGTGCACAGCGCCTGGGCGGACCGGCGGGACGAGGTCGCCGAGGTGGCCGGGAAGATCGTGCGGGACCTGGCGGGGCGGGAGATCTCCTACGGCGACAGCCAGGCGCCCGGTGAGGAGCAGCTGGCCGCGGCCCTCCTCGGGCTCACCCGGGAGTACGACGCGCAGCGCGGCGGGTTCGGCGGGGCGCCCAAGTTCCCGCCGTCCATGGCCGTCGAGTTCCTGCTGCGGCACCACGCGCGGACCGGGGCCGAGGGCGCCCTGCAGATGGCCCGGGACACCTGTGAGCGGATGGCCCGCGGCGGTATCTACGACCAGCTCGGCGGCGGGTTCGCCCGCTACTCCGTCGACCGGGACTGGGTCGTGCCGCACTTCGAGAAGATGCTGTACGACAACGCCCTGCTGTGCCGCGTCTACGCCCACCTGTGGCGGTCCACCGGCTCCGAGCTCGCCCGCCGGGTCGCGCTGGAGACCGCCGACTTCATGGTGCGGGAACTGCGCACGAACGAAGGCGGGTTCTCCTCCGCGCTCGACGCCGACAGCGACGACGGGACCGGGAAGCACGTCGAGGGTGCCTACTACGTGTGGACGCCCGCGCAGCTGCGCGAGGTGCTCGGGGACGAGGACGCCGAGCTCGCCGTCCGGTACTTCGGCGTCACCGAGGAGGGGACCTTCGAGCACGGCTCGTCCGTCCTCCAACTCCCGCAGCAGGACGAGTTCTTCGACGCCGACCGGATCGCGTCCGTCAAGGAACGCCTCCTGCGCAAGCGGAGCGACCGCCCCGCACCCGGCCGTGACGACAAGGTCGTCGCCGCCTGGAACGGGCTCGCGATCGCCGCGCTCGCCGAGACCGGTGCCTACTTCGACCGTCCCGACCTGATCGAGGCCGCGCTCGGCGCCGCCGACCTCCTCGTGCGGCTGCACCTGGACGAGCAGGCCCGCCTCTCGCGGACCAGCAAGGACGGGCATCTCGGCGCGAACGCCGGGGTGCTGGAGGACTATGCCGACGTGGCGGAGGGCTTCCTCGCGCTGGCCTCCGTGACCGGCGAGGGTGTGTGGCTGGAGTTCGCCGGGTTCCTCCTCGACCACGTCCTCACGCGGTTCGCCGACGACTCCGGCAGCCTCTACGACACGGCCGCCGACGCCGAGAAGCTGATCCGCCGCCCGCAGGACCCCACCGACAACGCCACCCCTTCCGGCTGGACCGCCGCCGCCGGAGCCCTGGTCGGCTACGCCGCGCAGACCGGCGCCGAGCCGCACCGCGCCGCCGCCGAGAAGGCACTCGGCGTCGTCAAGGCGCTCGGCCCGCGCGTCCCCCGCTTCATCGGCTGGGGGCTCGCCGTCGCCGAGGCGCTGCTCGACGGGCCGCGCGAGGTGGCGATCGTCGGCCCGGCGCTCGACGACCCGGGCACAAAGGCCCTGCACCGCACGGCACTTCTGGGCACCGCCCCCGGTGCCGTGGTCGCCGTGGGGACCCCGGGCAGCGACGAGTTCCCGCTGCTCGCCGACCGTCCGCTGAGCAACGGTGAACCGACCGCGTTTGTCTGTCGTAACTTCACATGTGACGCCCCGACGACCGATCCGGACCGGCTTCGCTCGCAACTGAGCGGCTGAACCGGAAGCGGAGGTGTCTCTTTCGCGTGCCAAAATTGCGCATGTGTTCGGATACATCCCGCTACCAGCGTCACCGTTCCGAAACACGCTATTTATCGGAACAGCTCCCACGCTTCACAGTTCCCCCCTAATCTCTGCACAGTGACGCGACGGATGTGGTCATCCGTCGCGACTGGGGGTTTTGGGATCTGGGGGGATCTGTTGCTGACGTCTGTCTTCATCGCTGCCGTCTCGCTTGCCTTGTTCTGGATGGCGGCGTTCACCTTGTGGTGGCAGATGCACGCGTGGCGTACGCCCGAAGTGCTCGCCTCCACCCGCTTTCACAGACCCGACGGCGGGGAGAGCCTGTCGTTCTCGCTGCTGCTTCCGGCGCGGCACGAACAGGCCGTGCTCGACCACACCATCCAGCGGCTGCTGGAGTCGAGCCACACCGACTTCGAGATCATCGTGATCGTGGGGCACGACGACCCGGAGACCACGGCGGTCGCCTGCGACGCCGCGGATCGTGACCCGCGGGTGCGGGTCGTGGTCGACACCCACGAGAAGAAGAACAAGCCCAAGGCCATGAACACGGCGCTGCCGCACTGCCGCGGCGACGTCGTCGGGGTCTTCGACGCCGAGGACCAGGTCCACCCGGAGCTGCTCGCCCACGTCGACCACGCGTTCCGCACGACCGGCGCCGACGTCGTCCAGGGCGGTGTCCAGCTGATCAACTTCCACTCCAGCTGGTACAGCCTGCGCAACTGCCTGGAGTACTTCTTCTGGTTCCGCTCCCGGCTGCACCTGCACGCGCAGAAAGGGTTCATCCCGCTCGGCGGCAACACCGTCTTCGTGAAGACGGACGTGCTGCGGGAGGCCGACGGCTGGGACCCCGACTGCCTCGCCGAGGACTGCGACCTGGGCGTGCGCCTGTCCAGCGTCGGCAAGAAGGTCGTCGTCGCCTACGACTCCGACATGGTGACCAAGGAGGAGACCCCCGGTTCGCTGATGTCGCTGCTGAAGCAGCGCACCCGCTGGAACCAGGGGTTCCTCCAGGTGTACCGCAAGAAGGACTGGAAGCAACTGCCGGGATTCGGGCAGCGGTTGCTGGCCCGCTACACCCTCATGACGCCGTTCATGCAGGCCTTCACCGGCGTCATCATCCCGCTCAACGTGGCCATCGCGCTCTTCCTCGACGTGCCCGTGAGCATCGCGTTCATCACCTTCCTGCCGGCCGTGACCGCCCTGGTCACCTTCGTCTTCGAGCTCGTCGGGCTGCACGACTTCGGCAAGCAGTACGGACTTCGCGTCCGCTTCGGCCACTACGTCAAGCTCGTCGTGGGCGGCCCTTTCTACCAGGTGCTCCTCGCCGGGGCCGCCGTCCGCGCCGTCTGGCGTGAGCAGCGCGGCCGCAACGACTGGGAGTTGACCACTCATGTCGGCGCGCACCTCACCCCGTCCGAAGTGACCCGAGAGGACGTCCCTGCGTGACCTCCACCCTTCCCGCGGTGACCACTCCCAAGGTCCCCGCGCAGCGGCAGCCTGCGCCCGAACCCGGTCCGGCCGGCCGGGCGGCTCCACCGAGCCGCCTGCGTTCGTCCCGCTCCGACCTTCTGCTGTGCGGTCTGCTCCTCGTGGCGATCCTGGTCGTGCAGGGCTGGAACATCGCCGACTACCCGACGCTCAGCGACGACGAGGGCACCTACCTGGCCCAGGCCTGGGCCGTCCAGGAGGGCAGGGGCCTCGCGCACTACACCTACTGGTACGACCACCCGCCGCTCGGCTGGATCCAGTTGGCCCTGCTGACCTGGATACCCGCGATGATCAGCCCCGAGTCGATGACCGTCGGCTCGATGCGCGCGGTGATGCTGGTGATCAGCGGTATCAGCGCGGTGCTGGTCTACGTCCTGGGCCGCCGGCTCTCCCTGCCCCGCTGGGCCGCCGGGCTCGGCATGGTCCTCTTCGGGCTCTCGCCGCTGTCCGTCGTCCTCCAGCGCGAGATCTTCCTCGACAACCTCGCGGTGATGTGGACGCTCGTGGCGTTCACCCTCGCCGCCTCCCCGAGCCGTCACCTCTGGCACCACTTCGGGGCGGGGATCGCGGCCGCCACGGCCGTCCTCACCAAGGAGACGATGCTCGTCATCCTGCCCGCGCTCCTGGTCACCATGTGGCGGCACAGCCACCGCGACACCCGGAAGTTCGCGGTCACCGGCGCCATCACGGCCTGCACGCTGATCGGCTTCTCGTACCCCCTGTTCGCCCTCCTCAAGGGCGAGTTGCTGCCCGGCGGCGGGCACGTCTCCCTCTGGGACGGCGTCAAGTACCAGATGACCAGGCCGGGTTCGGGCTTCATACTCGACCAGGGCTCCGGTTCCCACGGCGTCTTCGAGTCCTGGCTCTACTACGACCGTGTCCTGCCCCTGGGCGGCCTCGCCGGCGCCCTCCTGCTGCTGGCCACCTGGCGCTGGTCGGTCACCGCCCGCGCCCTGGCCGGACCGGCCCTGACGGTGGCGATCCTCGCCGCGCTGGCCCTGCGTCCCAACGGCTACCTGCCCGCGATGTACGTCATCCAGGCGCTGCCCTTCCTCGCTCTCGTCCTCGCCGGAGGCACCGCCTCCGTCGCCCACGCCGTGCTGCGCAGATGGCGCACCGAGGGGGAGAAACGATTGCTCACCGGTGGGCGGTACGCCCTCGCGGCGGTCCTCGCCGTCGCCGCCGGCGCCTACGTCGTACCGAAGTGGTACGACGGCGCCCGCACCGCCGTCACCGTCGACGCCAACGCCCCCTACCAGGCCGCCTCGAAGTGGCTCGCCACCGAGGTGGAGGACCCCGGGGACACCCGGGTGCTCGTCGACGACGCGATGTGGCTGGACCTGGTGCACGCCGGGTACCGGCCCGGGCTCGGCGTCATCTGGTTCTACAAGGCCGACCTCGACCCGGCGGTGACCAAGACGATGCCGCGCGGCTGGAAGGACATCGACTACGTCGTGGCCTCCCCGACGGTACGGCGTGACGCGGTCGACCTGCCCAACGTCAAGGCGGCCATCCAGCACTCGAAACCGGTCGCCGTCTTCGGCACCGGTGCGGACCGGATCGAGATCCGGCAGATCCAGACCACCGGCACCGCCGCGGGAGGCGTCCGATGACCCAGGAATCCATCGTCCCCGGAGAACTGGGCGATCCGGCCGTACGGGCCGTCGAGGTGCCCGAACCGGGCGCCGTCACCATCGTCGTCCCCACGTTCAACGAGTCCGCGAACGTACGGCAGCTGCTGCGCCAGATCAGCGAGTCGGTGCCGTCCAGGCTGCCCTGCGAGGTCGTCTTCGTGGACGACTCCACCGACGACACCCCCCAGGTCATCCACGAGGCCGCGAAGGACTGCCCCTTCCCGGTGACCGTCCTGCACCGGGACAAGCCGGTCGGCGGGCTCGGCGGCGCGGTCGTCGAGGGCATGAAGGCGGCCGGGTCGGACTGGATCGTCGTGATGGACGGCGACTGCCAGCATCCGCCGTCGCTGGTACCGGAGTTGGTCGCCACCGGCGAGCGGGCCAACGCCGGTCTCGTCGTCGCCTCCCGCTACATCAAGGGCGGCAGCCGCGCCGGACTCGCGGGCAACTACCGGGTCGCCGTCTCACGCGCGGCGACCTGGCTGACCAAGTCCCTCTTCCCGCGCAAGCTGCACGGCATCAGCGACCCGATGAGCGGCTTCTTCGCCATCCGGCGCAGCGCCGTCACCGCCGACGTGCTCCAGCCCCTCGGCTACAAGATCCTCCTCGAACTCGCCGTGCGCAGCCGTCCGCGCGGGGTGACCGAGGTCCCGTTCGTGTTCCAGGACCGGTTCGCGGGCGAGTCCAAGTCCAGTGCCCAGGAGGGCTTCCGCTTCCTGCGTCACCTGGCCGGTCTGCGCACCGCCTCGCCGGTCGCCCGCATGGTCGGCTTCGGCCTGATCGGCGCGACGGGGTTCGTGCCCAACCTGCTCGGCCTGTGGGTGCTGACCCTGCTCGGCATGCACTACCTGCCGGCGGAGATCCTCGCCAACCAGCTCGGCGTCGCCTGGAACTTCCTGCTCATCGAGCACCTGCTGTTCCGCGACCGCCGCCGGCACCGGCAGGTCTGGGACCGCGTCGGCCGGTTCGCGCTGCTCGCCAACGCGGACCTGGTGCTGCGCATCCCGCTGATCGCCCTGTTCGTCCACCGGTTTGACATGAGCGCGCTGTCCGCGACCGCTCTCGCCCTGGTGACGACCTTCGTCCTGCGCTTCGTGGGGACAGAAGCGCTGGTCTATCTGCCGCGAAGGGGCCGCGGGGGCCTCGACAGCGGCCGTACCGCAAGGAGAGCCGAGTGAACAGACACCGTAGGAGATCCGCCCTCCTGGCCGTGGCAGGCCTGACGGGGGGCCTTCTTCTCACCTCACCCCAGCCAGCCTCCGCCGCCAACCTCGTCAAGAACCCCGGCTTCGAGACCGCCGGCACCGACGGGATGCCCTACTGCTGGGAGAAGTCCGGCTGGGGCGACAACGACTTCAGCTTCACCACCACCTCCGACGCCCACTCCGGCTCCAAGGCCATGAAGGTCGAACTGACCCGCCGGGCCGAGGGCGACCGCAAGGCGCTGATCACCGAGTCGGCTGAGTGCGCGCCGGTCGTGACCGCGGGCAAGCAGTACGACCTGGGGCTCTGGTACAAGTCGACCACCCCGGACACCTCCGTCACCCTCTTCCGGCACGACGCGACGGCGGGCTGGCAGTACTGGACCGACCTCAAGACGCTGGCCATGGCGGGCAGCTGGACCGAGGCGTCGGTCCGCACCCCGGAGGTACCGGCCGGTACCGACCGCATCACGTTCGGCGTCTCCGTCTACGGCACCGGCTCGGTCACCACCGACGACTACACGATGGACCAGGTCGCCGACCCGGTCCCGGACCCGGTGTGCACGGGCACGCCCGCGGAGTGCGCCAACGGCAGGTGGGACGTGCTGCCCACCCAGAACCCGGTCCGCTCCATGCACTCCGTCGTCCTCCACAACGGCAAGGTGCTGCTGATCGCGGGCTCCGGCAACAGCGAGGAGCAGTTCAACGCGGGCACCTTCACCTCCGCGGTGTACAACCCGGCCACCGGCACCTACAAGGTCGTCCCCACGCCGAAGGACATGTTCTGCTCCGGGCACGTCCAGCTCCAGGACGGGCGCGTGCTGGTGATGAGCGGCAACAAGGGCTATCCGTCCGCCGACGGCACGATCGGCTACCAGGGCTACAAGGACTCGTACATCTTCGACCCGGTCACCGAGACGTACAGCAAGACCAACAACATGAACGACGGCCACTGGTACCCGTCGGCGACCGCCCTCGGCAACGGTGACGTCATCTCCTTCGGCGGGCTGAAAGAGGACTCGACCGGCTCGGTGACCGCCGAGCTGTGGTCCGACGCCGAGCAGCAGTGGCTGCCGACCTGGAAGGTCAACCAGACCTGGTCGTACTGGGGTCTGTACCCGTCGATGATCCTGATGCAGGACGGCCGCCTCTTCTACTCGGGCAGCCACACCTTCGGCAACAACATCCCCGGCACCGGATCGGCGATCTACGACTACGACGCCAACACGATCACACAGGTCCCGGGCCTGCAGAACAAGGACGAGCGCGACCAGTCGGCGAGCGTGCTGCTGCCCCCGGCGCAGGACCAGAAGGTCCTCACCCTCGGCGGCGGCAACATCGACTCCAACCCGGACGGCAACCGGCTCACCGACGTCATCGACCTCAAGGACGCCAACCCGGCGTACGTCGCCGGGCCGCCGATCCCGCAGGGCACGGTCGACATGGGCAACGGTCCGGTCCCGCAGACCGGCAACCAGGGCAAGATGTACGTCTCCGCCGTGCTCCTGCCCGACGGCAAGGTCCTGGAGACGGGCGGCGCCCTGCACAACCGGGCCGACCCCGTCTACGAGACGTCGATCTACGACCCGGCGACCAACACCTTCGACCCGGTGGCCGCCGACCCCGAGGCCCGCGGCTACCACTCGTCCGCGTTCCTGCTGCCCGACGGCCGGGTGATGACCACCGGCGACAACCCGGGCAACGGCACCTGGAACCACAACGTGTCGATCTACACCCCGCCCTATCTCCTCAAGGGCGCGCGTCCGACGATCACTTCGGTGATCGACACCGAGTGGAACTACGGCGACACCCAGCGGATCACCGTCGACCGGCCCATCGCCAAGGCCGAGCTGATCCGCCCGGCCGCGGTCACCCACTCCTCGGACCCGAACCAGCGGTTCGTGGACCTGCCGCTGTCGGTGGACGGCAACAACATCGACCTGAACGTGACCAGCAACCCCGACATGGCCCCGCCCGGCTGGTACATGCTCTTCGCCGTCGACGCGAACGGCGTGCCGTCGGTCGCCAAGTGGGTGCACCTGCAAGGACCGTCGGCCCTGAGCGCCACCGACGCCTCCGCGCACGTCCACTCCTTCGCCGACTCCCTGGAGGGCACGGTCCAGACACCCGGCAAGAAGAAGACCTCGCAGAAGGTCAGCCCCACCGTCTCCGGCTGCGACCGGCACTACGGCTCCATCAACGTCTGCGTGCCGACCGCCTTCCCCGACGAGGTGAAGAACACGACGGCCGCCCGCTGTGCCTGGCTGAAGACGAACGACTACGGCCGTCTGAAGGTCAACGGCAAGGACGACCCGCTCAGGCTCGACCGGAACAGGGACGGGATCGCCTGCGGAAAGGGTGACGTGAAGAAGAAGAGCTAGCGGTCGCCCGCGAACTCCTCCAGGGCGCGCTCCACGATGGCCTCCAGCTGCTCGTGGTGCGCGCCCTTCCAGTACGCCCGCCCGCACGACACGCACTGCGCGAACACGTCGTACGACCGCTGCGTCCCGCCCTCCAGCTGGCCCGCCACCTCGTCCTTGGTGGCCTCGCGCAGCAGCCCGTTGCAGGCGATGCACCGGGTCCACGGCCGCAGCTCGGGGCGGAAGCGGTCCAGGACGTCCTGGAGTTGGTCCTCGGGGCGGGTGCTGTAGACGAACGCCCCCGCCCACAGCTCGCGGCGGCGCAGCAGGCCCCGGTCCCGGCTGAGCATGACCCGGTGTTCGGCCGCCGAGCGGGCGGCGAGGGCCGGATCGCCGATGTCCAGCGACTCGTACGCCGTGTCCACGCCGAGCAGGCGCAGGCGGCGGGCGAGGGTGCCGAGGTGGACGTCGAGGAGGAAGCGAAGGGGAGCGCCGGGGACCTGCTGGGGCCGCTCGACGGCCCCGACCCGGACGGATTCGCCCGCCGCCGGGAGGTGCGAGACGGGCGCCTGGCGGCCGTCCACGACGAGGGAGCCGACCTCGGTCAGCGGGACGCCGAGGGACTCCACGACATGGCCGAGGGTGGAGACGCCGTCGATGACGACCGGGGTGGCGCCGGCCCGCCGACCGTGCCGGACGAACAGGGCCAGCTCGGGGGCGAATTCCACCTGGATCTCCGCTACTGCGCTCACCGGGTCAGGATGTCACGGCCGCGCGAGCGCACGTGGAGCGATGTTCACAGCTCGCGGTACACCTCGCGTCGATGGGCGGCCGCGAGCACCCATACGAGGAGGCGGCCGTCCTCGACGGTGTAGACGACTCGGTAGTCCCCGACCCGCAGGCGCCAGCGGGCGTTGTGCCCTTGGAGCGCCTTGATGTCGAAGGCGGCCGTGTCCTTGGCGTCCAGCGCCCTCTGGAGCTCGGTGAGCCGGTAGAGGATGCGCACGGCGTCGGGGCGGGGGATCTTGAGCATGTCCCGCTGGGCGTGCGGTGTGAACCGCGTGACGTATCCCATCGGGATCAGGGACGGTCACCGCGGAGCGCGGCGGCCATCTCCTCGAGGGAGACCGATCCCTCGAGCCCCTCGGACTCCGCCTCGTCGGCCAACCGGTTCAGCCACGCGTCCTCGGCCTGTTCCGCGAGCTCACGCAGACGGCGGTACTCGTCGATGTCGAGGACGACGGCCTCCTGCCTGCCCCGCCGCGTGATGATCGTGGGGGTCTCGTCCCTGTGGGCGCGGTCTATGACATCCGCCAGGTGCCTGCGGACGTCGGCCATGGGTGCGATCACCGGCTCGGTCATGTCATCAATGTATCAGGTGTACATCTGTGGCTCTTCGGGCTACTCCCGGGTGAGGCCGTATTCGATGACGTCCAGGGCGCGGTCGACGAGCTCGCGCAGGTCGTCCCGGAAGTCGTTCTCGGCCCAGTACAGGGAGATCTCCGCGAGGCCGCCGATCAGGGACATCGTGTAGACCCGCACCTCCAGGCTGTCCTCCGCGAGGCCGGTGCGGGCGGCGACGGCCGAGGCGAGCAGCCTGCCGGTGACCGCCATGCTCTCCACCATCCGGGAGCGCACCGCGGGCACCTGGACCATCAGGTGCGACCGCAGCCGGGTGATCTCGGGCTCCTCGGCCGCTCCGACACCGATGGCCTTGCGCATGACGTACCGCAGGGAGTCCGTCCACGGCTCGTCCGCCGGCCGGGCCCGCAGTTCCTCCAGGAGGACCGCGTCGTACTCGTCCGTGAGGACGATGTCCTCCTTCGTGGGGAAGTAGCGGAAGACCGTGGACGGCGACACCTCGGCGCGCTCGGCGATCTGCTCGATCGTCGTGGCGTCGTACCCCTGCTCCTCGATCAGCGCGTACGTCGCGTCGCGGATCGCCGTCCGGGTCTTGATCTTCTTCCGCTCGCGAAGGCCCAGTTGGGGACCGTCGGTGGGGGAAGAGGTGCGTGCGGGCGTCATGAGGGTCATTGTCGGGCATCGGCCTGCGCGGCAGCCTCCGATGCCGTGGAGGTACGCGCTGCAAAAAGCGGCCACGGCTGACGAGCCGTGGCCGCTGTCTGCGGTGGGAGGGGGTGAAAGCTGCTACGGATTTTCTAGTCATTCATAGTCATCCTTAGTCGTGTGTCTCACGTAACTTGGTCTCGTGAAGCTTTCGGAGTGGGCCCGTCAGCAGGGCGTGAGCTATCAGACCGCCTGGCGGTGGGTGAAGGACGGGAAGATGCCCGTCCCCGTTCGCCAGGCGCCGTCCGGGACGTGGTTGGTCGACGAGGTCGCTGTCCAGCCGTCCGGGCGTGTGGTGGCGTACTGCCGCGTGTCGTCCGTTGACCAGAAAGCCGATCTTGAGCGGCAGGCCGCCCGGGTCGTGTCCGGCGCGAACGGGCTGGGCCTGGCCGTCGCTGAGGTCGTCACCGAGGTGGGATCCGGGTTGAACGGGCGGCGCCGCAAGCTGCACCGGCTGCTGTCCGACCCGCAGACGGCGGTGATCGTGGTCGAGCACCGCGACCGGCTGGCCCGGTTCGGCGTCGAGCACCTGGAGGCCGCGCTGTCGGCGTCCGGGCGGCGCCTGGTCGTCCTCGACCCCACCGAGACCGCCGATGGCCTGGTACGTGACATCACCGAGGTGCTCACCTCCATGTGCGCCCGCCTGTATGGGCGGCAGGCAGCGAAGAACCGGGCCGCCCGGGCGGTGGCCGTAGCGACCGGCGAGGCCGCCGAGTGAGGAAGTTCCAGCCGCAGCCCGGGTTCGTGGTGCAGGCGTACCGCTTCGCACTGGACCCGAACGCCACCCAGGAGCATGCCCTGCGCTCGCACTGCGGCGCGGCGCGTGCCGCCTACAACTGGGCCGTCCGCTGGGTGACCGCCTCCTGGTGGCAGCGCCGCGCGGAGGAGTCCTACGGCATCGGCGAGGCCGGGCTGACCAAGTGGCGGCCGTGGTCGCTGCCCGCGCTGCGGAAGGCGTTCAACGAGGCCAAGCACACCGATCCGAGGTTCGCCGCCTGGTGGGAGGAGAACTCCAAGGAGGCGTACTCCACCGGCCTGGCGAACGCGTCAGCCGCGTTCGACAACTACGCGAAGTCCAAGAACGGCAAGCGGCGCGGCAAGCGGATGGGTGCGCCGCGGTTCAAGTCGAAGCGCAAGGCGCGCCTTGCCTGCCGGTTCACCACCGGCGTGATCCGCGTGGACGCTGACGGCCGTCACGTCACCCTGCCCCGGCTGGGCACGATCCGCACCAACGAGCCCACGGTGAAGCTCCTCGCCCGCGTCCGGGCCGGGACGGCCCGGATCCTGTCCGCGACCGTGCGGCACGAACGCGGACGCTGGTTCGTCTCGCTCCAGGCCGAGGTCAAGCGGGACCTCGAACGCGTGGCGCGGCCGGACGTGGCGGTCGGGATCGACCTGGGGGTGAAGACCCTCGCGGTCATGGCCGACAGCACCGGCGAGATCCGCACCATCGCTAATCCCGGGCACTACGACCGGGCACGCAAGCAGCTGCGCCGCGCCTCCCGCGTCGTCTCCCGACGGCAGGGCCCCGACCGGCGGACCGGGCAGAAGCCGTCGAAGCGGTGGGAGAAGGCCAATGCCGCCCGCAACAAGGTGCATCACCGGGTGGCCAACCTCCGCGCGGACGTGCTGCACAAGCTCACCACCGCCGTGGCGGCCGAGTACGGCACGGTCGTGGTCGAAGACTTCAACGTCGCCGGGATGCTCCGCAACCGGCGTCTCGCGCGAAGAATCGCCGACGCCGGGTTCGGGGAGATCCGCCGCCAGCTCACCTACAAGACCCGCCAGCGCCACGCCACCCGCACCATCGCGGCGGACCGCTGGTACCCCTCCTCGAAGACCTGTTCCGGGTGCGGCGCGGTGAGAGCCAAACTGCCGCTGCACGTGAGGACCTACCAGTGCGACGCCTGCGGTCTGGTCATCGACCGGGACGACAACGCCGCACTCAACCTCGCCGCGCTCGCGGCAGCCGCAACAACTGGTACCGGAGTGGCCGGAGACCAGGACGCCCAAGCGGTGTCGAAGCCTCGTGGAGCCGACCAGAAGACCCGCACCACCCGCCCCCGCCGCAAGGCGGAGGCGGGGCGGGCAGGTGGCGCAAACCTGCCGCACCAACGGCAGACGGAAGCGAGAGACCGTACTCAAGCCGAAGCCCTCACGCTCTGGTGACGAGACGGACCTTCCGGGCGGAAACATCCGGAATGCTGAGACCTGACTACGATCTCGGCAACGGCTACGCGTGCTGGTACGCCACCATCGAGATCCCGACGTAGTGCGCGATGAAGGCCGCCAGGGTCAGGGAGTGGAACACCTCGTGGAAGCCGAACCAGCGCGGTGAGGGGTTCGGCTTCTGGATGCCGTAGATCACGCCGCCCGCGCTGTAGAGCAGGCCGCCCACGATCACCAGCACGAGGACGGTGACGCCGCCACTGTGCATGAAGTCCGGCAGGAAGAAGACGGCCGCCCAGCCCATCGCGATGTAGCAGGGCGTGTAGAGCCAGCGCGGGGCGCCGACCCAGAAGACACGGAAGGCGATGCCCGCCACGGCCGCCGCCCAGATGCTCCACAGGAGCCACTGGCCCTTGGCGCCGGGCAGGAGCAGCATCGTCAGCGGGGTGTAGGTGCCGGCGATGATCAGGAAGATGTTGGCGTGATCCAGCCGTCGCAGGATCCCGTCCATGCGAGGGCTCCAGTCGCCCCGGTGGTACAGCGCGCTCACGCCGAACAGGAGGCAGGCGGTCAGGGCGAAGATTCCGCAGGCGAGGCGGCCTCTGGGGGAGTCGGCGAGGGCGGTGAGCACCAGGCCCGCGATGAGTACGGCCGGAAACATACCCAGGTGCAGCCAACCGCGGAGTTTGGGCTTGACCGGGTGCGGCAGGGAAGTCGCGACGGGACCGCGGCCTGCGGCCGGGATGTCCGAGGTCGCGTCGGGGACGGACGCAGTCATACGAGGCATCGTACCTACGGAACCGTAAGTTGCGGGTTCGGGTGACCCGTTGGTCGACGAAGAGTGGTCATCGTCTCACGGAGGCCCCGCGTGAGTCGCGCCGATGTGCTTTGGCGGGGGACCGTCAAGAGACCTTCAGCTGAATCCCAAGTGGACGCAAAACGCGAATTTTACACGTGGCGATCCTCACTCCGCTCATCTGTACGTCCCTCTGGACAGATGGGCGAACTCGTCGGATGATCAAATGAGTGCGGTCGACACCGGATGAGCGCCAGAGGGAATCGACGCTGCGAAGCATCCGGGTCGCGGCCCCCACGGGGCAACTAAGGACAAAATCCCTCATTTAGGAGCAATCGTGGCGCGCGACATCGCGGCTCCCCCCGTCATCCCCACCACCCACAAGGAACTCGTCGCGTGGGTGAACGAGATCGCAGAACTGACCCAGCCGGACAACGTGGTCTGGTGTGACGGATCCGAGGCCGAGTACGAGCGCCTGTGCGAGGAGCTCGTCGCGAAGGGCACCTTCAAGAAACTCGACCCGATCAAGCGCCCCAACTCGTACTACGCCGCCTCCGACCCGACCGACGTCGCCCGCGTCGAGGACCGGACCTTCATCTGCTCCGAGCAGGAGAAGGACGCCGGCCCCACGAACCACTGGAAGGCCCCCGCCGAGATGCGGGAGATCTTCGCGGGCGAGAAGGGCGTCTTCCACGGCTCCATGAAGGGCCGGACGATGTACGTCGTCCCGTTCTGCATGGGCCCCCTGGGCTCCGACCTCTCCGCGATCGGCGTGGAGATCACCGACTCCGCCTACGTCGCCGTGTCCATGCGCACCATGACCCGCATGGGGCAGCCGGTCCTGGACGAGCTCGGCACCGACGGCTTCTTCGTGCGTGCTGTGCACACGCTCGGAGCGCCGCTGGCCGAGGGCGAGGCGGACGTGCCGTGGCCGTGCAACTCCACGAAGTACATCTCCCACTTCCCCGAGTCCCGCGAGATCTGGTCCTACGGATCCGGCTACGGCGGCAACGCCCTGCTCGGCAAGAAGTGCTACGCCCTGCGCATCGCCTCCGTCATGGCCCGTGACGAGGGCTGGCTCGCCGAGCACATGCTGATCCTCAAGCTGACCCCGCCGCAGGGCGAGTCGAAGTACGTCGCCGCAGCCTTCCCGAGCGCCTGCGGCAAGACCAACCTCGCCATGCTGGAGCCCACGGTCTCCGGATGGACCGTGGAGACCATCGGCGACGACATCGCCTGGATGCGCTTCGGCGAGGACGGCCGCCTGTACGCCATCAACCCCGAGGCCGGCTTCTTCGGCGTCGCGCCCGGCACCGGTGAGCACACCAACGCCAACGCGATGAAGACCCTGTGGGGCAACTCGGTCTTCACCAACGTCGCCCTCACCGACGACAACGACATCTGGTGGGAGGGCATGACGGAGGAGACTCCGGCCCACCTCACCGACTGGAAGGGCAACGACTGGACGCCGGAGTCCGGGACCCCGGCCGCCCACCCCAACGCCCGCTTCACCACCCCCGCCGCACAGTGCCCGATCATCGCGCCCGAGTGGGAGGACCCCAAGGGCGTGCCGATCTCGGCGATCCTCTTCGGCGGCCGCCGTGCCACCGCCGTACCGCTGGTGACGGAGTCCTTCGACTGGAACCACGGCGTCTTCCTCGGCGCCAACGTGGCCTCCGAGAAGACCGCCGCCGCCGAGGGCAAGGTCGGCGAGCTGCGCCGCGACCCCTTCGCCATGCTGCCGTTCTGCGGCTACAACATGGGCGACTACATGGGCCACTGGGTCGACGTCGCCAAGGGCAAGGACCAGTCGAAGCTCCCGAAGATCTACTACGTGAACTGGTTCCGGAAGAACGACGAGGGCAAGTTCGTCTGGCCCGGCTTCGGCGAGAACTCCCGCGTCCTGAAGTGGATCGTGGAACGCCTGGAGGGCAAGGCCGAGGGCGTCGAGACCCCGATCGGCGTCCTGCCGGCCAAGGGAGCGCTGGACACGAACGGTCTCGACCTGTCCGAGTCCGACCTCGACTTCCTCCTCACCGTCGACAAGGAGGTCTGGCGCGAGGAGGCCGCCCTGGTCCCCGACCACCTCAACACCTTCGGCGAGCACACGCCCAAGGAACTGTGGGACGAGTACCGCGCACTGGTGCAGCGCCTGGGCTGAGCCGGCCCTCCCAAGCCACCGCGGCCGGCTCGATCGTGCCCTGACCAGCAACATCGTCACGGCCGGCCGCGGTGACAGCACCTTCGCGCGACCCCGTACCGGCGAGGTTCCGCACAACGGCGTGTGGGGCCCCGGGCCTGTCGTCGCTCTCCCGTCCGCACCGACGGAAAGAGCGACGGCAGGCCCTCGCCCGTTACCGCGACCGGTCCTCCAGATACCGCGTGTGCGACTCCTGCCGCCGGGCCTCCGTCTCCCGCAGGCCCGCGGCCAGCCGCTCGGCCTCCTCGTGCAGCAGCGTCAACTGCCGCTCCAGATGGCGTTCCGGCGACTCCTGGCCCGGCGCCAGCCGCGTCCACCACCGGGTCCGTACGAACGTGTCGACGGCCTCGGGAACGTCCTGCCGCACGGCCCGCGACAGCGTGTGCACGCCCTCCGGGTCCCGGGCGAGCACCTCGGCGACCCAGCCGGGCTCCAGCAGCGCGGCCAGCAGCTCCGTCAGTTCGGTGAGCCGGCCCGCGGCGGCGGGCGGCAGCTCGACGTCCGCGAGATAGGCCACCAGCCGGTCGTAGTCGGCCCGCACCTCGTCGAGCTGGGCCGACGGGTCGGGGAAGTCCGGCAGCGGCGGCCGCTCCGGCGGCGCGACCAGGGCCCCGGCGCCGTACAGACCCGCCACGACCACGGGCCAGTACGGGCCCGCGACCCCCGCGAAGGTCAGCGCCAGCCCCGCGAGACCGCAGGCGCTCCCGGTGAGGTTCTTGCGGGACTCGAGATAGCCGAGCAGGTCATTGGTAGCCACGGATCTCCTCGAAGGCGCCGTCCAGCGAGCCCTTTTGGGCGTCGAAGAGGCGGCCGCCGGTCAGCTCGGCGATGTGTTCCAGTTCGGAGCGGTCGGAGTCGCCGAACAGGATGGGGAAGACGGGCGTCTCCCGCTGCGCGGCGCCGAGCCCGGCGTAGAAGTCGTCGAACTCCGCCGCCTGCGCGCCCGCCGTGTTCTCGCCGTCCGTCATCAGCACGACGGACGTGAAGGTGTCCCGTCCGGCGTCGAGATGTTCGTACGCCTTCTCCAGCGACGTGTAGATCGCGGTGTCGCCCTCGGCGGTGAGCGCCTCGGTGTCCTCGCGGATGGCGTCGAGGCCGGCCTGCGGGTCCGCCGGGTCCACCACATGCGTCCGTACGCTCTTCACGCCCGACCCGAACGGCATCAGCGTGACCTCCTCGCGGTCCCGGAAGTCGCCGGTGAGGTCGGCGAGCGCGTCCTTGAGCCCCGCCAGCCGGTCGCCCTCCATCGAGCCCGAGGTGTCGAGGACGTAGACGGTCCTGGACGGGCGGCGCAGCTCGTTCTGGTACGAGTCGAGGAGGCCGTCGGCGACGGAACGACTGCCGGGGAAGGGCAGTTCGCGCCGGCGGGTCGTGTCGAGGCCGGACGCGGGCCGCACGGAGGCGACGACCGGGCGGCGGTGGGTGCGCCCGGTGATCTCGCGCTGGATCTCCGGTGTGCGCAGCGCCTCGGTCAGCCGGCGGACGTCCTCCCGGGTGGCGGCGTCGGTGGCCGCGAGGGAGGAGAGCGGGTAGTCGGCGGTGACCACGCCGTCGCGGGGGCGGATCACGGTGAGGCCCGGGATGCCCTTGAGGACGGACTCGTAGTTGAGGAGCGCGTCGACGTCCTCGCGCCGCTCGTACGCCTCCGCAAGCCAGCCCGACGACCCCGAGGTCAGCTGCTGCCCCTGGAAGAACTCCTTCAGCCGGGGCGTGGCCTTGGTGACGTCGGCGTCCGTGAGCGCGGACTGCGCGCCGGAGAGGGCGGAGGCCACGGAGACCAGCGTGGCGAAGCCGGAGTTGGAGCGGGCCGGGTCGGTCATGCCGTACGTCAGCTCGCCGTCCCGGACGGCCTGCTCGACCTGGGCCCAGGTGACGTCCTCCGGGTTCCAGCCGAGCGTCAGGACGGTCGCCGCCTTCACGCCCACGGCGACCGGGCTCGACATGACCGGCGTCTCGGACACGACCTTCTTCGCCGCGTCGGGACGCAGGCGCAGGTAGTCGTTGGACGACAGCCACAGGGCGTCGTACCTCCCGTCCGCCTTGCCCGCCGCCAGCAGCTCCACGGCGTCCAGGGTGCCCATGTAGGTGGGCCGGACCCTGATGCCGGTGTCCTTCTCGACCCGGTCGAGGACCGGGGCCATGTCGGCGATCTCGCTGGAGGCGAGGATGCGCAGGGTGCCGGGCTCGGGGGCGCCCGTGTCGCCGTCCTGATCCTGTGCCGCGGTGCAGCCCGTCAGGAGGGCGAGGGCGAGGAGGGCGGTGAGCCGTCGTCTCATGCGAGCCCTCCTTCCAGCGCGCCCTGCGACCGGCTGCGCTCCAGGTAGGTGCTCGCGTTCTGCAGTTCGGAGGTCAGGGACTCCACGGTCGCCGCCATCACCTCGGTCGCCTGGACCTTGTAGGTGTCGATGGCGTCGAGGGTCCGGTAGATCTGCTGGAAGGCGGTGCGCAGGGTCTCGGCCCCCACGGCCGGGTCCGCGGCGATCCGCTGGATCTCGCCACTCTGCGTCGCGAGCATCTCCGCGTTGCCCCGGATCAGGTCCTCGGTCGTCCCGCGCAGGGCGTTGACCTGGTCGACGACCTTCTTCTGGTTGTCGAGGGCGGAGGCCAGCATCACGGAGATGCGCAGGGCCGACACCGTGGTCGTGGCCGCCCGGTCGACGCCCTTGATCAGTTCCTCGTTGTTGCGTCGTACGACGTCCATGGCGAGGTAGCCCTGCGCGCACACCGCGAGCTGGGTGAGCAGGTCCTGGTGCTTCTGCCGCACCGGGAAGAGCACGTCGGCACGGAGACTGTCGGCCTGCTGCGGATCCGTCGCCTCCACACCGGCGACATGCTGCTCGACGGCCGCGTCCAGGGCCTCGGTCAGCACCACGTACTCCTGGAGCTTGCCCATGCTCTCCCACAGCCGGACCCGCTCGGTCTGCAGCGCGGCGTTGTCACGCCTCAGTTCGTCCTGGCCGCCGCGCAGCGAGCCCACGATCCTGTTCAGGGTGCCCTGCGCGGAGGCGTACTTGGCGACGTGGTCGCGCAGCTTGTTGCCGCCGGGCAGCCGGGACAGGAACTTCCGCCCCTTGGCGGCGGGCAGGTCCCGCGGGTCCAGGTCCTCGACCACGCGCCGGAGTTCGACGAGTGAGCCCGACACCTGCGACTGCGCGTCCCCGCCCTTGGCGGGCAGACTCCGTACGGTCCGCTCCAGCATGCGGTTGGACTGCGCGGCGGCGCCGCGCATCTCGCCGGCGCCGAGCGCGGTGATCTCGCCGACCTTGCCGGCGAACTCGGGGGAGCGGGCGTCGAGGGAGGCGAGACCCTCGACGTACGCGGCGGCCTTCTTGGCCATGTCGGTCCGCACGGTCTCGTCGACGGGGACGAGCCCGCCTGCCTTCTCCCGGGGCACGGGCGTGACGGCCTCGGGCGGGGTGAGGGTGAAGGTGTCGTCGGTCATGTGCTGTCCCCCTGTCCGCTCGCCCGGCGCGCCATCGTGTGCAGCACCTCGGAGGTGGGCACGGGCGCCTGCCGGATCCCGGTCAGCGTCTGGTTGAGGTACGCGGAGTGGGCGGCCGTGGCCTTGGTGAACTCGGCGGTCGTGCCCTGCGGCCGGAACCCGTGCCGGACGGCCAGCTCGCGCAACGCCGGGTCGTCGGCGAGGAGTTCGCCGAGTGCGCGGCCGTCCTCCGTGAGCGGTACGACGGTGTGGTCGCTGTTGGCGGTGGTGTCCGGGTAGAGCACGGTCAGGTCGTCGACGCCCCGCCCCTCGCTCAGCAGCGCGGCGACCTGCGACTCGTACACCAGCACCAGCGGGTTGCCGGCGCCGCTCACGAAGTCCCGGAAGGCCGCGTCCGTGCTGGACTGCTGGGCGCCCTGCACGCTGACCAGCTTGCGCATCAGGGGCGCGGTCCGGTCGACGTCGGCGTCACTCGCGGCCACCTTGCCGCCGGCGGCGGCGTAGGAGGCGGCGGCGAGGTACAGGGCGCCGGAGTTGGAGGTCTCGGGGCTGGTGGTGGCGACGTAGAGCGTGCCGGTCAGCTCCCCGTACTTGTCGGCGCCCTTGAGCTGCTGCCAGGTCCGGTCGCGCTCGGCGGCGTCGAGATAGGCGGCCATCTTCAGGGTGCCGCGGTTCTTGTCGAGGGCGGCGAGTCCATTGGCGGCCAGCACCTCGGCGGCGCCGCGATGGGCCACGACGACGAGCGGCGAGTAGAAGGGCCGGGGCAGCGGCTGCCTGATCCGGTACTTCGCGGCG
This sequence comes from Streptomyces sp. NPDC033131, assembly GCF_055578365.1. NCBI lineage: Bacteria > Bacillati > Actinomycetota > Actinomycetes > Kitasatosporales > Streptomycetaceae > Streptomyces > Streptomyces sp. NPDC033131. The sequence goes on from NZ_JBVIPA010000001.1 coordinate 346,014, forward strand.
AGCTCGGCGGCGGGTGCCTGGCTGGACGGGAAGGCGAGGTCGTAATCCTTGAGGTTCAGTCCCTCCATGGCCCAGGACCCGGAGGTCTCGGCCTTGACGGTGTAGCCCTTGGCGGCGAGGGCCTTCACCACGTCGGGATCGGCGAAGAACTCCGCCTTCTCCGATCCGATCACTGCGCGCACGGTCTTCGTTGCCGTGCTCCTGTCCCCGGTGTCCCGGCCCGCTACGACGGCTGCCACCACGCCGCCGACCAGCAGGACCGCGAGGACGATTCCTGCGATTCGTCTCACAGGGGGAGAGTGCTCGCGGAACCCAACATTCCCCGGCGGGAAGCGTGAACGGGGGATGACGTACCGGTCCCGGTACTGCAGCGCCCCGAAAGGGGCGCGGGGAACTGCGCGCCAAGCCACGGACGACCCGCGGCCGCCGACGGCAACGCGCCCCACGGCGATGCCCCTCAGGGGCGCGGGGAACTGCGCGACAGCCCACGGACGACCCGCGGCCGCCGACGGCAACGCGCCCCACGGCGATGCCCGTCAGGGACGCGGGGATCGACAGGCCACGGACAACGCGCGTCCGGCGTCAGGGGGCGCGGGGAACTGCGCGACAAGCCACGGACGACCCGCGGTCGCCCAGCGACAGATCTCCCGCGGCGAGAGGCACCGCACCAGGTCGGCACTGCGCAGCCGGCGCCGACAACAACCGCCGCTCAAGCCAACGCAGTGTCATGGCACCCGGTCCGCGCGCCGCTGTGGGTGCACGCGGACCGGGGCCGTTCCCGGGGAGCCGTACGGCTCAGTGGGGGGCGAGCTCGCGCGACTCCAGGGCCGCCGCGTGGGCGTCCATCCGCTCGGCGGACAGGATCGCCGCCGCCGTGTCCGCGCGGGACGCGGCCACCACGAGCGCGCGGCCCGCGAGGGCGTGTGCCCGCCGGTGCACGGGTGCGAGGCTGGTGCGGGCACCGGACGCGGTGAGCGGGGCGCGGGCCGGCGGGCGGCCTCCCCGCAGCCGGGTCACCTGCTCGGCGAGCCGGTCGGCCGCGGTGTCCAGGCCGGCGGACGGCGCGAGCGCACGCAGCTCGTCCGTGACGGCGAGCAGCGCGGCGAGATGGCCCGCGAGCTGGATGTCCAGCTCTTCCTCACGGGTGCGGTGGGGGAAGTCCGAGGTCGTGCCGGCCATCGTGCTGTGGACCGACTTGGTGCGGATCGGCTCGTACATGGGATGGCCTCCTGTGTTCTCAGGAAACCATCCTAGCTTGGATTTCGTCTAAAGTTGAGCGGACCCCAGAATCGCCGTCACGGCTGGCCGTATCCGTCCAGGAAGGTGCCGATGCGGGTGATCGCCGACCGCAGGTCCGCCACCGTCGGCAGGGTCACCACCCGGAAGTGGTCCGGCTCGGTCCAGTTGAAGCCGGTGCCCTGGACGACCATGATCTTCTCCTGCCGGAGCAGGTCCAGGACCATCTGCCGGTCGTCCTTGATCTTGAAGACCTTGGGGTCGAGGCGCGGGAAGAGATACAGCGCCCCCTTCGGCTTCACGCAGCTCACGCCCGGGATCTGGGTCAGCAGCTCGTACGCCAGGTCCCGCTGCTCCCGCAGCCGCCCGCCCGGCAGTACCAGGTCGTTGATGGTCTGCCGCCCGCTGAGCGCGGCGACGACTCCGTGCTGGCCCGGCATGTTCGCGCACAGGCGCATGTTCGCCAGGATCGTCAGACCCTCGATGTAGGAGTCGGCGTGGGCGCGCGGCCCGGAGATCGACATCCAGCCGACCCGGTACCCGGCCACCCGGTACGCCTTCGACATCCCGTTGAAGGTGAGGGTGAGGAGGTCGGGGGCGACCTTGGCGGTCGGGATGTGCGTGGCGTCGTCGTACAGGATCTTGTCGTAGATCTCGTCCGAGCAGACCAGCAGGTTGTGGCGGCGCGCGATGTCGGTGAGCCCCCGCAGCATCGCCTCGTCGTACACGGCCCCCGTCGGGTTGTTCGGGTTGATGATGACGATCGCCTTGGTGCGGTCGGTGACCTTCCGCTCCACGTCCGCGAGGTCGGGCATCCAGTCGGCCTGCTCGTCGCACCGGTAGTGCACGGCGGTGCCGCCGGACAGGGAGACGGCCGCGGTCCACAGCGGGTAGTCCGGGGACGGCACGAGGACTTCGTCCCCGTCGTCCAGCAGCCCCTGCATCGCCATCACGATCAGCTCGGAGACGCCGTTGCCGATGAAGACGTGCTCGACGTCGGTCTCGATGCCGAGGGTCTGGTTGTGCATGACGACGGCCCGGCGCGCGGCCAGCAGGCCCTTCGCGTCGCCGTAGCCGTGCGCCGAGGAGACGTTGCGGAGGATGTCCTCCAGGATCTCGGGCGGGCACTCGAAGCCGAACGCGGCCGGGTTTCCGGTGTTCAGCTTGAGGATGCGGTGGCCTGCCGCTTCCAGGCGCATCGCCTCCTCGAGAACCGGGCCCCGGATCTCGTAACAGACGTTGGCGAGCTTGGTCGACTGGATCACCTGCATGTCTGGGAGCTTACGGCCCGGTAACGCTCTTTGGGTCGTGTTTTCCGCCACGCGAGACGCGTCGGTTTGGGCGGATATCGCCGACGGCTGTCCCGCGGGCCCCTTCCGTCTCTACAATGCGCGCCCATGTCCAGGCCACCTCAATACGACGACGGGGCGTACGGCGCCGACGGCGCGCCCGGCGCCCACGGCGCGGGCGCGGTCGGCGAGCCGCCGGAGGTGCCGATGGTGTACCACCCGCAGGCCGAGTCGACGCTCCCGTACGAGGAGTACGTCGACCCGGCCGCCGCGCACGGCTGGCAGAACGCCTACGACCAGACGGCCGAACTGCCCCCGGTGGCCGACCCCGGGCCGGTGGCGGTCGGCGCGCCGGCGCCCGGAGCCGAGGCGGTGCCGGTCCGCGGTGCCGGTCCGGGGCGGCGGGGGTCGCGGCGGAAGCCGAGCCGGTGGCGGTCGCGCCGGGTGGTGGTCGCCGCCGGTGCGGCGGGCGCGGTGTCCGCGGCGGCGCTGATCGCCGGGTTCGCGTTCTCGGGATCCTCCTCGGACGGACCGCAGGGCAAGGAGGACGCCACGAGGTCGGCGCCGGGCGATGCCGCGAGGCCGGAGGGCTCGTCCTCCTCGGCCGGCCCGGAGTCCTCCGGTTCCCCGGACCCGTCGGGGCCGGACGGCCGGGCGTCCGACGGGGTGGGCGCTTCGCCTGGCGCCTCGCCGGACGGGACGCGGTCCGGCGAGCCCTCGGCCGCCCCGTCCACGGACCCGGCCGCCCCCTCGACCCCCACGGCCGGTGCCTCGGGGGGCGGTGACGTCGCTCCGGGCAACTCCGAACGCAAGGGCCGTGGGCCGGGAGGCACGAAACCGCCCAAGTAGGGGGGAAGCCGGGGAGGTGTTTTCGGCCCCGTCCCCAGGCCGAAAACACCTCCTTGTCTCCCTGCGCCCCTCCATTGAAAATGCGCATGACAAAACAGCGGGTGGCCGGAAGATCTCCGGTCACCCTCGTCATGTAGAGGGGACCCCCACATGAGAAAGCCTCTCGTCGCCGCACTCTTCGCCCTGGTGATCGCCGGGGCGGGCGCGGCACCCGCGGTCGCGGCACCCGCACCCGCCGCTCCCGCGGCCAAGGCGGACACGAAGACGGCCGCGTCGCCCACGCTCCAGGCCGTGACCCTCGCCGGGACCGTCGCGCTGAGCAACTGTTCCGGCTCCGTCGTCCGCTTCCCGAACTCCCTGGACACCGCCCCCGCGCTGGTGCTCACCAACGGCCACTGCCTGGAGAGCGGCTTCCCGGAGCCCGGCGAGGTGATCGTCAACCGGGCGTCCAGCCGCACCTTCGGCCTGCTCAACTCCGCCGGCACCCGCGTCGCCACACTGCGCGCGAACAGGATCGCCTACTCGACGATGACCGACACGGACGCCACGATCTACCAGCTCACCACCACCTACGCGGCGATCAGGAACGCGTACGGCATCAGCGCCCTGACGGTCCAGGACACGCACCCCACCGCCGGCACCGCGATCACCGTCGCCTCCGGCTACTGGAAGCGGCTCTACAGCTGCAGCATCGACGGGTTCGTGCACACCATGAGGGAGGGCGACTGGACCTGGAAGGACTCCGTCCGCTACACCTCCGCCTGCAACACCATCGGCGGCACCTCGGGCTCGCCGGTCGTCGACCAGGCCACCGGCAAGGTCGTCGCCGTCAACAACACCGGCAACGAGGACGGCGAGAGCTGCACGGTGAACAACCCCTGCGAGGTCGACGCGAGCGGCAACGTCACCGTCCGCCAGGGCATCAACTACGCCCAGGAGACGTACCGGTTCCCGGCCTGCTTCACGACCGGCAACCAGCTCAGCCTGAGCGCGAGCGGCTGTGTCCTGCCCAAGCCCTGACAGGGCTCAGGGAGTCCTCCGTACCGCCCGTCCCGCCAGTACGTCCGTGCGCCGGCCGTCCTCGATGACGAAACGGCCGTCGACCAGGACGTACGGGATGCCCGTCGGCAGCACCCGGGGATTCTCGAAGGTCGAGCCCGCCGCGACCGTCGCCGGGTCGAACAGCACGAGGTCCGCCCGGTAACCCTCGCGGACCAGCCCGCGGTCCGGCAGTCGCAGCCGGGCCGCCGGGCGTGCGGTGAGGTGGGCGACGCACTCCTCCAGGGACAGCACTCCCAACTCCCGGACGTACCGGCCCAGATAGCGGGGGAACGTGCCGTACGCGCGCGGGTGCGGCTTGGTGCCCTGGAGGATGCCGTCCGAGCCGCCGGTGTGCACCGGGTGCCGCATGATCGCCCGCACGTTCTCCTCGTGACCGACGTGCTGGAGGATCGTCGAGCCGAGCCGGTCGTCGAGGAGGAGCCGGCGGGCGGTGACCCAGGGGGCCTCGCCGCGCCGATCGGCCGACTCCTGGACGGTACGGCCGACGTGGTCGGTCAGGCCGGGATCCGTCACTCCGGAGATCTCGATCGTGTCCCACTCCACGGGCACGCCGTGACAGCCGTCCGCGCCGACGACCTCCAGGTCGTGCCGGATGCGCCCGGCGGTCTCCTCGTCCGTCAGCCGCTTGAGGATCTCCCCCGGGCCGCCCTCGCCCGCCCAGCTCGGCAGCAGCGCGGCCAGCGTGGTGGAGCCCGGCGTGTAGGGGTACGTGTCGAGGCTGATGTCGGCCCCGGCGGCGAGCGCCTCGTCCAGGAGGGACAGCAGCTCGGGCGCGCGGCCCTTGTTCACGCCGAAGTTCATGGTGGCGTGGGCGAGATGGAGCGGGCAGCCGGCCTCCCGGGTGAGGGCCACCATCTCCTCGTACGCCCGCAGGGCCCCGGCCCCGTACGAGCGGTGGTGCGGGCAGTAGTAGCCGCCGTACGACGCCACCACCCGGCACAGCTCCGTCAGCTCGGCGTCCTTGGCGTACATGCCGGGGGTGTACGTGAGGCCCGACGACATGCCGACCGCCCCCTGCTCCATCCCCTCCGCCACCAACCGCCGCATGTGGTCCAGCTCCCGGGGCGTCGCCTCGCGGTCCTCCCAGCCGACGGCGAGCGCGCGGACCGTGCCCTGAGGCACGAGGTACGCCGCGTTCACGGCGATGCCCCGCCCCTCGAAGCCGACGTCGAGCCGGTCGAGGTACTCGCCGACCGACCGCCAGGAGAAGTCGATGTCGTCGCCGTCGCCGTTCCAGCCGGTGATCGCGCGGCGCACCTCGGCGAGCGTGCGGTCGTCGACCGGCGCGTACGACAGCCCGTCCTGGCCCAGGACCTCGAGGGTGACGCCCTGCGCGGCCTTGGCGCTGTGATCGGGGTCGCGCAGCAGGGCCAGGTCGCTGTGGGCGTGCATGTCGATGAAGCCGGGGGAGAGGGCGAGGCCCTCGGCGTCCAGCTCGCGGCGCGCCTCGGGGCGTTGACAGCCCGCCGCCGCGGCCTCCTGCACGATCGACACGATCCGGCCCTTGTCGACCACCACGTCGGCACGGTACGAGGGACCGCCGGAGCCGTCCACGACGTCCGCGTCCCGGATGACGAGCTCTTCCACGCCGGACCTCCTAGAAGAACGTACGGATGTAGTCGACGACCGTGCCGTCCGCCTCCGCGACCGGGATCAGCGGCCACTTGTCGAAGGACGTGCACGGGTGCGACAGCCCGAGCCCCAGCCAGTCGCCGACCTCCAGGTCCGCGTCCGGGGCCGTCCGCAGCCAGGCGTGCTGGTCGGACAGGGCCGTCACCTCGATGCCGGTGGCGGGACGCTCGACGCCGTCCCGGCGGACCACCTGGGCGAAGGGCAGATCGAGGTCGTACGCCGCGTCCCGCTTGCCCGCGTTCACGAAGGCCTGCTCGGCACAGGGCCGCGACACCACCTGCGTCCAGAGCCGGAAGGCGGGCTCCAGGGCGCCCTCCTCGGGGACCCGGTTGAAGGGGGTGATCTTGCGGTAGTGGCCGTCGTCGTGCGAGACGTAGGCGCCCGAGCGCAGCAACTTCAGTACGGGGGCGGAGAGTTCGGGAATCTCCGCGAAGACGTCGGCGACCGCGTCGAACCAGGCGCTGCCGCCCGCGCTCACCACGATGTCCTCCGCGTCCGCGAACCGCCCCGCCTTGTCGAAGTCGACGGCGAGCGCCACCAGCCGCCGCAGCCAGGCGTGCACCCGCTCCGGGGTCGCCTGCGGGACCTCGCCCTCGTAGCCCGCGACGCCGACGAGGCGCAGGGTCCGCGTCGCCGCCACGGCGTCCGCGACCGCCACGCACTCCGCCTCCGTCCGGACCCCGGTGCGGGCGTCCTCGCCGGCGGCGAGTTCGACGACCACGTCCAGGGGGCGTGAGGCCCCCCGCAGCGCCGCGTCCATCAGGCGCACCCCGCGTACGGAGTCGACGTAACAGACGAAACGGAAGCCGTCGTCGGCGTCGAGCCGTGCCGAGATCCAGCGCAGGGCGGCCGGGTCGACCAGCTCGTTGGCGAGGAACACCCGCTGGACGCCGAACGCCCGGGCCACCCGCACCTGGTGCGGCACCGCGAGCGTGATGCCCCACGCCCCGTGCTCGATCTGGCGCTGGAAGAGCTGAGGGGCCATCGAGGTCTTGCCGTGCGGGGCGAAGGCGAGGCCGTGGCGGGTCGCGTACGTCTCCATGAGTCCGAGGTTGTGCGCCAGGCGCTCGGCGGAGAGAGCCAGCACGGGAGTCGCGAAGCCGTCGGTGAAGAGGTTGCGGCGCTGGGCGGCCAGCTCGCCCACGGTGAGGCCGTCTGCGTCCGGGGGGAGGCCCTTGAAACGGTGGTCGACGCGTTCCGCTGGCAGGCGGGCGAGCGCTTCGCTGGCCATGGAGCCTCCCTGATCAGGTACGTTGCCAAGTCGTTGCACACAACGCAACGCTCATTGCGTATATCGCTTACCGCTGTCTAACATCTCCGCCAACGTCGGTCAACGGAGCCGCCGCCCGCGAACAAGGTTCAGGAGCTACGACGATCGTGACCATCAGCGGACCCTGCAATGCCCCCGACGTCGTGGACGTCGTCGCGCTCGGCGAGTCCATGGTCACCTTCCTGCCCTCCCAGCCGGGCCGCCTCGCCGACGTCCCCTCCTTCGACCGGGCCATCGGCGGCGCCGAGTCCAACCTCGCCTGCGCGCTGGCCGCCGCGGGACACTCCGTGCGATGGATCAGCCGGGTCGGCGCGGACGCCTTCGGCGACCACCTCACCGACACGATCGGGGAGTACGGCGTCGACGTCTCCGCCGTGCACCGGGACCCGGCCCGGCCGACCGGCATCTACTTCCGCACAGCGGGGGACCGGTCCACCGACGCCCACGAGGTGGCGTACTACCGGGCGGGATCGGCGGCCTCCGCGATGACCGTGGACAACGTGGACCCGGTCGCGGTCCGGGCGGGCCGGATCCTGCACCTGTCGGGGATCACGGCGGCCCTGTCCGAAGGCTGCCTGGCACTGCTGCGCGAGCTGACCACCCGACGGCCCGGCCGCCCGACCGTCTCCTTCGACGTGAACCACCGCGCCGGCCTGTGGCAGGACACCGACGGGCCGCAGGTCCTGCTGGAACTGGCCCGCGGCGCCGACATCGTGTTCGTCGGAGAGGACGAGGCGGAGGAGGCGTGGGGGGTCACGGGCGGACCGGAGGCGATCCGGGAGGCGCTGCCGGAGCCGGGGATGCTGGTGGTCAAACAGGGGGCTCGGGGAGCGACGCTTGTCCGTCGTCCCGCGGGCAGTCGTGCCGCTGGGGCGGCTCCCGACCCCTACAGGCCCGGCACCCCGCAAGCGCCGGGCTGCGCACCCCACCCCCCAACGGCGACCCCGAGTGCCGAACAGCCCTTCACCTGCGTCCCCGCCCTCAACGTCGACGTGGTCGCACCCACCGGCGCCGGTGACGCCTTCGCCGCCGGGTTCCTCTCCGCCACCCTGCGCGGACTGCCCCTGGGCGTCCGCCTGAGGCACGGCCACCTCTGGGCCGCCGCCACCCTCACCGCCCCCGGCGACCTCGCCCCGCCCCCCACCCGCGACCACGCCGACCGCCTGGCGGCCCTCGACGACGACGCGTGGGGGAGACTTCGACTCGGCCCCGGCTGGACACAGGCCGCACAGCGGGCCGAGGAGGAGGTACGTACGCCATGAGCCAGACCGTCGACCGCGCGCTGAACATCCTGCCGCTGCTCGCCGAGGGCCCCGCCGACCTGGGGCAGGTCGCCGACCGCCTCGGGGTGCACAAGTCCACCGCCCTGCGCCTCCTCCGCACCCTGCACGAGCACGGCATGGTCTACCGCCAGTCCGACCAGCGCTACCGCCTCGGAGCCCGCCTCATCGCGCTCGCCCAGGAAGCGATGGAGAACCTGGACATCCGCGAGATCGCCCACCCCCACCTGGTACGCCTCAACGAACAGTGCGGACACACCGTCCACCTCGCCGTCCACGAGGACGACGAGGTCCTCTACATCGACAAGGTGGAGAGCCGGTACCCGGTGCGGATGTACTCGCGGATCGGCAAGCCCGTCGCCATCACCGTCGCCGCCGTGGCGAAGCTCCTCCTCGCCGACCGGCCCGAACCCGAGCGCCGGGCCCTCGCCGACAAGCTCGACTACCCCATGTACACAGCCCGTTCGACCCCCAACGCCCCCGCCTTCCTGAGGGAGTTGGACAAGGTCCGCGAACAGGGCTGGGCCACCGACCTCGGTGGCCACGAGGAGTCCATCAACTGCGTCGCCGCGCCGATCCGCGGCGCCGACGGCCGGGTCGTCGCCGCGATGTCGGTCTCCGCGCCGAACGTCGTCGTCACCGCCGACGAACTCCTCACCCTGCTGCCGCTGGTCCGCCGCACCGCGGACGCGATCAGCGGCGAGTACTCCGGCAGAGCCCCCGTCAAGGAAGCCACCTCATGACCGAGAAGACCGCGCTCACCCCGAAGACCCACACCACCCCGCCCGCGAAGTTCTCCCACGGCGTGCGCAAGGGCAACATCCTCCAAGTCGCAGGCCAGGTCGGCTTCCTGCCCGCCGAGGAGGGCAAGCCGCCCACGCCCGCCGGTCCGACCCTGCGCGAGCAGACCCTCCAGACCCTCGCCAACGTCAAGGCGATCCTGGAGGAGGGCGGCGCGAGCTGGGACGACGTGATGATGATCCGCGTCTATCTGACGGACGTGGACCACTTCGCCGAGATGAACGCCATCTACAACACCTACTTCGAGGAGCAGGCCCTCACCGCTCCGCCCGCGGCCCGCACGACGGTCTACGTCGGCCTTCCCGCCGGGCTCCTCGTCGAGATCGACGCACTCGCCGTCCTGGGCTGAGCCCGGCTGACGCTCCCTCAACTCCCGCACTCCGTACACGGCATGGCGCCCGACGACTCGACGGGCGCCGTGCCGCGATCACACCTGCCCGAAAGCTGTATGTACTTACCCAGAGGACCCCCCATGTCCCATCCGCTCGCCGCGGCCCCCACCCCCGAAGCCCCACCCCACACCGGAGGCCTGCTCCTCCTCATGGACGGCACGGCGGGTCTGCTGACCGTCGCCGCCCTCGGCATCGGCCTCCTGCTGTTCCTGATCATCAAGGTCCGCCTCCAGCCCTTCGTCGCCCTCCTGGCCGTCTCCATAGCCGTCGGCCTGCTCGCGGGGCTGTCCGTCACCGAACTCTTCGGCACGGTCCAACGGTCGGACGCCGTCTCGACCATCGAGTCCGGCATGGGCGGCATCCTCGGCCATGTCGCGATCATCATCGGCCTCGGCACCATGCTCGGCGCGATCCTCGAAGTCAGCGGCGGCGCGGAGGTGTTGGCGTCCCGTCTCCTGAACCTCTTCGGCGAGCGGCGCGCGCCGCTCGCCATGGGCCTGACCGGCCTGATCTTCGGCATCCCGGTCTTCTTCGACGTCGGCATCTTCGTCCTCGCGCCGATCGTGTACGCGGCGGCGAAACGCTCCGGCAAGTCGATCCTGCTCTACTGCCTGCCGTTGCTCGCGGGCCTGTCGATGACCCACGCCTTCCTGCCGCCCCACCCCGGCCCGGTCGCGGCCGCCGGGCTCCTCCACGTCGACCTCGGCTGGGTCATCCTGATGGGCATCGTCTGCGGCATCCCGGCCGTGCTGGCCGCCTGGGCGTACTCGGCGTGGATCGGCCGCCGCATCTTCGTCGCCGTACCGCAGGACATGGTGGAGGCGGCGGCGGAAGCCAAGCTCGCCGTCGTCAACGAGCAGCGCGCGTCGGGCGTGGAGCCGCAGGAGACGCCGGTACCGCTCGGCACGGTCCTCGGCATCATCGGTACGCCGCTGGTATTGATCCTCGCGGCCACCTTCTCGTCGATCGCGCTGGACCCCTCCACCGGCCGCTCGGTGATCGAGTTCTTCGGCAGCCCGTTCGTGGCCCTGACGATCGCCCTGCTCCTCGCGTACTACCTGCTCGGCATCCGCCGCGGCTGGTCCCGCAGGTCTCTGGAGACGGTGTCCACGGCGTCGTTGAAGCCCGTCGGCAACATCCTGCTGGTCGTCGGCGCGGGCGGCATCTTCGGCGCCGTCCTCAAGGCCAGCGGCGTCGCCCAGGCACTCTCCGACACCTTCAACGACGTCGGCCTCCCGGTGATCGCCCTCTCCTACCTGATCTCCGTGGTCCTGCGCGTCGCCCAGGGCTCGGCGACGGTCGCCATCGTCACCACGGCCGGCATCGTGGCCCCCCTGCTCGCCGAGGGCGACCACTCCCAGGCCTTCGTCGCCCTGGTCATCATGGCCATCTCGGCCGGCTCGATCTTCGCCTCGCACGTCAACGACGGCGGCTTCTGGATGGTGGCGAAGTACTTCGGCATCAGCGAGCGGGACACCCTCAGGACGTGGACCGTACTGGAGACGGTTCTGTCGGTCGCGGGGTTCCTGGTGGCGGCGGTGCTGAGCGTGTTCGTGTAGGCGTCTGATAACGAAATCAGGGGCTGGCTGTGTCCGACACAGGATCTTCGACCATACTGCCCGCTGTGGAGCAGCGCATAGGTTCGAGCAGCCAGCCCCTGGAAGGCGCCGGATTCGACCCGGCATTCATCCCCGGGCTCACCTCACCCGCGTCCGGCGACCCGGCGGATGCCGATCCGGCGGACGCCAGGTCGGCGGACGCCGAGGAGGCCGTGGAGACGGAGGAAGCCGCCCCCGAGGGGACCGCGGACGTCGACGAGCCGGATGGGCCCGAGGCGTCCGAAACGTCAGTGGAGTCCGGGACGTCAGAGGAGTCCGAAGAGGCCGGGGAGGTCCCCGACGGCCCCGTCTTCGAGGCCTCCGACCGCCGCGCGAAGATCGTCGCGGACCACCGGGGCGTCCGCCTGACCCTCGACGACCAGAGTTGCGAGTTCCGCTGGGACGAGATCGGCGCGGTCGAGACGGAGTCCCCCCGCTTCGGCAAGCGGTTCACCATCACGGTCCACACCCCTGACCGCCGCTGGTACCCGATCGAGATCGAGGCGACGGCCAGGAGCCGGTTCACCGAGTGGGAGTCACAGTTGGACGCGGTGCTGGACGCCTACTTCGACGAAGACGCGTCCGAAATGGCGTAGGTGCGCGGGGACCGCGTACCTAGCCGCAGTACTGCGGCTCCTTGCCGATGGACCGGTACATGCAGTCCGAGTTCTCCAGCAACTGCAGGACCGCGTCCCGGTTCCGCGCGGTCTCCCGCTCGATCACCTCGTCGGGCGGGTAGAACCCGCCTCCCGAACTGGACCCGGGATACATCTCGAACGTGTACCCGAAGATCTTCTGGTTGCCCCACAGCCAGTCGTCGATCGACCCGTCGGTGATGTACAGGTCGCTGGACTGCTCGGGCGTGTAGCCGTTGCTCGCGGCCATCTTCTGCCCGACGGCCGCGAAGGCGTTCCGGTCGTCGGCCGTCATCCCGGTGGTCGTGTTGGCGGTGGTGTACCCGAAGGGCCACAACACCAGTTCGCTGTACGTGTGGAAGTCGATGCCCGCCTTGATCTGCTGGACCCCGCCGACCACCCGGCTGCGCACGAAGTCGGCGACGACCTTGACCTCCGGTGCCGATTCGGCGGCGGTGCCCCGGTACGTGTCGGAGGACGGCGACCCCGAGGACCCGCCGCAGCAGCCCCAACGGTAGTTCCAGTTCCGGTTCATGTCCGTACCGATGTACGAGGAACCGCTGTTGGGCTGCCGGTTCTTGCGCCACGAGCGGTAGGACCCGCTCGCGATGTCGTACTCGCCGCCGTCCGGGTTGAGGTCGGGCACGATCCAGATCTCGCGGTTGTTCACCACGTTGGTGATCCGGGAGTCCGAGCCGTAGCCCGCCCCGAGCTCGCGGATCAGGTAGAGCGCCATCTCCACGGTCAGGTGCTCGCGCGCGTGCTGGTGGTGGGTGAACAGCACCTCGGGCTCGGACTCGTCCGTCGCCACGTTGTCGCTGATCTTGATGGCGACGATGTCCCGGCCCTGGTACGACTTCCCGATCACGCGCCTGCTCATGATGTTCGGGTAGGCCGAGAGGCGCGTGGTGATCTCCGCGTTCATCTCGGTGTAGTTGTGGTAGCGCGAGTCGGCCGAGGGGAAGTCGAGGAGCCGTACGTCGTCCTCGCCGTTCGACCGGTCCGGCACCGCGCCCATCGGCGTGACGTCGTAGCCGAGTCGCTTCAGCTTCTTGACCTGGTCCGCGCGGCCCGAGATGAAGACCGAGTGGTCGTCGGCGTCGTCCACGGTCACGCCGGAGCGCTGAAGGTCCGTACGGGACTTGGCGTCGGAGTGCAGGTGCACCTCGTACTGGCGGATGTCGTCGGCGGACGGGGCCGCCTTCCGGGCGCTGTCGGCGTTCGCGGAGAGCGGGGCCGCGAGGGCGAGAGCCATCAGGGAGGCGACGGCGGCGACGGCGGCGCGCCGTCTGCCGGGGCGGGCGCCCGAGCCTCGTATGCGAAGTCGCATGAAGTCTCCTAGTTTCTCCAGGACTCCGGGATCTCCGGAGGTGGGGAGTGGAGCGGGGGGTGGTTCAGCGACGAGCTGGTGCGGGTGTGCCGCTCATCGTCCGCGCATGGCATGAGCAGGTCAAGACTGGAGGAAGACGCGATGGCGGGAACTGTTCGACCCGAGGGCGCGGAGTCGTCGCGGAGACGCGAAAGGCCATGCAGTGTACGCGGGTTGCAGCCTCGTGGGGCGGTCCCCCGTGAAGTGCACCCGGGGGTGTGACCGCCGCGTGCATATATGCCGGACTTCGGGACAAGGTGAGGCGTCACCGAAACCCCCAGAGGACTGGCTGATCATGGGCGGATCAGCGCCACGACGGGACTGCCACCTGCCGGTCGAGACGACCAGCTTCGTCGACCGGCGCCGTGAACAGGCCGACGGCCGCGAGCTGTTGGCCCGAGCACGCCTGGTCACGCTGACCGGGCCCGGCGGTGTCGGCAAGACCCGCCTCGCCACCCGCATCGCGGCCCGCGTCGAGCGCGCCTTCCCGGACGGTGTGCGCTTCGTGCACCTGGCCGGCCTCGACGACCCCGCGCTCGTCCCGCTCGCCGCCGCCGACGCCCTCGGCCTGCACGACCACTCCGCCCGGCCACCGCTGAACGCGCTCGTCGAACACGTACGGGACCGGCGCCTCCTCCTCGTCGTCGACAACTGCGAGCACCTCCTGCCCGCCTGCGCCGAGCTCGCCGCCGCCCTCCTGCGCGGCACCACCGGCGTCCGCGTCCTCGCCACCAGCCGGCACCGCCTCGGCCTCACCGAGGAACACCTGCTGGACGTACGGCCGTTGCCCGTTCCCGACCCCGACGGCGACCTCTCCGCCGCCGACGGCTACCCGGCCCTCGCCCTCTTCGCCGACCGCGCCGCCGCCGTCGCCCCCGGCTTCCGGCTCACCGCCGCCAACCGGGCCGCCGTGGCCCGCCTGTGCCGCCGCCTCGACGGCCTCCCGCTCGCCATCGAACTCGCCGCCGTCCGCATGCGCGTCCTCAGCGTCGAACAGCTCCTGGAACGCCTCGACGACCGCTATCGCCTGCTGTCCGCCGGCAGCCCCGCCGCCCTGCCCCGTCACCGGACCCTGCGCGCGGCGATCGACTGGAGCCACGAACTGTGCACCGAGCGCGAGCAGTTGGTGTGGGCCCGGCTGTCCGTCTGCGCCGGAAGCTTCGACCTGGAGACGGCCGAGGCGGTCTGCGCCGACGGCGAACGGATCCGGTCGTACGACGTCCTCGAAGCGGTCGCGGGCCTCGTCGACAAGTCCGTCCTGTGCCGCGAGCCCGGCCCGGACGGCGTGCGCTACCGCCTCCTGGACACCCTGCGCCACTACGGCCTGGACCACCTACGGCAGTCGGCCGGTGAGGAGGAGCCCGCCACCCGCCGCCGTCACCGGGACCGCATGCAGGCCATCGCCGCCGCCTGCGAACGGGCCTGGTTCGGCCCCGGCCAACGAGAGACCGTCGCCCGCCTCCGCGCCGACCAGGACAATCTGCGGGCGGCGCTGGACCACAGCCTCACGGCGCCGGGGGAGGAGCTCGCCGGACTCCGCCTCGCCGGCACCCTCTGGTTCTACTGGCACGCCTGCGGTGCCCCCCGCGAGGGCCGCTACTGGCTCGACCGGGCCCTCGACGCCAACCCCGAGCCCACCCGGGAACGGGCCCGTGGCCTGTGGGTCGCCGGACTGCTCGCCGGATGCCCCGAAGACCTCACCCGGGGCCTGCGCAGAGCCGAGGAGGCCCATGCCCTGGCGCGCGGGCTGGACGACGCCGCCGAGGCCGCCCACGCCGACTACGTCATCGGCGTCATCCGGCTCTTCAGCGACGACCTCCCCGCCGCCCTGGCCCACTTCGAGGCCGGTGTCGCCCGCGGCCGCGTCGCCGGTCAGCACCTCAGCCTCGTCGGCCTGGACCAGGTCGAACTCGCCTGCGCCCTCGGCTTCCTGGGCCAGGCCGACCGGGCGGTCGAGATCTGTCACCGGGCCCTTCGCCTCTGCGAGGAACACGGCGAGGAATGGGTGCGCTCCTACGTCCTGCGGATGCTCGCCCTCGCCCACACCGTCAAGCAGGACTGGCCACGCGCCGAACGGCACGCCCGGGAGGCCCTTCGCCTCAAACTCGCCGTCCACGACGTCATCGGCATCGCCCTCACCCTCGACCTGGCCGCGCTCATCGCCACGCGGGGCGGCACCCACGAACGCGCGGCCGTCCTCCTCGGCGGCGCCGACCGCGTCTGGATCGCCGTCGACCGCGACCGCTGGGGTGCCCAGACCCTGATCACCACCCGCCTCGACAGCGAACGCCGTGCCCTCGAAGCGGTCGGCCGGTCCTCCTTCCGGCAGGCCTATGACCGCGGCGCCGGCCTCGACCTCGCCGAGATCGTCGCCTACGCCCTCCAGGAACCCGGCCTCCCCGGACACCCACCCGCGGCACTCGCGTCGACCGGCGGCCCCGAAATCCGCCTCACCCGCCGCGAGGCCCAGGTCGCCGAACTCGTCGCCGAAGGACTCGCCAACCAGCAGATCGCCGACCGCCTGGTGATCGCCCGCCGCACCGCCGAAGGCCATGTGGAACGCATCCTCAGCAAACTCGGCTTCAACAACCGCAGCCAGATCGCCACCTGGGTCACAGCCCAACGCTGACACCCCATGCCGTCACCGAGCCCACGGGCACCCACCACCGCCGAACGGCGCCCCCACGTCCCCGCACCCACAGGCAGCCGCGCCGCGCCACCCACCCCCGTCCCCGCACCCACAGGCAGCCGCGCCGCGCCACCCACCCCCGTCCCCGCACCCACAGGCAGCCGCGCCGCGCCACCCACCGCCGTCCCCGCACCCACAGGCAGCCGTGCCGCGCCACCCACCCCCGTCACCGCACCCACGGGCAGCCGTGCCGCGCCACCCACCCCCGTCACCACAGCCCCATGCCGCCGTGCCGCGTCACCCACCCACGTCACCACAGCCCCATGCCGCCGTGCCGCCGTGCCGCGCCACCCCCCCGCCGCCGCAGCCGCGGGCAGTCGTGCCGCTGGGGCGGCACGGGTGGGCGCGGCGGCACCCCGTCGGCGCCGGGCTGCGCCACCCACCCACCCCCCAGCCCCCACCCAGCGCACCGTCCACACCAACCGCACGAAAGGAATGACCCCCGGTGACCCACCAACCCGCCCCCACCCCGAGCCACTTCGACCACCGCATGACAGCCTTCGGTGCCGACGACGAATTCCTCGCCACCGCCCTCCCCTTCCTGGCAGAAGGCCTCGCCGCGACCGGCGAACCCCCGCCCGTCGCCATCGTCGCCCCCGACAAGCTGAGCCTCCTGCACGACGCCCTCGGCAGTGACGCCGAGAACGTCGGCCTCATCCCGCACACCGACTGGTACACGGGATCGGCCGCCAACGCCGTCGCGCAGGGCGCCGGTTACCTCGCCGCACACGCCGGCCCCGGCGGCCGCGTCCACCTCCTCATGGAACCCGTGTGGAACGGCCGCGCCGGCCGCTCCCCGCGCGAGACCGCCGAGTGGATCCGGTACGAGGCCCTCGCCAACCTCCTCTTCGCCCCGTACGCGACCACCGCCATGTGCGCCTACGACACCCGCACCGCGGGCCACGCCGTCGTCGACGCGGTCCGCCGCGCCCACCCCGACACCGGCGCCTACGAGGACCCGGCACGCATCGCCGCCGAGCTGGACGCCGTACCACTGCCACCGCCCCCGGCCGACGCGGAACCGCTCGTGTGGCCGGGCGCCGAAGCCGTACGGCAGCGGGCGAGGGCGCGTGGACTGGCCGTCGCGGACGCGGAGCTGTTCGCCGAGTCGGTCACCGCCGCGGCGGCCACCGTCGGCCCGGTCACCGCCACCCTCCTGTGGGGTGAGGCCCCGTCCTGCGTCTGCGAACTGCGCATCGCGCGCCGCGTCGACGACCCGCTCGCCGGCTTCGTCCCGCCGCCCACCGGAGACCTGGAACCCGCACAGGGACTGTGGTTCGCCCGCCAGGTGTGCGCGTACGTAGACGTCCGCGACGAGGGCGCCGGGGCGACGGTCCGCCTCCAGTACGCGTAGCCGCCGGCCTATCAGCCCGCAGCCGGCCGCAGCAGCCGTACAGGTACGGAATCGGGTAGTCCTCCCCGTGTACCGGCCGGCCGGGGAGGACACCCTGAAAGCATGCTGCAACTCTCCGGGGGAGCCCTCCCGGACCCCGACCCCAGATACGGCGCCTACCCCCAACCCCCCCTGGGAGCAGGTCATCTGAGCGTCGAGTACGACCCCCGCCCCACCGCCGTCCGCGAGGCCCGCGCCGAGGTCCGCAGGCAGCTGGAGGGATGGGGCCTGGCAGAGCGCGAGGAGGTGCTGGAAGCGGCGGAGCTCCTGGTCAGCGAACTGGCCACCAACGCCCTGCTGCACTCCGCGAGCCGCTTCCGGCTCACCCTGACCGCCGCGCACGGCGTCCTGCGCTGCGAGGTCGCGGACTTCGGCCGCCGTACTCCGCAGGTGCTCGCCGCGGGCGCCTCGGAGAGCGGCCGGGGGATGTTCCTGGTGAACGCGCTCGCCCTGCGCTGGGGCTGCCACCAGGACGGGCCGGGCAAGACCGTCTGGTTCGAGCTCGGCACGTGCGGGTCCGACGGCTGCGGTCGGCGACAGCCGTAGGCTCCGGGCCCCGGCGGCCCGCCCAGCCCCCGGGGCCTCCCCCGGACCGTCGTCTTCCTTCAACGCACGCCCTCTTGTGCCCTCGCCCGCTTTGCGCTTTCTTGATCGGCATGGCGGACACCACGGACAACACAGCGACAGGGACGGCAGCCACCCCAGCACCCAGAAAGTCCAGTTGGAAGTACATCGGCCCGGGAATCGTCGTCGCCGCGACCGGCGTCGGCGCCGGCGACCTCGTCGCCACACTCATCGCGGGCAGCAACTTCGGCTACACCCTCCTGTGGGCCGCCGTCATCGGCTGCCTGGTCAAGATCTCCCTCGCCGAGGCGGCGGGCCGCTGGCACCTGTCCACCGGCCGCACCCTCTTCGAGGGCTGGGCGAGCCTGGGCCGCTGGACCACCTGGTTCTTCGTCGTCTACGTCGTGATCTGGGGCTTCGTCTACGGCGCGGCGGCGATGTCGTCCAGCGCGCTTCCGCTGCAGGCGCTGTTCCCCGACGTGATGGACCTCAAGTGGTGGGGCATCGCGTGCGGCCTGGTCGGCCTGGTCTTCGTCTGGTTCAACAAGTACGCGGTCTTCGAGAAGGTCATGACGGTCCTGGTGGGCGTCATGTTCGTGGTGACGGTCTACCTGGCGATCCGCGTCACCCCGAACCTGGGCCACGCCTTCGCAGGCCTCCTGCCCGTCCTCCCCGACGAGAAGGACTCCGTCCTCAACACCCTCGGCCTGATCGGCGGCGTCGGCGGCACCATCACGCTGGCCGCGTACGGCTACTGGGTCAACGCGAAGGGCTGGACCGACACGGGCTGGATGAAGGTGATGCGCCTGGACAACCGCGTCGCCTACGCCACCACCGGCATCTTCGTCGTCTCGATGCTCTTCGTGGGAGCGGAGCTCCTCCACTCGGCCAACGTCGCCATCGCGAGCGGCGACAAGGGCCTGATCCAGCTCAGCGACATCCTGGAGGACAAGTACGGCACGGCGACCGCAAAGTTCTTCCTGATCGGCTTCTTCGCCACCTCCTTCACCTCCCTGATCGGCGTCTGGCACGGCGTGAGCCTGATGTTCGCGGACTTCGTGGCCCGCTATCAGAAGCGCGGCGAGGTGAAGGGCGAGGAGGTCGCGTCCGGGGCCCGCGAGAAGTCGTGGCCCTTCCGGGCGTACCTGCTCTGGCTGACGTTCCCGCCGATCGTGCTGCTCTTCCAGGGCCAGCCGTTCCGCCTGATCGTCCTCTACGGCGTGCTCGGCGCCGCCTTCCTCCCCTTCCTGGCCGGCACGCTGATCTGGCTGCTGAACTCGGCCCGCACCCCGCGGGAGTGGCGCAACGGCCCCCTGAGCAACGGCATGCTGGCGATCGCCGGCCTGCTGTTCCTGGTCCTGTGCGTGAAGCAGGTCTGGGACCAGCCGTGGTCGGAGTTCTTCTAGGTTCTTCCCGCCATCAGCGGAGCGCGTCCCACTTCGGGCTGAGGGCGATGGACCTCAGCTGCTCGATCGTGAGGGCGGGCGTGGCACGGGTCGCGTCGCTGTTCTGGTCGGCGGCGTTGAAGGCGCTGATCACGACTCGCATCCCGTCCGCCCTCATGGTGTCGGCGGTCCACATGACGACCCCCGACCCCGGCTTCTCGCCGGGCCCCTGCCGGGTGGTCACGCGGGTGCCGTTCGGCAGCGTCTCGGATCCGGAGCCGTAGAGCTCGTCGGCGACGTCCCGCATGTCGGGCTGGACGTTGACCTGGACGAAGGTCTTGCCCTTGCCGTCGTCGACGACGAGGTAGGCGTACTCGGTCTCCTGACCGCCCTCGGCGACCACCTCGACGCCCTCGGGAAGCAGACCGGCGAGGGTCTGCCCGATGCCGCCGCCTTCGACTCCCGGCAGGGCGGTGTCCGACACCGAGGGGTCGGGCTTGTCGGCCTCGCCGCCCGCGGGCATGGCGTCGACGGCCTGCCGCCAGACCCCGGCCGACACCAGCTCCTTCAACTGCTCCTTGGACAGCGGCGGGTTCGGCCTGCTGACCGGCGCGTCCTTCTCGGCCGCGGCGTTCCACTCGCTCACCGTGACGTACTGCCCGTCAGGCGTGACCAGGTCGGCGGTCCACATCTTGGTGTCGACACGCCGGTCGGGATACTCGTAACCCTGGAAGATCTTGAGCAGCGACCCGTCCGCCAGCCTGCTGGAACTGCAACTGTCGTACGGGGTCAGCACCTTGTCCGGGCACTCGGCGATCTGACGGGCCTGATCGCTCCCCGGCTCGATCCGGTCGAGGCCGAGTGACACGCTCGCCGGGCCCTTGCCGTCGTCGAACACGACACGTGCGTACGGCGGCAACTCCTCGTTCGTGCCGCGCGCGTCCGACTCGCCGAACTCACCCTTGGGAAGCAGCTCCTGGAGCGTACGGATCATGTCGGCCCGGGACATGGACAGGGGCGTGGCGGTCGCACTGGAGGTCGCGCTCGGCCCGGTGGCGACGGTGCGCTGTTCCCGGTCCGCCGAACCTTCACCGGGCAGGACCAGCATCCCGCCCACGCCGAGGAGCGTCAGACTCGCCGCCCCGCCCACGACCGCGGCCCGGCGGCGCAGCCGCAGCCGCCTGCCGCGCGCATGCCCGGCGGCGGCGAGTGCGGCACCGTCGGAGGGGAAGGTGTGTCCGACCTGACGCAGCGCGGCGCCGAGCCGGTCCTCGAAGGGGTCGCTGTGCTGTTCGACGGGCATGACAAACCACCGTTTCGGCATGGTCGGAAGTATCGGAGGTGTTTGAGGGTGGGCCGGGTGTCAGGGTCTGGCGTACTCGGAGAGGTCCTCGCCAAGGAGCTCGCGCAGTCTCCCCAGAGCCCGGGTGCAACGGGTCCGGACGGCGGCCGAGCTGGCGTTCATCACGTCGGCGGTCTCCTCTATCGACCGGTCCTCCCAGTACCGCAGGACGACCACCGCCCGGTCCTTGGCGGGCAGCCGCGCCAGCGCCTCCAGCAGCGTCAGCCGCAGCGAGACGTCCCCGGGGGCACCGTCGGGCCGGTCGGGCAGCACGTCGGTGGCCCGCTCGCTACTGCTTCGGCGCCGCTGGTGGGTGAGGAAGGCCCGGGTGAGCACGGTCTGCGCGTACCCGGCGGGGTTGCCGACGCGGGTCACCCGGTGCCAGCTGATGTAGAGCCGGCCCAGGGTCTCCTGCACCAGGTCCTCGGCGAGATACGTGTCCCCCGCGGTGAGCAGACACGCGGACCGGTACAGATGCGCCGCGCGCGCCGCGGCGAACTCCGCGTACTGATCCGCCAGGACCTTCCTCATGTGCTCCCCCTGCTCGGTGCCCCGCCCCTGCCCTCACCTCATTGACGCGGTGGACCCCGGGAAATGTTTCATGCCGTTTCTCCGGACTGCTCGGCGACAGGGTGCGCGGGGACACAGGCGGGTAGGTTGCGTGCGAACCCCGGTGAGGCGCGAGGAGCACACCAACCATGAACGACGCGGCGTACGGCCCGCAGCCGCCCTACGGCCATGAGCCCCCGCAGCCGTCCGCGCCCCCGGGCTTCGGCCCACCGCCACCGCAGTACGGATACGCGCCGCCGCCCCAACCCGCCCCCGCTGACCCGGAGTTCCTCGCGGTCCATCGCCACAGCTCGATCGCGGTCGACGCGACGGGCGTCTTTCTTGAGATCAACGGGCACGAGGCCGAATTCCCCTGGCCCGAGGTCCGCAGCGTCCACTACAGGGCGAGCCCTTCCGGGAAGTCCCTCATGATGGCCGTCGTCCACGTCGACGGCACGGTGTACGAGTGCGTCGTGGACGCGAAGCCGAGGGAGCTGCTGAGGGAGTGGTTCGCGCAGTTGGCGGCGGTGCTGGGGTACTACCGGCCGATGGGGTAGGGCGTCGGCACGGGCGGGCGCAGGCCTGCCGAACGGCAAAGCCCGGCCGAGCAACTCGGCCGGGCTTTGGGCAACATTCCTTGCTGACGAGAGATCGGGTCGGTTGGAGGCAGACCGACCGACCCGACTTCGCCTCCCGGTCAAGGCCCCGGTTCATCCTGCTCTTCGCCCAGCGGGTCCAGGCTGTCTCCCACCGACCATTCGCTTCCCGCGCTCTCCAGCCCATGCTCGCGGAGCCAGGCCCATGGCTCTCCGAACTCCAGCAGTGCTGCGGCCGCCTCCGCTGGATCCCCCGACAGCCCCACCCCGGGTTCCGACTCGACGTTGTCGAGCCGCTGGGACACATACCGGCTCCAGGAGTCTCTGTCGACCACCCGGAAGTCCCAGGTACCAGAAACCCTGAGTATGTCGTCGGGACCGGCACCGTCGAGTTCATCGGCTTCGTGATCCGCCGCGGAATCCGTAGACGCGAGCTCAAGGTCATAGAACGGGCCTTCGTGACCCGAAACCTCAGATACCGTCTCGGAGTATCTACGGGCCGCCGAGCGGACAGCTTCGAATTCCGCTTCCAGAGCCTCCTCCGTGGCACCGGACGTCGACACTGTTTCGGCATGCCTGCGCAGGGCAGAGAGAAACTCCTGAATCGCTGCGTCAAGTTTCACATCACTCCCCCTCTCTTTCTGCCGTGTTCATCGCTTGCCATTCTTCGCCGGCCGCCCACTTCCGCCGATATACGACTCCGGGTGTCTGCAGGGCGAGAGCGACGGCGTCGTTGTCCGGTTTCATCCGTGCGGGCTGCTTCGGTACATGCCGGTAGCCCCGTTCGCGCATCAACCGCGCAGCGCCTGCCCAGTTCGGGGCGGCGACAAGCACCTCGTCGTTCGGGTCACAGGCCCCGCTGCCGTCGTCGAGGATCGCGAAGGCGACAACGAAGGATCCCGAGCGGACGAATCCTGTCATATCACTCATGGCGGTGTCCTGGTTCGGTGGTTCGGTTCCCTGGGGGCAGAAGTACATCTGCCCCCAGGGAATGCGTGCATCAGATCAGTCAGCCTCGGCGGCCAAGCCCACGGCCGTGCCACCGGTAGTGAATCGTGCCGGACCTGTTGCCGCGCGACCAGTCCAGGTGAGCGTGTCCGCCGTTACGGCACGGACCACGAAGCTGACATGTATAGCCCCTCTGCCGCATCCTGTTGTAGTCGTTCCTCCGGGCCTTGTAGGCGCCCCGACGACTGCCGAACCATTTACTGCTCATGATCCGGCAGTTGTGAACCAGCGCCGGAGCTCCGTCGGTCTGAACGTAATAGGTGTGCGTCCCACCGACCGTGAGGTTCCGCACCTGACGCACATCCTGATGCCGCACTGCTCCGGTGACGACCGGGGTTCTCCCGTCGGGCGCCACAAGCCGGTCCGAGGACCGCACCTTCCCGGCATCGACCCAGCCCCGCCCCTGCACATACAGGGGGTGCTCCGTGGTGGCGGTGAGCGGCTCGGTCCGTCCGTCACCGTCCGAGTCGACGGACAGGGTCACCAGGTCCTTCACGCCGTCACCGATGATGACGTCGGTGACCGGGGAGACCTTGATCTCGCCCGTGACCTCGTCGGCGGCCCGGACCATGTCGCCCTTGACCACCTCGCCGATCGGCTTGGTGCTGCCGTTCGCCATCACCACCGGCGTGTCGGGCAGGAAGGAGTTCCTGCGGCACGCCCGTCCGACCGTACGTGCTGCGCGGATGGCCCGGTAGCCGCGATAGGCACGGTAGCCCCAGGCGGCGGCGCCGAGGCCGGGAATGAACCCGGCCGCGGTGAGGGCGATGTCCCACTTGTTGCGCCAGGCCCAGCGCTTGGCCTTCTTGAAGAACTTCTTGAAGCCCCACTTTCCGTCGAGGTCGACACAGTTGATCGGATCGGCCATGCAGTACTCGTAGGCGTTGGCATTGCCGCCCTGTTCCGGATCGACGGACAGAAAGCGTCCGGTGGCCGGGTTGTACTGGCGCACGCCCATGAGGGTGTAGCCGGCGACGGTCTCGCTGGAGCGCTGTTTGCCGCCGAGCCATCCGTAGCGCACGGCCTTCTGCTCACCGCGGGGGTTGCCGTACTCGTCCGTGTCGAGGACGACGGGCGCTTCGCCCGCGTTGAGCGGGAGTTGCAGGGCGACATCGCCGTGGACGTCGGTGAACTGGAGCACGGTGTCGCCGGTGGCACTGGTGACCGCGCCGAGGTCCCCGGAAAGGGCGTCCACATTGCGGGTCAGGGCGCCGGTGGCGGTGTTCTCGATGATCCAACGGGGGTTGTCGGTGTCGCCGTCGTAGTGGTTGAGCTTGTTGTCCGTCGGTGACCAGGTCCCGCCGTTCTCGGTCTCCACCGTCCAGGAGCGGAAGCGCAGGTTGGCGTCCAGCTGCCAGGTCTGGCGCTTGCCGTTCGCGGTCTGCTGGCGGACGAGGTCGTTGGCGTAGTAGCCGACGGTAGCCCCGCCGGGCAGCGCGGTGGTCCGTCCGAAGGCGTCGTAGGCGTAGCCGCTGTCGGTGATGCGGTCGGCGCTGTCGAAAGTGGAACTCCTGGTCGTGCCTCCGGTGGTCGGGCAGTCCAGACCGGGCGCTGCGGCGGCGCTGATCAGGGACGTGCGGTTGCTGTGCTTGTCGAGTCCGTAGGTGCGACGGGTGCAGACCGTCTCGACGGTGTCCTCGACGGTGGTGAGACGGCCCACGGCGTCGTAGCGGTAGGTCTGGTCGGACCATCCGGAGTGGCTGGTGGTCTGGCCGTGAACTGATTCGGTCACCGCGTCCGACATCACGACGGTGCCGTCACTGTCGCGGGTGTAGGTGCGGTCGACAGGCGCGCCGGTGGTGTCCTCCGTGACGGTGAGCGTGTAGCCGCCGGGCAGCTTCTCCGTGGTGACGGAGCCGTCCGCGTCATAGGTGGCGGAGAAGGCACCGGCGATGGAGTCGGTGGTCCTCGTGGCCAGACCGCGCGGCTCGGCGGTGTGGTCGTAGGTGTAGGTGACGGTGGACGGAACGGTGTCGGTGACCTTGACCGGGCGGTCGAGCAGGTCGAACTCGGTGGTGGTCTTTCCGCCGTCGGCGTCGCTGTAGGAGATCTGGCGGCCGAGTTTGTCGTAGGCCCGGGTGATGGTGCCGCCCGTGGGCGAAGTGGTCTTCGTCTCCTTCCCGGTGGCCGGGTCGTACTCGGTGGTGGTCTCGGGAACCGCCTGGCCGCTGCCGCCGCTGACCTTCACCGTGGTCGGGCGCCCTGCCGCGTCGTACGACGTGGTCGTGGTGCGGGTGACGCCGTTGGCCGTCTCCGTTCCCTTGGCCGCGTTGCCCCACCAGTCGTACTCGGTGGTGGTGGCCGGCAGCTGGCTGGGGTTGGAGCCGCCTCCTGTGACAGCTCCGCCGGGTCCGACGGAGCAGACCAGGTCCGCCCACTCGGGGCGGCCGGCGCAGGTGCCCGTGCCGGTGGCGGACCAGTAGGCGGTCACGACCGTGCCGGCGTCCGTGCCGGTGCTGCCGGTGTTCATGGTCTTGGCGACCCGGCCCAGGGCGTCGTACTCGGTCGTGGTGGTGATGGCCAGTCCGGCGGGGTCCTGAACGGACTTCACCGGCATTCCTCTGGCCCAGTCGTACTCCGTCTGGACGACCCGGGTCTCCGCGTGGACGGTCGGGTGCTCCCTAACCTGCGCACCCGTGGTCACCTTGGTGACCTGGTCCTTGATAGTGGCTGAGCCGTCCGTGGGGCGGCCCGTGTCGTACTCGTTGACCGTCCGGGAGCGTGCGGTGACCGGGTTCCCCGCGGCTACGAGCGTCGTGGTGCCGGACTTGAGATCGGCGGTCAGATCGGCGCGCCGCAGCGGGCCGAACTCCTCCAGCTCTCGAGTGCCGGTCTCGCTGTAGAGGGAGCGCGTGGTCAGCAGCTCGGCACGCTCGGCCGTGGGCAGGGAGGCGATGCCGAGCTCCGCCTGTGCCGCGCGGTCCGCGGCGGAGATGCCCAGGGCGAGCGCCCGGTTGGCCGCCGTCAGTTCACGGACGGTGTTCCCGAACCGGTCGTACTCGGTGGTGCTGATGTGCCCGCCCGGGGTGGCGGAGTTGACCGAGCGTCCGGAGACTCCCAGATAACTGACCTCCGCACGGGCGTAGGAAGACGCGCTCAGCGCGTCACCCGAGTGGGACGCGGGGACGGAGTCGGCGGGGAAGACCGCCGTCGCGTCGGTCGGGGCATCGGTCTGCCCCCACGCCTTCACCTCGCTCGCGCCCAGCTTGTAGGGGGCACTGGCACCCGTCAGCGGCACGTCGTAGACGATGCTCGTGACGGCCTCACCGGAGACGGTGTCGGCGCTGCCCTGTTGCAGACCGGGCCGGGACGCCTTGAGCAGCATGCCCTCTCCGGCGGCGCTGCTGGATCCCGCCTTGCCGTAGGTGAAGGTCCAGGGCAGCTCTCCGGGCGGGGTGACCTTGGTGACACGGCCCGCGCTGTCGTAGGCGTACTCGGTCTTCAGCGAGGGCGAGATTTGCGGGTGCCACGTCTGACGAAGCCGGCCGGTGCCGTCGTAGAGATACATCTGTACGGACTTGGAGGTGGCCGCCGACGCACCAGGCTCGGTGGACCAGAGGCGGATCTCCTTGACCTGGTCGCTGTAGTCGCCGTAGCCGGTGTCGGTGGCGGTGGTGGTCGTCGCGTAGACGAACTCCAGTGCCCGGCAGCCCTTGGTGGTCGGGGTCGCGGTGCACGTCGCGGCGGTCGCCGCGGACGTGGGGGCGAGGATTCGCTTTGGCCGGGCCAGTTTCTTGCCGTCGACGGTGACCGTCTCGGAGATCACGGTCGTGGTCGAGCCCGACAGCCCGTCCAGCAGGGTGCTGGAGACCTGCCACGTGTCCGCCGCGGAATCGGGCTTGGTGAACTCGGTGACCGTGCCCTCGGTGTCGGACAGGGTGAAGGTGCCGCTGACGCTGCCCTTGAGGGTCTGGTCCTCCGCGCCCGGCTCGGGGACCCAGCCGGTCTTCGCGGTGTTCGCGGTGAAGTGCGTCTCCTCGTTGTCGGAGTCCACCACGACGACCGCTGTGTCAGAGATCCGGCGGATGTGGGAGTAGTCGGACTCGGTCGCTTCGGCGACCGTGCCGGACACCCACTGCTTGCCGAAGATCGACGCCTGCCCGGTCTGGGCGGTGGCGGCGTCCGGGGTCCGGGAGGAAGCGGTCCTGCTGACCGACAGCTCGAAGAAGGAGGCGTCCGTCTCGGAGAGCGTGTAGTCGCCGGTGAGCAGGTTCACCGAGCCGGGGCCGACCTCGTCGGCAGCGGCTCCGTCCGCGGTGCGGTCGACGACCACGGTGAGTGGCTCGGTGCTGCCGGAAGCGGAGTTGGCGCCGGTGAAGTCCGCCTTGATCTGAACACTGCCGTCAGGATCGACGGTGCTCGTCGCGTTCCAGGTCAAGGGCGCGTTCTTGCCGCCGGTGAGCGGTACGGGCCAACTGGTCAGGGCCGTGCCGCCGGCGGTGACGTCCGCGACGGGGATCTTCACCCAGGGGTCGGCCTCGGAGCGGCGCCAGGAGAAGGACACGGCGTCGTACTTGGCCGCGTCGGCCTCGGCGACCAGGGGCAGCCTGCGCGCGGTGCGCTCGGCCTCGCCCGGCTGGATGAAACCACCCGGACCGGCGTGGAAGACGTACTCGACCGCCTCGGACTTGTTGTCGGCCTTGTCCACGGCCCGTACCTGGAGGGTGTGGGTGCCGTTCTTCGGCGGGGCGATGACGATGCCCTTGTCCGCCGTCGAACCACCCGTGGAGACCTTCGTCCAGGTCAGGCCGTCCAGTGACCATTCCAGCCAGTTGTGGTCGGCAGCGGGCGGCGTGACGGTGAACGTCCCGGTCTGTCCCGCGCCCTTGACCCACTGGCCGCTCGGATAAGCCGTGGAGACGATCTTCGACGGTGCAGAGGGGGCGGAGGTGTCGACCGTGAAGGTCTTCCACGCCGACCAGCCGCTGTTGTAGTGCGTCCCGTCATAAGGGCTGGTGCGGAACTTGTACGTCTTGCCGTTGCTCAGCACACCGGCCGGAACGGTCACCGGGGCAACCTGCCCGGAGGGCACGTACTTCGACACGATGACATCGCCGACCTGCGTGTTGGTGGCGTTGTCGTAGATCTGGAAGGTGCCGTTGACCTTGTCGCCGTCGGCGTCGACGAAGGTGTCACGAAGCGTCGGCGTGGTCGTGTTCACCGTGTACGCGCCGCTGTAGGAGAAGTACGGAGGTCCGGCCTCCTGCTTCGTTCCCGTGCGCGGCCGGTAGTTGTAGTTCACGACCAGCTTCGGCGGGTTCGACGCGGCGTTGGCGGAGTTGACCCGCTTCCACTGCGCGACAACGGATTCGCTGGTGGCCCGCAGGCCCATGTGTCCGCGTGTGGCGTTCGCCGATGCCCACTCCTGGGTCAGGGTGGTCACGTCAGCGTTGATCCACCCATCGGGCTGCGTGGTGCAGGAGGAGTTGCCCCGAGTCTCGGTGGAGGTGGCCTTCTTCGTCGTCATGGTGGGGCGGTTGGTCCACCGGCTGGAGGTGGAGGCCGCGCCCGACGCCCAGACTTCCCACGGGTACGCCTTGCAGTCCACGTTGTTGCCGGAGTGGAAGTTCCACAGGGACAGCTTGGCGTCCAGCACCAGTGCGTCCTGGATCGGCGTGGTGTTCCAGGAGATGAAGGACTGCGCGGTGCGCGGTGTGCCGTCGGAGTTGGTCGTACCCGGGTTGCCCAGGTCCAGTTCGGTGTCGGACGACCAGTCGACCGTCTCGCCCTGCTGCACGTACGTGTCGAAGACGTTGGACAGCGAGGAGGTGGACGGGTCGACCGTCACCGGGTACTTGGTGTCCGGGTCAGCGAGGAACTTCGCGTCCGGGGTCACCACGAGATCGACGGAGGAACCTTTCCGCACCACCTTCATCGCCACCGGCACGCGGCGTGTGTGTTCGCCGGACCGCTTGTCGACGGTGGAGTCCCACATCACTGGCGCGGGCATGACAGCCCGTTTCTTGCCCTTCTTGTCGGTGAACATCACGCTGCCGTCAGGCAGTTGCTTCACCTTGAGGCCCTTGGCGGTCAACGGCAGGGTGTACGCGTAGCCGTCAGCAGCGGGCTTCTTCTTGATCTCGACGTACTGCTCGAAGCCCGTACGGGTGGCCTCGACCACGACGTCCGCGCCGGGCACGGCGTTGACGTACTCCGCTCGCGTGCCATCCAGCTTCGGCTCCGGCAGGCCGCCCTTCCACTGGAGGGTGATCTGCTCACTCCCCTCCCCAAGGGTCACCAGGTCGACAGCCTTCTGCCGCTGCCCCGCCCGCAGGGACTTCGCGACCGTGCCGGTCTTCCCCGCCAGGCGCAGCCCGTTGGGGTGCGCCACCGGCTCCACGCCCTGGCCGGTCTCCCGCAGTTTCACGTCCACGGCGACCCACTTGCCGTCCCGCTCGAAGCGGACCGGCCCGGCCGACAGCTCCGTCGTCAGGCTGCCGTCCTTGTTCGCCCAGGTCTTCGACGTCTCAGTACGCTCCGAGAGCGCCTCGACCCGCTTGCCCGAGAGCCGGGCCGCCACCCTCGCCGAGGGGATGTCTGCCGCGTCGGCCGCGGTCTGCGGCTTGGGGGCCTTCGTCTGCTCCTGGGCGGGAGCGGCCAGTGCCGTGCTCTGCAGTGCGGCCGTCACCATCAGCACAGCGAGCCCGCCTGCTGTCCAGCGCAGGCTTCCGCTCTTCTCGTGCCATATCCGCCCTCTCTCCGCAGGAGAGGGTAAATCTTGCATGGGTCTCACGAATCCCCCTAGTAAACACACGTCGCAGTGGCAAACGAAGAGAGTCTAAGGAGATGTAAGGGCCATGTAAAGAAATGTCAGAGGCTGTGAAGGTGAACCCGGTCACTAGGCACTCCGTCCCGCAGATGCGCCTCCGGTGAGGCGTTGATGACGGCAGGGGTCCAACTGGAGGGCCACTCCTGCGGATTGTGGTCGAGGCGAAGCCGCGAGAGCTGCGGCGCGGTGGTTTGCACCAACGGGCGGTGGTGGCGGCTGCTACGGGTCATGGGTCCCGCGTCGCGGGTCGGTGGTCGGTGGTCGGTGGTCGGCGGGATTCAGGAGGGGCGGTACCCGAACTCAGCACGTTCGCGGCCCGGTTCATGGATGGCCAGCGCCGGGCGGGCCAGACGGGCGCGGCGTCGTACGGACCGGAGGGCCTACCGGAAGGGGATGTTGAGCCAGGGGCTACCGGGGTCGGACATCAGGATCCGATGGGCCTCGACCATGTCGGTGTACCACTGCCCGAACTCCTCGTCGTCGAAGTGCAGGCACCGCCCGAGGATGTAGCCGGCGGAGAAGTCCTGCCACGACTTGTACGACAGGGCCGCCGTCCGGCCGGCCTCGACGACGGCGGCCTCGGCCTCCTGCACACTCCCGAACCGGGCCCCCAGCCCCCACCGGGCCATCTTCGAGGCCCGTCCGAGATCCCAGGCCTCGACGGAGCCGATGTACCGGTTCTCGTCGAGCACTCCGTCGGCGCGCATCCGAGCCTCGTAGCGAGTGATCCGTCCGATGAGCCGCTGCACCCCCGCTATCCGGGCCTCGGTCTCGGATTCGGGCCGTGGCTCGATCTTGGTGACACCGTCGGCGGTGACCACGGTCGAGCCCTCGTCCCGGGCGCGAATGACCTTGGCGGCGGCCTGACGCCAGTAACCGACGTCGACGTGTCCCCCGAAATCACGCGCGATGGTCCGGCGCAGGCCGAGCGCGAACTCCCAGACGGAGCTGTGCGATTCGCAGGCGACCAGGCCCCGAAGAGCGGAAAGCCATTCCTCCCGAGTGGTGATGCCCCACCACTCGCGGAGACGCCTGCGCTCGTTGGGATAGCCGGTGCCGTGCCAGGCCATGGCGTTCCACCAGGAACCGTTGTTGACGCAGAGGAGGGCGCCGCAGGCAAGGCCGTGGGCGACAGGTCCGCGCAGCGGGCCACCGACGCTGAGCGTGCGCAGACGCAAGGAGGGTTCTGGATCGCCTTCACTTCGCGAGTACTGCGCCCAGGCCGCGGAGTGCGGCGGCGCGGCGGGGAGGAACGCCTCGCACGGGCTGCCCGGATTGACCACGATCACCGGCGGATCGGTCGGCACCCACACCCGGGCGAACCACTTGAGGGTGTTCCAGTTGAAAACCCGGTACGGCTCCGGAGCGGGAAGCATTCCGGCGGTGTACACGGCCCAGATCGGACCGCCGGTTCGCGGATCGTGCCCGAACACCGGGCACGTCCCCCTTTCTCCGGCGTCCACCTTGTCCCGCCGTACCTCGAAGAACAGCCGGTTCTCCGCGAGGGTGGCGAAGTACGCCGCCCAGTCCCCACGCGACTTGGCACCGAGCAGCGACTGCTCGACATCGCTCGGGGCGGTCCAGGCGGGCGATACGGGGGACCCGAATCCGGCGGGGGGAGGGCCGAAAGACATAAAACATCCTCAGAAATCCGTGCCGAACTCTTGATCCAGCCGTTCGGGCCAATCGTCGTGCTCAAGACCGGAACCCATCAAGACGTCCCGAAAGTCGATGAGAGCACGTTGTGCTGAGCTCAGAAGTCGGTCTACGTCCCCCCTTGCGTTCAGGAGGCTCGCCGCAATAACCCTCTCCGGCTTGCTGTGACCCTCTCCTTCCAAGTCGGATGCGAGACTCGACAGCAGCTCCTCGACAGCCTGCCGATCCTCCGGCACGTAGTCACCGGCGATACGCCGCTTGATACGTGGCGTCAATGTCATCCCCCGCTCACCGCCCCACGGGACCCACAGCGACGTCACACCATCCGCGCTGTACTCCAGCGCGGCGAGATAGTCCCCGGCCGCGCACCCTTCCGCCCCGGGCTCCGGCACCTCGATCTCCGCGTCGGACGAACCGCAAGCCACCAGCCTCAGATCCTGGGCACTCCAGGAACCGTTGTTCCGGGCGCACGACCCCACCGTGAGCGTCTGGGGTGGTTACCGCGGCGGCGGGCGCGTGTCCACGCACCTCACATACGCGGCCGGGCCCGGACACGGCTCCCATGAGTGCCAGTCCGGCGTACAGGTAGTGCTGCGTCGGCATCGGAGGCGCGTACGCCGGGTGCTGCTGCTGGTGAGGGGGCATGGGCAGCGGTGTGTCCACAAACTCTCCGTGGGTGATCAATGGCCGATGAAGCACCTTATCGACACCCGCAACTGCTCTGCCTGATAGTCGAGTCCAGCATTCCACCACTTCTGCCGTCGCCTACCGGCCATTCTGATCCCTCGTTCGTGTGTCCGCGTTGCGACCTGCAAGATACGGGTGTGATGATCCCGACGTGGCGGATCCAGGGGGAAGCGACGCGGCAGCCGGGCACGTACCCAGGTCCCGCTTGTCCGACTACGTCGAGATGACGGCACCGGGCACAGAAGGCGAGAGTCGACCAGAGGCAGACGTTCCGCCAGTGGATCAATCGTTGCCGCCAACCACCTTCGACGGGCTTTCCGGGACGCCCACCAGCGGGGACGCCACCTCGTCAGAACCGGATGGAGCTGCGCGTAGACGCCGTGAGTTCGCCGCGCTGCTCGGCGAGTTCCGTCGTACCGCCGTACTTGTGCCGGTCGCCGAGGACGGGTCACCGCTGACCGGGGACCAGGGCGGGATCCGTTGGATCTACGCCTTCTCGGACGAGTCGGCGCTGGCTCGGTTCGCCATCGCAAGGGGCGAGGGCGCGCGGGAGTGGGCGTATCGCCGGGTTCTGGGCGCGCGGTTGCTCGATGTGGCTGTCCCGGCGGTGGGTGTCCCGTGCGGGGTGGCGCTGGATGTGGGGAGTGAGGACGAGGGCGTGCTGTTCCCGCCGGTCGTGGGGATCGTGCCGGACGCGGCGGCTGTGGATGCGGAGACGACGGCGATGTACGAGAAGGGGTCGCGGTGAGCGGGGGCGCAGGCGGGACGGGGGACGGCGGTAAGGATCTGCAGGCCGTCGGGCTCGGTGAGATCGCCAAGGGCATCACGCTGACTTTGGAAGAGCTCAGGGAACTCGGCATCGACAGTCTCGCCGGGGTCGGCCGTGGCTTCTCGGAACTGCGGCTCTCGGGGTTGAAGTTGGGGCATGGCGAGGTGGCGTCGGCTTTCGAGTCGTTCTGCGAGCGCTGGGAGTGGGGTGTGCGGGCGCTGGTCGCGGAGGGGAACAACTTCGCGGAGGGTGTGGGTCTTTCGGCGGGGACGTACTACGAGACGGATCAGTACGTCGAGGGTGCGATGAAGATCGTCGCCAACTCGACGACGGGCAATCCGTACGCCTCCGAGGACGACGTCACGCGGATGAGCTGGCAGGAAGTGAACCAGGCCACCGCATTCGCGAATCCCGACTACAGCGCGGGCTCCTTCGACCAGGCGTGGGAGAACAGTGAGCAGGGCTGGAAGGACACCGGTCGGGACGTCATGACCTCGCCCGTGGTCGCTCCGCCGGGGCTGGGCCCGGAGAACCCCGAGGATCAGGCCAGGACAGGGGAGCAGAACCGGCAGGGCGGGGACGCCGGCTGATGGGGATCGGGGACTTCGCCAACTCCGCTGTGGGCAAGCTGGAGGACGGCTTCGACGCAGGCAAAAAGATGGTGGGCGAGGGCGTCGACAAGGGTGCGACCGCTGTCAGCGACCGTCTGGACGACATGGGCGTCCACGGCTGGGCCGACAAGGTCGATGCCGCCGGTGACAGCATCGCATCCGACCTCGGGGCCACCCCGGACGAGCAGCAGCTCGGCCGGACGGATCAGCCCACGCAGCTGATTCACGGTGATCCGGCCGACATCAGGAAGACGGCCGGCCATCTGAAGGACTTCCGTACCGCCTTCGACGCCGTGGGCCAGGGCATGCGCAAGCTGGACTCCTCGGCCTGGAGGGGCGAGGCCGCCGAGACCTTCCGAGAGAAGTTCGCCATGCATCCGGTCAAGTGGCTGCACGCGGCGGACGCCTGCGACAAGGCGGCCAGGGCCCTGACGGCGTATGCGGACACCGTCGAGTGGGCACAGGGTCAGGCCCGGGACGCCATCAACCTCTACAACGCGGGCAGGGAAGCCGACGACAAGGCCGCCGTCGCACGCGCCAAGGAGATCCTCGGTGAGGCCCGCCGCCAGCGCAACGACGCCGCCGGCACCGCCGCGTCGTCGGTCCGTGCCGCCCTCGCCCATGCACCCGCCGAACCGCCGCCCCTCGACCGTCTGAAGTCCGGCTGGGACGACGGCCTCGGCGCCGTCCGGACCGAGCTCACCCATTTCGTGGGTGGTGTGGCCAAGGGCACCGCGGGCCTGATCAACTTCGGCCGCGGTCTGAATCCGATGGACCCGTACAACCTCACCCACCCGGCCGCCTTCGCCCAGAACGTCAGCATGACGCTGTCGGGCCTCATCTCCACAGCCGCGCATCCGGAACGTGCGGTGAAGACGGCCTGGGAGGACTTCAAGAAGGACCCGCTGGAGTTCGGCGGCAGGCTCGTGCCCGAAGCGATCGGCACCAAGGGGACGGGGCTGGGGCGGGGCGGACTGCGGACCACTGTCAGGGAGGGACTGGACGAGGCAGCGGAACGGGCAGCGCGCAATGACGCGAAAGGGGTCCCCGACAACTCCGCGACGGACACCGCGAGAACCCGCCCCGAAGAGCACGACACCGCCAATCCCCGCGAACAGGTCCGGAAAGACCCCACGGACCCGGTGGACCTCACCACCGGGAAGATGTACCTGCCGCAGACAGACGTGACGCTGCCGGGTGCTCTCCCCCTGGTCTTCACACGCCGCGTGGAATCGGGTTGCCACCACGGCCGCTGGTTCGGCCCGTCCTGGATCTCGACGCTCGACCAGCGCCTCGAAATCGACTCCGAGGGCGTCGTCCTCGTCACCGAGGACGGGCTGCTCCTCGCCTACCCGCACCCGGCGCCCGGCCTGCCCACGCTCCCCAGTCACGGCCCGCGCCTGCCGCTGGACCGCGAAGACGGCGGCTACACGGTCACCGATCCGCGGACGCGCCGCGTCTGGCACTTCGCGGACCGTGGCGACGACCTCGCGGTCCTGGAACAGATCGACGACCGCAACGGCAACTGGATCACCTTCGAGTACGACGCCGAGGGCACCCCACTCGGGATCGTCTCAAGCGCCGGCTACGACGTCCGCGTCTCCACAGATGCGGGCAGGGTCACGGCCCTCCGCCTCCCGGCGGCCGACCAGGACCTGATGCGCTACGGCTACACCGACGGCAACCTGACCGACGTCGTCAACTCCTCGGGCCTGCCGCTGCGTTTCACGTACGACGAGTCCGGCCGCGTCACCTCCTGGACGGACACCAACAACCGCACCTACACGTACGAGTACGACGACCAGGACCGCTGCATCGCCGAGGGCGGCACACACGGGCACATGGCCCTGCGCCTCTCCTACGGCGAGAGGGACCCGGACACCGGCCTGCGCGTCACCACCGCGACCACTGGCGAAGGCCACACTCGCCGCTACTTCGTCAACGACGCCTGCCAAGTAGTCGCAGAGACCGACCCGCTGGGCGGGGTGACCCGCTTCGACCGCGACCGCTACAACCGCCTGCTGTCCCGAACCGACCCTCTCGGCCACACCACGACGTTCCGGTACGACGAGACAGGCAACCTCCTCGCGCTGACTCGCCCCGACGGACGCCAGGCGAAGGCCGAGTACAACGAGCTCGGCCTGCCGGTGAAGGTGGTGAACCCGGACGGGACGGCTCTCCGCCAGACGTACGACGAACGTGGCAACCGCACGTCGATGACCACCCCCTCCGGCCAGACCACCCGGTTCACCTACAACGAGGCCGGCCATCTGACGTCGCTGACCGACCCACTGGGCCACACGACAACCGTCGTATGCGACCGCGCAGGCCTCCCCCTCCAGATCACGAATCCACTCGGCGCTCTCACGAGCTACGAACGCGACGCCTTCGGCCGCCCCGTCGCGATCACGGACCCGACGGGCGCGGTGACCCGACTGGAATGGACGACCGAAGGCCACCTGTCCCGCCGTACCGCACCCGACGGCACGACCGAGACCTGGACCTACGACGGCGAGGGCAACTGCACCAGCCACACGGACGCGATGGGCGGAGCCTCGACCTTCGAGTACACCCACTTCGACCTCCTCACGGCCCGAACCGGCCCGGACGGCGTGCGCTACGAGTTCGACCACGACCTGGAACTGCGGCTGACGAAGGTCACCAACCCGCAGGGCCTGACCTGGACGTACGACTACGACGCGGCCGGACGCCTGGTCACGGAAACGGACTTCGACGACCGCACACTCACCTACACGTACGACGCGGCAGACCGCCTGGCCTCCCGACTGAACACACTCGGCGAGGTGACGGCCTTCGAGCGCGACGAGCTGGGCCGGGTGTTACGAAAGGACGCGGCCGGTCAGGTCACGACGTACGCGTACGACATGACCGACCGACTCGCCCAGGCGACGGGCCCGGACGGCACCACGCTGACACTGCTGCGGGACCGCTACGGGCGGGTTCGTTCCGAGACGGTCGACGCTCGCCGGCTGACGTACACATACGACGAGCTGGGCCGCCGAACGGGCCGTACGACACCGGCCGGCGCGACCACGACATGGTCGTACGACGCGGCGGGCCGCCGCACCGGCATGGTGGCCTCCGGCCGGCCCATCGACTTCCAGTACGACGTGGCCGGCCGCGAACTGGCCCGCCACATCGGTGAGACAGTCACCCTGGAGCACGAATTCGACGAACTCGGCCGTCTGACGACCCAGTCGGTGACCGGCGCGGTGGGTGGCACAGTGCAGTCCCGCACGTACACCTACCGCGCCGACGGCAACCTGACCGGCATCGACGACCAGCTCTCCGGCTCACGCCGCTTCGACCTGGACGCGGCGGGCCGGGTGACGGCAGTGCATGCGGCGAACTGGACGGAGACGTACGCCTACGACGCAGCGGGCAACCAGACCTCAGGCTCCTGGCCTGCGACCCATCCCGGCGGGGAGGCGACAGGCGCGCGTGAGTACGTGGGCACCCGCATCACCCGCGCGGGCAACGTCCGCTACGAACACGACGCCCTCGGCCGCATCACCCTGCGCCGGAAGACCCGCCTGTCCCGCAAGCCGGACACCTGGCGGTACGAGTGGGATGCCGAGGACCGCCTGACCTCGGTGACGACCCCGGACGGCACCCGCTGGCGCTACACCTACGACCCCATGGGCCGCCGCACGGCCAAACTCCGCCTGGCCGCCGACGGCGAAACCATCGCCGAACGCGTGGACTTCACCTGGGACGGCACGACCCTGTGCGAACAGACGGCGACGTCTCGGCAACTACCGAACCCGGTCACCCTCACCTGGGACCACCAGGGCCTGCGCCCCATCGCCCAGACCGAACGCATCACGGCCGCGGACGCCCCCCAGGACGAAATCGACTCCCGCTTCTTCGCCATCGTCACCGACCTGGTCGGCACGCCGAGCGAACTCATCGATGAGCAGGGTGAGATCGCCTGGCGGACACGGAGCACCCTGTGGGGCACAACCGCCTGGGCCGCGAACAGCAGCGCCTACACACCCCTGCGCTTCCCGGGCCAGTACTACGATCCCGAAACCGGCCTGCACTACAACTACTTCCGCTACTACGAGCCC
The DNA here is from genome assembly GCF_055578365.1 of Streptomyces sp. NPDC033131. NCBI lineage: Bacteria > Bacillati > Actinomycetota > Actinomycetes > Kitasatosporales > Streptomycetaceae > Streptomyces > Streptomyces sp. NPDC033131. Next base: position 383,536 of record NZ_JBVIPA010000001.1, read on the forward strand.
GGAACCGCCCGTTACCTCACCCCGGACCCCCTAGGACTCGCGCCGGCACCCAACGCAACGACTTACGTCCACAATCCACATACAGCATCAGATCACCTCGGACTTGCTCCAAGCGCCTGCCCCGACGAACCACCGAGACGAGAGCCTTCGACCCAGAACGGTCCTTTCGCTGTAATTGGCGACCGAGACGATACCCTCGCCGCTCTCGACTGGGAGGGGCACGAAGTTCTCAACGTGCAACCCTGGAACCTCGACGTCAATGAAGCATGGGTGCAAAAAATTATCGACGAGCGGAGAGATGTCTACTTGGCAACCGAGCAAATTGATGACTATCTGCAAGGAGAGTACGGTAGAACGGTATTCGACCGCGAACTTGAGCAGCTATACAATGCCGGATACGTGCAATTTGGAAACTACTTGCTCGCGCCCGATGTTTAAGTTCGATGACAGCCGGACCAGGAGGGCTCGTGATGCTAACTACACGCATCAGAAACCGAATCACGCAAGATTATGAAGAGCGGGACCGGCAGTCTGTCGAGCAACTTCTCCTAGAACTTGTAGAGGATCTAGAGCCAGGACTGGACGAGGAGAGAGTAGCCGCTGCTGTGCTTCTGTGCGCACAGGGGAGGGTGGACAAATTCCTCACTGCCGTACAGGAAGCTCGTAGAGATTGGCGGAACATCTTGGTGGCTGCCGACTTGGCGCGCAAGGATTGGCCCGAGCGTTTGAACGCTACGTTCGATGCGTAATGACGAAGAAGTGTCAATTGTGGAACTGACCCCTCGCATAAAACGGCGAATCGCCAAGGATTACACCGGTGAAGATCGGCAAGCTGTCGAGGAAATTCTCCTCGATCTCGTAAGCGAGCTGAAGGGAGGTGCTGAGGAAAGGATCGTAGCAGCCACGCTCATTCACAGTCAGGGAAAAGTGGACAGGTTTCTTCTTGCAGTGGAGATCGCACGTGATGACTCGCGAGGTATCCTGATGGATTCTGGGCTGGAGGATGAAGACTGGCGCGAACGTTTGGATTCGGAGTTTGGGAAGGATTCCTGACCTTCAATTCTCTATTGTTTGCCATTTGGAGCCCGAGTCGCGCAGCCCGCAAGGCCAAACCCGCAGCGCCCAAGGCTGACCACCCTCGACGGTCGTTCACACGTCGTAAGCTCCCCCCTTGCAGGCCGACGCAGCTCTTGGGGGGAACGTGGAACGACCGGACGACCGTGCCGCGTCCGCCCTGCGCTTCGCCTCGGAGCTTGTCGCCTGGGTGGCCACGCCGTGGGCCTTGGCCGCGTACTCGTGGGTGCTTGCCGTGTTGGCGGTGGTGGTGCTGATCGGGCTTCCGACCGTGTTCTCCACGCCGGGAGACAAGGCGCAGGTGATCGTCCCGGTCCCCGGTCCGGTCACGATCCTGCTCGTGGTGCTCCAGTTCGCCGCGGCCGTGATCTCCGCGTGGGTGGTGTGGCCGGTCGTCGCTGCGGTCCTCGTGTCCCTCCTCGTCGTCGCGAGCCTCGTCACGGAGCGCCGGCGTTGGCAGTGGCTGGTCTCCAGGGATCGACGCACGGCCTGAATCCCGACGAGCCCCAGTCCGAGCCTGGTCCGAGTCCGAGTCCGAGTCCGGGTCCGGGGCCGGGTTCAAGTCCGGGTCCGAGCCGACGTCGACCCGGCCCTGGGGCCGGCCGGCAGCACACGGCACCGGCCGGCAGCACACGGCACCGGCCGGCAGCACACGGCACCGGCCGGCAGCACACGGCACCGCCCGGCCCCAGGGTTCCCGCCCGGAAGCGGTCGGTCACGGCAGTGCGTGCACGTGTGGCCCCACCGCGTTGGACCACGCGTTCCCCGCGGCCGCGTCCCAGTTGGTCGACCAGGTCATCGCGCCCCGAAGCTCCGGGTAGGTCCGAGCCGGCTTGAAGGAACCGCAGCCCGCCCCCTTCGTCAGGCAGTCCAGCGCGCTGTTCACCACGGAGGGCGCCACATATCCACTCCCCGCGCCGCTCGGTGAGGCCGGCACTCCCAGGCCCACCTGTGACGGAGCCAGTCCGCCCTCCAGCTGGATGCAGGCCAGGGCCGTCAGGAAGTCCACCGAGCCCTGGCTGTACACCTTGCCGTCGCAGCCCAGCATGGAACCGCTGTTGTAGTACTGCATGTTGACGACTGTGAGGATGTCCTTCACGTTCAGGGCGGTCTGGAAGTACGCGTTGGACGTGGACTGCATGTCGATGGTCTGCGGCGCCATCGCCGTACGGCCTCTGTTGGACGAGGCCGCCCCCGGGATTACGCACTCCGCCGCCCGCCTCGGCAGCGGCTCGGAAGTCCAGGGATTCGACACCGCCCGCTCCGCCGACCACGAATGGGGGCCCCGCCTGCAGATCTTCCTACACCCGCAGGACGTCCCCCACCACGGAGCGCGGATCACGGCGCTGCTCTCCGAACGCCTGCCGAAGACCTTCAGCGGCTACCCGACGCATTTCGCCCCCACCGGCGAATCGGGCATCCGGGTCATGCAGACGACCGACGGACCGGTCCATCACCGAGTCGAACACCTTCGGCCCGTTCAACGCCCGCGCCCAGGCATCCCTGCCCTTTGTCGGCCAAATGTTCGAATATCCGAACACGGTGATGGTGCCGGAGAACCTCCGCCCGGACGGCTGGGCCGCCGCCGTCTACGAGGCTGCGGACCGGGGAGAGCTCGAGCCGGCCTCAGTGGTGCCCCTGCTGTCCGCGTACGTGGTCGCGAGCATGGACACCACCATCAACGGCATCGGCGACACGATCCTCCTCTTCGCCCAGCATCCCGAGGCATACCAGGAGGTGCGCGCGGAACCGGCACTCCTCGGACCGGCGTTCGAGGAGTCACTGCGGCTGGAGTCCCCCGCACAGGGATTCTTCCGGCGCACCACCCAGCCGGTGGACATCGAGGGCATCATCATCCCCGCCGACGCCAAAGTCCTGCTGTCCTGGGCCTCGGCCAACCGGGACGAACGCAAGTGGGAGCGCCCCGACGAGTTCCTCGTCCGCCGCAACCCGGTCGACCACGTCGGCTTCGGCTATGGCGTCCACGGCTGCGCAGGCCAGGGGCTGGCCCGTCTGGAGGCGCAGGCCGTACTCGGCGCGCTGGTGCGGCACACGTCGTCGATCGAGCTCGCGGGCGAGCCGCCCGTGATCAAACTAAAGCGGCTCGGCGCGGGAGTGCCCGCCGCTCGCACGACCCGGCATCGCCCCGTTTTCGGACACACCTCCTGATTCGTCTGCCTCATGACCGAGAACGTCCCGAGACCGAGCAGCGACAGCCCGCTTACTCCGGCCACCCGACGAGGCGCCGGAGTGAGCCGGCCGGGCTCAGCCGCCCGTCGACTCCCGGATCACCACGGAGAAGTGGCTGATGAACTCCTCGTGGTCCGCCCCGGGCTCGGTCTGCTCGATCCGCCCGGCCAGCAGGTCGACCGCCCGTCGCGCCATCGTGTCGTGGTCCGGATCGATGGTGGACAGCGAGGGGACGAGGAACTCGCTCTCCTCGACGTTGTCGAAGCCGATCACCTTTACATGCTCCGGCACCCGTACCCCGGCGTCGGCCAGGCCGCGCAGCACGCCCATGGCCACGGTGTCGGTCACGCAGAACACGCCGTCGAAGTCGAGCCCGCCGTGCACCATCTCCCTGGCGCATCGCGCACCCGCGCGCATGGTGAGCGTCTCCATGCTCTGCACGAGGTCGGGGCCCAGAGGCAGGCCGGCGCTCCGCAGCGCCTTCTGGTAGCCCGTGAAGCGGAGGCTGGACACGTCGACTTCCTCCCCCACCGGCCCGCGCACCATCGCGATACGGCGGCAGCCCCGCTCGATCAGGTGCTGGGTGGCCGCCTGTGCCCCGTCGACGTTGGGCATGGCCACGTGGTCGACGGGGCCGCCGAAGATCCGCTCGCCCAGGATGACCACCGGGTAGGCCACCTTGAGCAGTTCGACGTCGGCCGGCCCCATACCCACGGTGCTGAGGATGAGCCCGTCGTAGAGCCGGTTGCGCGACAGGGACAGCGCGTCCAGTTCGTTCTCCCTCGACGCACCGGTCTGCTCGATGCACACCCGCAGGCTGTACCGCTCGGCAGCGGCGATGATGGCAGCGGCCAACTGTCCGTAGTAGGGGCTGTCCACCTCGGGGACAGCGAGACCGATGGTGCCGGTGCGGCCCTTGCGCAGATTTCTGGCCGCCACGTTGACGCGGTAGTCGAGCCGGGCCATCGCGTCGAGGACCTTCTCCCGCGTCGCCTTGCGTACATTGGGATGGTCATTGATGACGTTCGAGACGGTCATGGCCGAGACTCCGGCCGCTATCGCCACGTCCTGGATCGTTGCCACGTTCGCCCCTCGGTATGCGGTCTCAGGACACCCCTCCCCATTACACCTCAGCCCTGCGACAGCGGGTGGGGGTCGGGCGGTGCGAGGCGGTAGAGGGCCGCGCCGTATGCGGGGAGGTCGGTCGGCAGGCATTGGCCGTCGTGAGTCGTGCCGGTGCGGGTCCACAGTTCCGGACGTGATCGTCGCTGCGGCCACCGATGGAGCCGAGCGCCACGGTGACCTGCCTGGGGCTGTCGGCGAGGGCGAATACGGCGGCGTAGCGGGTACGTCATCGGCGGACGCAGGCGTCGTTCGGGGATCGCTCGCGCGGATAGGGTCATGGCTGAACTATTCCTGATCTTCTTCTGGACGGGTGCGGAGAACGGTGAAGGAGTGCGGCGGGATGTCGCAGACCGGCCCGGGCAGCCGGTCCTCGACGGGGGTGGCCGGGGCGGTCCCGAACATGCTGGTGGCGTGTGGAGGTGCGGCGAGCGCGGTCCGCTCGAAACCGGTGACGACCTCTGCGCCGGTCAGACGGAGATGAACGATGACGGGCTCGGACGTCGAGTTGGCGATCTTGACGATCACGTCACCGGCCGAGCTGTCGCGGACGGCTGAGACGGCGAAGACCTCCGGGGGCGCCGGGTCGTCCTCCAAGTCGTGGATCAGCTCACCGTCGCGGTAGCAGCGGATGCGCCGGCCGTCCACTTCGACCCGCAGGTCGTACCAGCGACCGGTCTCGACGGGGCCGTCCACCGAGTCGTTGAGGTCGTGCAGCACACCGTCGTCCACGCGCTGGAGTCGCATGCCACGATTGAGCCAGTCGCCGACCGACCACTGGTACCAGTTGCCGGGGGAAGTCCTGGCGAAGCCGATGGTGAACCCCTGGCCGCCGCTGTTCTTCCTGGCCCGCACGGAGAAGGCGTACGACGGTCCGTCCACGGCGTCCGTCAGGACCAGCCTGGCGTCTGTTCCGTGCGCCGTCTGCCGGATGCGGCCGTCGTCCCCCGGCTTCCAATGGCCCAACTCGGCGTGCCAGTCGGCGAAATCCGGGGCAGGTGCCGCGTCGGCGCCCAGCGGGCCGACGCGCGCATCGGTGAACTCGGCGCGGGTGCCGTGACTCGTACCGATGTGGACACTGTGCCGGGCCGGCTCCGGGACGGGCCGCGCCTGGGGTGCTCCGACGACGGTGACGGGCAGGGCGGTGTCGCCCGAGTTCACCGAGTGCATGCGCTGGACGTGGTAGTTGAGGGTGGGCCAGACTTTCGTGTTGTCGAAGTAGATCAGGTCCGGAAGCCACTGGGTGTGGCCGCGCTTGGCGAGCAGCGGCGCGTAGGAGGCCAGCCGGACGACGTCGCCGTTGCGCTCCATGGCGATCATGTAGGTCGCTTCGGCGACGGCGCTGCGCATGTCGTTGTCCCGGGCCGCGTACTCGCCGATGTACAGGTGCGGGCCCCCGCGGTCCATCGCGTCGAAGCGGCCGGTGCTCTCCAGGAACCAGCGCGGGGATTTGTACGAGTGTTCGTCGACGACCGGGACGCTCCTCTCCCGGGCGAACGCCAAGCCTTTCTCCCAGTCCTCGCCGGTGGGCGAGGGGCCGACGGTGCCGACGACCGTGATCTCGGGGTGGTGCTCGCGCAGCGCGTCGTGGATGCGGGAGAAGCGGTCGCGGAACGTGTCGGTGATGGTGTCCTCGTTGCCGACCCCCAGGTATTCGAGACCGAAGGGCTCGGGGTGCCCGGAGGCCACGCGCAGGGCGCCCCAGCGGGAGTCGGCGGGGCCGTTGGCCCATTCCACCAGGGCCAATACCTCGTCGATGTAGTCGGGCATCTCCTCCTCGGGGATGCCGACCTGGCCGGTCGGCTCGGTGTTCTGGCAGCAGACGCCGGCCGGTACGACGGGCAGCGGCTTGGCGCCGATGTCCTCGCAGAACTGGAAGTACTCGTAGTAGCCCAGGCCCATCGACTGGTGGTAGCCCCACAGGTTGCGCTGCTGCCGGCGCGACTGCAGTGGCCCGACGGTCTCGGGCCAGCGGTACATGTTGCCGAGCCCCACTCCGTGCGCGAGGCAGCCGCCCGGGAAACGTACGAACTTCGGCTTCAGGTCCGCGATGGCCTGAGCCAGGTCGGCGCGCAGGCCGCCCGGCCGGTCGCGGAAGGTGCTCTGCGGAAAGAGCGAGACCAGGTCCAGATGTACGGTGCCGATCCCGCCCGCCACCACGGTGAACCTGGCCTCCGGGTCCGTCACCTCACACGTGATCACCGCTGAGTGCCGCTCCCAGGACCCGTGCACCGGACCCAGCTCCGCCCGGCCGTACACCCGGCTGCCGTCCCGGCTCTCGATCTGCGTCACCAGACGGTCCGCGGTGCCGTCTGCCAGGCGGGCAAAGAGGCTGACGTCGTAGCGTTCGCCCTCCCGTACGGCCACGCCGTCGAAGCCCTCGTTGCGTAGCCCTGCCCCGCGTCCGGCCGTACTGGCCGTGGTGGTGCGCAGCACCGCGTAATGCGGATTGGCCGGGTGCGGCGGCGCTTCGACGGCAACCGAGACCGACCCGGCGGCGCCGTCTCGCTCCAATAGGTCCCAGGCGGTCAGAGCGTGCCATTCCGGCCGGTGGGCGGGCGTGTACTCGAACGACCGGTTCTGCACCAGCTCGGCGTAGAGACCGCCGTCCGCCGCGTGGTTGAGGTCCTCGAAAAACACCCCGAACAGATCGGGCGAGATGGCGGTGCCCCGTGCCGCCGCGTCCACCTCGACAACCGTCTCGACGGGTCTCGCGGATTCACTCATCGCCCTCGTAACTCCTCGGTTGTTTGTCGTCATGGATGGTGGTGCTGGTCAGGCCAGCGAGGCCTGGACGGTGAGGAACGAGTGAGGCGGCAGCGTCAGGGCCAGGCCCCGGTCGGTGACCTTCAGGTCGTCGAAGGGGCGCGGGGAGACCGCTCCCGGTGCCTGGGCGCTGTTGTGGGCCTGGAGCCGATCGGCCGTCAGGAGACGCGCGGTCGGCTCACCGATGGAAGCGCCGCGCAGGTCGAGCGTCACCTCGGCGGGCTCCTCGGCGTCGAGGTTGGACAGCGAGATGAGGACGGTTCCGTCCTTGACGCTGGCCGAGGCGGACAGGGTGTTCAGTTCGGCGTCCCCCACCGGGCGGCTGGCGTCGTCGGTACGCAGATGCACGGCGAGCGAGGCGGCGTCCTGGTGGCCCTTGTTCATCTCGAACACGTGGTAGGTCGGGGTCAGGACCAGCGCGTCGCCGTCAGTGAGGACCATCGCCTGCAGGACGTTGACGGTCTGGGCGATGTTGGCCATGTACAGGCGGTCGGCATGCTTGTGGAAGATGTCGAAGTGCGTGCTCGCCACGAGTGCGTCGCGCAGGGTGTTCTGCTGGTACAGGAAACCGGGGTTGGTGCCCGGTTCGACGTCCCACCAGGTGCCCCACTCGTCCAGGACCAGGCCGACCTTCCGGCCCGGGTCGTAGCAGTCCATGACCGTGGAGTGGCCGGTGAGGATACGGTCGATCTTCTGGGCGGAGACCATCGTCCGGTAGTAGTCGTCCGTGTCGAAGACGGTGGCGCTGCCCTTCGCCTCCCAGGGGCCGGCGATCGTGTAGTAGTGCACGGACAGGCCCTGGAAGAAGTTACGCGGGGTGGCCTCGCAGCCGAAGCAGCTGATCTGCTGCATCAGCGTCTCGGTCCACTTGTAGTCGTCGTCGGACGCGCCCGAGGCGATGCGGTAGAGCTTGTTGTCGCCGTGGTCGCGGCAGTACGTGGCGTACTGGCGGGCCAGGTCGGCGGAGTACTCGGCGCGCATGTTGCCGCCGCAGCCCCAGGTCTCGTTTCCGATGCCCCAGAACTTCACCCGCCAGGGCTCCTCGCGGCCGTTGGCCTTGCGCAGCCGCACCATGGGGCTGTCGCCGTCACGGGTGAGGTACTCGACCCACTCGCTCATCTCCTGCACGGTGCCGGAGCCGACGTTGCCGCTGATGTACGGCTCAGTGCCGAGCAGTTCGCACAGGGCCATGAACTCATGGGTGCCGAAGTGGTTGTTCTCCTCGACGTTGCCCCAGTGCGTGTTGACCATCTTGGGGCGCTGGTCGCGGGGGCCGATGCCGTCCTTCCAGTGGTACTCGTCGGCGAAACACCCGCCGGGCCAGCGCAGGTTGGGGATGCTCAGGGCCCGCAGGGCCTGCACGACGTCGAGGCGGATGCCGCCCTCGTTGGGGATCGGCGAGTCCTCCCCGACCCAGAAGCCGTCGTAGATGCAGCGGCCGAGGTGCTCGGCGAAGTGTCCGTAGACGTGGCGGCTGATCTTCGGACCCTCGATGTCGAGGCTGATGATCGCGGTGGCGGTGGCCACAGGTGTACTCCAGGGGCGGTGTGAGCAGAGGGTTTGTATCGATAAAAATTGACATCGCGTTACGAGCGTGTCAAGAGAGGTGCAGAAACTATTGGCCGCCGGGAGCCACCCTCCCTTCCCCGGCCCCTCCTCGTATCTGGAGGCCGCTCGGGGGCACCGCGCCAGACCCCCTTGACGTCTTCCGACGCCACCACCTACTGTCCGCCGAAGTCTCAGCAGCCGGTTTCCCGGATGGCACAATCCAGGCCTCGTGGCGTCGCGGCACTGCGACCAAACAGTTTCCCGCACGTGTCTTGACGCAGCCGTAACCCGGTGCCAGCTTTTATCGATACAAACCATTGTCCTGGACGTTCCGTCCCATGCCCAACCGCCAGGCGGAACGTCCGCCCGTGGTCGGCTGCCGCGATGGCGAGTGCGCCCCGTGGGCTGAGCGGGCCCTGTGCTTCAACCCTCAACGCCCTTCGGCGCGCCTTCGACACCCAGTCAACCCTATTTGTCCCCCTTTCCGCCGTGGGTCAGCCCGGCGTTCCACCCCACCCCTTTTCAACCACCCGCACGAAAGGCTCATCACCGTGTCCCTTCCCGCTACAGGTGCCCTCGGACGGCGCCACTTCCTCGCAGCCTCCGCTGGCGCCGCGCTCACCGCGGCAGCCCTGCCCGGCTGCGCCGCCTCGGTCGACGGAGGCGATGACTCCGGCGGCTCCGGCGGCAAGGGCAAGACGACGCTCACCGTCATGGCCGTGGAAAACGAATTCGACGTCAAGGCAGCCGAAAAGGCGCTGGGGATGAAGGTCAGACTCATCGTCCAGGACAACTCCAAGCTCAACGCCATGCTGGCCGCGAAGACCCCGCCTGACGTGGTGGTGGGCTGGGGCGCGTCGGAGACCTCGTACTTCGCCGCACGAGGGCTGATGACCGACCTGGACCCGTACTTCGCCAAGAGCACGGCGCTCAAGCTGTCCGACCTCGACCCGGTCAACGACGTCTGGCGCTTCGACGGCACCAAGCAGGGCGCGGGCCCCCGCTACGGCATGACCAAGGACTACTCGCAGGACCAGATGTTCTGGTACCGCACCGACATGTTCGACGCCGCGAAGCTGGACCATCCCAGCGAGACCGAGCCGCTCTCCTACGACGAGTGGCTGGACATGGGCAAGCGGCTGGTCAAGCGCAGGCTGGGCAAGGTCAAGGTGTACGGGCTGAACGCCACCGGACTGGGCGTCTTCTCCCAGGTCATGGGTATGGCCGCATCGGCCGGCGGCAGTCTGTTCGCCGAGGACCTGGCCTCGGTCGACTTCTCCTCGCCCGAAGCGCTTCAGGCGCTGAAATGGCACCTGGAGTACGCGCGGGCCGACATCGGCCCGAACGTCGCCAACCCCAACCCGGACGGCTGGGACTGGCCCACCTACCAGGCCGGGCGGATGGCGATGGCCTGCGACGGCTACTGGCTCGGCGGGTCGATCGGCGGTGACCCCAAGGTCGCCAAGGTGTCGCGCTTCGCTCCCGCGCCCCAGATGGGCAGCCACCGCATCAGCCCCTGTTTCGGCGCCACCGGTTGCTGGATCCCCAAGGAGGCCAAGAACAAGGAGGCGGCCTGGACGTTCTTCGAGTGGTACTTCGGCGGCAAGCCCGCCCAGGACCGGGCGAGCAGTGGCTGGGGCATCCCGGCCCTGAAGTCACTGCGTTCGCTGATGCCACAGGGCCAGCCGTTCCAGAAGCAGGCGTTCGAGGTGCAGCAGCAGGAGCTCGCGCACTTCTCGACGCTGACCTTCACCCCGTACGTACAGAGGGCCGCCCTGGACGGTGTCATCAACAAGGTGCTGCCGGGCGCGGTCAAGTCCGGCACCTCGGCGGGGAAGGTCGCCGATGAACTGAACTCGCGTATGAACGAGCAGCTCACCAAGGCCAAGGAACTCGTAAGGTGAGCACCGGTCAGCTCACCGGTCGGGCCGCCGGGCCGCGCGTGCCGTCCCCGTCCTCGGGGCCGGCCCCACGGCCGGCGCGCGGGCGGCGCTCGCTCAGGGCGCGCCGGGCCCGGGATTTCTACCTGTTCGCCGGCCCCTGGATGCTGGGCTTCCTGGCCCTGACGGTCTACCCGCTCGGGTACGCCCTGTGGCTGAGCTTCACCAACTCCGACGGGCTCTCCGACAACTCCCGCTTCGTCGGCCTGGACAACTACCGGGAGGTTTTCACCAACCCTGAGACGATCTCCTCCCTGGCCCGTACTGGGATGTTCACCATGATCACGGTGCCGCTGACGATCCTGGCGGGGCTGATCATGGCGGTGCTGGTGAACCGGCCGATCAAGGCCCGCGGCCTGTTTCGCACCCTGCTGTACCTGCCCGCCGTCGTCCCGCCGGTCGGTGCGGCCCTCACCTTCAAGCTGATCTTCGACCGTGACTCGGGGGCGGCCAACGGCGCCCTGGACTCCCTCGGCGTCAACGGGGTGACCTGGCTGGTGGATCCGTACGCCCGCTACGTGTTGATCATGCTGACGATGTGGGGCGCGGGCAACGTCATGATCATCTCGCTTGCGGGACTCCAGGACATACCCAAAGAGGTGCACGAGGCGGCCCGAGTGGACGGGGCCAGCCCCTGGCAGTCGTTCACCCGCATCACCCTGCCGCTGCTCTCGCCGGTGCTGTTCTTCCAGGTCATCACCGGGGTCATCGCGGCGCTGCAGAGCTTCGCGCCGCTGCTGATCGCGCTTGATCCCACACCCGCAGGGGTGGGCAACGTTCCGGAGAGCAACTATTTCTTCATGATCAACGTCTTCGCCGAGTACTTCGCCAACGGACGCTACGGCTACGCCTCCGCCATGCTGTGGGTGCTCTTCGTGATCATCATGGCCGTCACTTTCCTCCTCTTCAAGCTGAGCAAGGGCGCTGTCTTCTACTCCGTGGAACCGGAGCAGGCGAAGAACAAGCCCCGCACGATCGGAGGCAAGTAATGGTGTTGGCCCGACGCAGTGCCGTCTACATGGTCCTGGTGGCGATCCTCGTCCTCTTTCTCAGTCCCTTCGGCTGGCTCGTCATCACCGCGCTGAAGGAATCTTCCGAGCTGCGCGTCATGCCCATCCACTGGTGGCCGCACGACCCGAGCCTGGAAAACTTCAAGGACGCGCTAACCCACTTCGAGTACTTCGCGTACGCCCGCAACTCCCTGACGATCGCCGGCATCTACTCGGTGCTGATCACGCTCGCCTCGGCCTGGGCCGGATACGGCTTCGCCCGGCTGGACGCGCCGGGAAAGCGAGTGATCTTCGGGGTGCTGATCTCGACGATGATGCTGCCGCAGATCATCACCCTGATCCCCACCTATCTGCTGTTCGCCAGGATGAACCTGCTGAACACCTACATGCCGTGGGTGCTGTGGGGCCTGGCAGGCGCCCCCTTCCTCATCTTCCTGTTCCGGCAGTTCTTCTCCAACATGCCCAAGGAACTGGAGGAGGCCGCGATCGTCGACGGCTGCGGAAGCGTGCGCATCTTCTGGCGCATCTTCCTGCCGCAGTCCTGGCCGGTCATCGCCGCCAGCCTGATCATCTCCTTCAGCTGGAGCTGGGGCGATTACGTCGCCCCCGCCCTGCTGCTGGACTCCGACCGCACCACACTCACCGTCAAGCTCGCCACCGGCTACGTCAACGAACACGGTGCCCAGATGTCCAACCTCGTCGCGGCCGGCGCCGTGATGTACGTCGTGCCCGTGCTCGCGCTCTTCCTCATCATGCAGCGCGGCTTCGTCTCGGGCATCTCCACCTCCGGACTCAAGTAGCCAACTCACCTCTCAGAAGCCGTATCTCAACGGACCGTGATCGCTTGATTTCTGCTGGGCAATCAGATGCGTTACGACCGTTAACACACTTCTGCCAGTAAATCTACCTTGAGCCACCAGCGTAAACATTCTGTGAACTCATCCACCCTTTGGATTGCGTAGCGATTAGAGGTACAGATGCCCTTGCATCGCGGAGGCAGGCTCGCCGCTCTCATCTCGTGTCTGATGACGGCGATGTTCATGTCACTCATGTTCGCGGTCCCGGCTCACGCCGCCACGACGTTGACGACCTACCCGGCGCCCGCGGGTAACCCCCTGAGCACCGACTACACGGTCAAGGTGCGCACTCCGGGCGGAACCTGGATCGACCTGGACGAGTATCAGACTCGGATCGGAGGGCCCTCGAGGGCGTCGTGGGCCTCGTTCGTCTACTTCGACACCAACGGTCCCGTCGAACTGTCCGTCACCCACAACCTGGGTGCCGTGTCGACGGTGAAGGTCAAGCCCTCGGCCAGAGGCATCGCACCGGCGATCAGCGGCAATACCGCGACCTTCACGATCTCGGGGCCGATGAAGCTCGTCGTGGATGTGAACGACAACGTCGATCAGGACTTGATGATCTTCGCCAACCCGCTGGAGACCAACGTGCCCAGCGCGTCGGATCCGGACGTCATCTACTACGGCCCCGGGTTCTACGACACCGGCAACATCACCGTCCCGAGCGGCAAGACGCTGTACATCGCCGGCGGAGCCGTGATCAGGGGCGGCGTCATCGCGGACAACGTCTCCGACGTGACGATCAGGGGGCGCGGCATCCTCTACCGCCCCGACGGCACGGGGGTCTCGGCCGATCACTCGACGAACGTGACCGTCGACGGCATCATCGTCAACGGTTACGGCAACCTGAACAACGGTGGTTACGGGGTCCACATCGGAACCTCGAACAACGTGTCCGTCAACAACGTCAAGCTCCTGGCGTACAGGAAGTGGAGCGATGGAGTGGACGCGATGTCGTCGAACAACATCAACGTCAACGACTCCTACATCCGCACCGGTGACGACAGCATCGCGATCTACGGCTCGCGTGACCCGTTTTTCGGAAGCACGAACGTCTTCAACGTGACCAACTCGATCCTCATGCCGGGCAAAGCGCATCCGGTCAACGTGGGCACACACGGCAATCCGGACGACCCCGACACGATCAGCGGGATCACGATTTCGAACGTGGACATCCTGACGCACAACCCGCTGTCTGGCGTCTTGCCGATTTCTCTCACCGCGAGCGATTCGAACCTCGTGACGGACGTCCTGCTCACGGACATCCGGTGGGAGGACGTACTCGTCGGCAAGTTCCTGGATGTGATCACCTTCAAGAATCCGGGATACGGCTTGTCGGTCGGTCGTGGAATCAACGGCGTCACCGTCAAGAACTTCTCGTACAACGGCACGCTGCAGTACGACAACAACATCTATGGCTACGACGCGACCCGGATGACCCAGAACGTGGCCTTCGAGAACCTGACGGTCAATGGAGCCGTGGTGACGAATGCCGCCGCCGGACGATTCGCGATCGGGAACTACACCAGCAACATCACCTTCTCCGCGGGCGGCGGAACCCCGATCCAGAGCGGACACGTCTACAAGATCCAGAACGCCAAGAGCAGCAAGGTACTCGGCATCACCAACATGTTGAAAACCGACGGCGCGCAAGCCCTGCAGTGGTCGGACAACGGAACAGCCGACCACGAGTGGACATTCACCCAGCTGAGCAATGGCAACTACGAGCTCACGAACGTGAACTCCGGCAAGGTGCTCGGCATCAGCGGCATGTCGACCGCTGACGGCGCGCAAGCCCTGCAGTGGTCGGACAACGGAACAGCCGACCACGAGTGGCAACTGGTGACGTCGGCGAACGGCACCTACAAGCTGGTCAACCGATACAGCTCCAAGGTGCTCGCCATCAAGGACGGATCAACATCCGAAGGCGCGCTCGCGGTGCAACAACTGGCCAACGGTAACCTCGACCAAAGCTGGAACCTCGTGTTCGTCAGGTGACGAAGAAGGGCCGAATCGAGCCCATGCCGTGCCCACCGGATGCTTTCCGCTCCGGTGGGCGCACGTCATCGCGGCGGAACTCTGCGTCACGCCCTCGGACGACTGGACGATCGGCACTTCACCGGGCACCCGTCGACTCGCGATCCATGACGGCGAATGGACCGGCGAACTAGTGTCATGCGCCAGAAATCCTGGAGGTTAGTAAGTACCCTGTCGTCATGTCGCATTCGGGGCCTTCTGCTGTGGCGATCACGTTGTCCGAGGCCGAGCGCGCCGAGTTGGTGCGCCGGACGGAAATGCCGCACCGGCGCTCGGCCGAGAAGGCCCGCATCATCCTGGCGTGTGCTGACGGCATGTCAAACGCGGGTGTCGCACGGCTCATCGGTGTCCAGGCCAAGACGGTCGGCAAGTCAGGATCATCGACGGCCCCGCCTTCGCGGACAGCGCCCGCAGCGCCTGCGTCATGTACGTCGCGTTGAGGCCGTTCTCCAGGTCGATGTCGACGCCGTCGAAGCCGTACGTCTGCATGAGCGCGTACACCGAGTTCGCGAAGTTGGTCGCGGAGGCCGAGTCGTTCACCGACACCGCTCCCCGCTCACCGCCCACCGAGATGATGACCTTCTTCCCGGCGGCCTGCTTCGCCTTCACGTCCGCCTTGAACCGGTCGACCGTGTAGCCGCCCAGCCCGGCGGAGTCGAGGGTGAAGGTGACCGCGCCCGGTGTCGCCGTGGCGTCCGCGAAGGCCACCGCGATGATGTCGTAGTGGGACTGGACGTCCGAGAGCTTCTGGACCGTCGCGCCGTTGTTGAAGTTCTGCCAGTACCCGGTCACCGCGTGCTTCGGCAGCGAGACGTCACCGCCGCCCGGAGACGCCGTGGTCGTGCCCGTCACCGCCGCCGACTTCCCGGACTCTCCCGCCGCGTTGGTCGCCGTGACCTGGAAGGAGTACGACGTCGAGGCAGCCAGCCCCGTCACGGTCGCGGACGTTCCCGTCACCGCCGTCACCTTCGTGCCGTTCCGGTAGACGTGGTAACCGGTGGCGCCCGGGACCGTGCTCCACGACAGGGAGACCGACGAGGACGACGCCCCCGCCACCGACAGACCACTCGGCGCCGCCGGGATCGTGGGCGCCGGATCCCCGCCGCCCCCGTCCGGCCCGAACACCGACACGTCGTCCGCGAAGTACGCCGCCTGCCCGTACCAGCCGTGGGTGTACACCGTCACCGCGGTCGTCGACCCGCCCGTCGTGAACGACGTCGACAGCTGCTTCCACGACGACGAATCCGGCGTCCACGTCGACACGTCCGTCGTGCCCGTGCCCGTCGCGCCCAGGTACGCGTACCCGCCCTGCACCCAGGCCCGCAGCGTGTATGTCGAGTTCGGCTTCACCGCCACGGTCTGGGTGCACCGGGCGTTGTCCTGCCCGGCCGGCGTCGCCTTCAGCGCGGCCGAGCCGCCGTGCGCGGGTGCGGAGACCGTCGTACCGCTGCCCGCGGAGCAGGTCCAGCCGGTCAGTCCCGACTCGAAGCCGGCGTTCCTCGCGTTGTTGACGTCCGCGGCGGACGCCGGGCCCGCGCCGGCCACCGCGAGGGCGAGGGCTGCGGCGACGGCTCCGGAGAGGAGCAGGCGGACGCGTCTGGGTATGCCTGATACGGGGTCCACTGGGGCCTCCGGTGGGGGAGAGGGACGGAGAGGACGACGGTGGCCACCGCTGGCGTACAAGTTGGTCCAGACCAATTCGCCTGTCAAGGGGGCGGGGGCGGGAGGGGGCCGGAGGGTGTTGTCGCCGGGTCAACTCGCCCTCGTAGTAAATGATCTCGTGGCACATGCACCCCATCTGGACTGAAATAGCCCCCTTTTGCACTCCCAACAGGACCAGGAAGTCACAGAAACGCTGTTCTCCGGTCACAGGGGCGTGGATACAGTGCTCAGGTAGTCACGCAGTGAAGTCGACTGGGTGCGCCGGGGTAGGGCCGGGCGGGCCGACAGGCATGGGATTCGGGGAGCTGCGCGTGCCAACTGCCATCGCCGTGACCAGTGCCGACATGGCGCTGCCGCCGCAGGACGATCGGACCATGCCCGCCGTGGTCCTGTCGGGCCTGGACACCGAGCCGCTCGACCGGTCGCTCGCCGTCCTGCAGTCGCTGATCGACCAGCACGGGCATGTGATCGTCGTGTGCTCGCACGCGGTCCCGCAGCAGACGCAACGGCGGCTGCACACCGTACGGTCGCTGCTGGAGAGTGACCGCATCGCCCTGTTCCGTCCCGAACTGCCGCCACTCGGAATCGCCGTCCTGGCACGCCAGTTGAGGCAGCTCGCCTCCTGCGACCTGAGCCCGGGCGTGCTCGCCTCGGCGGGCCGGCTGCTCACCCACTACCTCCACGCCGGGGCGCTCCTCGGCTCCGTGGCCAAACTCGACCGGGTCCCGGTGGGGCTGAAGTCGCACGCCAAGTCCTGGGTACCGGGAAGCCAGTTCGCCGTGCTCGCCCATCCGCAGCCGCAGCTCGAGCGGATGGGGCCCGGGGTCACCCTCGCGGGCCCGGAGTTCGCCACCTCGATGCTGGTGGCCAGGGGGCAGCTCCAGTCCGACTGGGTCAACGACTCGCTGGCCAAGGCGTGGAACGTCCAGGGGCTCCGCGAGAGTCCGCTGCCGGCCGAGTCCGCGCAGTGGTGGGGGACCGGCAGGCTGATCGAGTTCTGCACCTTCCTGCCCGATCTGTCGGTGCTTTACCAACTGGTCACCTCGGTACGGCAGAACACCTGTCACTGGTGCGGCATCGACGTCATCGGCGACCGCTGCGTCTTCTGCTCCGCCACCGCGCCCGTGTCACCTGTTCGCGAGAACCAACTGCCCGCCGGGTAACGCCTCGGAGGCCGACCCCGCACCCCCGACTCCGCTCGACCGAACCCCCAATGAGGTTGCACGGTTCATGAACTCCCGTCAGCGCCGCGGCGTGATACTCCTGCTCCTGTCGGTCCTGTGCGCCCTCGGCGCCTTCGCCGGCGTGCTGTCCGTCATCAACGACGTGAAGTCCAAGGTCGGGCCCGAGGTCACGGCGTACCGGCTGAAGTCCGAGGTCAAGCCCTACACCAGCCTCTCCACCGGCCAGTTCGAGAAGACCGAGATGCCCGAGCGCTGGCTGCCGTCCACCGCGGTCACCGACCTCGCCGAGATCCGCGGCAAGATCGCCGTCACCACGTTGAAGGCCGGGTCCCTGCTGCAGAGCGACATGATCGTCGACCAGCCCGCTCTGCAGCCCGGGCAGCAGGAGGTCGCCATCATGATCGACGCGGCGACCGGGGTCGCGGGCAAGATCACGCCGGGTGCGACGGTCAACGTGTACGCCACGTTCGAGGGACAGCGGGAGGGTGACCCCGCCCAGTCCAAGATCATCGTGACCAACGCCAAGGTCCTCGACGTCGGCAGGCTGACGGCCCTCAAGCCCGACGAGAGCGACCGCACGCGGCAGGAGACCGACGCCGTCCCGATCACCTTCGCGCTGACCACCGTCGACGCCCAGCGCATCACGTACGCCGAGTCGTTCGCCGAGGAGGTCCGGCTCGCGCTCGTCGCACCCGGCACCGACACCACCGTCCCGGAGAAGGACCGCACCTACGAACTCGCCAAGGACAAGTGAGAGGCCGCCATGCCCACGAGGATTCTCCCGGCTGTCGGCGACGCGGACGCGGCCCGGTCCATCACGACCCTCCTCAGCCAGCTCCCCGACGCCGAGCCGGTGTCCCCGGTGGTCGACTCCACGCAGCTCATCGACACCCTGGCGCGCCTCGCCGCCGAGTCGATCGACGAACTGCCCGAGGTGGTCGTCGTCCACGAGCGCATCGGGCCGGTGCCCGCCCTGGAGCTCATCCGTGAAGTCGCCCTCCGCTTCCCGGCCGTCGGCGTCATCCTCGTCACCTCCGACGCCAGCCCCGGCCTGTTCCAGGCGGCGATGGACTACGGCGCCCGCGGCCTGATCGCCCTGCCCCTGGGCTACGAGGAGCTGGCCATCCGGGTGCAGGCGGTCGCCCAGTGGTCGGTCGGCGTACGGCGCCACCTGGGCGCGGGCGGTGACGTGTTCACCGGCGTCGGCGGGACCGTCGTCACGGTCAGCGGCGCCAAGGGAGGCGTGGGCGCGACCCTCACCGCCATCCAACTCGCCCTCGCCGCCCAGGCGTCCGGCCGCAGTACGGCCCTGGTCGACATGGACCTCCAGGCCGGCGACATCGCCTCGTTCCTGGACGTCCAGTTCCGCCGCTCGGTCGTCGACCTGGCCGCCATCACCGACATCTCCCCGCGCGTCCTCGCCGACGCCGTCTTCCGTCACGACACCGGCCTCGCGCTGCTCCTCGCCCCCGGCGAGGGCGAACGCGGCGAGGAGGTCACCGACCGCGCCGCCCGTCAGATCGTCAGCGCGCTGCGCTCCCGCTACGACATCGTCATCGTCGACTGCGGCTCGCAGCTCGGCGGCGCGGGCGCGGCCGCCGTGGAGATGGCCGACACGGCGTTGCTGGTCACCACGCCGGACGTGGTGGCGGTCCGCGGCGCCAAGCGCACGGTGCGCATGTGGGACCGGCTGCAGATCCGCAAGGCCGAGGAGACGACCGTCGTCGTCAACCGCCACACCCGCGGTACGGAGATCCAGCCCCCGCTGATCCAGAAGATCACCGGCACCCCCGTCGCCGGCACCGCGATCCCGGCCAACTTCAAGGAGCTGCAGGGCGCGGTGGACGCCGGGCGCCTCCACGAACTGGACAACAGGAGCACGGTGAAGCAGGCCCTCTGGAGCCTCGCGGGCGAACTGGGGCTGGTCAAGGGGTCCGAGGCGCCCGGCCACCGCGCCGGCCGGCTTCGCGGCGGCGACCGGACGGCGATCGGCTTCCGGCGGCGCAGAGAGCTGGGGAGGTAGCGATGCGCCACGGCATGCGCCCTCCCGGACGGAGACGTCCCGCCTGGCGGAGGGACGACGGCCAGGTCACCGTCGAATTCCTCGGCATGACCCCGCTGATCATCGTCACGCTGGTGCTGATGTGGCAGTTCGTGCTGCTGGGATACACGTACACGCTCGCGGGGAATGCTGCGGACGAGGCGGTGCGGGCGGCGACGGCGGTGCCGGAGGGGGAGCGGCAGGGCGCGTGCGTGCAGGCGGGCATGGACAAGCTCCCGGACGCGTGGAGCGGCACGGTGGAGTGCGGCACGGCCGGCGGTTATGTCACAGCCGACGTCACGCTCCAGGTCCCCGTCCTCTTCCCGGGCTCGATCGGCTTCCCGTTCGAGGTCAAGGGCCACGCGGGGGCCGTGGAGGAGGTGAAGGACTGAGATGCCGTACGACGGGACAGAGCAGGTCGGCGACGGTCTCCTGGGCGACGGAGGGGACCGGGAAGGCCAAGGGGTCTGCGAAGGCCACCTCCGCGATGGGCAGGTCTGCGAAGGCCACCTCCGCGATGGGCAGGTCCGCGAAGGTCGCCTCCGCGATGGGCAGGTCCGCGAAGGCCACCTCCGCGATGGGCAGGTCCGCGAAGGTCGCCTCCGCGACGGACAGGTCCGCAACGGCCGCCCCCGCGATGGGCAGGTCCGCGAAGGCCGCCTCCGCGACGCACAGGCCCGCAACGGCCGCCCCCGCGCAGCCCGCGACCGCGGTCAGGTCGCCCTCGAATACCTCGGGTTCATCCCGATCCTGATCCTCGTGGCGATGGCCGGCGTCCAGATCGGGCTCATCGCCTACACCGCCCAGCAGGCCGGCACGGCGGCCCGGGCCGGAGCGCGCGCCGCCTCGCTCGACCTGGGCGCCCAGGAGGGCTGCCAGAACGCGGTGAGCGACTGGCTGGCGGACCAGACC
Organism: Streptomyces sp. NPDC033131; assembly: GCF_055578365.1. Taxonomy (NCBI): domain Bacteria; kingdom Bacillati; phylum Actinomycetota; class Actinomycetes; order Kitasatosporales; family Streptomycetaceae; genus Streptomyces; species Streptomyces sp. NPDC033131. Next base: position 403,879 of record NZ_JBVIPA010000001.1, read on the forward strand.
GACTGCTCCGCCGCGCTCGGCGCCGACGAGGTCACGGTCACCGCCACCGTCCAGATCCCGTCCATCGTCCCCGGCTGGGACTTCGACCCCGCCCAGAAGACCGCCACCATGCCGGTCGACCACTGAGGAAACACCCATGAGCCTGCGGTCACGCATCAACACCCCCGAGGAGAACGGCAGCCGGGGCGAGGACGGCCACCTGGTCGCCTCCTACCGGGCCAAACTGCTGGAGGAGATCGACCTCGCGGAGATGAGCTCGCTGGCGGCGGCCGAGCGCCGGGCCCGTCTCGAGCGGGTGCTCGGGCACATCATCAGCCGTGAGGGCCCGGTCCTGTCGACGGTGGAGCGCTCCCAGCTGATCCGCAGGGTGGTCGACGAGGCGCTGGGCCTCGGCATCCTGGAGCCGCTCCTCGAAGACGCGTCGATCACCGAGATCATGGTGAACGGCCCGGACTCGATCTTCGTCGAACGCGGCGGCCGGGTCGAGCAGTTGCCGCTGCGCTTCCCCTCCCACGACCAGCTGATGCAGACGATCGAGCGCATCGTCTCGACGGTCAACCGGCGGGTCGACGAGTCCAACCCGATGGTCGACGCCCGCCTGCCCTCCGGCGAGCGCGTGAACGTGATCATTCCGCCGCTGTCCCTCACCGGTGCCATCCTCACCATCCGCCGCTTCCCCCGCTCCTTCACGCTCCAGGAACTGGCGGGCTTCGGCTCGCTCGACGACCACATGCTGTACCTGCTCGCGGGCCTGGTGCAGGCGAGGTTCAACATCATCGTCTCGGGCGCGACCGGCACCGGGAAGACCACGCTCCTGAACGCCCTGTCCGGACTCATCCCCGACACCGACCGCATCATCACCATCGAGGACTCGGCCGAACTCCAGCTCCAGCAGCGCCACGTGGTCCGGCTGGAGTCGCGCCCGCCGAACGTGGAGGGCCAGGGCCGGGTCACCATCCGTGACCTGGTCCGCAACTCGCTGCGGATGCGCCCCGACCGGATCGTCGTCGGTGAGGTCCGCGGCGGCGAGTCCCTGGACATGCTCCAGGCGATGTCGACGGGCCACGACGGCTCGCTGGCCACCGTGCACGCCAACAGCGCCGAGGACGCGCTGATGCGGCTCAAGACCCTGGCGTCGATGTCCGAGGTCGAGATCCCCTTCGAGGCGCTGCACGACCAGATCAACAGCGCCATCGACGTGATCATCCAGCTGACCCGGTTCGCCGACGGCGTGCGCCGCATCACGGAGATCGCACTGCTCGACAGCTCCGGCAGCGAGCCGTACCGCATCGCCACCGTCGCCCGCTTCACCGCCCAGCCGATGGCGGCCGACGGCCGGATCTACGGCCGGTTCGAGTACTTCCCGATCCCGCGCCGCACCGCCGACCGCCTCTACATGGCGAGCCAGCCCACGCCCCAGGCCTTCGGCGTGGCCCAGTCCGCAGATCAGCTAGCCACCCGAGTAGCCAGGTAGGAACGACCCCCATGGATCTCCAGAACCTCGTCACCCTCACCACCGGCATCGCGCTGCTGACCTGCGTACTCGCCGTCATCGGCGTCCACACCTACGCCAAGGGCAGGGCACAGCGGGCGGCGCTCGTGGAACGCCTCGCGGCGGCCGGCCAGATACCGCTCACCGGCCGCCGGCGCCACTTCCGCAACCTGGACCGCCGGCTGCGCCGGATGAAACTCGGCCGGAAGCTGGAACTCCGCCTCGCCGCGACCGGCCTGGACATCACCCCCGGTGAGTTCTTCGCCGGCATGCTCGCCGCGGTCGCCGGCCTCTGGCTGATCGGCCAGGCCATGCTGGCCCCCTTCTTCGGGCCGATCGCCGGACTGCTGGGGATCTGGGCGGCGGTCCAGTTCCTCAACTGGCAGCGGCAGCAGCGCATCGAGAAGTTCATCAACCAACTCCCCGAGATGGCCCGCATCCTCGCCAACGCGACCCAGGCCGGACTGGCCCTGCGTACGGCGATCGGAATGGCCGCGGACGAGCTGGAGGCCCCCGCCGGCGAGGAACTCGCCAAGGTGGCCAACCAGCTGGCGGTGGGCGCGACGCTGGACGACGCGCTGGGCGAGATGGCCGAACGACTGCCGTCCCGCGAACTGGTCGTCCTGGTCACGACCCTGGTCCTGTCCAACCGGGCGGGCGGCCAGGTGGTGAGCGCGCTGCGCAACCTCACGGAGACGCTGGAGGAGCGCAAGGAGACCAGGCGCGAGGTCCGCACCCAGCTGTCCCAGGTGAACATGACCTCGTACGCCGTCCCCGTCCTCGGCGTGGGCTCGCTCTTCCTCATGAACGGCGTGAAGGACGGCGCCCTGGACCGCATGACGGGCTCGCCGGTCGGCCAGGGGGCGGTCATCGTCGCTTTCGCCCTGTACGCGGTGGGCTTCATCCTCATCCGCCGCCTGTCCCGCATCGACGTCTGAGCGGCGGAGGATCACCCATGGCACTCCTGCTCGCCCTGCTGATGGGCCTCAGCGTCTGGGGCGTCTTCGCCGGCATCCGCATGTACCGGGCCGACGCCAAGCTGCCCAGCGACCTCGCGCTGGCCCTGGAGGTCGGCGCCACCCGCACCGGCGCGGTCGACTCACTGATCGACCGCATGGGCATGCGCTACGCACCCGCGGTCCTACGGCTGATGGGCCCCAAGCAGGTCGCGAAGTACCGCCGCAAGATCGACCTCGCGGGCAACCCCGGCGGCCTGACGATCGACCGCTACGCGGCCCGCCGGGCGGTCTACGGCTTCCTGGGCGGCGTCGGCTTCCTGGTCTTCCTGCTCCGGGGCGACCTCCTGGTGGCCCTGTTGCTGCTGGCCTTCGGCGCGTTCTGGACGGAGGTCGGCATCTGGTCGGCGATCCGGATCCGCAAGGACGTCATCGAGCGGACCCTGCCGGACTTCCTGGACGTGCTCGCGGTGGTGGTGAGCGCGGGACTGGGCTTCCGGCAGGCACTCGACCGGGTGTCGTCGAAGTACGAGGGCCCCTGGGCCGACGAACTGCGCATCACCCTCCGTCAGATGGACCTCGGCATGAGCCGCCGCCAGGCCTTCGCGGAACTGCGCCGGCGCAACGACTCCGAGCAGGTGGCGATGTTCGTCACGGCCCTGCAGCAGGGGGAGGAGCTGGGCGCGCCGATCGTCGACACCCTCGTCTCCCTGGCCAAGGACATGCGCCGCACGGACGCCCAGAACGCCCGCCGCAAGGCCGCCCGCGCGGTCCCCAAGGCCACGATGATGATCACGACGTTCATGGTCCCGGCCACGATGATCCTGCTGGGGGCGGGCCTGCTGCTCGGGTCGGGAACGGACTTCGGATCCATCACGGGGGAGTAGGGGGCATGGTGACGCTGAGGAGGCCGGGGCGGGGGACGAATCCCTCCGCGGCGGCGATCGGACGCCGCGCGAGCGCCGACGGAGACCAGGCCCCACCGGGGGCCCACCTCGACGCACCCGCACTCTCCGTCCAGGTGAACGCCCTCCAGGCCCTGTGCCGCCAGGTCTTCGGCTTCCGCCTCGCCATGATCGCCCTCGCCGCCCCGGCCGCCCTCCTCAACGCCAACCCCGGCCTGGGCGTCCGCCTGGTCGGCGCGGCCGTGGTGGTCACCTTCATGACCTCCTACGCCCTGTTCAGGGACTGGGAACGCTTCGGGCCCCTCCTCCTGCGCCACCCCACCCTCCTCGCGGCCGACACCCTCCTCGGCTCCCTGCTCCTGGTCTCCGCGGGCCCGGACACCACCCTCGCCTACGTCAGCGTCTGCACGCCCCTCCTCGCCGGCCTCCTCTACGGCTGGCGAGGCGCAGCCGTCTTCGCGTCGGCCCAGTCGCTGCTCCTCCTGCTGGTCTACGCGACCCTCAAGGACGGCCCCCACCTGGGCCCGGCGGAGCGGCTGCTCCTGCCCGGACTCTGCGTCATCACCGGCGCCGTGGGCTCCACCCTGCGCAACCTCATGCTCCGCTTCGGCACGGCGACACAGGCGCTGGCCACCGTCAGGGCCCGCCTCGCCGTCACCGAGGCGGTCGGCGCCGAACGGGCCCGTCTGGCCCGCGAGATGCACGACTCCGTCGCCAAGACCCTGCACGGCGTGGCCCTCGCGGCGGACGGCCTGGCCCACTCGGCGGGCTCGGCGGACATGGACCCGGCCCAGGTGAAGCAGCAGGCCGAACTGGTCGCCCGCGCCGCCCGCCGCGCCGCCGCCGAATCCCGCGAACTCCTCACCGACCTGCGCCGCGAGTCGGACCCGGCCCACTCCATGGACGTGCTGTCCGAACTGGCCGCCCGCACCGAGGACTTCGGCACCCGTACGGGCCTCCGGGCCACCTACCACCCCACGGGCGAGGGCGGCACCGAGCCGCCCCTCGTCCCACCCGCCGTGGCCCGGCACCTCCTCGCCATCGCCACGGAGGCCATGGAGAACGCCCACCGCCACGCCCGTGCGACACGCGTGGAGGTGCACGCCGGCGTCCACGGCGACCTGCTCCGCATCAGCGTGTACGACGACGGACGCGGCCTCCCCCCGGACACCACGCTCGAACACCTCCGCAGGTCCGGCCACTTCGGCCTGGTCGGCATGGTCGAACGAGCGGCGTCGGTGGGCGCCCGCATCGACATCGGCCGGGGCGCCCACGCGAGGGGCACGGAGATCCTGGTGGAACTCCCCCTGGAAGCCGTGACCCGGAACCAGCCCGTACCCCCCAGCCACCCCGCAGCCAATCCCCAGCCAACCCCCACCCTTTGAGAGGAGGCCGAAAGATGCCGGACCAAGACACGTCACCCCGCACCCCCCTGCACGTCGTCGTGGCGGACGACAACCCGGTGGTACGAGCTGGCCTCACCGCCCTGCTCTCCGGCCGCGCGGACATCACGGTCGTCGCGGAGGCCGCCGACGGCCACGAGGCCTGCACGGCGGCCCGCGACCATCGCCCCGACGTGGTCCTCCTGGACGTCCGCATGCCCGGCATGGACGGCATCTCGGCACTCCCGTACCTGGTGCGGATCGCACCCGTACTGATGCTGACCTACAGCGCCGAGCCGGAGACCGTCCAGGAGGCCCTGCGCCGGGGTGCCGCCGGGTACCTGGTCCACGGCGAGTTCACGGTGAACGAACTCGTCACGGCCGTATGGACTGCCGCCGCACAGGAAGGTGCGACTGCATACGAAAATACGGAAGCAATCATTCCGTCGGCGGGCACTGAACTGCGCTCCCCACCAGCCTATTTCGCCCTACGTGGCCTCCCGTCCCCAGGTGATACAAGTAATTTCCGCAAAGGGCTTTCGCAACTGCAACCAACTGTGGGACAGTCGTCGAGGTTGCGGTTCCGGCTGAGTACGAGGGAGGCGGAGATCATGGACCTCATCGCATCGGGGATGAACAACCAGCAGATCGCCGCCACCTGCTTCATCAGCGAGAAGACGGTCAAGAACCACATCAACCGCATCTTCGCCAAGCTCCACAGCACCAGCCGCTCCCAGGCCGCCGCGAAGTGGCTGGGCACGGCACCGAGTTCGTACCGGGGACTGGGGTGACCTGTGACGACCGGGAATTGGGCCCAGGGGCCCTCGGCAGGGCGGGGTGTTCCGGCTTACGGTTCGCGTGTCGAAGGCGACGACAGCGGAGGGGAACACCATGAGCAACTGGATCAACACGACCATCACGTACCTTCAGGCCCGCGCTGCCCGCGCTGCCCGCGACGACAGGGGGCAGACCGCGGTGGAGTACCTGGGGATCATCGCGGTGGTGGTGGCGATCGTGTTGGCGATCACGGGGACGGACATCGGGCAGACGATTTACGACGCGATCGTGGAGAGGGTCGACGAAGTCGTCGGTGCTTGAGGCGCCCCTCTGAGGGCAGCGACGCAGGGCAGGCTTTCCCCATCTACATCATGGTGGTGGCGGGTCTGCTCTTTCTCGCGTTCGCGTACCTCGCGGTCGGCCAGGCAGCGGCGAACCGGAACGGCGCCCAGACGGCCGCCGACGCGGCGGCGCTGGCGGCGGCCCTGGACACCCGGGACCAACTCGCGGACAGGTGGGTGGAGGACGTACTCGATCCCACCAAGTGGCAGGACATCTTCGACGGCATCGCGGAAGGGCTGGCCCCTTCGTGCTGGCGCGCGGACCAGCTCGCCGCGGAGAACGACGCCGACGCGCAGTGCGGACCGGACGGGCCATTGGCCTACACGGTCGACGTGAAGACCAACAAGTCGGTCGGAGAGTCCATCGTCCCTGGCACGGAGGACCGATACTCCGAGGCGTCAGCGACCGCGGTGATCGAACCGCTGTGTGAGGTTCCCGGAGAGGATGCCGGGGACGACGTACTGCCACAGCTCACCTGCAAGGACAGGAACTGGGACCTGGACCCGGACGACCTCACCGTTTTGCCGGAACCCAAGGACCTCTTCGATGTCCATCTGGCCGACTGACGAGCGAACGACGAGTGATGAAGGAAGCGGAGAGATGAGCAATCGGTTCACTGCGAGGGCCCGCAGGGGGATGGTCGCGTTGACCGTGGCGGCCGGTCTGGCCGTCGGTGTGGCCGGCTGCGGGGGTGGAGGTGACGACGAGAAGCCGGAGGCATCGGCGTCCGCCACCAAGGACGGCGGGTCCGGTCCGAGTACTCAGGAGGGGACCGACGAACTTCTGGCCGAGCTCAAGGGGGAAGACGGTCTGATCCTCCGGATCGCTTCCGCGCAGAGGGACTCCGGGGGGTTCGTCACCGTGAGCGGTGAGCTGAAGAACGACAGTGACGAGGCGGCGCGGATTTCGGTACGGACAGCGGGCGACGAGACCGAGATCATCAGGCATGGCTCATCCCTCGGCGGGGCGACCCTCGTGGACTCTGCGACCAAGAAGCGCTACTACGTGCTGCGCGACACGGACGGCCGTCCGCTGACGACCACGGGCATGCCGAGGATCGACGCAGGCGGGTCCATCCCGGTGTTCATGCAGTTTCCCGCGCCACCGACCAGCACATCCGAAGTGACCTTCCAGCTGCCGACCTTCGCCAGCGGCACCATCACGATCTCCGGGTGAGGCCCCCATGACCCCCAACCCACCCCGCCTCGCCCTGACCCTCACCGCCGCCTCCGTCCTGATCGCCGCGAACCTCTTCACGGCGTCCACGGCCCACGCGGACGACACCCCGAGCGTCCCCCCGGGCACCGAGCCCTCGGCCTCCGCCCCCGTCAACGTCGACGCCAACGACCCCGACCTCAAGCTCCCCGAGGGCGCCACCCTCGCCGAGGCCAAGGTGCTCGACATCAAGCAGGTCGTCGAAGACCAGAGCGGTGACGAACGCCGTGAGGACACGAACGCGGACGTGAAGTTCGCGCTCCAGGCAGAGGTGCTGTTCGGCAAGGACAGCGCGAAGCTCAGCGCCGAGGCCAAGGCCCGCATCTTCGCGATCGCCGAGGAGATCAAGACCCAGGACGCGACGAAGATCCGCGTGTTCGGCTTCACGGACAACCTCGGTTCCTCCGCCCACGGCGACGTCCTGTCCAAGCGGCGGGCCAACGCGGTGCAGGACGTCCTGGACCAGGAACTCAACGACCCGAACCTGGTCTTCGAGGTCCGCGGCTACGGCGAGCAGTACCCGATCTCCTCGAACGCGACGGAGTCCGGCCGCAAGAAGAACCGACGGGTGGAGGTGTCCTTCCCGCGAACGGAGAGCTGAGCCGAGCAACCCCCGTGCGCCCAATGTCCACGTCGCGAAAGCAGTGACATGCCGGATGCCGTGATCCGCGTGCCCGCCGAAGTCCGTGAGCAGCTCGCCGCGGCGGCGGAGGCGCGTGGAATCAGTCTTCGTGCCTTGATGCAGCAGCTTGCCGCGAGGCTCTGACCCCCGAGCAGTCTAGGAACAGCGGACCGACCGCACCCGTGCCCTCCTCTTCGAGTTGTTCGGACACCAGGTGACGGACGAGGAATTTGCAGTGATGCGACGCAGGATGCGGGAAGCCGCCGCCGCTCACCGGGCCGCTCTCGTGGAGGCGAAGTCGCCCCGTTGAACCAGCCCGAACCGATCCACCCGGCTGCGGATCTCCTCGTTCGAGTGACCATGCTCCAGAGACGAGGGGCGTGCTTCGAGGGACTGCTTACGGTCGATGGGACCAGCGCATGATGAGTTCAGTCGTGATTTCCGATAGGTGCTCTGAACCACACCCGCTGGAAGCTGTCGCGGGACCGTAGAGCCACTGCTGACTGCGTCGAGCCCTCAGAGGTGGTTGCAGAGCGTGAGCAGATTCGTCTGGCGCTCGCACTGGGGCAGCTGGTGTACGACCGTCGTGTGGCCCTTGGGCTGACGCAGTCGGCCTTGGCTGAGCGCCTTGGGATGACCGCCGACGAAGTGGCAGCCGTTGAACTGGGTGGCTTGCTCCCGATCACCGCGGATCTGCTGGTCAGGCCGGCGGCAGCACTCGACGTCACGGTCGACCTGCATGTGGTCTCCGATGGGAGTAACACCGTGGCGTTCGAAGATCACGCGGCCTGAGTGTGGGTCGGCGCCCCGGCCTCCCGTCACCAGTACGTGCAGCGAGCGCAACGGTGTCATTCCCCAATGGTCCGTCCGAACTGACGTCGCCATGACGTGTCAGAGCAGGTGGTCCACCTTGCCGGCCTTGATGTCCCGGATGAGCGTACGGAGGGCGTCGCGGCTGTCGGTCAGGTGGTGCTCCTCCTGTCCGGCGACGGCGATGTAGGCGTTGTGGTCGTCGGTGCCTATGCGGAAGCAGTTGTTGCCCTCGGCGCAGAAGGGCTCTTCCCAGGTGATGTCGGCCATGGTGGTGACTCCTCAGAGTTGGCGGGCGATGGCGTGGATGAAGTCCCGTGAGGCCTGCGGGTCCTGCGAGTTGGCGTGCCACCAGTCCATGTGTGCACGGTACTTGGAGAGCTGTGCTTCGGCATGAGTGAACTCTCCGCCATGTGCTGAGTCCAGCTGCACGGTGTCGAGTTGGGGGACGGCACCGCGGGCGTACAGCACCGCATGGCCGGCTCCCGGGAAGGCTCCCACTTCGACTGGCAGGACGCGCACGTCGATGTTCTCCCGTTCGGACATCTCGCACAGGTGCTGAAGCTGCTCCCGGGTTGTACGTCGCCCGCCGAACTGCATGCGCAGCGCCCACTCGTGGACGTACGCGACGTACGAGACGGGGTCGTCGTTCCGTTCCAGGACCTGCTGCCGTTGCACACGCTGTGCCACCCGTAGTTCGACCTCCGACTGGGGCAACGGCGGCAACGCGGAGTCGAAGATGGCGCGGGCGTACCCGCTCAACTGCAACAGTCCGGGCACGTGCACGGTCTGCAAGGTCCGCAGCTGCGTGGCGAACCACTCCAACTCGGCGACATCCAGAAGCCCCTGGGGCAGGTTCCCTCGGTACTGCTCCCACCAGCCCCTCTTGCGTGAGTCGGCCATGGCGACCAGAGCGTTGACGTAGGCCTGGTCCGGGCAGTCGTAATTGCTGGCGAGAATCCGGATGCGGTCGGGCGAGATGGCGCGAATGCCCGACTCCATGTTGGAGACCTTCGTACGGTCCAGCCCGAGGAGCCCCGCGGCGTACTCCGTGGTCTTGCCCGCCGCGAGCCGCATCCCGCGCAACTCCGCGCCCAGACGCCGCTGTCGCTCGGTCGGTGTGGGCCGTGTCGGCATTCTGCACCTTCCTCCCCGCTTGGTCGGAGGTCAGTCTGCCCTGGCGTCCTCCACCGGTCCAAGCTGATGGAGGCAATGTTCCGAGGTGGGTGGCACACGTGCCACACAATCATCTACAGTCGGTGACAGATCGACTACGATCCGCCGCCAAGCCGGAAGCGCATCACGCGAGCCTGCCCGCAACCTCCTCCCCTGGGAGACGTGGGCCCGCGTCAGGGAGACAGGCCACCGGCCGCCGCAGTCCCAATCCACTGCCATGCCATAGGAGTTGCTGCCATGCCGCCCACCACGTTCACGTCCTGCCCGCCCCCGACTGTGACGGAGGGCCTACCCCTCACCCCACCCACCCCCGAAACCCTCGCCTACAGCCTCACGCTCCCCGCCTCGGTGCAGAGTCCGGCGATCGCCCGCGCGGCTACCCGCACGATCCTGCGGGCGCACGGCCTCGACGACGTGACGGATGCGGCCGTACAGGTGGTGAGTGAACTGGCGGCCTGCGCCTGCCGTTTCACGCCGACCGCCGAGGTCTACGTATCCCTCCGCTATCGGGACGGGGCCCTCCGAGTGATCCTCTACGACGGCCATGCCCGCCACACCCATCCCCGCCTCGCCTCCGCCTGCGAGTCCCGCCGTCGCGCGGCCCTGCGTGTACTCGCGTGCGTGGTCAAGGCGTGCGGCGGCGACTGGGGTTTCGGAGACGCGCGTGAACCGGGCGGCGGCACGCGGATGTGGGCGGTCCTGCCGAGGGAGGGGGCACGGGTGTACGTCTGATGGTTCGAGTAAGCGAACTCAAGAGGCAGAAATCGTTGAGGGTGAAGCCGTGAAGGCCTAATATTGCATTCGCGTTAGCGAACGCATCCTTGCATGGGGGAACGGGGGCCCGCGTGACCGTACTGATGGCGGCTGCCGCGCTGTACGGGGTCGTCCAGCTCTGGGCGCTTTCCTGGCCGACACGTTCCGTACGTCTCTATACGGTGCTGCTGGCCTTCCTCGTCGGCATGTACGCCTGCGGAACGGCCACGGCGCTCCTGGAACTCGCCTACACGCGAACGATCGCCGCCCAAACCGGCCGCTCAGTGACCGAGGTCGTGAACACCACCGCCTACACCACAGCTCCATGGGTGGAAGAGTTGCTGAAGGTGTCACCTCTCCTGCTGGCGGGCCTGTACGGAAAGGTCCGTCGTCAGTGGGGCCTGACGGACTTCACGGTTCTGGGGGCCGCGCTCGGCGCCGGCTTCGGCCTACTGGAAGCACTCCTGCGCTACTCCCTGGACGCGGACCGCGCCCTGTCCCGCCACGGTGGTTGGCTGGTCCCCGACAGCCTGTCACCCCCGTACATCCCGGGCCCCGGCGAGGTGTTCACCTCCTGGCTCCCGTCCCCTGCGGCCACACTGAACCTCGACCGGACGGGTGAGGTCACAGTGGCAACTTTCACGCACCTGACGTGGAGTACCGTGGCGGGACTGGCAGTTGGCGTCCTGTGGCGAGCCCGGAACCGGTGGAAAGCAGTGGCGGCCATTCCCTTCGCCGCAGCGGTGGCCCACCACATGCTGAACAACTACGTCGCCGCGCACGCGGTCGGCGACGCCGGCGAGTGGCTGGAAACGCTCAGCGGCCACTCTTGGACGGCATCCCTGCTGGCACTGCTCGTCGCGATGACGGCAGACCTGATCTGCCTGCACCGCGGAAAGCGAAGACTCCCTGGCGCACTATTGGCGCGGGAGCGGACGGACGGCGACACCGCAGCCACCTTGATTCGCTACGCGGCCTGGCGCCTGCCCTGGACCCCGCTGATAGCCCTGCGCTTCATACGCCTACGCCGAGCCCTCTGCTATGCGGCACCCGCGACTCCACCTGCCGCCCTCGAACCCCTGCACCACGCAGTGGCCGACATAGCCACCCGGATCGACGCCACCGACCGCCCACAGCCTTGGCATGCGGCCGACATACGAGCACACATCAGAGCCGCCCGAGCCGGGACGGTCCGCCGCAGAAGGCGACTCCTGAACCTGATCCCCTTCCTCCTACTAGTGCCGTCCGTCCTCTTCCTGGGCGTCGGTTCGTTCAAATCCACGGCCGAACTCCAGGAGTACTTCACGACGGGCGCCGGCCCGAAGATCCTCCAGTCCTGCGCGGCAGCCGCCTTGGCCTGGACGGCCTGGCTGCTGACGATGTTGCTCCGCACCTGGCGCCAAGCAGCCGCCCAACCCTTGGCCGAATCCCTCGCCGCCCATCGCTTCCGCTTCTCCTCCGCGGTGGCCTCTGCGACAACCGGAACGCTCCTGCTCTGGCGAAGCGCAGGCACCACCGGCCCCGACGGCCGGGTCATCCCCACCACCCACCTCCTCGAAGCCCTCGACCACTTCCTCGCCTACCTCGGCTTCGCCCTGCTCCTCCTCTCCCTCCTGGCGCTCTTTCCACCAGGAGCCGGCCTCGCCCTGGCCGGAAGCGGCGTCGTGGGCGGCCTCACGGCGGGAGGCGTTCTCATGGCTGCACGGCTGGGCATCGCGGGGATCGCCCTCATGGCGGCAGGAGCCGCAGGCGGAGGTGTACCTGGTGAAAACGGCGGATCGGAGGAGGGGGAACACCGGAAGTCCCGGGATGATTCCATAGACGAGACCGAGAAGGTTTTCAGTCCCAAGGAGCGCAGAATCGCTGAGACGCTGCAAACGGAAGGTAGGAGTGTAAAGGCGCTCAGGGAATCCCAAGTGGAAGGTCGCAAGACTCCCGACGCCATCGTCAACGGGGTTCCGACGGAGTTCAAGAGCTTGGACCCCGGGGCTGCTCCCAACTCCGTGAAGAACACGCTGAACACCGCCAAGAAGCAGGCGCGTGATGCCGTCGTCGACGCACGAGGGAGCGGACTCGACGAGAGCGGGGCGCGTGAGGGGCTGGACAAGTTCCTGCGAAACAATCCGCCGGGGCGAATGGACTCGATTCGAATAATTGGTGACGGTTACAATATCGTGTGGCCTTAGGGGTACCGTATGAGTGAATACCACTACGTTTTTGTGCGCCCCGGTTTCCCGCGGGAGCAGCTCGTCCACGACATTGCAGCGGCCTGTGGCGCCGAACTGAAGCCGGTGGATGCCGAGTTCGTCGACTATGCGGCAAACCTCGGGCACGCGGCGGTCGAGGTGGAACTCACCCATGAATACGAAGAAGACCACGGCATGCCCTTTGAGCGGTACGACTCGCTAGTCACCGTCCGTGATCTCGACTCGAACCCGGAACGCCAGGAGGCGGCAGCGAGACAGATCTTCGAGCGGCTGGCAGCCCTCGGCCGCTACGACCTGATCCTCGTGCGGGACCTGCAAGAACTGCTCGCCTCGTCCCGGCCGTCGCCCGGGTGAGGGCCTGCCATCCGGCCGGGCCTCGACCCCGGGTGCGAGGGCTCTTGAGCGAAGGTCGGGGGAGGAGGTGTCGGCAAGTACACCGTCGCCCGGGTGGGCAGAGCCATGGTGAGGCGACCGGGGCGTTCATAGCCTCGTCGGCATGGATGACAACGTGACTCACAACGACAGGCCCTCGCGGCGCCATGCGCTGCGGCTCGCCGCTTCGGCAGGCGGTGCCGCCCTCGCGGTCGGCGTCGGCGCCGGTACGGCGCGGGCGACCAACTCAGGCCGCGCGACGGAACGGAGGGACACCGGCGTCCGTACGTACGTCCTGGTCCACGGCACCCACAGCGCAGGCGCGTTCTGGACGGCGATCGGCAGGGAACTGGCGCTGCGCGGGCACCGTGTCGTCGCGGTGGACCAACCGCTGCACGGCACCGAGAAGTTCATACCGAGGGCCTACCAGGCGCAGGACCTGCGGGCGCTCGCGACCGAACCCTCTCCGGTCGCCGCGCTCACCCTGGACGACTTCGAGCTGCGGGTGACGGGCGCCGTACGGCGGGCCGCGCGGCTCGGGGATCCCGTCGTGCTGGTCGGGCACAGCATGGGCGGAGTGTCGGTCAGCAGGGTCGCGGACGCCGTGCCCGGACTCCTCGCGCACATCTGCTATCTGGCCGCCTTCTGCCCGAGCCGCAGCATGCCGTCGCTCGACGCGTGTGCGGCCTCGCCCGAGGGGCAGCGCTCCATCACGCCGCTGGAGCAGATCGTAGGGGACCCGGAGAAGCTGGGTGTGCTGCGCCTCAACTGGCGTACCTCCAGCCGCCGTGACCTCGCCGTGTTCAAGGAGATGATCTGCGCGGAGTACACGGACGGCGAGTTCCTGAGGGTTCTGGAGGGCATGCAGACGGACGAGTCGGTGACGGCGTACGCGGGCCGGGCGGTGGGCCGCGCGCACACGTGGGGCCGGATTCCCCGCACGTACATACGCTGCGGCAAGGACAGGACCGTGTCCCCCGAGCTCCAGGACCGCATGATCGCGGAAGCCGACGAACTCACCCCGGACAACCGCTTCACGGTTCACAACCTCCCGAACGCCGGCCACCTCGGCCCTTCGGACCCGACCCGCGTCACGGACCTTCTGCAGGGTCTCCCGCTGTAGCCCGGCCGCCGAATGACGAACCCGACCGGCACGGCCACCCGCCCTGCTCCCTACTCCCCTTCAACCGCTACCCGCACCCCGGCCCGCACCCCCCACCCCGCCATCCCCCCGGCCTCCGCCTCCAGCACGTGACGCGCCCGCACCCGCGGCAGCCCCAACCGGCCCGGCTTCATGGTGCGTACGGCGATGACCTTGAGTTTCCTGTCCAGGTACGCGACGTCGATGGGTATGCGCATCCGGAAGGTGTGGACGCTGTTGGCGGGGGAGAGGAGCATCGCCCCGTCGACGGAGTCCCGGCCGAGCAGGCCTTTCGTGCGGGCCCGGTACGAGGCGGCGATCTCCAGGGGAACCCTCACGACCGCCCCGCCCTCGCCGGGTACGACCAGCTTGCCCCGCCCGTCACGCCACCGCCCCATGCCCGTACCGCCACCTTCCCTCTGTGTCTTCGTCCCTCATCCTCCCCGGCGGTGATCACGCACAACACCCCTGACGGGTCAGCCCGGCCGGTGGTCACCCGTCTTCCCGTCGATGAGCTCTCGCAGGATGTCCATGTGGCCCGCGTGTCTCGCGGTCTCCTCGATCATGTGGACCAGGACCCAGCGCAGGGACACGGCGTCGTCCCGGCGCCATGCCGGGCGGCCCGGGGCGTCCAGGGGCAGGGTGGAGATCATGTGGTCGGCGGCGGTGCGGGCGCGGCCGTAGAACTCGACGATCCGGGTCTTCGGCTCGTCCTCGCCCACCCACATGTCCTCGGCGCTGTAGGGGTCGAACCACAGCGGCTCCACCTCGCCGCCGAAGGCCTGCACGAACCAGCCGTACTCCACCGATCCGAGGTGCTTCAGCAGGCCGAGCAGGTTCGTGCCGGACGGGGTCATCGGCCGGCGCAGCTGCTCGTCGTCAAGTCCCTCCAGTTTCCACAGCACCGCGTCCCGGTGGCGGTCCAGGCTCGCGCGCAGCGTCTCCTTCTCCCCGCCCGCATACGGCATGCCCGAAGTGCCTGTTACGCCCTGAACGTCCTGGCTCGTCATGTCGTAAAAATTAGCAGCGCCCACTGACAACACCCTGCGACGATCACCCCATGGCAGAGCAGCGTGGCACGACGGGACACGGCACGGGGGAGCAGGAGCGACGCGGCTTCGAGGAGCTCGTCGCCGAGGGCGCCGCCGTTCCCACCGAGGGGTGGGACTTCTCTTGGTTCGAGGGGCGGGCCACCGAGGCGCGGCCCTCCTGGGGCTACGCGCGCTCGATGGCGGACCGGCTGGGCGCCGCGACGGCCGTGCTGGACCTCCAGACCGGCGGAGGAGAGGTCCTGGACTTCGCCCTCGGCGCCGCCGCCCCGAAGGCGCCCGCGCTCACCGTCGCGACCGAGGGCTGGCCGCCGAACGTGGCCATTGCCACCGCCCTGCTCCGCCCGCGGGGTGTGGCCGTCGTCGCCTCTCCGGAGGACGCGCCGCTGCCCTTCGCGGACGCGGCCTTCGACCTCGTGGTGAGCCGACACCCCGTCAGCGCCGACTGGCCGGAGATCGCCCGTGTTCTGGAGCCCGGAGGCACCTACTTCGCCCAACACGTCGGGCCCGGCAGTGTGTACGAACTCGTCGAGTACTTCCTCGGTCCCCTGTCGCAGGAACAGCGCAGCGGCCGTCATCCCGACCGCGAACGCGCCGACGCTCAGGCCGCGGGCCTGGAGATCGTCGACCTGCGTGCGGAGCGCCTCCGCATGGAGTTCCGTGACATCGCCGCCGTCGTCCACTTCCTGCGCAAGGTCGTGTGGATGGTCCCCGGCTTCACCGTCGAGGCCTATGAGCCCCAACTGCGGGCCCTGCACGAGCAGATCGAGTCCGAGGGCCCCTTCGTCGCCCACAGCGCCCGGCACCTCTTCGAGGCCCGCAAGCCGAAGCCGTAAGGCTCACGCACGCCCACACGCGCGTGCTCACGCGTGTGGCCCCACCGTCACCTCCCCGATCACCAGCTCCGCCCGCGCCTCCAGCACGTCGCCCACCCGCTCGGCCTGCTCCCCCAACTCCCGTTCCTGGCGTGCCGTCAGGCGTCGCAGCGGCTCCACGGTGACGGTCGTACGGCGTCCCCGGCGCCGCTGGTGCCACACCCCCGCCACCACACCGTCGACGAGCAGCACAGGATGGTTCCCGGCCTGCCCGCCCGCCAGTGCCCGCCGGTACGCGGCCCCGGGGAACAGCAGCTCACGGGGCTGTGCGGCGATGCCGTAGGCGTCGAAGTGGGGCAGCAGCCGCACGCCCCGGGCCGGCCCGTCGGGGAAGGCGGTGTCGCCGGCCGCCACCCACGCCGGCGCGCCCTCGAAGACGACGTCCTCGATCGCGCCCGCCTCCGCAAGCCCCCCGAAAAGGCGGCCGGCCCAGCCGACCGGCGCGGCGAGCCACTTGGCGAAGTACGCCGGTGTCGAGGGGCCGTAGGCGCGCAGGTATCGCCGTACGAGTGCACGCACCGCGTCCCCGGGCGGCAGCGGGTCGAAGTGCGGCGGGCGGGTGTACGTCACCTTGCGGCCCCGGTTCGGGCCGAAGCACAGGGCGCCTGACTGCCCGGCCCGGTGCAGTACCTGCCGCCAGCGCGGCCACAGGTCCTGGAAGGCGGGCATCACCGGGTCGCCGGCCCAGGAGCCGGTACGGGCGACGATCTCCTCGGTCAGTTCGTCGACGGTCAGGCACACGCCGTCCAGGGCGTCGCCGATCGCCGACACGATCTGCCCGGCCTGCTCCTCGGTGAGCCGGACGTCCGGCGCGAAGGGGCTCGCGCCGGACGGCACGGCCGGCAGCGCGGAACTCCACAGCGGCAGCTCACGCAGGGTGAGCAGATGGAGGGTCCCGCGCGGACCGTGCGTCTTCACCAGGGAACGGTCCTCCCACAGTGCCGCCCGTACGTCCGCCCGGGTCGTCCCCGTGCCCCGGACCCCCACCGACACCTCCGCCGCGGACAACACCTGCGCGTGCGCGGCGAGCATCGCGCCGACGATGTCGGCGGCCGGAGTGCCCCTCTCGGCGGGAGTGGTCAGGAACTGTCGTTCGAGCCGCCGGGCACTGGCCTGGTCCCACGTGATCGTCACGGTCATGGTTCGACGGTAGGGCGTAAAAGGGTCAGATCCTGTCCTAGTTGCCGAGCCCTGGTTCTCCGGAAACGGGTGATCGGGTGGTGTCGCCGCCGCGTATCCATGGCTCCACACGGTTCCCACATTGTTATCGCAGGCGACTCGCATCGGACCCCGAGTCTCCAGTAAGTTCAGACCAAGGTTAATTCGCGTGAGCAAAGCTGCGCGGGCGGTACCGCGCAGTGGAGGGGGCTGCGCGGTACCACGTCAAAGGCGCGCACATCCGGGCGTCACCCGGAAGAGGGATGTACACGGAACCTCCCGGATCTCCCCGGATCCCGCCCGATTCCCCCGGGAATCCGCTGTGTTCCGGCCATGAACCCGCCCCGGAGAGGCCCTCGGACGGCCATCTGGCCGTCGCCGCCCGACTCCGGAGAGTAGTGGTGGCACGCCGATGTACGCAGCAGCACTTACGAAGGGTTATGGTGGAAACCCCCCCTCGGGCCGGTCCGTCTCCCCCCCACGGACCGGCCCGTTTTTTCTGCCCGGACGGGGCACCCGTACCGAGGTGACGGACCACCGCGCGTCCCTCAGGGGCGCAAGCGCTCCCCCTGGTGGCGCCCGAACCCGCCCGCAACCCGGACCACGCGCCCGCGATACCCTTCGCTCCGCGGGGACCGCCACCGTACGGAGGGGCTGACAAACACGTGAACCTGCGCGACAAGCTGCGCAGCCTGCTCGTCAGGCTGTACGCACGCCGGGTGGAAGGTCACCTGGACCACGCCCAGGTGCCCAAGCACATCGGCGTCGTCATGGACGGCAACCGGCGCTGGGCGAAGGCCGCGGGTTCCACCACAGCCCAGGGTCACCGAGCGGGTGCCGACAAGATCGAGGAGTTCCTCGGCTGGTGCACCGAGACGGATGTCGAGGTCGTCACCCTCTGGCTGTTCTCCACGGACAACTTCGACCGGCCGCAGGAAGAGCTCGTCCCGCTCTTCGGGATCATCGAGGACGTCGTCCGCTCGCTCGCCGCCGACGGCCGCTGGCGTGTCCACCACGTCGGCACGCTCGACCTGCTGCCGGAGGGGATGCAGCGCACCATCAAGGAGGCCGAGGAGGTCACCGAGAAGGTCGACGGAATACTGGTCAACGTCGCCATCGGCTACGGCGGCCGCCAGGAGATCGCCGACGCGGTCCGCTCGATGATCCTCGACGCCGCCGACAAGGGCGCCTCGATGGCGGACCTCGCCGAGTCCGTCGACGTCGACATGATCGGCCGCCACCTCTACACCGGTGACCAGCCCGACCCCGACCTGGTGATCCGTACCAGCGGCGAACAGCGGCTGTCCGGATTCATGCTGTGGCAGACGGCCCACTCGGAGTACTACTTCTGTGAGGTCTTCTGGCCGGCCTTCCGCAAGGTCGACTTCCTGCGTGCCCTGCGTGACTACGCCGCACGCCACCGGCGTTACGGCGGCTGAGGACGCGCCTCGCCGAAGGGCGTCTGTATACCCCGTTTGGGGCGGAAGTAACAAGGAGTTCACCAGCGCGTCGTCATATGCACTGGCATGGCGGCGCATGTTCGAGGGCATAAGCCAAGCAGGTCGACGCCCGAACCACGGGTGTCGTATCTCAGCGGACGGCACGGGGCCGTCCGCCCGGGAGGCCCTTTGCACCAGCCCGACCGTGCGGTCACAGCGCGGACGACGACGCGGAGGGCCGGTTATCGGCCCGTGCAGGGCGGCCGACGACCGGTCCAGCTCCACTCCGTCGCTCCCCGACCTCATCCGAGGGGGTACGTCCTTCCGTGGTGACCAGCACAAAGCGCCCCAAGCCAGACCGGCGCACTTATGTTCTCGACACCAGCGTCCTGCTGGCCGACCCGCACGCCCTGAACCGCTTCGACGAGCATGAAGTCGTGCTGCCGATCGTCGTGGTGACGGAGTTGGAGGCCAAGCGGCACCATCCCGAACTCGGCTACTTCGCCCGGCAGGCACTGCGCCTGCTCGACGAGTTCCGGGTCCGGCACGGCCGCCTCGATGCCCCCATCCCGATCGGGGACCTCGGCGGGACCCTCCGTGTCGAGCTCAACCACTCGGACCCGAGCGTGCTGCCCAGCGGCTACCGCCTCGGGGACAACGACTCCCGCATCCTCGCGGTCGCCCGCAACCTGCAGGCCGAGGGGTTCGACGTCACGGTCGTGTCGAAGGACCTCCCGCTCAGGATCAAGGCCTCGTCCGTCGGGCTCCTCGCCGAGGAGTACCGCGCCGAGCTCGCCATCACGGACTCCTCCGGCTGGACCGGAATGTCCGAACTGACGCTGCCCGGCGAGCAGGTGGACATCCTCTTCGAGGAGGGACAGGTCTACGTCCCCGAGGCCGCGGACCTGCCGGTGCACACCGGACTGACCATCCAGTCCGAGCGCGGCAAGGCGCTCGGCCGGGTCACGCCCGAGGGCAACATCCGGGTGGTGCGCGGGGATCGCGAGGTCTTCGGCATCAAGGGCAGGAGCGCCGAGCAGCGCATCGCGCTCGATCTGCTCCTCGACCCGGACGTCGGGATCGTGTCCATGGGCGGCCGGGCCGGCACCGGCAAGTCGGCGCTCGCGCTGTGCGCGGGGCTCGAGGCGGTCCTGGAGCGCCGTCAGCACAAGAAGGTGATGGTCTTCCGGCCGCTCTACGCGGTGGGCGGGCAGGAGCTCGGCTATCTGCCCGGCTCCGAGTCCGAGAAGATGAGCCCCTGGGCACAGGCGGTCTTCGACACGCTGTCCGCGGTCACCAGCCGCGAGGTCATCGAGGAGATCACCGCACGCGGGATGCTGGAGGTACTCCCTCTCACCCACATCCGCGGCCGCTCCCTGCACGACGCGTTCGTGATCGTGGACGAGGCGCAGTCGCTGGAACGGAACGTCCTGCTGACCGTTCTGTCCCGGATCGGCGCGAATTCACGGGTCGTCCTGACCCACGACGTGGCGCAAAGGGACAATCTGCGAGTCGGCCGCTACGACGGTGTCGTCGCCGTCGTCGAGAAGCTGAAGGGGCATCCGCTCTTCGCTCATGTCACGCTGACGCGATCCGAGAGGTCCCAGATCGCCGCCCTTGTGACCGAAATGCTGGAGGACGGACACATCTGACCTTCACGCCCCATCTCGGGGTGGTTTCGCAGCAGTTGGCGCCGTCCGGAAAGGCAGTGAGCCTAGCCGGGCGGCGCCTTCGCGTGTGGAGTTTTCCGATATCCCCAGGCCCAAACGGCATGTGAGCTTTCACACGCAACACAGAATTGCCTTGCGGCGTCCGGTTACGGCAGAGTCTCACTCCTGTCAGGCCCCGCATACGGCACACCTGTACCCCCAGCGGTACGGCACCACAGTCAGACCACATCAACTCCATATCGTCGCCGTATGCCGCCCGCGTCTCCACATGGCGCTCCTCTCGGGGAGTTGCCCCACCGGGCCCGCGCCTCCGTGACCCGTAGTTGGGAGGCCAGTGCAAGGGGCACGATTGCGTCCGCCAGGGTCACCGAGGCGGGCGATGCTGGAAGGAAACCGTGTGAGCCCGATTTCGGTCCGGGGATTCGCAGTGGCCTCTGCCACGGCGGTCACCGCTGTCGGAAGCGTTGTTGGAGTTGCCTCGGGCAGCACCGCGCAGAACAACGACGCCGAGGTGACGGCAGCCGACTCGACGCTCCTCGCAGACATCCCCGCGGGTCAGCAGGCCCAGGTGCAGACCGCCTCCCTGACACAGCAGGCGGACGTACAGGCCATCGCCGCGGACGCGAGCGCCAAGAAGGTGGCGGAGGAAGCGGCCCGCAAGGCTGCCGCCCAGACCGCGATCGAGAAGAAGGAAGCCGCCGAGAAGGCTGCCCAGGAGGCCAAGGAACGCGCCGAGGCGAAGACCAAGGCCAGCCGGGACTCCTCCAGCTTCCCCGTCCAGAACTCCTACACCATCGCGCAGATCCAGGCGATGGCGCAGGCGATGGTGCCGAGCGGCCAGTGGCAGTGCTTCAGCAACATCGTGGACCACGAGTCCACCTGGAACTACCGGGCGGTCAACCCCTCCTCCGGTGCCTACGGTCTCTTCCAGGCCCTGCCGGGTTCCAAGATGTCGTCGGTCGGCTCCGACTGGCAGACCAACCCGGCCACCCAGATCAAGTGGGGCCTCAACTACATGGACAGCCGCTACGGCAGCCCCTGTGAGGCCTGGTCGTTCTGGCAGGCCAACCACTGGTACTAGCCGACACCCGCTCAACCCGGCGCAGCCCCTCCCCGTCCTAGGGGGAGGGGCTTTCGCCATGTACGGTCGGTGCCGACGACGCCAGGGGGAGTGGTGGGGACGGACGGGGGAGAGGGACGGATCATGTCACGAGTGCCAGGGTGGCTCGGACGGCTCGGCGCCAGACTGACCGACATGGGCGAGCGGTTCGGCGAGCGCCGGGCCGAGGCGGAGCGGGAGCATGCGGAGGCGGAAGAGCGGGACCTGCCCGCCGACCACCTCCCGCCGCCCGCGGACCCGGTGCCCGTGGTCGTGGTGGAGCGCCCGGATCCCGCCCTGGCCGTGCCCTGGGGGATGCGTGTCGCCGCCGAGGCCGGCTGGCGTCTGCTCGTCCTCGCGGGCACGCTCTGGGTCCTCATGCGGATCATCAGCGCCGTACAACTCGTCGTGCTGGCCTTCGTGGCGGCACTGCTCATCACGGCCCTGCTCCAGCCGACCGTGGAACGGCTGCGGCGGCTCGGTTTCCCGCGCGGGCTCGCCACCGCCCTCACCGCGATCCTCGGGTTCGTCGTGATGGGCCTCATCGGCTGGTTCGTGACCTGGCAGGTCATGGAGAACATCGACAACCTCTCCGACCAGATCCAGGACGGCATCGACGAGCTGCGCAAGTGGCTGCTCAACAGCCCCTTCCACGTCACCGACAAGCAGATCAACGACATCGCCGAAAACCTGCGCGAAGCGGTCGGCGCGAACACCGACCAGATCACCTCGGCCGGTCTGGAGGGCGTGACGGTCGTGGTCGAGGCGCTGACCGGCATACTGCTGGCGGCCTTCTCGACGCTGTTCCTGCTGTACGACGGCCGGCGCATCTGGGAGTGGACGCTGAAGCTGGTGCCGGCGGCGGCCCGGCCGGGCGTGGCGGGCGCGGGCCCGCGGGCCTGGCGGACGCTGACGGCGTACGTCCGCGGCACGGTGATAGTGGCCCTGATCGACGCCATCTTCATCGGCCTGGGCATCTACTTCCTCGACGTCCCGATGGCCGTCCCGCTCGCCGTCTTCATCTTCCTGTTCGCCTTCATCCCCCTCGTGGGCGCGGTCATGTCCGGCGCGCTGGCGGTGGTCGTCGCGCTGGTGACGCAGGGCGTCTTCACGGCGGTCATGGTGCTGGTGGTGGTCCTGGCGGTCCAACAGATCGAGGGCCACATCCTCCAGCCGTTCATCCTGGGCCGCGCGGTGCGGGTGCATCCGCTGGCGGTGGTCCTGTCGGTCGCCGCGGGCGGGATGGTCGCCGGCATCGGCGGGGCGGTGGTGGCGGTGCCGCTGGTCGCGGTGGCGAACACGGTGGTCGGCTATCTGCGGTCGTACTCCCACGAGGTCGCGCTGAAACAGTCGCCGCGTCCCAGGGGCGCCACGGCGGTGGGGTCGGCCCCGCCCGAAACGCCCCCGCCGGCATAGCCCGCGGCCCTGGGTCCCGGCGCGGGCCCCTTCGGCAGCGGTCACGGCAACGCCGAGAGCCCCGCCCGGCACCGACGGGGAACGGGGCCCGGACGCCGCCGTACTCGGAGAGCACCGCTTCCGCGTCCAGCGTCGCGCCGACCGCAGGCCCGCCTTGCGGAGCGCCTGCTCGGGGGAGTCGAGGCACATGCCGCAGCCGTTGACCGCGGAGACCGCGGACGATCACAGGTCGAAGTCGACCTTGTCGACACCCGGGTTGCCGATGACGTTCATCCGCAGGCCGGCCCACACCTCGCGGTCGCCAGGACCGTACCCCACAACCGCGCCGGAAGGCCGGAGTCGCCCCGTGGAAACGGGCTTGGGGCAATCGCGCAAACGGCGACCGATAAACGCAGTTGGTGAGGCCGGAGGCCTCAACTTCCGTCAGTCGTGGACAGCTTGGGAGACCGCGTCCAGAATATGCGCCCGGCCTGATACACCTTGCCCCTCAGCGCCACGCGATGCCGGGCTGCCGGCTGCTCCCACGACCCTGACCGGGCACGGCCCCGAAGGCCGTACCGGACGCCGCGGGACGCCGGGTCCGGAGCCGAGCGGATCAGCGGCGGGCAGCGGGCCGGCCGGTAGGGCAGCCCTGCGGTTCACGCCGACCACACACGGCCGGCCGACCGGATGCCAACAGAACTAGGGGAGTGCGATACATGGATCACAAAGCCCTCGCGCTGGAAATGCGCGGCTTGCGCGAGCAGGTCGCCGGGATCACCGACACCGCCGTAGCCGCCGCCGACGGGCTGCTGATCGCAGCCGACACCGCCGACACCGCCGACTCCATCGAGCCCGAGGGCATCGCCGCGCTCGCCGCGGCAGGTCTCGGTCTCGCCCGCCGTACCGCCGAGGCGACGGGGCGCGGCGCGCTGTCCCGGACGGTGACGTACGGCAGCCACGGCTGCGCGGCCGTCTACGCCGTCGGCGAGAGCGCGCTGATGGTCGTCGTCGCCGACGAGGGGACCGACGTGGACCAGCTCCACCGCGCGACCCAGCCGGCTCTGCGCCGTATCGACGCGATCCTCACCGGCCAGGCGACCACCGCGACCGGGTGAGGAGAAAGCGGGGCCCTCCGGGAAACCGAAGGGCCCCGCTGCCGCTACTCCGTCCGCAGCCCGTCCGGCCGCATCAGCCTCAGCAGCGGTGGCAGGCTGAGCAGCGTCACCACCAGGACGACCGCCGCACCGACGCCGGCCATCGAGAGCACGCTCGGCCAGTCCACGCGTACGGTCGTGCTCGTCATCCGCAGCAGGACCGCGCCCAGCGTCAGCCCCACCGCCGTGGCCAGCAGCAGACCGAGGGCGATCGGGATGGCCGTCTGCCACAGCACCGACAGACTCAGTGTGCGCCGCCGGGTACCGAAGGCGACCAGGGCCGACAACAGCTTCTTGCGCTCGCGCAGCTGCTCCAGCTGCGAGACCAGGATGCTCGCGCCGATGAGGGCGAGCACGCAGGCTGCGCCGACGAACAGGCCGGTGCGGATGGCGGCGTAGCCGTCGGCCTGCCGGTCCGACTGCCAGACCATGGGCTCCGTCAGCGGGTCGATGGTCGCCGACGTGTTCCGCACCAGGTCGTGGACGTCCGGCACGGACTCGTCGAGCTTGAGGTAGAGCTGTCCGTCCAGGGCCTCGCCGGCCGCGTCCGGCAGCGCCTTCGGGGTGATCAGGAAGCCGCCCCGCTCCGACCCGGTCGGGTCCGGGCGGGTCTGCGCCTGCTTCATGCCCGACGGGACCACCCAGGGCACCTCCGAGCTCTTCACGTCGCCCTCGAAGGACGGGTCGAGGTACAGCGTGTGTCCGGCCTTCGCCAGCTTCAGCGTGTCGGTGTCGTAGTCGGCATCCCGTACGAAGAACACGTCGCCGTCCCGGCACGAGGGCAGCGTGGCCACCTCCCGCAGTGACGCGCAGTCCGCGACGGTCACCTGGGTGCCGAGGAGCGGATCCGTGCGCCGCTCCCCGGCGTACCCCTCGGAGTACGCGTAGACCTGGCGCACGCCCTGGGTCCGCCGGAACTTCTCGGCGGAGGGGCCGAGCGGTTCCCCGTCCCTCAGCGACACCTGCATCTGCGCCAGCGAGACGTCGTAGCCGGTGTCTTTCGTGTAGTCCTTCTCCACCCCGGCGAACAGCATCTGCAGCGCGATCGCCCCGGCCACCGCCACCGCGATGCCGTTGACCATGCGGGCCGCCGTACCGCTGCTCAACTGGAGCCTGCGTACGGCCAGTTGCCAGGCCACGCCGCCCCCGTCGAGCCGGCCGACGACCGCCTCGACGATCCACGGCAGCAGCGCGGTCACGCCGACGAGCAGGAGGACGACCCCGCCGGTGACGAGGTACTGGTTGAAGTCACCCTCGTCGCGGCCCTGCCCGACCATCGGGTAGAGCATCGCGAGCCCGGCCAGCGGCAGCAGCAGCCGCCACCACAGCCGGCGCCGCGTGGGCTGCGCCGTACGCACCACACCGAGCGGCTCGATCACCACACGGCGCAGCGCGAACAGCGTGACCAGCACGGCGGCCGCCGGCACCGCGAGGCCGACGAGCAGGGCGAGCGCGGGGGAGGGGTTGAGGTAACTCGGGAACACGCTGATGTCGAAGACCTCGACCGAACCCGCCACCTCACGGCCGATCAGGAAGAAGCCCGCTCCGAACACCAGCCCGAGCACCGCGCCCGCGAGCGCCTCGCCGGCGGCGATCCGCCGGGTGGACCGGCTGTCGGAGCCCACCAGCCTGAGCGCCGCGAGCCGCCGGTCGCGCCGCTCGCCGCCGAAGCGCACGGCCGCGGCGATGAAGACGGCGACCGGCATCAGCAGGACGACGAAGACCACGAGGATCAGCAGGAGCAGGACGGGGTCCAGATCCTCGGACGTCTCCTGGGAGAGTCCGAACCGCTCGATCCGCGCCACCTCGCCTCCGCCGAGCCCTTCGGCGAGGCCCTGGCCGCCGCGGTAGAAGGCGAGCTCGGCCGAGCCGATCAGCCCGCTCTCGCCGATCGTGCCGACGATCCGCTGCGGCAGCCGCTCCCGCAGCAGCTTCCCGGAGCCGGACTCCAGGAGGTCCTTCAGCGCGGGGGAGACCACCATCTCGCCCTTCGCCGGGAACTTCTCCACCCCCGGCGGCAGCGGCGCCCGCGGTCCTTCCGGCTCCAGCTCCCGCCCCCGGACGTCCTTGTCGCGGAAGGTCGTACCGGCGTTCGCGATCAGGAGCGAGTGGTCCGACCTGGCCACCTTGGTGTCGGTGTCGCCGTAGTAGAGGTCGTTGCGGGCGGCCTCCCGGTCGTCCCGGACGGCCAGCGCGTTCGGCAGCGCGGTCGTCAGCAGCAGCAACGCCACCCCGAGCCCCACCCCGACGGCCGTCAGCAGCGCCCGCATCCACCCCTCGCGCCCGCCGGCGAAGGCGAACCTGACCCCCATGGCCAGGTCCCGCCACCACTGCCGCACGCTCATACGACCCGCTCCATGTCCCGGGACTTCCCGTCCCGTACGACGATCTCGCGGTCGGAGTAGGCGGCCACCCGCGCCTCGTGCGTGACCAGCACGACGGCGGCGTTGGTGGACCGGGCGGCGTCGGTGAGCAGTTCCATCACGCGCTCGCCGTTGAGGGAGTCGAGTGCGCCGGTAGGCTCGTCGGCGAACAGCACGCGCGGGTTGGTGACGAGGGCCCGGGCGACGGCGACCCGCTGTCCCTGCCCGCCGGACACCTCACCGGGCCGCTTCCTGCGCAGGTCGTCGACCTCCAGCCGCTCCATCCAGGACAGCGCGGCCTGTTCGGCCGCCTTGCGGGAGGCGCCGTTCAGCCTGAGCGGCAGGGCGACGTTCTCCACGCAGGTCAACTCGGGCACCAGCTGCCCGAACTGGAAGACGAACCCGAACTCGCTGCGCCGGAGCGCACTGCGCTGGGCGTCGTTCATGGTGGCCATCTCGTGCCCGTTGTACGTGATCGACCCGGAGTCGGGCGGCACGATCCCGGCGAGACAGTGCAGCAACGTCGACTTGCCGGACCCGGACGGGCCCATCACGGCGACGATCTCACCGGCGTGGACGGAGAACTCGGCGCCGTCGAGCGCGACGGTCGGCCCGTAGGCCTTGCGCAGCTCGTCGGCCGCGAGCAGGGAGCCTGCGGGCGCGCTCACTTGGCCACCACCTCGGCGAGCTTCTCCAGCCGCGCGGCCGTCAGCTCCAGCCAGCGCAGGTCGGCTTCCAGGTGGAACAGCGCGTGGTCGCAGATCAGCTGGTCGGCCAGGTCGCCCTTGCGTTTGCGGTCGGTGAGGATCCGCATCATGCGCAGGTGCTCGGCGCGCTGGGTGTCGAGGATGTCGCCCGCGTCGCGCCGGGTGAGCAGCGCGAGGACGACCTTGGTGTACAGCGTGGACTGGAGGTAGGGCTCCGGCTTTTCGGGGGTCGCGAGCCACCGCTGTACGTCGGTGACGCCGGCCTCGGTGATGGCGTAACGCTTCCGCTCCGGCCCGTCGCCGGGTTCGACCCCGTCGACCTCGACGAGCCCGTTCTTCAGCAGGCGGGACATCGTCGAGTAGACCTGGCCGTAGTGCAGCGGCCGGTCGTGACCGAACTTCTCGTCGAAGGCCCGCTTCAGGTCGTAACCGTGACGGGGGCCGGACTCCAGGAGTCCCAGGAGGGTGTGACCGATGGACATGCGGAGGACTGTACATGGGGTGTATACCCCGCATGTATACCTTGAGTGTGTAGCCCGCCGCGGACCGTGCGGCCGTGCAGGTGGGAGCCGATTGTCACGGTTCTGCGACAGGCCCCGAACCCCCGGGCGGACGCCCCCGGCGGGGCAGCGGGCCGGTCTCCCTCGGCAGCCGCCCCGCGTCGGCCAGCGCCTTCCGCAACAGGAACTCGATCTGCGCGTTCGCCGACCGCAGCTCGTCCCCGGCCCACCGGGCGAGCGCCTCGTACACCGCGGGGTCCAGCCGTAGCAGCACCTGCTTGCGCTGCTGCGGCCGACGCTGAGGGGCCTGCCCCTCGGAGGGATCCGTCACTGGTAGAGCGTCCCCGTGTTCAGGACCGGCTGCGGTGCCCGGTCGCCGCACAGCACCACCATCAGGTTGGACACCATCGCCGCCCTCCGTTCGTCGTCCAGCTCCACGATGCCCCGTTCGGAGATCCGGGCGAGTGCCGCCTCGACCATGCCCACCGCTCCGTCGACGATTTCCCGCCGCGCCGCGACGACCGCCCCGGCCTGCTGCCGCTGGAGCATCGCCGAGGCGATCTCGGGGGCGTACGCGAGGTGCGTGAAGCGGGACTCGATGATGGAGACGCCGGCCGCCTCCACGCGCGCGTGCAGTTCGACGGCGAGCTTCTCGGTGATCTCCTCGGCGTTGCCGCGCAGCGAGAGGCCGTCCTCCTCGTGGGCGTCGTACGGGTACTCGATGGCGATGTGCCGTACCGCCGCCTCGGTCTGGGTGGAGACGAACTCCAGGAAGTCGTCCACCTCGAAGGTGGCCTGCGCGGTGTCCTCGACCCGCCACACCACGACCGCGGCGAGCTCGATCGGGTTGCCGTAGGCGTCGTTGACCTTGAGGACGGCCGTCTCGTGGTTGCGGACGCGGGTGGAGATCTTCTCGCGGGAGGTGAACGGGTTCACCCAGCGCAGCCCGTCCTCGCGGATCGTCCCCCGGTAGCGCCCGAAGAGCTGGACCACCCGGGCCTCGCCCGGCGCCACCGTGTTCAGACCGCACATGGCGATGAAGGCGGCGAGGCCGATCAGGATGCCGAGGACGATCAGGGCGGCCTTGACGCCGCCCGCGGCTTCCGCCGAAGCGCCCACCACCAGCCCGATGCCCAGCAGCAGGCCCACCAGGCCCAGCAGCAGGGCGAGCGCGCCGCCGATGCTGTGCGCGGCGAACTCCCGCACGCGTGGGGCGGGCATCCGGGGCAGGTCGGCGGTGGGCGCGGAGTCGTGCGTGGACATGTGGTCCCCCCGTTCTCGTAAGACGTACGTATAGCTAAGTGATATCACTTTACCCCGCCGCGGCAACCATGAAGCCCTTTCGGGAGTCAGGTTCCATGGACACAGGTGCTGATTCTCACGTCCGTAAAAGACCGGATCGAGGGCCCTTTGTCACATACGGCGGTGTTAGCTTGCTGAGCTGACCCGGGCCACGAACCTGTGTGACAGCCGAGAAGGAAGCGGAGCGAGCGGACTCATGGGACGAGCGGAAGAGAGACGAGCGCGGCAGCGCGGTGGTCGCCGCGCGGCGCCCAAGAGCCGCCGTTCATCGGCCGCCGCGGGCGGCGAGTCCGGGAAGAGCGTCATACGCAGGCTCTTCACCTGGAAGAAGATCCTCGGCACCTTTTTCGGACTGTGCCTGCTCGGCATCGGCGCGTTCATCGCGCTGTACATGATGGTGGGCATCCCCAAGGGCAACGCGGCCGCCCAGCAGCAGAGCAACGTCTACAAGTACAGCGACGGCTCGATCCTGACCCGCAAGGGCGAGACCAACCGCGAGATCGTGGATCTCGCCGACGTCCCCAAGTCCGTCCAGTACACCTTCGTCGCGGCGGAGAACAAGACCTTCTACACGGACGCCGGCGTCGACCTCAAGGGCACTGCCCGCGGCCTGATCAACACGCTGTCCGGCAAGGGCAAGCAGGGTGGCTCGACGATCACCCAGCAGTACGTCAAGAACTACTACCTGAACCAGGACCAGACCGTCACGCGCAAGCTGAAGGAACTGGTCATCTCGCTGAAGGTGGACCGCACGACGTCCAAGGACGACATCCTCGCGGGCTACATCAACACCAGCTACTACGGCCGCAGCGCCTACGGCATCCAGGCCGCCGCCCAGGCCTACTACCGCGTCGACGCCAAGGACCTCAAGGTCGAGCAGGGTGCCTACCTCGCCGCACTGCTCCAAGCCCCCAGCCAGTACGACTGGTCGGCCGCGAACGACACCGGCAAGAAGCTGGTGACGGAGCGCTGGAACTACGTCCTGGACAACATGGTCGAGGAGGGGTGGCTGAGCAAGGCCAAGCGCGACGCCATGACGTTCCCGAAGCCGAAGGAACCGAAGGGCGCCCCCGGTCTGGACGGCCAGAAGGGCTACCTGGTCGACCTCGCCAACCGGCAGCTCGAGGACCAGCTCATGCAGGAGCAGGGCATCTCGCGGGACGAGGCCGAGGCGCAGGTCGACAACCAGGGCTGGACCATCACCCTGAACATCGACAAGAAGAAGCAGGCCCAGCTGGAGAAGGCGGCCAAGACCCAGCTGACCAGCAAGCTCGACCCCGAGAAGCGGTCGGTCGACAGGAACATCCAGGCCGGCGCGGTGTCCGTGGACCCCAAGACGGGCAAGGTCCTCGCTCTGTACGGCGGTGAGGACTACTACAAGCACTACCGCAGCAACGCGACCCGCACCGACTACCAGCCCGCGTCGACGTTCAAGCCGGTGATCCTCGCCGCCGCGCTGGAGGAGAACGCGAAGACGCAGGACGGCAAGCCGATCACCGCGAGCACGGTCTACGACGGCACCAGCAAGCGTCCCGTCGAGGGCAGCGACATCGCCTTCTCCCCGGAGAACGAGGACGACCGGAACTACGGCGACGTCACCGTCCAGACCGCGATGAACAAGTCCATCAACTCCGTCTTCGCACAGCTGGGCGTCGACGTCGGCATGGACAACGTCCTCGAGGTGGCCGCCAAGCTCGGCATGGACACCGCCGACCTCAAGGCGGTGCCCGCGCAGACCCTCGGCACCATGGGCGCCAGCCCGCTGCAGATGGCCGGCGTCTACGCCACCCTCGACAACCACGGCAGGAAGGTCACCCCGACCATCCTCAAGTCGGCCGAGCACAACACCCGCACGGTGGAGCTGCCCGACCCGATCGGCGACCAGGTGCTCAGCCGCGAGACCGCCGACACGGTCACCTCGGTCCTGACCGGCGTGGTCGACGACGGTACGGCCCGCACCTCGGTCCGCGACAACGCCGAGCGTGACGGCCAGCAGGTCGCCGGCAAGACGGGCACCTCCGACGACAACAAGTCGGCCTGGTTCACCGGCTACACGCCCGACCTGGTCACCTCCGTCGGCCTGTTCGGCGAGGACGCCAAGACCAGCGCGCAGACCAAGATGTACGGCGCCGGCGGCGAGGAGCGAGTCAACGGCGGTGGCTTCCCGGCGCAGATCTGGGCGGCGTACACCTTCGGCATCTCGGCCAAGAACTCCAAGTTCGACCTGGACACCGACCAGGGCGCCGCGGTCCAGCCGACGAAGACGCCGACGCCCACTCAGCGGCCGACGCAGACCCCCACGCAGGAGCCGACGACCAAGGCACCGACGACCAGGCCCCCGACGTCCGAACCGCCGACGTCCGAGCCGCCCACCGAGACGCCGACCCAGACCCCGACGACCTCTCCACCGGCGACGCCGACGACCACACCACCGACGGACGAGATTCCGGAGGACCCGATCGACCCGGGTGAAGAGCAGTAGCGACGATGGAAGGCCGCCCGGCCACGGCGTGTTCACCCACAGTTCACTCGAATGTCGCTCTGAAGAGCCTGATCGGCGGTAGCGGCCTATCGTTGTGCCATGTTTTGACCCTGTTTCCCGGCGGCGCCGTCCGGCGCGCACCATGAAAGGTGGCACGAGCATGGACAGTTCTCTTCGAGAGCTCGCCGAGTGCAAGGTCGGCACACGTGATTTCAGCGTCGGTCTCGTACAGGATTCAGGATCCGAACCGAGGCAGGAGTCTCCCGAACGCTGCGCTTCGCTGTACGACGCCATACGCGACATGAGCGCGTACGGGTCGGTCATAGAAGTGGAGAGGTAGGAACCACGGTGACGACCTCCTGTGCAGTCGGCGGGAGGGCGAGGTGCCGGGGAAACGAGCCGCTTGAACACGGCTCGGTGAAAGTGGCTGCCGACGGGCGGGGGCTTTCATGAACGGGGAAGACCCGAACGTTTTTGACTCCCACCCGGAGGAGCCCCGTGGACGCACGTTGGGGGACAAGTACTTCAAGGAGTTCGTGAGGCTCGTGCACGTGAGCCTGAGGAGCGGGTGGTGGGGCGAGCCGCTGAGTGCGTTGTGCGGCGCGGCGGGGGGCGCCTGGCTGGGGCACGACGGCGACCTGCCGATGGAGGAGGCGCTGGGAGTCGCCGTCTCCATGGTGGGAATCGTCATCGGGTCCGTTTTCGCCGTCCTGGCGATGATCACGCGAGCCTGTGACAACACCTTCCTGAAGAAGGCAAGAAAAGCGCGTATCTTGCCCATCGTCAATTACTTGTGGCCGTTCTTCACCATTATCGCCATGGGAATTCTGTCCACGGTCTTCCTGCTGGTCGTGGCCGGAGTCTCCGAGGATGCCCCGAGAGTGTTGCCCATGATGACCGGGGCGGCAGCGGGCTTCTGTGTCCTGTGGACTCTCGCGGGCCTTCTCCCCGCAATGGGGGCCCTCATCGTTTTCACCCGGCTCATCGAGAAAACCTCCGGCATAAGCGACTGAAGGGCTGAGCGATTGAAGGACTGAGCGATTGAAGGACTGAGGGCGGCGAAAAGGCGGCAAAAAAGGCGCCGGTGCGGGACGCGAACAGCGTCTCCCGCACCGGCGTGGCAGGCCCCGCGTCACTCGTCGACGTTGAGCTCCAGGTGGACGGACCCGCCGTCCAGGGTGATGTAGCCGTCACCATAGGCGGAGCGGTAATGGCCGGTGCCGCCGATGATGGCGGTCTTGGCCGTCACGGGCTGGTGCGGGTTGTAGGTGATCATGTCGCTGAGCGTCAGCGTCCCCTTCTTCAGGCGCAGTACACGTGTGCACTGCGTGGTCACCTCGTGGTGCCGGACGTGGATGGCGCTGCACTCCGACTCACCGTCACCGGCGCGCAACGGCTGCCGGCTCGACTTCTTCGCCGTCTTCTCGTTCTTCGGCTTCTTCTTCTCGCTCTTCGCCGTGTTCTCGGTGTAGAGCTCCACACGGGTCATCCAGCGGTCACCGGTCCGGATGTGCCGGGGCGAGGTGTCGAACGCGGTGACGCCCGTCAGCTCCACCCTCTCGATCTCGTTGTCCTTGTCCGACCCCTCGGCCTGTGCAAGCGACGGGACAAGGGCGATCGCGGTGGTGAGGGCGGTGACGACGACGCCACGGGCAGCCGATTTGATCACGAAACCTCCAGGCCGAACAGGGTGCCCCAGATGTTCCGGAGCATGGGCGAGTCATTCCGGTCGGGAGCGGTGCGCCGGTCAGTCATCGACGTAGAGGTCGAAGTGGACGCTGTCGCCCGTCAGGGTGATGTAGCCCTCTCCTTCGGCGTCGTTGTAGATCCCCGTGCCGCCCGCGATGGCGGTCTTGGCCGTCACGGGCTGCCTGCCCTCCCGGGTGATCAGGTCGTGGAGGGTGATCTCCCCGTCCTTCAGACGCAGCACCCGCGTGCACTGGGTGGTCACCCGGTTCTCGTGGGCCTCCACGGCGCTGCAACGCGAGCTGGCGTCGCCGGCGAACGTGTGCTTGGGGGTGTACAGGCTCAGGTAGGTGACCCAGTTGTCGCCCGGAGCGATGACACCGGGGCTCGTGTCGAGTGCGGTGACGCCGGTGTACTTGACGCGCACGACGTCCTCGTCGCCGGCATCCGCCAAGGCCTGTGCGGACAGCGAAAGAGTCAGTGCGGTGGTCAGGGCGCCGACGGTCACGGCGCGGCGGACGGTGGCAGAGGGCATGCATCCTCCTGGGGGTGACTGCGGGCGCCCGATCTCGGGAGCGCCGGCGAGTCATTCCAAGCTCCGGAACCCGGCCAGGCAACGCACCATGCGCGGTGGCGGCGCACATGCCACCCGAGCAGAGGAACGGCCGGTCCCGCTTCCGTGGTCGTCCGGACCAGGCCGGACGACCAGGAAAGCAGGAGCAGGAAGGCAGTACCGGGAAGCAGTACTAGGAAGCGGACGGCACCCCGAGCTCGAACCAGACCACCTTGCCGGTGGAAAGCCGGGTCGCCCCCCACCTCCTGGCCACCTTGTTCACCAGGAGCAGCCCGCGACCGCCCTCGTCCGTGGCACGCGCCTGCCTGAGCCTCGGCAGTTGCGGAACATCGTCCCCGACCTCGCAGCGCAGCACGTCCGTCCGCAGCAGCCGCAGCGTGATCGGCCGGGTCGCATAGCGCACGGCGTTCGTCACGACCTCGCTGACCAGCAGCTCCACCGAGTCGGTGATGTCCTCCATGCCCCAGCGGGCGAGCGCCCGGCGGGCCAGCCGCCGGGCCCGGCCCGGTGCCGCGTCCTCCGGCTCCAGGAACCAGTACGCCACGTCACTGGGCGCGATCCCGTCGAAACGGGCGGCGAGCAGGGCGATGTCGTCGTCCCGGTCACCCGGGCCGAGCATGTCGAGGACCTCGTCGCACAGCGCCTCGAGGGGCGGCGGATGGTCGGGTCCCGTGAGCTGCGCGGTGGCGGCGAGCTTCTCACGCAGCTGCTCTATCCCGGTCCACACGTCCCGCAGACGCGACTCGACGAGCCCGTC
The DNA here is from genome assembly GCF_055578365.1 of Streptomyces sp. NPDC033131. Classification (NCBI taxonomy): domain Bacteria; kingdom Bacillati; phylum Actinomycetota; class Actinomycetes; order Kitasatosporales; family Streptomycetaceae; genus Streptomyces; species Streptomyces sp. NPDC033131. The sequence goes on from NZ_JBVIPA010000001.1 coordinate 438,242, forward strand.
GGTGTACAGGAGCAGGGTCGCTCCGGCCGGGGCGTCCAGCTCCACGGCCTCGAAGTCGACGCCGCCGACCCCGATGGGCGCGCCCGGCGGCACCCGCAGCACCTCGGCACGGCCGCCCAGGTGCAGCAGGACCGGCGGGGGATGGCCGGCGTTGGCGATGGTGATCCGGTGCGAGACCGGGTCGTAGACGGCGTACAGGCAGGTCGCCATGCGGTCGGTGCCGAGCCGCTGGGCCTGCTCGTCGAGGTGGTGCAGGACCTCCTGCGGCGGCAGGTCGAGCCCGGCGAGGGTCTGCGCGGTGGTCCGCAGCTGGCCCATGATCGCGGCGGACGTCATCGAGTGCCCCATGACGTCACCGACCACCAGTGCCACGCGACTGCCCGGCAGCGGGATCGCGTCGTACCAGTCGCCGCCGACCCGCGCGGTCTCGGCCGCCGGGAGGTAGCGGGACGCCAGCCGCACGCCCGTGGGCCGCGGCAGTGTCTCCGGCAGCATGGTGCGCTGCAGTTCGTCGGCGATGTACGCCTCACGCCCGTACAGCACCGCCTTGTCGATGCCGAGGGCGCTGTGCGTGGCGAGTTGGGCGGCGACCAGCAGGTCGTCCGGCTCGAAGGCGATGCGGTCCGGGCGGCGCAGGAACAGTGCGGCGCCGATCACCCGGCGCCGCCCGCGCAGCGGGGCGAGGATCGCGCGCTCTCCGGCGGGTACGGCGAACTCGGAGTTGTCGCCGAGGAGTTCGGCCAGGGCGGCGCGTACGTCCTCGGTGTCGGTGAAGACGGGACGCACCCCGCGCAGCACCTCGGCGAGCGCGCTGCCGGGCCGTACCTCGCACAGTTCGGTGCCGAGCGTGTCCAGCTCGGACGGCTCGGCCTGGAGCGCGGAGCTGAACCCGCCGTCGGTGTCCCGCTCCTCCGGGATCCGGTCGGTCCGGCGCAGCCGCAGCACCAGAGGCCCGGTGGGCCGCTCGTCGCCGACCGGCAGCGGGTCGCGCAGATAGACGAGGATCGCGTCGGAGAAGGTCGGCACGGTCGCCCGGCACAGCCCCATCACGATCTCGTCGAGGTCGATGCCACGGGCGATCCGCCGGGTCGCGGCTCCCACGAACCGCAGCCGGTCCCCGTCCCGCCGCATCGGCGTGGGCCGGCCGGGCGGCAGCCCCTGTCCGGTACGGCGCTCGGCGCTGGTCGCGCTCTCGGCGCCCGGCTGGGCCGGGATCACCTCGGGCACGGGCCGCGGACGGTGCGTGTCGGGCTCCACGGAGGCGGCGGGCTGGGAGTGCTCGGGGTCGGTACCTACGGCTCTGGTGTCCTTACCGCTCGATGTCGTCGTGGCGGGACAGGCGGGCGGCGTCTCGCCGGCACGTGCCTGTGCCGGTAAGGCGCCGGCGCCGGGCGCGTGCGACGGCGTGTCGGCGCTCTGCGGAGGCGACGGCGTCGAGGTACGCAGGAGCGCCCCGCGGGGATCCGCGGGGGCGACGCCCGTCTGGGGGCGTTCGAAGGAGGTCGGCTGCTCCGTCACGCGTGTCGAATCCGTCCGTCCGGCGCTGAATGCCGCGCGTGCAATTGGTCCCGCCGAAAACCCGATACCCGGAATACGTGTCCCGGGAACGGATTTCCCGCGTGGTCAGAGGCTGTTTCTGTGCCACCGGCAAAAACGCCGCCCTCCGCACCGGTGTTGCCCTCGTACCCCTCGCTCACGTCCTGCCGCCCCTCGGTGACGATCGGTCAAGCCCAGCGCGTGCCCCGGAGGTTGCCACTGCGCGCCCTTGCGGAGGACGATCCTACGTTTCTTGCCCGGGGGCGCATCAAGGGTCTCATGACGACATGTGCGCGGGCGTACGATCCCAGTCCTCCGGCAGGGCCGGGACACTCCAGGACGGATCGGGACGCCAGTGCTGCCAGCCGTCCGAGAACGGCGGCCCCCAGTCCCGGATCACCTCCACCACGGAGCGGCCCGCTTCCCGCACTTTCCGCGCCTGTTGGCCGTCCATCAGCCCGTCCCGCCGGGCCTGCGCGAACTCGTCCTCGTCCAGCCAGCGCCAACTGCGGTCCAAATGGACCGAGATGTCGAGAAAGTGATCCTCGGAGTCCACCCCGCCGGCCCAACGTGTCAGTGGCTCCTCCAGGTTCACGTACCAGTTCTTGAACCGCCAGCCCGGCTCCCAGAACAGCCACACCGACCACGGCTCACCGGGCCGCGCGAGCTTCAGCACGCCCGTCCCGAACCACCGGTCGCGCCGCACGGACCGCGGCTTGGTGTAGCGGCTCTCCAACGGCTCGACGTGCACGGGCGTACCGTCCGCGAGCACCGGCCTCACACACTCGGTGCCCGGAGCCATCCACACGGCGAGCAGTTCACTGTCGTCCCGTACGACGGTGACGGGACGCGCGATGTGGAACCGCGCGCCGCCGTTCTCCCGGTAGCGCCACAGGATGTGACTGCCTGGCGCCCAGAACACCGCCGACCCGCCCGCGTCCACGTCGGCTCTCACCGCTCCACCGTCTGCCATGCACAGATATTAGGTGCCATAGGCATACGACGCTGCGGCGCGTGTCACGGTTCACGCGCGGAGCGCGACGGGTGCGCGATTGGTTACGGGTGCGTCATCCGCAGGACATCCAACGCCTCGTCCAGTTGCCCGGCCGTGAGGTCGCCACGCTCCACGTACCCGTTCTCCTCGACGACCTGACGGATGGTCTTCCGCTCCGCCAGCGCCTTCTTGGCGACCTTCGCGGCCTCCTCGTACCCGATGTACTTGTTGAGCGGGGTGACCACGGAGGGCGAGGACTCGGCGTACTCGCGGGCCCGGTCCCGGTGGGCGACGATCCCGTCGACGGTCCGGTCGGCGAGCAGCCTCGACACGTTGGCGAGCAGCCGGATCGACTCCAGGACGTTCTTGGCGATGACGGGCAGCATCACGTTCAGTTCGAAGTTTCCGGCGGCTCCGGCGGTGGCGACGGTCGCGTCGTTGCCGACGACCTGGGCGCAGACCATGAGCACGGCCTCCGGGACCACCGGATTGACCTTGCCGGGCATGATCGAGGACCCGGGCTGGAGGTCGGGGAGACTGATCTCGGCGAGGCCGGTGCGCGGCCCGGAGGCCATCCACCGCAGGTCGTTGGCGATCTTCGTCAGCCCCACGGCGACGGTCCGCAGCTGCCCGCTGGTCTCCACGATCCCGTCCCGGGCACCCTGCGCCTCGAAGTGGTCGCGCGCCTCGGTGAGCGGCAGCCCGGTGGTGCGGGCGACTTCCGCGATGACGGCGGCGGAGAAGCCGGGGGGCGTGTTGATCCCGGTCCCGACGGCGGTCCCACCGAGCGGCAGCTCGGCAAGCCGCGGCAGGGAGGCCTGCAGCCGCTCGACGCCGTACCGCACCTGCGCCGCGTACCCCCCGAACTCCTGCCCCAGCGTCACCGGTGTGGCGTCCATGAGGTGGGTCCGCCCCGACTTCACGACGTCGGCGAACTCCTCCGACTTACGGGCGAGGGAGTCGGCGAGGTGCTGGAGCGCCGGGACGAGATCCCGGGTGACGGCGGCGGTGGCGGCGATGTGGATGGACGAGGGAAAGACGTCGTTGGACGACTGGGACGCGTTGACGTGATCGTTGGGATGTACGTCCCTGCCCAGCCGCTCGGTCGCGAGCGTGGCGATGACCTCGTTGGTGTTCATGTTGGACGAGGTCCCGGACCCGGTCTGGAACACGTCCACCGGGAAATGCCCGTCCCAGTCCCCCCGGGCGACCTCCTCGGCCGCCTCCTGGATGGCCTCGGCGATGTCCTTGTCCAGCACCCCGAGACTCGCGTTGACCTTGGCGGCGGCCCCCTTGATCCGGGCGAGTGCCTCGATGTGGGCCCGCTCGATCCGCTGCCCGGAGACCGGGAAGTTCTCCACGGCCCGCTGCGTCTGGGCCCGCCACTTCGCATCGGCGGGCACCCGCACCTCGCCCATGGAGTCGTGCTCGATCCGGTAGCGCTGGTTGCCGTCGTCGGCAGTCGTCGTCATCGTCGTACCTCCGGTAGGAGAGCATGGCCGCGCGAGGGCGTATTCCCCAGCTGGTTCCCCAGCCGGCATGTCTTCACGACCCGGCCTGTCCTCCTCCCAGCCCGTCCGGCGTCTGAGGACGAGGCCGTCAGGCCGAACGGGGTCCGGGGCGGAGCCCCGGGGGACGGGACGGGACGGGTAGGGGCGGCGGGGGCGAAGGAAACCCCCGGCGCCCCCGTGGCGCTACGCCAGCCCAGGCCCCCGCACCGGAATCGACGTGAACGTCGGCGCGGGCGCCGGGTCCTGGAAGAAGTCGTTGCCCTTGTCGTCGACGACGATGAACGCCGGGAAGTCCTCGACCTCGATCTTCCAGACGGCCTCCATGCCGAGCTCCTCGTACTCGACGACCTCGACCTTCTTGATGCAGTCCTGGGCGAGGCGGGCGGCGGGGCCGCCGATCGAGCCGAGGTAGAAGCCGCCGTGGGTGTCGCACGCGTTCGTGACCTGGGCGGACCGGTTGCCCTTGGCCAGCATCACCTTGGAGCCGCCGGCGGCCTGGAACTGCTCGACGTAGGAGTCCATGCGGCCGGCCGTCGTCGGGCCGAAGGAACCGGACGCGTAGCCCTCCGGGGTCTTCGCGGGTCCCGCGTAGTACACGGGGTGGTCCTTCAGGTACTGCGGCATCTCCTCGCCCGCGTCCAGCCGCTCCTTGATCTTGGCGTGCGCGATGTCGCGGGCCACGACCAGCGGACCGGTGAGCGAGAGGCGGGTCTTGACGGGGTACTTGGTCAGCTCGGCGAGGATGTCGTCCATCGGCTGGTTCAGGTCGATCTTGACGACGTCGCCCTCTTCGAGGTGCTCGTCCGTCGTCTCCGGCAGGAAGCGCGCCGGGTCGGTCTCCAGCTGCTCCAGGAAGACGCCCTCGGCGGTGATCTTCGCGACCGCCTGACGGTCGGCGGAGCAGGACACCGCGATGGCGACCGGGCAGGACGCGCCGTGCCGAGGCAGGCGCACCACACGCACGTCGTGGCAGAAGTACTTGCCGCCGAACTGCGCCCCGATGCCGATCTTCTGGGTCAGCTCGAAGACCTTCTCCTCCAGCTCCTTGTCCCGGAAGCCGTGGCCCAGCTCCGAGCCCTCGGCGGGGATCTCGTCCAGGTAGTGCGCGGAGGCGTACTTGGCCGTCTTCAGGGCGTACTCCGCGGACGTACCGCCGACGACGATCGCCAGGTGGTACGGCGGGCAGGCGGCCGTGCCCAGTGAACGGATCTTCTCCTCCAGGAACTTCATCATGGAGGACTCGTTCAGGACGGCCTTCGTCTCCTGGTAGAGGAAGGACTTGTTGGCGCTGCCGCCGCCCTTCGCCATGAAGAGGAACTTGTAGGCGCCGCCGTCGGTGGCGTACAGCTCGATCTGCGCCGGCAGGTTCGAGCCGGTGTTCTTCTCGTCCCACATGGTGAGCGGGGCCATCTGCGAGTAGCGCAGGTTCAGGTTCAGGTAGGCGTCGTAGATGCCGCGGGACAGGGCCGACTCGTCGCCGCCCTCCGTGAGCACGTTCTGCCCGCGCTTGCCCATGACGATCGCGGTGCCGGTGTCCTGGCACATGGGCAGCACGCCCGCGGCCGCGATGTTCGCGTTCTTCAGCAGGTCCAGCGCCACGAACTTGTCGTTGCTCGACGCCTCGGGGTCGTCGATGATCCGGCGCAGCTGGGCCAGGTGGGCCGGGCGCAGATAGTGCTGGATGTCGTGGATGGCCTCCTCGGCGAGCTTGCGCAGCGCCTGAGGCTCGACCTTGAGGAACGTCCGCCCGTCCGCCTCGAAAGTGGAGACACCCTCGGAGGTCACCAGCCGGTACGGGGTGGTGTCCTCTCCCATGGGGAGCAGATCGGTGTACGCGAACTCAGGCATCTCGCCCATTCCTCACTCGACAGACGGCCGCTGGCCTCCATTGGCAGCGCCCACCAGCGTAGAACCTGCCGCTGACCGCGGTCTTGTGAGGTAAGGCTCAGTTGGCAGGGCCAAGGTTGTCCACACCCCTAGTCGCGATCTATCGCGTTTGGGTACGCTGCTGCCGTGGACCTTCAGAAGCACACCGAACCGCAGGTGCCGCCCCCGGCCGAACTCCGCGCCTCGGACGCCGACCGCGACCGGATCGCCGACATCCTGCGCGAGGCCCTCGCGGAGGGCCGCCTGACCGCCGACGAGCACTCCGAGCGCGTCGAGGGGGTGCTGAACGCCAAGAGGGTGGGCGAGCTGGAGGTCTTCATCCAGGATCTGCCGGCCGCCCACGAGCGCCGGGCCGGCCCCGTCTACACCCCGGCCCCGAACCGCCCCACCGACGCGATCCCGCACGACCCGGACGACAACGTGGTCGCGGTCTTCAGCAGCGCCGTCCGCAAGGGCCGCTGGCGAGCGGGCCGCCGTATCCACGCGTACGCCGTCTTCGGCAGCGTCGAGATCGATCTCAGCGAGGCGATCTTCGAGTACCGGCAGGTGGTCATCAAGGCGGTCTCGGTCTTCGGCAACGTCGAGGTGCGCGTCCCGGAGAACGTCTCGCTGCGCGGCACCGGCGGTGGCATCCTCGGCAACTTCGAGGTGGACACGCTGGATTCCCCCGACCCCGAAGCGCCCGTCGTCTACGTGGACGGCTGGGCCGTGCTCGGCAACATCGAGGGCAGGCCCAAGCGCGGCAAGCTCGTCGCGGACATCCTGGACCGCGTGCACCGCAAGGTCGACAGGAGTCTGCGCAAGCACCTGGACCGCTGACGGTGGGCATCCTCCCGGCCGTGAACGGCCGGACTTGTGGTGTGGGGACGGGTGCGGTGCCGTGAACCCGACGGGACGCGAAGCGGAGGGGAGCACCGCTCGTCACCCCGGGGGGCGCGCGCATCCCGACGGAACCAGCGGTCCGGAACTCAGTGCATAGGCGCGCGCACAGCGGGTAGGCCTTGCTGCATCGTCGCTCGCTCGCGAAGCCGTCGTCAGGAGTAGACCGTGCTGCAACCGCCGCATTCGTCCCTGCAGGTCGCTGCCGTCCCGGCCCAGCGGGTGCCAGTGCGGGACAGGGACCAAGACGCACCCTGGCACACCGAGGCGGTGTGCCGGCGCGACGAGGCCGGCCTGTTCTTCGCACCGTCCAAGGAACCCACCGCCGCCCGGCTCTCCCGTGAGGAGGCGGCGAAGCGCGTCTGCGGGCGCTGTCCGGTCATGGTCGAGTGCCGCGAGCACGCGCTCCTGCAACCGGAACCGTACGGCGTCTGGGGCGGCCTGACCGCCGCCGAACGCCGCGTGGTCCTCGCCAGGCGCCGCCGCCGCGACCTGGAGCTGAAAAAGTCGACGAGGCCGGCGGACCGGATAGCGGCAGCGGGCTGACCGGCCCGCCCGACATACGCCGAGGGGGCGCCCCCACCGCACCGGGGGCGCCCCTTTGACGCTGGCCGGGGAGGTTGCACAACCCCCCGGCGGACCTACTTCGCCTTGTCGAAGTCGATGGCGCTGTAGGCCCGCAGCTTGCTCAGCCGGTGCTCGGAGTCGATCCTGCGCACCGTTCCCGACTTCGACCGCATCACGATCGAGTCGGTGGTCGCCGTCTCCGACCGGTACCGCACGCCCCGCAGCAGCTCACCATCGGTGATGCCCGTCGCCACGAAGAACACGTTCTCGCCGGAGACCAGGTCGTCGGTCGTCAGCACGCGGTCCAGGTCATGCCCCGCGTCGATGGCCCGCTGCCGCTCCTCGTCGTCCTTCGGCCACAGCTTGCCCTGGATCGTGCCGCCCAGGCACTTCACGGCACAGGCGGAGATGATGCCCTCCGGCGTGCCGCCGACGCCGAGCAGCAGGTCGACGCCGGTGCCCTCGCGCAGCGCCAGGATCGAGCCGGCCACGTCGCCGTCGGAGATCAGCCTGATGCGGGCGCCGGTCTCCCGGACCTCCTCGATGAGGCCCTGGTGCCGCGGCCGGTCCAGGATGACGACGGTGACGTCCTCGGGCGTGGACCGCTTGGCCTTGGCGACCCGGCGGATGTTCACGGACACGGGCGCGTCGATGTCGACGAAGTCGGCGGCTTCGGGCCCGGTGACCAGCTTGTCCATGTAGAAGACGGCGGACGGGTCGAACATCGACCCGCGGTCGGCGGCGGCCAGCACGGCGATCGCGTTGGTCATGCCCTTCGCGGTCAGTGTGGTCCCGTCGATCGGGTCGACGGCGATGTCGCACTCGGGCCCGGTACCGTCGCCGACGCGCTCCCCGTTGAAGAGCATCGGGGCCTCGTCCTTCTCCCCCTCGCCGATGACGACGACGCCGTTCATCGAGACGGTGGAGACGAGGGTCCGCATGGCGCGCACCGCGGCACCGTCGGCGCCGTTCTTGTCGCCGCGCCCGACCCAGCGGCCCGCGGCCATGGCCGCGGCTTCGGTCACTCGTACGAGTTCCAGGGCGAGGTTGCGGTCGGGAGCCTCGGAGGGAACCTCGAGCTCGGACGGCAGATGATGATGCTCGGTCATCGGAGCGCACCTTTCTGATACGGCGACGGCCGGATGAGGGTATGGGCCAGACTCTATCCTCAGGCAGACAAAATGAGCAGGGGGCCCCACGGATGAGCGGACCAGGGCACCTGCGACGATAGGGACGTGGCAGGTTCGAACGGTAAGCAGAAGACGGTCCGGGACATGATCCTCTCCCTGGGGCTGATCGGCCTCATGGCGGGTGTCATCTACCTCTTCATCCCGCATGACGACTCCGAGCCGGAGATCAAGAAGGTCGACTACCGGGTCGAGTTGCTCACGGCACGCCGCGCCGCGTCCTACCCGGTGGCGGCGCCCGAGGGGCTCTCCGCCGGCTGGAAGGCCACCTCCGTCCGCTATCAGGGCGACAACTTCGACACCTGGCACCTGGGCTTCCACGCGCCTGACGGGGAGTACGTCCAGGTCGAGCAGTCGACTCAGAAGCCGTCGAAGTTCATCGACGAAGCCAGCCAGGGCGCCCAGGCGACCAAGACCACCCAGGAGATCGGCGGCCGGACCTGGACGCGGTACACCGGCGGCCGGTACGACGCGCTCGTGCACCAGGGCGACGGGGCGACGACGGTGGTGGCGGGCACCGGCACGATCGGCCGGCTGGCGGAGATGGCCGGGGCACTGAAGACGGCGTGAGCCCGTAAGGACACGAAGAAGGCCCCCGGCTCAAGCCCTGCAGCCGGGGGCCTCTTCTGTGACGTACCTGAGGTGCTGTGGACCCGAGCGCTCGGGTCCCGTGAGCGCGGACCGCTCAGACGGTCGTGACGACCTCGTCGTACGCCAGACGCGGGGAGCGCGGGAACCAGGCGTCCTCGCCCGGCTTGCCGATGTTGACGACCATCAGCGGGGTGTGGTCGTCGTCGAGGAACTCCTTGCGGACGCCCTCGAAGTCCAGACCGGTCATCGGGCCGGCGGCGAGGCCCGCGGCACGGACGCCGATGATGAAGTACGCGGCCTGCAGGCCGGCGTTCAGCGCGGCGGCACCCTCGCGGGCGGAGCGCTCGCCGAAGAAGACGTCCTTGGCCTGCGGGAAGTGCGGGAAGAGCTCCGGCAGCTCCTCGTGGAACTCGTTGTCCGCGGAGAGGATCGCGACCAGCGGGGCGGTGGCCGTCTTGGGCTGGTTGCCCTCGGCCATGTGCTGGACCAGGCGCTCACGGGCCTCGGCGGAGCGGACCAGGGTGACGCGCAGCGGGGACTGGTTGAAGGCGGTCGGACCGTACTTGACCAGGTCGTAGATCGCCTGCACCTGCTCGTCGGTCACCGGCTCGTCGGTGAAGGTGTTCGCGGTGCGGGCCTCACGGAACAGGAGGTCCTGGGCGGCGGGGTCAAGGACGAGAGACATGGAGCAACCTTCTCGAGACGTACGTCGGATCCGGGAACCGGACCGGCTGACATCGACGACCGTACGCGAATGATGTTCAAGTTTCAACAAAAAGCGGGGCGCGGTGATCCGCCTCACAGGATCGAAAGACCGCGCCCCACCTCGCCCTCGACGGCTCCTGCCGCCTGCTGCCGGGCCGCTACCCGGCGTCGCCCGTGTCCTCCCGGTCAGCCGGCTCCTCCTCCGCGAGGGCCGCGTCCAGCCGCGCCCGCGCCCCCTCCAGCCAGCGACGGCACACCTTCGCCAGCTCCTCGCCCCGCTCCCACAGAGCGAGGGACTCCTCCAACGTCGTGCCGCCCGCCTCCAGCCGCCGTACGACGTCGATCAGCTCGTCCCGCGCCTGCTCGTACCCGAGCGCCTCATCCGTCTTGCTGCTCATTCGCCCACCCTATGCATCGACTCGAACGACAAACTCACCCTCGGCGACCCGTGCCCGCAGGACCTCGTCGCCCGTGACCTCGTCGGGGTCGCGGACGACGTGGCCGTCGGTCTTCTGGAGCACGGCGTAGCCCCGCTTGAGGGTGGCGGCGGGGGAGAGGGCCACCACGCGCGCGTGCGTGTGCGTCAGCTCGGAGTCGGCGCGGTCGAGGTGATGGCCCAGGGTGCGCCGGCCGCGGTCGAGCAGGGCCCCGACCTGGTCGGCCCGCTCGTCGATCATCCGGTGTGGATCCACTATCACCGGCCGGGCGAGCGCCTGGGCGAGCCCGCGTTCCTCCCGGTCGACGAACGCCTGCACACACCGCCGGGCCCGGTCCCGCAGCATCCGCACCCGCTCGAACTCCTCCCCGACGTCCGGTACGACCTTCTTGGCGGCGTCGGTCGGGGTGGAGGCGCGCACATCGGCGACGTAGTCGAGGAGCGGTGTGTCGGGTTCGTGCCCGATCGCAGACACGACGGGCGTACGACAGCTCGCGACCACCCTGATCAACTGCTCGTCGGAGAACGGCAGCAGATCCTCCACGCTGCCGCCCCCGCGCGCGACGACGATCACGTCCACCTCGTCGTTCTCGTCGAGCTCCTTCACGGCCTGCACGACCTGCGGTACGGCGTGCACCCCCTGCACGGCCACGTTGCGCACCTCGAAGCGGACGGCGGGCCAGCGGTGCCGGGCGTTCTCCAGCACGTCCCGCTCCGCGGCCGAGGCCCGCCCGCAGACCAGTCCGACGAGCTGGGGCAGGAAGGGCAGCGGCTTCTTCCGCTCCGGCGCGAACAGCCCCTCGGCGGCGAGCGCCTTCTTCAACTGCTCGAGCCGGGCGAGCAGTTCCCCGACGCCGACAGGCCTTATCTCCGCGGCCCGCAACGAGAGCTGCCCCCGCGGGGCGTACCACTCCGGCTTCGCGAGGACGACGACCCGCGCACCCTCGCTGACGACGTCGGCGACGGCGTCGAAGACCTGCCGATAACAGGTGACGCTCACGGAGATGTCGTACGACGGATCCCGCAACGTGAGGAAGACGACCCCCGCGCCCGGCCGCCGCGACAGCTGGGTGATCTGGCCCTCCACCCACACCGCCCCGAGCCGGTCGATCCACCCCCCGATGAGCCGCGAGATCTCACCGACGGGCAGGGGCGTTTCGGGAGAGGTGTTGACAGCCATGCCGCGAGGGTAACGGCCGCGTACGACAACGCCCCGTCGTGCGTCGCCCGGTCCCACCGGTGCCCCGTCCGTGTGGTCCTCGTCCCCCGCCCGCCCCGCTCACCGCCGGTCTCCCCACCAACCCGACACACCGGCGATCTTCGACCCGCCGAACGCGGCCTTACGATGGGGTGCATGACTGCTTCGCCTGGCCGCCGTGTCCTGCTCGCCGCCCCCCGTGGCTACTGCGCGGGTGTGGACCGCGCCGTGATCGCCGTCGAGAAAGCCCTGGAGCAGTACGGCGCTCCGGTCTACGTCCGGCACGAGATCGTCCACAACAAGTACGTCGTACAGACCCTGGAGAAGAAGGGCGCCATCTTCGTCGAGCAGACGGAAGAGGTCCCCCCGGGCAACATCGTCATGTTCTCGGCGCACGGCGTCGCCCCGACCGTCCACGAAGAGGCCCAGCAGGGCCGGCTCGCCACCATCGACGCGACCTGCCCGCTGGTCACCAAGGTCCACAAGGAAGCCGTCCGCTTCGCGAGCGAGGACTACGACATCCTCCTGATCGGGCACGAGGGCCACGAGGAGGTCATCGGCACCTCCGGCGAGGCCCCCGACCACATCCAGCTCGTCGACGGCCCCGCCGACGTCGCCAAGGTCGAGGTCCGCGACGAGTCGAAGGTCGTCTGGCTCTCCCAGACCACCCTCTCCGTCGACGAGACCATGGAGACCGTCGACGCCCTGAAGGAGAAGTTCCCGCAGCTCATCTCCCCGCCCAGCGACGACATCTGCTACGCCACGCAGAACCGTCAGCTCGCGGTGAAGCAGATGGGCGCCGAGGCCGAGCTGGTGATCGTCGTCGGCTCCCGCAACTCCTCCAACTCCAAGCGCCTGGTCGAGGTCGCCAAGCTCGCCGGCTCCCGCGAGGCGTACCTCGTGGACTTCGCCGACGAGATCGACGAGGCGTGGCTGGAGGGCGTGTCCACGGTCGGGGTCACCTCCGGTGCCTCCGTGCCGGAGATCCTGGTCGAGCAGGTGCTGGAGTGGCTGTCGCAGCGCGGCTTCGAGGACGTCGAGCTGGTCAAGGCGGCCGAGGAGTCCATCATCTTCTCCCTGCCCAAGGAGCTGCGCCGGGACCTGCGCGAGGAGGCGGCGACGCTGATGGAGCAGCGCGGCGGATCCGGTGCGGATGCTGTGTGAGAAGACCTCGGCCGATGCGTGACAGCGCCTCGGCCGAATGACTGTCCGTCGTCCGTCGTAACGTAGAGCCATGCAGATCTTCGGCGTGGACATCGGCGGATCCGGGATCAAGGGCGCTCCTGTGGACCTGGACAGGGGCGACCTGGCGGACGAGCGTTTCAAGGTGCTGACTCCGCACCCGGCGACCCCGGACGGGGTGGCCGACGGCGTCAAGCAGGTCGTCGACCACTTCGGCTGGACCGGGCCGGTGGGGCTGACCTTCCCGGGCGTGGTCACCGGCGGAGCCACGATCCGTACGGCGGCCAACGTCGACAAGGGCTGGATCGACATGGACGCGCGCGCGTTGTTCAGCGACCGGCTGGGCGGCCTGCCGGTGACGGTGGTCAACGACGCGGACGCGGCGGGGGTCGCCGAGATGAACTTCGGCGCCGGCCAGGGCCGCAGGGGCACGGTCATTCTGCTCACCTTCGGCACAGGCATCGGCAGCGCCGTCTTCGTCGACGGTGTCCTCGTCCCCAACACCGAGCTGGGCCATCTGGAACTGCACGGGCACGACGCGGAGACGCGCGCCTCCAGCAAGGCCAGGGAGGACGAGGAGTTGACGTGGGAGCACTGGGCCCATCGCGTCCAGAAGTACCTCGCCCACGTCGAGATGCTCTTCTCGCCCGAACTGTTCATCGTCGGCGGCGGCGTCAGCCGCAAGTCGCAGAAGTTCCTGCACCACATCGAGGACATCAAGGCGGAGATCGTCCCGGCGCAGTTGCTGAACAACGCAGGGATCGTGGGGGCGGCGATGCACGCGGTGGAGGGGAACTAGAGGCTCACACGGGCGGGCGGTTTCGTGCCGCCCGGCGGTTCATCAGGCGGATCTTCCGCACCGTCGCGATCAGGCCGGCGATGAGCGTGCCCCCGTACAGCCAGCCGGCCTGCGTGGCGAGCGCGGTGAACAGCCCCATCAGCCGGCCGCCGACCCCGCCGCCCCCGGTCTCGGCCACGGGGACGAGCCCCACCGCGAAGGCGATCGGTACCACGATGGGGGCGGTCAGCAGATCGCCCCGCCGGATCCACACGGCGGTCAGGACGCACACCGGCAGGAACAGGACGCCGTACACCGTGAGCGAGGCGCCGAAGAGCAGTTGGTCGAGGCAGCCCAGCGCGAGCATCAGCGCCCCGCAGAACAGCCCGCCGCCGAGCCCGGTCAGGCGCGGGTTGGGCATCCGGCGTACGGACTGGACGATCGGCGGCACGGTCGGCCGTACCGCCGCGGGCCGACGTGGCGGCACACCGCCGCGCGCCGACGGGGGACCGGTTCTGCCGGCCTTCGCGCTCCGCGCCGCCTGGGGCGGCAGGGGCGGCGGCACACCGCGTCGCGTTCCGTCGTGCGGGGTTCGTGTCCTGTGTTGCTCCACTGGACCAACTTAGGTCGTTTTATGTGTCGAATCGCTCGTCAGACACGCCGTCGATCCGACCTTGGCCAAGCGTTCGATACGTCGCCGGGGCGGGAGCGGGCACGCCGTAGACTGGTGGATCGGCCCCCACGGGCCTGACGCCAGGGGCCCGCCCCCGGTCCTCTCTCGCCAGCCCTCTCACTCCGGGAAGTCGCACCGTGTCGCTCACGATCGGAATCGTCGGACTGCCGAATGTCGGCAAGTCGACCCTGTTCAACGCCCTGACCAAGAACGACGTGCTGGCGGCCAACTACCCGTTCGCCACGATCGAGCCGAACGTCGGTGTCGTGGGCGTCCCGGACGCCCGGCTGACCAAGCTGGCCGAGATCTTCTCCTCGCAGCGGATCCTCCCGGCCACCGTCGACTTCGTCGACATCGCGGGCATCGTGAAGGGCGCCTCCGAGGGCGAGGGCCTGGGCAACAAGTTCCTGGCCAACATCCGTGAGTCCGACGCGATCTGCCAGGTCATCCGAGCCTTCAAGGACGAGAACGTCGTCCATGTCGACGGCAAGGTCTCACCCAAGGACGACATCGAGACGATCAACACCGAGCTGATCCTCGCGGACCTCCAGACGATCGAGAAGGTCCTGCCGCGCCTCCAGAAGGATTCGCGGATCAAGAAGGACATCGTCCCGAAGGTGAAGGCCGTCGAGGAGGCGAAGGAGATCCTGGAGAGGGGCGACACGCTGTTCTCGGCGGGCATCGTCCAGGGCTCCGGCAACGAGGAGCTGCTGCACGACCTGCACCTCCTCACGACCAAGCCGTTCCTCTACGTCTTCAACGTCGACGAGGACGAACTGGTCGACGACGACTTCAAGGCCGAGCAGCGCGCCCTGGTCGCCCCCGCCGAGGCGATCTTCCTCAACGCCAAGCTGGAGCAGGACCTCGCCGAGCTCGACGAGGAGGACGCGATGGAGCTCCTCCAGTCCGTCGGCGCCGAGGAGCCCGGCCTCGCCACCCTCGCCCGCGTCGGCTTCGCCACCCTCGGCCTCCAGACCTACCTGACGGCAGGCCCCAAGGAATCCCGCGCCTGGACCATCAAGAAGGGCGCCACCGCCCCCGAGGCCGCCGGCGTCATCCACACCGACTTCCAGAAGGGCTTCATCAAGGCGGAGGTCATCTCCTTCGGCGACCTGGTGGAGACCGGTTCGGTGGCAGAGGCCCGAGCGAAGGGCAAGGCCCGCATGGAGGGCAAGGACTACGTCATGCAGGACGGGGACGTGGTGGAGTTCCGCTTCAACGTCTAGCGGGTGCTGTACCGCCACGCCGTTGATCTGCCACACGCACAGGTCACAAGGGGCTCGACTCTTCGGAGTCGGGCCCCTGAAGGCTATAGAGTAACGTTCATGTTACTAACATCATTGTTAGTGCCATGGGTGGAGGTCGGCAGACGTGGTGGATTTTGTGGGCCGTCGCCAGGAGCTGGCGACACTGGAGCGAGAGCTGCAGAAGGTGGCGACAGGGGCCGGTGGGGAGCGGCCCGGTCGGTGCGTGATGTTGCGTGGGCGGCGCCGGGTGGGCAAGTCGCGACTGGTCGAGCGGTTCGCGGAGCGCTCCGGAGCCCCGTTCTTGTTCTACGCGGCGACCGGTGCGTCCCCCCGGGACGATCTGGCACGGCTGGCCCGGGACGCCCAGGCGTCGACGCTGCCGTTGGCGGGGCTGGTGGCCGCCGCGCGGCCGGAGAGCTGGGACGCCGCGTTCGATGTGCTGGCCGCGGCGCTGCCCGCCGACCGGGCGAGCGTGCTGGTCATCGACGAAGTGCCGTACTTGATGGATACCGATGGCGCCTTTGAGGGGATGCTGCAACGGGCCTGGGACCGGGTGCTGGAGACCAAGCCGGTGCTGCTGGTCCTCATCGGCTCCGATCTGTCGATGATGGAGGCGCTGAACAGCTACGGACGCCCCTTCCACCAGCGCGGCCGGGAGATGGTGCTGGGACCGCTGAACCCCGCCGAGGTGGGGCGGATGCTCGGGCTGGATCCGGCGGAAGCCTTCGACGCCGCGCTGGTCACCGGCGGGCTGCCGCTGATCTGCGCGGAGTGGCCTCGGGGCACAGGGCTGTGGGACTTCCTCGGTGAGGCGCTGAGCGACCCGGTCTCGGCCCTGCTGGTGTCGGCCGAGCGTTCGCTGGCTGCCGAATTTCCCCCGCAGGCTCAGGCGCGTACGGTGCTGGCGGCCATCGGCAGTGGTGAGCGGACCTTCACCAACATCGCTCGTGCCGCCGGCGGAATCGGGGCCACGCCACTGCAGCGAGCGCTGGAACTGCTCACGGACAAGCGGATCGTCGCAGCGGAGCTGCCCGTGTCGCTGCGTCCGTCGAAGGATCGCCGCTACCGGGTGGCAGACCCCTACCTGCGGTTCTGGCTGCACCTGCTCGGCCCCTCCATGGAGGAGATCGAGCGGGGGCGGGGCGATCTGACCCTGGCGCGGATCCGGGAGAACTGGACCAGCTGGCGCGGCCGGGCCGTCGAGCCCCTTGTCCGCGAGGCCCTGGCGCGGATACTGCCCGACGACCGGATTCCCGCGGCCCCCGCGGTGGGCGGCTACTGGACCCGTACCAACGACGTCGAGATCGATGTCGTCGGGGCGGATCGCGCTCCCATCGCCAAGGAACTGCTCTTCGTCGGCTCCATCAAGTGGCTGGAGCAGTCGCCCTTCGACCGGCACGACCTGGCCGCTCTCCATCGACACCGGGCCGCCCTCACCGACGAACCTGTTCCCGTCGTGGCGGTTTCGCGCAGTGGAGTCGACTGTCCGGGACTTGACGCCACCTACGGTCCCGGCGATCTGCTGACCGCCTGGCCGCTGTGAGGGGCGGATGGCAGGCAAGGCGCGAGAGGCGATTCGCTGCCCGGAGTCCCGCCGAGGCCAGGCCCTCGGTGGGTGGTCCGGTACGGGCGGTGCCGGAACGCACGAGGCCGTGGCGATCCGACTCGCTCCGGCCCCTTGGCGGATGGCTTGCCGGCCGGCGCGCCCCCTCGCCGCGGAGGGTGACGAAGACCGCCGTCACCCCAGCGGTCACCAGGCCGCCTACTCGGCCGGCGCGCCGCTCTGTGCCGCCTTGCGGTGGCGCGCGGCCAGGCGGGAGCCGGACTCGCGGCGGGCGGCGCGGCGTAGGAGGGGCACCGCGAGGAGGAACCCCAGGGCCGCCCAGGCGGTCAGGACGAGGGCGACCATGGGCAGTTCCCAGGAGCCGGCCGCCTCGGCGGTCCGTGCCGTGTCGGGGAGCAGGGCCGAACGCAGGCCCTGTGCCATCCACTTGAGGGGGAAGACCGCGGCCACCTGCTGGACCGGAACGGGCAGCGAGGTGATCGGGAACACCGTTCCGGAGGTGACCAGGAGCCCCATCGTCGGCAGCATGATCAACGCCAGCGCCTCGCGGGGGTTGGGCAGCACGGCACCTATGGCCGCGCCCAGCGGTACGACGGCGAGCAGTCCGAGCGTGGTGACCCACACCAGTGTCAGCCAGTCGCCCGGCCCGTGCGGCAGCGGCCCGTCCACCAGCAGCGCCGCGGCCGCCAGGAGCAGGGCCAGGGTGCCGACCGCCATGACGACCACCAGCACGCACTTGGCGACGAGGTAGGCCGGTATCCCGCCGGGTGTGGCCCGCAGCCGCAGCAGGACGCCCTCCTCCCGTTCCGTCACGAGCATCTGCGGCAGGTTGATCAGCCCGACCTGGAACAGCAGGTAGGCGGCGAAGCCCGCCAGCACCAGATGGGCCATGGGGATTCGGGTACCGGGCACGTCGTCGCTGACGTAGGCGGCGATGAGCTGGGCGACGGCCACGTTGGTCAGGTGGCCGGACATCTCCTTGCCGTTGCGCAGGAGGTGCCGCAGCTCGATGCCGCCGCGCTGGAGACCGGCGCGCGGCCAGCCGTTCTTCATGGGTGTCCCCTTCATGCGGCCTGTGCCTCCCCGTCCACGTCCCCGTCCGTGCCGTCGGCCTCCCGGTGCACCATGTGCAGGTAGGTGTCCTCCAGCGTCGGGCGGCGGACCTCCAGGTCGGCGATCGGGCCGTCCGCGTGCCGGTGGAGTTCCCAGACCAGCCGTGAGGGGTCCTCGGTGCGTTCGCGGTGGGGCGTCCCGTCGTCGGACGTCCAGCGGACCTCGGCCTGGGCGGCGGCCCGCCGGGCCAGTTCCGCGGGCGTGCCGCAGGCCCGGATCCGGCCGCCGACCAGCATGGCGATCCGGTCGGCGAGCCGCTCGGCCTCCACCAGGTCGTGGGTGGTGAGCACGACGGTGACGTTCTCGTCGCGGGCCAGCCGTTCGACCAGGACGTGGAACTCGTGCCGTGCCTGAGGGTCGAAGCCGGTGGTCGGCTCGTCCAGGAAGAGGAGTTCGGGGCGGCCGACGATGCCGAGCGCGACATCGAGGCGCCGGCGCTGGCCGCCGGACAGCCGGTCCACCTGCCGGCCGGCCTGGTCGGTGAGGCCGACCAGGGCCAGCAGTTCGGCCGGGTCACGCGGGTCGGGGTAGTACGTCGCGAAGTGCGTCAGCAGCTCGGCGACCCGCCAGCGGCGGTGGTCGCGCCAGGACTGCAGAACCAGGCCTATCCGGCCGCGCCAGGCGTCGTCGCCCCGCTCCGGGTCCGTTCCGAGGACCATCACCTCACCGGCGGAACGACGCCGGAAGCCCTCCAGTATCTCGACCGTGGTGGTCTTCCCGGCGCCGTTGGGTCCGAGGAGCGCGAAGACCTCGCCGCGGTGGATGTCCAGGTCGACGCCGTGGAGGACGCCGATGTCGCCGTACGCCATCGTCAGGTCGCGCGCGTGGACGACGGGCTGGGCGGGCGTGCGCTCCGGCGTCATCGCCCTGCCCCCGATTCGTGTCGCAGTGGTGGCGGTGTTTCGGCCACCGTCGCAGGGCCGGCGCCCTCGACGATGGCCCGGAGTGCCGCGACGTGCCCCTCGAAGGCGCTGCGGCCGTGGTCCGTCAGCCGTACCCGTGTGCGCCGCTTGCGGCCGCCGCCTTCCTTGTGAAGCTCCAGATAGCCGGCCTCCTCCAGGGTGTGCAGCTGTTTGGAGAGCGCGGAGTCGCTGAGCGAGAGGCTGTCGCGGACGAACGCGAAGTCCGCCCATTCGGTGGCGGCGAGCAGCGCGACCACCGACAGCCGGGTGGCGGGGTGGATCAGTTCGTCGAAACCGGCGGGGATGCTCATCGGCCTGCCCCCGCGTCCGCTCTTCCCGTGCCTGCCGTCCGTGTGCCGCGGTCCCGCGCCGACCCGGCCGCCCAGCGGCTCGTCGGCCCGACGAACAGCACGAACACCGTTGCCGAGACCGTGGCCTGGATCAGGCTGGCGGACATCGGCTCCAGGGAATCGACCAGCCGGCCGGACAGCAGGGTCGTCCCGCCGGTCACCACCGCACCCGCGACGAAGGTGGCGAACATCCGTCGGGTGCACCGGGTGTGGTGCAGACGCACCCGGCTCCGACGGTTGTGCAGCACGGCCAGCACGCTCAGCAGCGCGACGTACGCGACGATGACCAGCCCCACGCCCCAACCGGGCAGGTCCAGGCCCAGACCGGCCAGGAAGAGCCACATGAGCGCGGCCGTGGTCCAGAGGGCTCCGGAGCCCCCCGCGGCGGAGCGCTCGACCTCGTCGTACACCCGCTCCTGCGGCACTCGGATGCGCTGCAGGTCTCTCCATGCCTGTTCGGCATCCATCGGTGTGCTCACGTCCCCCCACCCTCCGGTCCGGCGCTTTACTTTCCCATCGGGAAAGTTATCATCGACTTTCCTGATGGGCAAGTCGGAGGGGAGATCTGCTCGGCGATCCCCGGTGTTCTGACAGTGAGTCAATTCAGTACTGCTGCGCGGGGAAGGGCTTCGGGTCGGTGACCCAGCCCGCCGCGAGGGCGAGGCCCGTCTCGCGGTGGACGGCCAGGAAACCGAAGGGGCGGTCGAAGCAGGCCACCGCCCTGGTCGTCTCGAACGGCGGCTCCTGGAGCGATCTGCCGTGGAAGCGCATGGTCATCGCCGTCACCGCCGCCGCCCTGAACCCCTCCGCGCTGAACGCCGCCGTCATGGCCTGGCGTGCCGAGCCCACGACGAGCGGCATGGGGCTGATGCCGGGGAAGTGGTCCGGGCCGTCCCGCACGGCGGTGGTCAGACCGAAGAGGTGGTGGTGGGCGAGCAGGTCGTGCTCGGCGTCCAGGGCGAACTCCACGGTGAACAGGGCCAGTGACGGCGGCACGGGGGTGTGGGTGCGCAGCCGGTGAAGGGTCAGACCGGGACCGGCGTCGCCCTCGGGCAGCCGGCTTCCCGGCACCGCGTCGAGCGGGTCCGCCAGGAGGTCCGTCCCCGCGCCCAGCACCTCGCCGGGACCCATCCGTTCCTCACTGAGCAGCAGCTGGACGTCGATCCCCTCGACACCGCGCACGGTCACCCGCGTGACGGCGCCGGCATCGCTCCGGGCCACCGCGACGACATCGAGGTCCGGGACCTCCTGCACGAGCCCCGCCCGGACGGCACCGTCCCCCCAGCGGCCGGGACACCTCTGAAACGGCACCTCCCAGTCCGTCCGCAGGACCAGCGCGCTCGCCAGCGTCAACTCCGTGAGCGGCTCGATCCCGACAGGCGTGCGCTCGATCGTCCCGCCGGTCCGCTCGGCGGCCCACGCGTCCAGTGCCTGCAGGTCGGCACCCGGATCGCCGGTGAGCACGCCGTGCGTTCCCGCGGGCAGGCCCGCCGCCCACCCCTCGCGCAGCTCCAGCGTGCGCTTGGTCCACAGTCCGACGGCCGGATCCAGACCCCGGATGTCCGCCATCGTGGCGAGCAGTTCCCGCGCCGCGTCGGCGGCTCGGCCGGCCGGTACGCCGATCGCCGCCGCCAGTTCCTCGCGCGCCGCCCCCGCCGCTCCGTCGGCCAGAAGGGCCAGCAGCGGCCAGACGCCGGGCGCGGAGAACACCGTCCCGCCCCCCGTGGCCGCCGCCCACCTCGCGGTCAGCCCGTTCGCCGCCCGGATCGTCGTATGTGTGACCGGCATTCCGCCCCCCTGAGCCCCGCGCTTACCATGCGCTCTGTCGTACGTCAGTTCCCTACGGTCAACGCCCCGGCCCCGCCGCCCGAACGAGGAAGCACGGTACTCGTGTCCATACCCCCGCCCCCTGGGCCCTACCAGCCTCAGGAACCCCAAGGGCCGTACCCGCAGGGCCAGTACCCGCCACCGCCTCCGCCGTCCCCGCAGGGACCGTACGGGCAGCCTGCCTACGGCCCCTACCCCCCGTCCCCCTACCAGGGCTGGGGTCAGGGCTACAGCCCGTACAACCAGCCGGCGCCGGTCAACGGGCTCGCCATCGCCTCCCTCGTCCTCGGCGTCCTGTGCTGCCTGCCGGCCGTGGGACTGGTCCTGGGGCTGATCGCGCTGGGGCAGATCAGGAAGAAGGGCGAGCGCGGGAAGGCCATGGCCGTCATCGGGTCGGTGCTGTCGTCCCTCGGGCTCGCCCTGTGGGTGCTGGTGCTCGCCACCAACGGTGTGTCGGACTTCTGGGACGGGTTCAAGGAGGCCGCGCGCAGCAGCTCGCCTGCCAAGGGCGAGTGCTTCGACTCGGCGAGCGGCCTGGAGGGTTCGACGTACGACCTCGACGAGGTGCCCTGCTCCGGCGCGCACGACGGCGAGGTGTTCGCGGTCGTCGTGCTGCCGGACGGCGACTTCCCCGGTGACGCCTCGGTCACCGACACCGCCGGGGACAAGTGCTACAAGCTCCGCTCCGCCTACGCCATGGACACCTGGGCCGTACCGGAGGACGTGGACGTGTACTACGTGGTGCCCTCCCAGGAGACCTGGAACCTCGGCGACCGCGAGATCACCTGCGCGTTCGGCAACGCGGACAGCGACGCGGCCATGGACGGCGGCTCGCTGCGCAACGACGAGACGACGCTCGACGCGGACCAGCTCGCGTACCTGAAGGCGGTCAACGTCCAGCAGGCGGCAGCGGAGTCGGTGCCCGCGGACGTTCCGGAGGACGATCTGGAGGCGAACAAGGAGTGGGCCGCGCGCATCGTGTCGGCGCTCGCCGAGGAGACCGGGCTGCTGCGCGGCCGCACGTGGCCCGCCGACGCCCGAAAGCCGGTCGCGGCCGTCGCCAAGGAGGCGGAGGCCCTTCAGGCGCCGTGGGCGAAGGCGGCCGCGGCCGCCGACGTGGACGCGTTCTACCTGCACTACGGCGAGGCCCTGGAGCTGGAGGACCCTGGTCTGTCGGTCACGGCACGCAAGGCTCTGGGGCTGGCCACCACCCCGCCGGCCGAGGAGGAGGGCGGCACGGACGGAGACGTCGGGGGATCGGGTGACGGCCTGGAGGTGTGACGGTGGCCATAGCGGGGATAAAGCGCCTGCGTAAAGCCCTGCACGGGCCCATGTCATCACATCGAGTGATTCTCTGGCCTTTGCTTGCGTGACACAACCCACGGTTGCCAGGCTGTTGCTGTCTGTACAACCTGATGGGAGCGGCCAGTGACTTTCGGTGAGCAGCCGGCGTACCTGCGTGTCGCGGGTGATCTTCGCAAGAAGATCGTCAACGGTTCGCTGCCACCGCACACCCGCCTCCCGTCCCAGGCCAGAATCCGCGAGGAGTACGGCGTCTCGGACACCGTCGCGCTGGAGGCGCGCAAGGTGCTGATGGCCGAAGGGCTGGTCGAAGGCCGCTCCGGGTCCGGGACGTATGTGCGTGAGCGTCCGGTGCCCCGCAGCATCGCGCGCTCCGGCTACCGCCCGGCCGGCGGGGCCACCCCCTTCCGGCAGGAGCAGGCCGACGGCGGGACGCGCGGCACCTGGGAGTCGAGCAGCGAACAGGCCGAGGCGAGCGGTGCCGTCGCCGAGCGGCTCGCCGTCCGGCCCGGCGACCGCGTGATGTGCACGAAGTACGTCTTCCGGGAGGCCGGCGAGGCGATGATGCTCTCCACCTCCTGGGAGCCCCTCGCCGTCACCGGCCGTACGCCCGTGATGCTGCCCGAGGAGGGCCCGCTCGGCGGCATGGGCGTCGTCGAGCGGATGGCCGCCATCGACGTGGTCGTCGACAACGTCACCGAGGAGGTCGGCGCCCGCCCCGGTCTCGCCGAGGAACTGCACGCGCTCGGCGGTGTCCCCGGCCATGTCGTCCTCGTCGTCCAGCGCACGTACTACGCCTCGGGCCGCCCGGTGGAGACGGCCGACGTGGTGATTCCGGCGGACCGGTACCGGGTCGCGTATCACCTCCCCGTGAAGTAGCGCGCATACCGGCCGACTTCTGCTGCGCCGGAGGTGACTCGGTGCGGCCGGATGTGAAGTGGCGCACGCCCTCCTGGCAGTTGCCCCCGGCGAACCCCCAACCGGCGCCCTTTCGTACGGCGTTCGAATTCAGCCGTTCTCGCAGGTCGGCGCCGATGCCGGGGGTGCGTCGCCGACCGGGTGCATCGACGCTCAAGGAGGGCGCGTTCCGTAATGTGCGCCCCCTGGCGCGCCGGTCGAGGCTGGCTGGTTGCGTACCTCTTTGTGAAAAGGCGTGTTCGCTGCGTAAAGGTTGGGCGTAGGCTCGGGCATATGCGGATTGCGGTTTCCTTAGCGGGCGGGGCCCGGCGCAGGTTGTCGGTGGGAAGCGGGCGGGCCGGGGTGGGAAGGAGCAGTGAGGCGCGATGAACGACGGCACGATCACTCTTCCCTGGCTCGTCATACGGCAGGACGACAACGGCAATCGCTACCGCGTGGGCAGGTACGCGACCCGCGCCGAAGCCCAGAAGATCGCGGACAGCCTCGACGGCCGCGGCCACAAACAGCTCTACTGGGTCGAACGGATCGGGCAGAACGGAACCAGTTCGGCCGACTGAGCCCTCCCATGCCGTCGGCCCCTGCGCTCCCGTAGGCTCCGGCGCATGACGGAACGGATCGTGGTGGTGGGGGCCGCCCTGCTCGACGGCGGCCGCCTGCTCGCCGCCCGCCGCAGCGCACCCCCCGAACTCGCCGGGCGCTGGGAACTGCCCGGCGGCAAGGTCGAGGCGGGCGAGGCGCCCGAGGCGGCGCTCGTGCGCGAACTGCGTGAGGAACTCGGCGTCCGCACCGAGCCCGGCGAGCGGATCCCGGGCGAATGGCCGCTGAAGGCGCCCTACGTCCTCCAGGTGTGGACGGCCCGTCTTCTTCCCGGCTCCGACGACCCCAAGCCCCTTCAGGACCACGACGAACTCCGCTGGCTCGCTCCCGCCGAGATCTGGGACGTGCCCTGGCTGGACCAGGACGTGGCGGCCGTGCGCGAGGCGGCGACCCGGCTGGAGGCCGGCACGCGCTGAAACGTCGTACGGCTGGGCGGGCGGGGGCCGGCGGGCCGGGGCGCGCCGATGGCCGTACGTCGTGCACGACCGGCGTGCGCTGGTCTCCCTTACGCCGTTGGTGCCACAGTGCGCCCTCGTGGGCGGTACTGGCCCCTTGATATCGGGTATGTGCCCATTAACCCCACGAAACCGGACATGGGGCGAGCTGGCAGGCCCGGGATGTGATCGGCGTGATCGACACCGAAGGCGAGTGCGCCGGGTGGACCTTCCCGGCGGACCCGGGCGCCGTGCGCAGCGCTCGGGCCGTCGTGCGGGGCCAGCTGCGCGACTGGGGTCTCGACGGCCTCGCGGACCTCGCGGCGCTCCTGGTCAGCGAGCTGGTGACGAACTCCCTGCGGCACGCGACCGGTCCCATCGGCGTACGGCTGGTGCGCCCCGCCCACCTTGACGGCGTCCTGCTGGTGGAGGTCTCCGACCCGCTCCCGGACCCGCCCCGCGAGCGGGTCGCCCGGCCCGAGGACGAGAGCGGCCGGGGCCTCCAACTGGTGGCCCACTCCTCGCGCCGCTGGGGCACCCGGCCCGACGACGCGGGCAAGACGGTGTGGTTCGAACTCGCCCTGCCGGGATGAGCCGGCGGTGTACGACCGCCTCCGCACTGTCGAGCAACTGGTTCAGGCCAGTGGCGGTTGTGAATCCACGTGGTTCGACGGCGTGCCCGCTGGTTAGAAGACTGTAGGTGTTGTCACGGTCCGGACCGAAAACCATCGGGACCGTGCTGTGATCGTGAACACCGTGTTGTGCGGCGCCGTAGTGCTGGATACTGCGGGCAGCCGCCCCCGGTGACCGGTGCCGGACGCGGTGAGCTGGAGGGGACGGTTCGCGTGAGCGAGATACCAGCGAAGGCCACGGAGTCGAAGGACCCGTCGGACGGCGCGAGGACGGAGGCCGCGGGCGATGCCGCCGCGGGCATCCGTCCGGAAGACGTGCCGCCCGGCGACGCCATGTGGCAGAGCAGCCCGCCCGGTTCGATCTACGACTACATCAAGGTCGCGTCCTTCTCCATCGGCCCCGACGGGCTGGTCGAGCAGTGGAGCCTGCGCGCCGAGCAGCTCTTCGGCATCGCCGCCGAGCGGGCCGTCGGCATGGACCCCATAGAGGTGTTCATCGACCCGGACCTGCAGGAGCGGGGCCAGCGGAAGATGGCGGAGATTCTCGACGGACGGGAGTGGACCGGCGTGGTCCCCTTCCGCGTACCGGACTCGGCGACCGGCGAGCCCGGTCGTCAGGGGCTCGCCGAGGTGTACGTCATGCCGACGCGTACGGAGGACGGCGAGAAGGCCGCCGTCTGCATCGTCGTCGACGTCCGCACCCTGCGCAGCATCGAGACCGACCTCGCCGCCTCGCAGGCGATATTCGGTCAATCTCCGTTCGGCTTCCTGCTGATCGACCCCGACCTGCGGGTGCGCCGCGCCAACCTCCAGTTCGCCAACACCTTCGGCGGCACCCCCGACGACCACCGCGGCAAGGGCGTGTACGACTACCTGCAGGGCCCGGAGGCCGAGCGGATCGCCGCGACCCTGCGCCGGGTGCTGGAAACCGGCAACTCCATCACGGACATGCACGTCACGGGCTTCGTGCCGGGCTCCGACGAACGCCGCCACTGGTCCATCAACCTCTACCGCGTGCACAGCGGCTCCGGACGCCCCATCGGCATCGCCTGGCTCGGCCTCGACATCACCGCCCGCCGCGCCGCCGCCCGCGAGGCCGCCAACGCCCGGCGCAATCTCGCCCTCCTGAACGAAGCCGGCGCCCGCATCGGCAACTCCCTCGACCTGGAGACCACCGCCCGGGAACTCCTCGACGTCGTCGTCCCTGGCTTCTGCGACCTGGCGACGGTCGACCTCTACCAGGGGCTGCTGGCCGGCGACGAGACCCCGCCGGGCCTCGCCGACGGCAGTGCGGAACTGCGCCGCGTCGCCTTCGCCAGCGCCGTCTCCGACGGGCCCTTCGCCGGTTCGGGCGACCCGGTCGCGGTCGGCGCGGTCCACCACTACCCCTTCAACTCGCCCTGCGCGGACGCCCTGCGCACGGCCCGTCCGCAGTGGGTGCCCGCCGAGGACGGCGGCCTCGTCCAGTCCACGCTCGCCGTGCCGATGGTCGCCCACGACACCGTCGTGGGCATCGCGCAGTTCGCCCGGACCAAGGGCAGCGAGCCGTTCGGCGAGCGGGACCGGGACCTCGCGGTGGAGCTGGCCGCGCGGGCGGCCGTCTGTATCGACAACGCCCGTCTCTACCGGCGCGAACACGAACGCGCGTTGATACTGCAGCGGTCGTTGCTGCCCCCCGGCGACCCGGTCGCCTCCGGCCTCGACATCGCCTGCCGCTACCTGCCCGGCAACTCGTCCTCGGACCGGCCGAGCGAGGTCGGCGGCGACTGGTTCGACGTGATCGAACTGCCGGGGCACCGCACCGCGCTCGTGGTGGGCGACGTGATGGGCCGAGGCCTGCGGGCCGCGGTGGCGATGGGCGAACTGCGGTCCGCGGTACGCACTCTGGCCCTGCTGGACCTCGAACCGGCCGAAGTCCTCTCCGCGTTGGACGAGATCGCGCGCGGCCTCGGGGCGCCGGGAGGCGTCCAGCAGGCCACCCGCGCGGCCCGCCGCCCCCGCGAGGCCGACCTCTCCGAGGTGTACCTGGCGACCTGCGTGTACGCCGTCTACGACTCGGTGACCCGCAGGTGCACGTTCGCGAACGCCGGCCATCTGCCTCCCGTCCTGGTCGAACCCGGCGAGGCGGCACTGATGCTCGACGTGCCGCCGGGCATGCCGCTCGGCGTGGGGGGCGAGCCCTTCGAGGAGGTGGAGGTCGAACTGCCGGAAGGCGCCCTGCTCGCGCTCTACACGGATGGACTGGTCGAATCGCGCGACCACCCTCTCGACGAGGGCCTCCAGGCCTTCGTAGGAGCGCTGACCGACCCCTCCAGCCCTCTGGAGGACGTCTGCGACCACGTCCTGCACACCCTCGACAGCCTCCACGGCGAGGACGACATCGCCCTGCTCATGGCACGCGTCCAGGGCCTGCCCGCCGACTCGGTCGGCGACTGGACGCTGCCACGCGAGCCGCGCAGCGTGGGCAAGGCCCGCGAGTACGCCCGCGGCCAGCTGCAGCGCTGGGACATGGAACCCCTGGTCGACACGACGGAGTTGCTCGTCAGCGAACTGGTCACGAACGCCCTGCGCTACGGCGAGGGCGACATCAGGCTGCGGCTGCTGCTCGACCGCACGCTGGTGTGCGAGGTCTGGGACTCCGGCCTGGTCCAGCCCCGCCGTCGCCGCGCCCGCGACACCGACGAGGGCGGCCGAGGCCTGCAACTGGTCGGCCTCCTCAGCGCGGCCTGGGGTTCCCGCCGGACGCCCCGCGGCAAGACGGTGTGGTTCGAACTCCCGCTGCCTGACGGGGAGACCGGCCTCGCGGACCCGGCGGAGGCCCTGCTGAGCCTGTTCTGAGCGAGGCGGGCGAGTCGAGGGCTTCACAGGGCCGGCGAGTCGGGGTTCGCCCGAGTGCCGGGGCCGCCGAAACCTGCCTGCGGGGCGGCGTCCGCGTCGGGTTTGCCGTGCATGCGTACGTCCTGCTCGGCGAGCTCCCGCGCCCGGCGGGCCAGGGAGTCGGCGTGCAGCCGGTCGGTGAGGGTGGAGGGCGGGGCGGCCGGTCCGGCCGGTGCCGTGTCCCGCGCCGCCGCCAGCAGGGTGCGGGCCTCGGCGCCCACCGCGGCCCGGTGTGCCGCGATGAAGGCGTCCGCGCCGGCGATTGCGCTGTCCGCCGTGAGCAGGGCGGCGGCCGGGAGGACACCGGTGCGGCCGGTGGCGAGTGGTGCGGCCGCCTCGACGGTCCGGCGGAGGAGGTCCAGGGGGTCGTACGGGCGGGCGCCGGTCAGGGTGTGCCGTACGGAGGCCAGGACGGCGTCGGCGTGCCCCAGCCGGGCTCGCAGTTCACCCACGGGGACGTGGGACAAGGGGCCCTCCGCGGGCCCGTCCGGAGCCCCGTCCGAAGGCCCCTGCTCCCCGGTGGCCGGCCGTCCTCGTACCACCGCCAACTCCGCCTCGGCGCCCGTCAGGGTGGCCGGGAGCATCTTCTGGGCCGTCGTCAGATCGGCCGCCAGTCGCTCCACCCCGTCGAGCAGTACCGCGGCCCGGGCGATGGCGCCTTCGGCGGCGCGGAGTTCGCGGGCCGTGCCGTCCGGGTCGCCCGAATCGGCCGCCTGGCGCGACCGGTTGAGGTGGGTGGTGGCGAAGACCAGGTGGTCCTTGGCCTGTTCTACGTGGCCGGTGACCGGGGCGGTGGCGGACAGGGCGTAGCGCCGGGTGACGTCCGCGAGGGTGGTCTCCGTGGTTGCCGTGCGGGCGGCCAGCTCGCGGAACCGGGTCTCCGCGAAGGCCAGGGCCTGCCCGGACTCCCGGGCCGGCGCGCGGAGCCGGTCGAAGGCCGCGGCCTCCATGTCCAGCCGGCGGCACGCTTCCTGGCACCGGCCCACGATTCCGGTCAGCGCGTGGCGACGGGAGGTCTCGTCCTCCGGGACGCCCGCGTCGTACCGGCGGCGCATGCGGAAGGCGGCGGACAGTTCGGACTCGGCCTCCCGTAGGGCCCGGGTGAACGGCGCGACGGCCGCCGGTCCGGAACGCGGCTCGGCGAAGCCCAGTTCCTCGTGGCCGGCGCGGATCCGGTTGTCGGCCTCGGCGAGGAGGGCCCGCGCCTGTTCGTCGAGGCCGCCGAGGGGCGGGACGGGGGGCGCGGTGCGGGTGCTGCCGCCGGGGGTCGTACGGGTTCGGGTCCGCCGGGTGCGTCGTACATAGCCGTATCCGGCCAGGGCGCCTGCCGCGCCCACCACGGCGAGCGGCAGGACCAGGTCCGCGGCGGAGGTCTCCTCGTCCTCCGGCGCGGCGGCAACGCGCCGGGAGTCGGTGCTGATCGCAACCGGAGCGTCCGTGTTGATCGTCATCCCTGGCAACGCCAGCCACACGAGCCCGGCCGCACCGCCCAGCACGGCATGCGCCACCCGCACGGATATGGAAGAGCGGGTGCGCCGCGAGCGGCCCCGGATCAACGATGACGTCACCTTTCGGAGCGTATGAGGAGGAATGCGGGGGCGCGACCGGGGTGGCGGGTGGCCGTAGACCGATGAGGGAGGGGAACGCCGTCATGGAACGTTCTGGGGGGACCGGGATGGAAGCAGAGCAGGAGCCCGAGACGGAGCCGGCGACGGCGCCGGAGCAGGAGCCCCGGTCCGGGCCCGAGCGGCGGCGGACCTGGGTCCGCCGGGTCCGTCGCACCGCTCTCGCGCTCGTCCTGGTCGTCGTGCTGCCGGTGCTCGCTTCCCAGATCGCCCTCCGGGTCAATTACGCCGGCGATCCGGCGGCCGGCACCTACACCCGCGGCAAGGACGCCATCTGGCTCGGCCATGCCTGGGTCGACGGACGGAAGAAGGACGCCGACGTCGCTGCCCTGGCCCGCCGGCTGGAGAGCACCGGGATGCGTGATCTCTACGTCCACTCCGGGCCCCTGGAGCACAACGGCACGCTGCCCAAGTCGGCGTATCCGAGAGCGCGTTGGTTCATCGACGCGATGCACGGGGCCGCGCCCGGCATCCGGGTGCAGGCCTGGCTCGGTGACGTGCTCGCCACCGAGAGCCCGAACGGCATGCGGCTGGAGCGGCCGGAGACCCGGGCCGCCGTCGTCGAGTCCACCCGGCAGATCCTGGCCGTGGGCTTCGACGGCGTGCACTTCGACCTGGAGCCGCTGCACTCGGGCGACCGGAACTACCTCACCCTCCTCGACGCGCTGCGGCCCGTCACCCGCGCCGCGGACGCGCAGCTGTCGATCGCCGCGCACCAGATCGATCCGGTGCCGGGGTTCCACTCCTTCTGGGGCACGGTCGCCGGGCACCCGAAGTGGTGGTCGCAGAAGTTCTTCGGGCAGGTCGCGCGACGGGTCGACCAGATCGCGGTGATGTCGTACGACACCATGCAGCCGTTGGAGAGCACGTACGGCGGCTATGTCGCCCAGCAGACAGCGCTGGCCCTGGAGGCCACCCCGCGGTCCACCGACCTGCTCATGGGCCTGCCCTTCTACCACGAGAACCGGTTCGGCCACTGGAATCACGCCGAGACCGCCGCCGCCGCGGTCAGGGGGGTCCGGCTGGGCCTCTCGCGTACGGACGCGGACCGTGCCAACTTCGGCGTCGCCGCATACGTGGACTTCGCGGCCACGGAGGAGGACTGGACGGCGTACCGGGAGGGCTGGGTGCGCTGAGAAACCCCCGCCTTCGGTTTACGTCGGGGGGCGGGGGCGCGTCGGGGGGTGTCCGTCCTCGGAACGGCGCGGAATCGGTCGCTCACCGACTCAACGGCGTCGACGCGCCAACCCTGCGGGCGAACACCCCCCGACACGCCCCCTCCGCGCCGTACGCGGGTGCCGGACCGCCATGCGGTCCCACGTAAGCCTCCCGTGGCCGAGACGTCATGTGCGCTTCGCCCGTACGGGTTCTTCCGTTGGTTGTGAGCCGGCTGTGGGCGCCCTACCGTCCACGGATGCGAGCGCTACTGACCAGCAAGACCGCCCGGCGTGCCCTGCGGCCGATCGTCGAACTCCTCGACCAGCGCATCGAGCGCCAGGTCCGCCGGGTCATGACGAACACCGTCGGGAACACGACCCGGAACGCCCCCGGGAGCACCGCTGCCGATGTGACGCAGCAGGAGCTGCAGAAGCTGCGCGGCCGCCAGCGCCCCCTGGAGCTGTTCTTCGACGGCACCGGGCGCGGCGCGTCACGGCTGCCGTCCGCGCCCCACCTCGACCGCACGATCGCGGAGCTGGCGCGGGTGACCGGGGACAAGGACGGTGCCGAGCGCAACGTCGCCCAGGCGTTCCGGCTGCTCATCGCGTTGGAGGCGCTCGGCGTCGGCCGGATCGCCGGCGGGACCATGAACATCGTCGGCAAGCTGTCCGCCGTGCCGCTGCTCGATCCGCCGAACGACGAGATCCTGGAGATCGGCACGCTGTACGGGATGTTCGGCGCGGCCCTGATCCGGATGATGGAGCGCGCGGGGCGTGATCCGAGGCTGACGATCGTCGATCCGCTCGCGGGGACGCAGCTGCAGCCCGGCGCCACCATGGGGGACGACGCCTCGGGCACCCCGGTGCGGGGAGCCGCGGTGCGCACCAATCTGTCGCTGGCGGGCGCGGCCGGTGCCGCGACCCGGATCCAGCAGGGCTTCTCCGAGGACCCCGAGGTACGCGCCCTGGTCTCCGACCGGTCCTACGGCGTGATCGTCGTCGACGGGGACCACTCCGCCGCCGGTGTGGCGGCCGACCTGGAGTGGGCCGAGCGGATCGTGGCACCCGGCGGCATCGTCGTACTGGACGACTTCGGGCACCCGAAGTGGCCCGGTATCAAGGAGGCCTTCGAGAAGCACATGGCCACCGAGACCCGGTTCACCTACCTCGGCCAGGTCGCGCACTCGGGTTATCTGCGGGCCTCAGCCTGACGAGGGCCGCCGCCGGATCTTGTTGCCGAGCCATACGAGCGGGTCGTACTTGCGGTCCACCGCCCGTTCCTTCAAGGGGATCAGCGCGTTGTCCGTGATCTTGATGCCCTCGGGGCAGACCTCCGTGCAGCACTTGGTGATGTTGCAGTAGCCGAGGCCGTGTTCGTCCTGGGCGGTCTGTTTGCGGTCGAGGCCGGACTCCGCCGCCGCGTCCAGTGGGTGCATGTCCAGTTCCGCGACCCGCATCAGGAAGCGCGGGCCGGCGAAGGCCGGTTTGTTCTCCTCGTGGTCGCGGACCACATGGCAGGTGTCCTGGCACAGGAAGCATTCGATGCACTTGCGGAACTCCTGCGGCCGGTCCACGTCCTCCTGCATCATCCGGTACTCGCCGGGACCGAGGTCGGCGGGCGGTACGAAGGCGGGCACCTCGCGGGCCTTCGTGTAGTTGAAGCCGACGTCCGTGACGAGGTCCCGTACGACGGGGAAGGCGCGCAGCGGAGTGACGGTGATCGTCTCGTCGGGGGTGAACACCGACATGCGGGTCATGCACAGCAGACGGGGGCGCCCGTTGATCTCCGCCGAGCACGAACCGCACTTGCCCGCCTTGCAGTTCCAGCGGACGGCGAGGTCGCCGGCCTGGGTGGCCTGGAGGCGGTGGATGATGTCGAGGACGACCTCGCCCTCGTTCACCTCGACCTTGAAGTCCTGGAGGTCGCCGCCCTGCACGTCACCCCGCCACACCTTGAAGTGGGCCGTGTAGCCGCTCATTCGTACAGCTCCTCTTCGGCGAGGTACTTGACCAGCTCCTCCTTGTCGAAGAGGGCGAGCAGGTCGGGGCGGATGGGGTCGGTGGACTCACGGCTGAGGTCGATCTGGCCGCGCACCGGGTCGGTGGCCGCCAGCCCGCCGGTGGGATCCGTGAGCCGGCACAGCAGGTTCACGGGGCGCCACTCGCTGTCCATCGCCGGGTGGTCCTCGCGGGTGTGGCCGCCGCGTGACTCGGTCCGCTCCAGCGCGGCCCGGGCCACGCACTCGCTGACCAGGAGCATGTTCCGCAGGTCCAGGGCGAGGTGCCAGCCCGGGTTGAACTGGCGGTGGCCCTCCACCCCGGCCCGCCGGGCCCGTAGCCGCAGGTCCGCCAGCTTCTCCAGGGCCTGCTCCATCTCCGCCTCGCGGCGGATGATGCCGACCAGGTCGTTCATGGTCTGCTGGAGTTCCTGGTGGAGGGTGTACGGGTTCTCCGGCGGCCCTCCGGCGGGTTCCGGGCCTTCCGCCGAGAACGGCCGCAGGGCCTCCGCCGCCGCCGTGTCGACCTGGGTGTCGTCCACGGGCGGGCGGTCCGCCGCGAGCCCGGTCGCGTAGTCGGCCGCGTGCCAGCCCGCGCGCCGGCCGAACACCAGCAGGTCGGACAGGGAGTTGCCGCCCAGGCGGTTGGAGCCGTGCATGCCGCCCGCGACCTCACCGGCGGCGAACAGACCCGGCACCCCGCGCGCGGCCGCGGTGTCCGACTCGACGGCGATGCCGCCCATCACGTAGTGACAGGTGGGCCCTACCTCCATCGGCTCCGCCGTGATGTCGACGTCTGCCAGCTCCTTGAACTGGTGGTACATCGACGGCAGCCGGCGCCGGATCACCTCGGCGGGCATCCGCGTCGACACGTCGAGGAACACGCCGCCGTGCGGGGAGCCGCGGCCCGCCTTGACCTCGGAGTTGATCGCGCGCGCCACCTCGTCACGGGGGAGCAGCTCGGGCGGGCGCCGGTTGTGGTCCGGGTCCTCGTACCAGCGGTCGCCCTCCTCCTCGGACTGGGCGTACTTCTCCTTGAAGACGTCGGGGATGTAGTCGAACATGAAGCGTTTGCCCTCGGAGTTGCGCAGGACGCCTCCGTCGCCGCGCACGGACTCGGTGACGAGGATGCCCTTCACCGACGGCGGCCAGACCATGCCCGTCGGGTGGAACTGCACGAACTCCATGTTGAGGAGGGGTGCCCCGGCCAGCAGCGCCAGCGCGTGGCCGTCACCGGTGTACTCCCACGAGTTCGACGTCACCTTGAAGGACTTGCCGATGCCGCCGGTCGCGATCACCACGGCGGGGGCTTCCAGGACGAAGAAGCGCCCGGTCTCACGGTCGTAGGCGAAGACTCCGGACACCCGCGAGCCCGCGGCGGAGCCGCTGTCAGGCACAGTCTTGAGGATCCGGGTGACCGTGCACTCCTGGTACACCTTCAGGCGCGCCTCGTAGTCGCCGGTCTCCTGGAAGTCCTGCTGCTGCAACGACACGATCTTCTGCTGGAGGGTGCGGATCAGTTCCAGGCCCGTACGGTCGCCGACGTGCGCCAGGCGCGGGTACTCGTGGCCGCCGAAGTTGCGCTGCGAGATCCGGCCGTCCTTCGTACGGTCGAAGAGGGCGCCCCAGGTCTCCAGCTCCCACACCCGGTCCGGGGCCTCCCGCGCGTGCAGCTCGGCCATCCGCCACTGGTTGAGGAACTTCCCGCCGCGCATGGTGTCGCGGAAGTGGACCTGCCAGTTGTCACCGGAGTTCACGTTGCCCATCGCCGCGGCGATGCCGCCCTCGGCCATCACCGTGTGCGCCTTGCCGAACAGCGACTTGCAGATGACGGCAGTACGGGCACCGCGCTCACGCGCCTCGATGGCGGCACGCAGCCCGGCCCCGCCGGCACCGACCACGACGACGTCCCATTCCTGCCGGTCGACCACGGACATCAGAAGAACCTCGGATCGTCGAAGGCGCCGGACGCGACCAGGTACACGTAGAAGTCGGCGAGCGCCACGCTCACCAGCGACGCCCAGGCGAGCAGCATGTGCCGGGCGTTGAGCCTGCCGACCCACTGCCACATCCGGTAGCGCACGGGATGCTTCGAGAAGTGCTTGAGCTTGCCGCCGACGATGTGCCGGCAGGAGTGGCAGGAGATCGTGTACGCCCAGATCAGCACGATGTTGATCAGGAAGACGAGCGTGCCGAGGCCCATGTGGCCCCACTCGTAGTGCTCGTCGCGGAAGGCGAGCACGGTGTCGTAGGTCAGGATCCCGGCGACGACGATCGCGGCGTAGAAGAAGTACCGGTGGATGTTCTGCAGCACCAGCGGGAAGCGGGTCTCGCCCGTGTACTTCTTGTGCGGCTCGGCCACCGCGCAGGCCGGGGGCGACGCCCAGAAGCCCCGGTAGTAGGCCTTGCGGTAGTAGTAGCAGGTCAGGCGGAAGCCGAGCGGGAAGATCAGGATGATGATCGCGGGGGAGATGCCCCACCAGCCCCCGAAGAGATCGGCGTTGGGGCCGCCCCTCATCGGCTCGCAGTTGTCGGCGAGACAGGGGGAGTAGAAGGGCGAGACGTACGGCGCCGCGTAGTAGTCGGCGTTCGCGAACGCCCGCCACGTCGAGTAGACGATGAAGGCGAGCAGACCGGCCGCCGTGGCGGCCGGGGCCAGCCACCAGCGGTCGGTCCGCAGGTGCGGGGCGTCGATCGCGGCGCGCGTACCGGTGTGTACGCCGCCGCGCGGGGGAGGGGGGTCTGCTGTGGCTGGAGGTTCCGTACCAGTGGCCAATTCATGACTCCGGTCGGGTCGGGACTCCGGGACGGCTCAGGGGGCGCGGCGGTCCCGGGCGCCGAGTCCCTCGTCGTCCGAGTCGATCCACAGTGAGTCGTCGTACGGGGTGTCGGGGATGGTGACGAGATCGGGACGCCTGGGCGAGGCCGGTGTGGAGGCCGCCTCACGCAGCAGCGCGACGCTCTCGCGCAGGTGTTCGGCGTCGGCGCGGACGCGGCGCATGTCGAGCCCGCCGCTCCCGAGCTGCTGCTCCAGGCGTCCGACCGACCGGGTCAGATCGTCGAGGCAGCGCTGCACCGATGTCAGTTCGTCGTGCACGGACATGACGTGACCTCACTTCCGTGGGCGGGATTGCCCTGGGCGGCAACGTTCATGCGCCTGCGAGTGTTGCGCGTCACACCTACCGGTGGGAAGGGACGTGCACCGATTGGCCGAGGCGTATGGGTGCATTCCCTGGTGCGTTGCGCCGCACGGGTGGCCTTCCCGGCTGTCGTCGCCGTGTCGCCGTCCGTTGCCGAACCCTTTCCTCTTCAGTGGCCGCATACATGTGATCAGCTCCATATACCGCCAAAAGTGATCATAACGCCCGCGGCTCCCGGAGGTAAGCAGATGTCCCACGACGGCGTCAGACTGCGCGCGGTCATGCGCTCGGTCTCCTTCCTCACCGCGGGTGCGCTCGCGGTGCCCCTGCTCGCCGGATGCAGCTCCGAGGACAAGGCGGGCAGGCCGCTCGCCGGCCAGGACATCGCCCCCGCCGCCCGGGACCGGCTCGCCGACGGCGGCACCCTGCGCTGGGCCGTGGACGCCCTCCCGGAGACGCTGAACACCTTCCAGGCGGACGCGGACGCGGGGACCCACCGGATCGCCCAGGCCGTGCTGCCGTCGATGTACCGGATGGACCGCAACGGCCGGCCCGAGCGCAACCCCGACTACCTGGAGTCCGCGAAGGTCGTCGAGTCCGAGCCGAAACAGGTCGTGCTGTACAAGCTGAACCAGCAGGCCGTGTGGAGCGACGGCCGGGAGATCGGCGCCGCCGACTTCGCCGCCCAGTGGCGGGCCCTGTCCGGCAAGGACACCGCCTACTGGACCGCGCGCAACGCCGGGTACGAGCGCATCGAGAAGGTCGAGCGCGGGGCGAACGACCTGGAGGTGCGGGTCACCTTCGGGCGGCCGTACGCCGACTGGCAGTCGCTGTTCTCGCCGCTGTACCCGAAGGACGTCATGGGGGCGCCGGACGCCTTCAACGACGGGGCGCGGCGCAAGCTCAAGGTCACCGCCGGGCCGTTCGCCGTGAAGAAGGTCGACCGCAAGGACGACGAGGTCACCCTGGCCCGCAATCCGCGCTGGTGGGGGCGGTCCGCCAAGCTGTCCGAGGTCGTGCTGCGGGCCGTACCGCGCGGCAAGCGGGCCGCCGCGCTGGCCGCCGGGACCCTCGACCTCGCCGAGATCGACCCCGAGTCCGTCGGACGCATCACCCTCGCCTCACGCGCCGCCGGCAAGGGCACGAGCGCCCCGCTCCAGGGCCCGGGCGGCACGAAGGGGAACAGCGCGGGCGAGCAGCGGCGCAAGGCGGTCGCCGGGTACCGCAGCCGGCAGGCCCTCCAGGGCTTCGAGGTCCGCAAGTCGCTGGAACCCGCCTACACCCAGCTCGCCCTCAACGGCGCCGCCGGTCCGCTCGCCGACGAGCGGGTGCGCCGGGCCGTCGCCCGGGCCCTGGACCGGAAGGCGCTGGCGAAGGCCGTCCTCAAGCCGCTCGGGCTGCCCGCCGCGCCGGTCGGCAGCCACCTCGCCCTGTCCGGTCAGGCCGCGTACGCCGACAACAGCGGCGCCCTCGGCGGTCAGGACACCGCGGAGGCGCGGGCGCTGCTCGCGGACGCCGGATGGGTGCTCGGCGGGCCGGTCAAGGAGAAGAAGAAGGGGGAGGAGGCGGCCGGCGCCGAGCGGGAGAAGGCCGGGACGTCCGAGAAGGCCGGGGAGGAATCGGCACAGGGCGACGACGGGACGTACATCGTCGGGGAGGACGACAAGGCTCCCCACGAGGGCGACCGGGAGAACGAGCACGGGACGGGTGACGCGCACGGCCGCACGGAGAACCACTCCCGGACGAGCGGGGAGGGCGGCAAGCACCTCGCCCAGGACGGCAGGCAGTACGCGAACCAGCTGAAGCAGGGCGGCGCCCCCGGCGCTTACGCGCCCGAGGGCACGGCGGCTCCGGCGGGCACCGCGGCCGGGGTGCTCGCCAAGGACGGCAAGCCGCTCACCCTCCGCTTCGTGCTCCCCTCGGGGTCCGGCTCGCAGACGCTCCGCACGGTCGCCGACCGGATCAGCCGCATGCTGAAGAAGGTCGGCATCCGCACCGAGATCTCCAAGGTCGCCGACGAGAGCTACTTCAAGGACCACATCGCGTCCGGCCAGTACGACCTCGCCCTGTACTCGTGGCCCGCCTCCGCCTTCCCGGCGACCGACGCCCGCCCCATCTTCGCC
Organism: Streptomyces sp. NPDC033131; assembly: GCF_055578365.1. Classification (NCBI taxonomy): domain Bacteria; kingdom Bacillati; phylum Actinomycetota; class Actinomycetes; order Kitasatosporales; family Streptomycetaceae; genus Streptomyces; species Streptomyces sp. NPDC033131. The sequence goes on from NZ_JBVIPA010000001.1 coordinate 476,171, forward strand.
AAGCCGGTGCCCGCCGCCGACGGCTCCCTGAACGTCGAGCAGAACTACACCCGCGTCGGCACCGACCAGGTCGACCAGCTCTTCGACCAGGCCGTGGCCACGCTCGACCAGGAGGAGAACCGCGGTCTCATCCGCAAGGCCGACTCCCGCATCTGGGCGGCGGCCGGCTCCATCCCCCTCTACCAGCGCCCCCAGCTCACGGCGGTGCGGAAGAGCCTGGCCAACGCCGGTTCCTTCGGCTTCCAGACGCCGGTCTACGAGGACATGGGCTACCTGAAGAAGGGCATGAAACCGGCCGCGAGCGCTTCGCCGAAGTGAGCCCCGTGGCCCTGTGGAGGCCGTCTCCGCCAGGGCCACGTACCATGGGGTGAGGCCGTGGCGTGTCCAGCCCGGCAGGGTCCCGCGTAACACAGATGTACGCGCAGGCCTTCCTCACACCCCGGGAGATCGCCGCAATATGGCCACGCGCCACGACATCCGCAACGTCGCCATCGTCGCCCACGTCGACCACGGCAAGACGACCCTCGTCGACGCCATGCTCAAGCAGGCGGGTGCCTTCGCCGCGCACGCCGCCGAGTCGCTCGACGACCGCATGATGGACTCGAACGACCTGGAGCGTGAGAAGGGCATCACGATCCTGGCCAAGAACACTGCGGTCAAGTACCACCCGAAGGATGGCAGCGATGTCATCACCATCAACATCATCGACACCCCCGGCCACGCCGACTTCGGTGGTGAGGTCGAGCGCGGCCTGTCGATGGTGGACGCGGTCGTGCTGCTGGTCGACGCCTCCGAGGGCCCGCTCCCGCAGACCCGCTTCGTGCTGCGCAAGGCGCTGCAGGCCCGCCTGCCCGTCATCCTGTGCATCAACAAGACGGACCGCCCGGACTCGCGCATCGACGAGGTCGTGAACGAGGCCTACGACCTCTTCCTCGACCTCGACGCCGACGAGGACCAGATCGAGTTCCCGATCGTCTACGCGTGTGCGCGGGACGGCGTGGCATCGCTGACCAAGCCGGAGGACGGCACCGTCCCGGCCGACAGCGACAGCCTGGAGCCGTTCTTCTCCACGATCCTGTCGCACGTCCCGGCCCCCGAGTACGACGAGGAGGCCCCGCTCCAGGCGCACGTCACCAACCTGGACGCGGACAACTTCCTCGGCCGTATCGCGCTGCTCCGCGTCGAGCAGGGCGAGCTGCGCAAGGGCCAGACGGTCACGTGGATCAAGCGTGACGGCACGATGTCCAACGTCCGCATCACCGAGCTGATGATGACCGAGGCGCTCACCCGTAAGCCCGCCGAGAAGGCCGGCCCCGGTGACATCTGCGCGGTCGCCGGTATCCCGGACATCATGATCGGCGAGACGCTGGCCGACCCCGAGAACCCGGTCGCGCTGCCGCTGATCACGGTCGACGAGCCGGCGATCTCGATGACCATCGGTACGAACACCTCGCCGCTGGTCGGCCGCGGCGGCACCGGCAAGGGCGCCACCGCGAAGGCCGCGGTCAAGGACCGCAAGGTCACCGCCCGTCAGGTCAAGGACCGTCTGGACCGCGAGCTGGTCGGCAACGTCTCGCTCCGCGTGCTCGACACCGAGCGTCCGGACGCGTGGGAGGTCCAGGGCCGTGGTGAGCTGGCGCTCGCCATCCTGGTCGAGCAGATGCGCCGCGAGGGCTTCGAGCTGACCATCGGCAAGCCCCAGGTGGTCACCCAGGTGATCGACGGCAAGGTCCACGAGCCGGTCGAGCGCATGACGATCGACGTGCCCGAGGAGCACATGGGTGCGGTCACGCAGCTCATGGGCGTCCGCAAGGGCCGCATGGACAACATGTCGAACCACGGCTCGGGCTGGGTCCGCCTGGAGTTCGTCGTCCCGTCCCGCGGCCTCATCGGCTTCCGGACCGAGTTCCTGACCGGCACGCGCGGCACGGGCATCGCCCACTCCATCCACGAGGGCCACGAGCCGTGGTTCGGGACCCTGACGACCCGTAACAACGGTTCGCTGGTCGCCGACCGCGCGGGCGCCGTCACCGCCTTCGCGATGACGAACCTCCAGGAGCGCGGCGTGCTGTTCACCGACCCCGGCACCGAGGTGTACGAGGGCATGATCGTCGGCGAGAACTCCCGCGCCGACGACATGGACGTGAACATCACCAAGGAGAAGAAGCTCACCAACATGCGCTCCGCCGCCGCCGACTCGTTCGAGGCGATCGTCCCGCCGCGCAAGCTCTCCCTGGAGCAGTCCCTGGAGTTCTGCCGCGACGACGAGTGCGTCGAGGTGACCCCGGAGGCCGTTCGCATCCGCAAGGTCGTCCTCGACCAGAAGGAGCGCGGTCGCTCCGCGAGCCGCGCCAAGCACAGCTGACGCTCGGTCGGCACACGGCCCGAAGCCCGGCTGCCCCCATCGTGGGGGCAGCCGGGCTTTTTGCAACCCATTTTTGCCTGCTCCCCGGAGGCCGCGTGTCCGGATTGCGGTGATCCTCGCCCGGTACCCATGTAACACGTCCGTTTCGCACCCTTCTCGTGCCGAACAGTTTGTCCAAGTTTTGGAAGATGTACGCGTCAGCTGTGACTGAATTGAGATTTAAAGACGGTGGTCGGTAGTTGGCGCATGGCAGATAGTTAGCCGCGTAACGCTCGGGTCAATGGGTCTCGCGCTGTGGGGACAGCGCCGACTCACGAGCACCAGGGGGTGTCTGACCCTCCGTCAGGGGTGTCGGAGGACAGACATACGCCCCCTCCTGTTGGTGAACACGTGGAGTCATGAGGAGGAGTCCCATGCGCGGTGTCACAAGCACCAGGTGGGTCACAACGTCATCCGTAGCCGTCAAGTGCCCGGCACTGTACGGCGATTGCCACTGAGCGCAGGCGGCCGGCGGATCGGCACGCCCTGGCGCCTACGCGCGTCCGGCTGCGCGTTTCCCGCCTGCTTCGCGGTGTCCTGACGCTTCTTCATGATCCGGTCCGTGACCGCGCACACCCGCGCCGGTCGCCGGCTCGGCACACCCACATCTGTGAAATGGGCGAACTGTGACAAGTCCTATCGACATCGAGGGCGGCGGGACATCGGTCGTCGTCGACGGCGAACCCGAGCCGAAGAAGAAACCCGAGGAACAGCAGCTGGTCGGCCGCTCACCCGGCCAGCTGATGTGGATCCGCTTCAAGCGCGACCGCGCCGGCGTGCTCTCGGCCTGCGTCGTGCTCTTCTTCTTCGCGATCGGCCTCGCGGCTCCGCTGATCTCCAAGCTGTACGGCAAGAACCCGTACACGGTGTACGCGGACGAACGTCCCGAACTCTTCGACAGCGCGGGTGTGCCCCTGCAGCCCAACGGCGGCATCAGCGGCGAGTTCTGGTTCGGCCTGGAACCGGGCAACGGCTACGACGTCTTCACCAAGCTGCTCTACGGCATCCGCAACTCCCTGATGATCTCCCTGGCCGTCACGGTCGCCACGGTCGTCACCGGCATCCTCCTCGGCGTCGCCGCGGGCTACCTCGGCGGCAGGCCCGACTTCTGGATCAGCCGGCTGATCGACTTCCTGCTCGCCTTCCCCTCGCAGCTCTTCTTCATCGCGAGCATGCCGGTCGTGGTCTCGCTCTTCGTGAGCCCCAGGGACGAGACGCCGGTGTACGTCCGGGTGGTCGCGCTCATCACGGTGATGTGGTTCCTGGGCTGGATGAGCCTGGCCCGCATCCTGCGCGGCACCACCCTGGCCCTGCGAGAACGGGAGTTCATCGAGGCGGCCAAGGTGAGCGGGGCGCCGCCCGGCCGCATCATCCGCAAAGAGGTCCTGCCCAACGTGGTCACGCCGATCCTGGTGCAGTCGACCTACATGCTCCCCAACTTCGTGACCGCCGAGGCCGGTCTGTCCTTCCTCGGCGTCGGGATCGTCGAACCGACGCCGGACTGGGGGCAGATGTTCTCCAAGGCGTCCACCGAACTCGTGATGCAGAACGACATCACCTACATGTTCTTCCCGGGCATCTCGATGATCATCTTCATCGTGGCGTTCAACCTGCTCGGGGACTCGGTCAGGGACGCCTTCGACCCCAAGTCGGAGCGCTGACCGAGAGATCGTGGGCATCCCGCCCGACGCGTACCGGATGGCACTTGTACCGGTCGGCATTTCATTGGCACTGGTGACACAAGATGGGTGGAATCTGTGATGGGTAAGGGTGGACGCCCCGCGTACGCCGCACTGTCACTGCTCGCGGCGGGGGCTCTCGTGCTCACCGGCTGCAGCGAAGGTGGCAGCAAGGACAGCACCAACGACAAGGAGAACGAGGAGAACGCCGCACGGCAGCAGGCCGGCATCGACTTCGGCGACGCCAAGGCCTCGACCGGTCCGGCGGCCGAGATCGCCGGCGCCAAGCCGGGCGGCACGATCACGGTTCTCCAGCGCGACAGCTTCGCGCACCTCGACCCGGGACAGATCTACGTCTCGGACGAGATGGCGCTCTCGCAGCTGATCCACCGTGGTCTGACGAGCTACAAGGCCACCAGCGACGACGGGCAGAAGCACGAGGTCGTCGGAGACCTGGCCACCGACAGCGGCAAGACCACCGACGGCGGCAAGACCTGGACGTACAAGCTGAAGGACGGCATCAAGTGGGCCGACGGCTCCGCGATCACCGCCGCTGACGTCCGGCACACCTTCGAGCGAATGTTCGCGCCGTTCGTCTCCAACGGCCCGACGTACATCCAGCAGTGGATGGCCAACACCCCGGGCGCGGAGTACCGCAAGCTCCTCCCGGACGGCCCGTACAAGGGCAAGCACCTGCCGGACACCGTCCTGTCGACGCCTGACGACAAGACCATCGTCTTCCACTTCGAGCAGGCGAAGCCCGACCTGCCGTACGCGCTGGCCATGGCGGGCTACTCCATGGTGTCGGAGAAGAAGGACACCAAGGAGAAGTACGACAAGGCCCCGATGGCCGCAGGCCCGTACAAGATCCAGGAGTTCAAGTCCGGCAAGTCGATGAAGCTGGTGAAGAACACCAACTGGGACCCGGGCACCGACGCCGTCCGCCACCAGTACGTCGACCAGTTCAACTTCGAGTTCAACAAGCAGTACGAGGACTCGACCAAGGCCATCCTCGACGACAGCGGCGTGAACGCCACCGCGATCAGCTTCAGCAACCAGGTCGACGCGGGCAACCTGTCGAAGGTCCTGCGCGACTCGGCGCTGAAGCCCCGTACGGTCTCCGGCTACCAGCCGTACGTCGGGCAGATGAACATCAACCTGTCGCAGCCCGAGATGCAGGAGAAGGCGGTCCGCGAGGCCATCGCCTACGCCCTGCCGATCACCCCGTTCGTGCGGGCCTACGGCGGCACCGACGCGATGGAGACCGCCGGCGGTCTGATCAGCCCGACCGTCTCCGGCTACGACGCGACCTTCGACCCGTTCGGCAAGAAGAAGAAGCCCGCCGGTGACCCGGCCAAGGCCAAGGAACTGCTGGAGAAGGCCGGCAAGACGGGCCTGAAGCTGACCTTCGGCTACATCAACACCCCCGAGGGCCAGCAGTACTCCACCGCCATGGCGGCGGGCCTGGAGAAGGCCGGCTTCGACGTCCAGCGCCAGGAGATCCCGGCCGAGACCTACTACGACCAGGTCAGCAAGGTCAAGAACAACTACGACATCTACCACACCGCGTGGGGTGCCGACTGGCCGAGCGCGTCGACCGTGATCCCGCCGCTGTACGACGGCCGCCAGATCCAGGACGGTGCCTCCAACTACTCGCACATCAACGACGACAAGGTCAACGCGGACATCGACCGGGTCTCCGCCATCACCGACCCCGTCAAGGCCGCGGAGGAGTGGAACAAGATCAACGAGTACATCGTGAAGGATGTCGTCTCCAACATCCCGACGGCGTACTACAAGCAGACCCAGATCGCCGGGTCCAAGATCGGCGGCCTCGTGTACGACGACGTCATCGGCGGCGTCGACCCGCGCAGGCTGTTCGTGAAGTAACGCCCGTCCAAGCGGCGTCAGGTGCGCCCCGTCCCGTGACGGGGCGCACCCCGCCGCAGGCTTCCGACGCCCGAAAGCTGCCCTGAGATGCTGCGCTTCCTCTTCCGCCGGATCCTCGGCTCACTCGTGATCCTGGTCCTGCTGACCGTGGTCGCCTTCCTGCTCTTCTTCGGCATGCCCCGTGACCCGGCGCTGCTGATGTGCGGCAAGACGTGCACTCCCGACGCTCTGGCGAACATCCACCAGACCCTCGGGCTCGACAAGTCGATTCCGGAGCAGTTCTGGATCTTCCTGCAGGGGCTCGTCATGGGCCGCGACACCTTCCCGCAGGGGCCGTGCCCCGCCCCTTGCTTCGGCTACTCGTACCACACCAACGAGGCCGTCTGGTCGACCCTGATCGACAGGCTGCCGCTGACGCTGTCGCTGGCCTTCGGCGCCACCATCCTGTTCCTGCTCGTCGGGCTCGGCACCGGCCTGCTGGCCGCGTGGAAGCGCGGCACCCTCATCGACAAGTCGTTCACCGCGGGTTCCATGGTGATCAGCTCGATGCAGATCTACTTCCTGGGCCCCCTGGCGCTGGCGCTCCTGGTGTACCAGGCGCACCTCTTCGACGAGCCCAAGTACACCAGCATCACCGAGAATCCGGCCGCCTGGTTCACCGGGCTGCTGATCCCCTGGGCCGTCCTGTCGACGATCTTCGCCGCGCAGTACACCCGTATGGCGCGCTCCGCGATGATCGAGCAGCTTCAGGAGGAACACGTCCGCACGGCCCGGGCCAAGGGCATGAGCGGTCGCTACGTCTTCTTCCGGTACGCCTGGCGCGGCTCCCTCATCCCCATCATCACCATCCTCGGCATCGACCTCAGCTCGCTGCTCGGCGGCGCGATCATCACCGAGTACACCTTCGGACTGCCCGGGCTCGGGCGGCTCGCGGTGGACTCGGTGCAGTTCAGCGATCTGCCGCTGCTGCTCGGCGTGATGCTGTTCTCCGCCGCCGTGATCCTGCTGTGCAACATCGTCGTCGACGCCTGCTACGCCCTCATCGACCCGCGCGTGCGGCTGTCCTAGGAGCACTGTCGTGACCACTCTGACCAAGGAAGCCGCATCCCCGAACCCGGCGGACGCGGACGCCTTCCTGTCGGTGCGGGACCTGCATGTGAGGTTCAGGACCGAGGACGGCATCGTCAAGGCCGTGGACGGGCTCTCCTTCGACCTGCAACGCGGCAGGACCCTGGGCATCGTCGGAGAGTCGGGTTCCGGCAAGTCCGTCACCAACCTGACCATCCTCGGGCTGCACAACCCGAAGTTCACCACCGTCGAGGGCGAGATCCTCCTGGAGGGACAGGAGCTGACCACCGCCCGGGAGTCCGAGCTGGAGAAGCTGCGCGGCAACAAGGTCGCCATGATCTTCCAGGACCCCCTCACGGCACTGTCGCCGTACTACACGGTGGGCCGGCAGATCGCCGAGCCCTTCATGAAGCACACCGGCGCCTCCAAGAAGGCGGCCTGGGAACGCACGGTGGAGATGCTCGGCAAGGTCGGCATCCCCCACCCCAAGGAGCGGGCGAAGGACTATCCGCACCAGTTCTCCGGCGGTATGCGCCAGCGCGCGATGATCGCGATGGCGCTGGTGTGCGACCCCGACCTGCTGATCGCCGACGAGCCGACCACCGCCCTGGACGTGACCGTCCAGGCGCAGATCCTGGACCTGCTGAAGGACCTGCAGAGCGAGTTCGGCACGGCGATCGTCTTCATCACGCACGACCTCGGGGTCATCGCCGACATGGCCGACGACATCATGGTGATGTACGCGGGCGGCGCGGTGGAACGCGGCACGGTGAACGAGGTGCTGCGCTCGCCCCAGCACCCCTACACCTGGGGTTTGCTGAATTCGATGCCCCGGCTGAACTCCGACCTCGACGCCCCCCTCGCGCCGATCCCCGGCGCACCGCCGTCGCTGCTCACGCCTCCGTCCGGCTGCCGTTTCCATCCCCGCTGCACCTTCCAGGACCGGGTCGTCGGCACGCGCTGCGTGGACGAACGCCCGCTGCTGGGCCCGGACCGCGACTCGGCCTGCCACCTCACGGCGGAGCAGAAGCGGACCATCTTCATCGAGGAGATCAGGCCCCGCCTGGGGTAGGACGACATCGTCGTGACGGGCATGGTCGTGGCGGACACGGCAGTGATGGACACGGCAGTGGCGGAACACGGCAGTGGCGGACACGGTCGCGGCAGACACGGTCGTGACGGACACGAAAGAGGAGTCATGAAAGAGGATCTCGTCCTCCCCGCCCCGCGCGAGGCCGTCACCGGCGGCGCCGGGGAGCCGCTGCTCGTGGTGGAGGGGCTCACCAAGCACTTCCCGGTCAAGGGCGGCTTCCCGATCCGGCGGACCGTCGGCGCCGTGCAGGCCGTCGACGGCATCGACCTGACCGTGAACGTCGGCGAGAGCTTCGGGCTGGTCGGCGAGTCGGGCTGCGGCAAGTCGACGACCGGACGCCTGATCACCCGGCTCCTGGAGCCGACCGGCGGCACGATCTCGTACCGCGGCCAGGACATCAGCCATGCGAGCCGCAAGCAGCTCGCGCCGATCAGGTCCGAGATCCAGATGATCTTCCAGGACCCGTACTCCTCACTGAACCCGCGGCAGACGATCGGAAAGATCATCTCCGGTCCGATGGAGGTCAACGGGATCGAGCCGGAGGGCGGGCGCGAGAAGCGCGTCCGTGAGCTGCTGGAGACCGTCGGTCTCAACCCCGAGCACTACAACCGCTTCCCGCACGAGTTCTCCGGCGGCCAGCGGCAACGTATCGGTGTGGCACGGGCGTTGGCCCTGGAGCCGAAGCTGATCGTGGCCGACGAGCCGGTGTCCGCGCTGGACGTGTCGATCCAGGCGCAGGTGGTCAACCTGCTCAAGAAGGTCCAGCAGGAGCTGGGCATCGCGTTCCTGTTCATCGCCCACGACCTGGCGGTGGTACGGCACTTCTCGCACCGCGTGGCGGTGATGTACCTCGGCAAGATCATCGAGGTCGGCGACCGCACCTCCATCTACACCCGCCCCCGCCACCCCTACACCCACGCCCTGCTGTCCGCCGTACCCGAGGTGGACCTCACGGACGCCGGGGCGGGCCGACGCGAGCGCATCCGCCTGGCCGGCGACGTCCCCTCTCCCATTTCGCCGCCCTCCGGCTGCCGGTTCCGTACCCGGTGCTGGAAGGCGCAGGACAAGTGCGCGGCGGAGGAACCGCCGCTGATCCGGCTCTCCGGCAACCACGACGGCCATCTGACGGCCTGCCACTTCCCGGAGGAGCCGACGATCGAGGGCCGCGAGGAGGACATCGTCCTGGACCCGGCGCTGGCGGCGCTGGAGGAGGAGTAGGGGAGGGCTGCGGCAGGACTGCGGGGAGGATTGCCGGGAGGACCAGGGCTGTCCGGCGGACCAGTGCAGGAGAACGGCGGTGACCCGGCAACACCGGCGACCCGGCAACACCGGCGCGGCGGGCTCGGGGTCCGCGAACGACCGGTGGGCCAACACGGCAGTCCGCCACGACGAGGTGCGGCGGCGGATGACAGGATCGGGGGTTCATGCGGGTCTGTTGCCGTGCGGGCCTGTTGCCGTGTGGCCTGTCGCCACGGCTTGGAGAGGGCGGACGTTGCTGCATCACGCGGAGCTGTGGGTGCCGGATCTGGAGCGCGCGGTGGGCTCCTGGGGATGGCTGCTGGAGCGGCTGGGCTACCAGGAGTACCAGCGCTGGGCGGCCGGGCGCAGCTGGCGGATGGCGGACACGTACATCGTCCTCGAACAGTCACCGGCACTGCGTCCGGGCGAGCCGTACGACCGTATGCGCCCGGGTCTGAACCACCTGGCCTTCCACGTACCGAGCCGCGCGGACCTCGACGCGCTGGTCGAGGCGGCGCCGGAACACGGCTGGACCCTGCTCTTCCCGGACCGGCATCCGTACGCGGGTGGGCCCGAGCACTGCGCGGGATATCTGGAGAACGGGGACGGGTTCGAGGTGGAGCTGGTGGCTCGGAAGGACTGAGTGGGCTCACCGGCAGCCCGCAACCTCAAGGATTCGCTTAATGGTTCGACACCCGGTCGCCGGTCCGGGAGCATCCTCCTCGATGACAAGAACAGACACTCCTCCCGCGTGGGACGAGCGCACCCAGCTGACCACCTTCCTCGACTACGCCCGCGACACCGCCCGCGCCAAGTGCGAGGACGTGTCGCCGGAGAACGCCCGCAAGGCCCCGCTGCCGGGCTCGCCGCTGATGACTCTGAGCGGGCTGGTCAACCACCTCCGCTGGGTCGAGTACTTCTGGTTCCAGGTGGTCTTCCTCGGCGAGGAGGACGAGGGTCCCTGGACGGACGAGGACCCCGACCGCGAGATGCGCATCGCCGTGGACTTCCCGCTCCCGGACCTCCTCAAGGAGTACGCCGAACAGGCGTCCCGCTACCGGGAGTTGGTCGCCGCCCACGACCTGGACACCAAGGCCAAGCGCACGAACAGCTCCGGCCGCCGGGTCGACCTGCGCTGGATCCTCCTCCACCTGACCGAGGAGACGGCCCGGCACAACGGGCACCTAGACATCCTGCGGGAGATGGTCGACGGCAGAACGGGTGTCTAGGTCTGGTCGGCGAATCAGCGATTCAGGTTGACGACTCGGGTGAAGTGCTTCTCGTAAAGGCCGGGGCGGACCGTCGCGATGAAGGGGTCTTCGTACTCCTCGCCCACGCGGCGGGCTGCCTCCACCGCGGCGGCGGCACCGAACGTCAATCCCTCCTGGTGTAGTTGGCAACACGTCAGTACGGCGGAGTAGTCGAGGTCGACGGTGGCGATGCCGAGTTGTCCGATATGGGCGGCGATGCCCGCCCGCTCACGCTCGGCCTCGATGACGCAGAGCGCCGGCGTGTGCAGAAACACGAACGGCTCCATCCTGGCCGCGTGCACGAGACCGGAGACCTGGCGGTTCCCGCCCAGAGCCAGCAATGTCACGTCATCGAGGATGTAGTGCTCTCGGATCACGCCGCGCCCTGCTCGTCGGCGTAATGCGCCACGACCTGGCCGCGCACGTTGCGCAACACGTCGATGCTGGACTCGTCCGTGACGGCGACGCCGAAGTGCTCGGCGAGATAGTCGGCGGTGTGAGCGGCGCGCTCCTGCAGCTCGGCGGGCGTGAGGGTGCTCTCGGCGAACTCCTCGATCAGGCGGCGCATGGTCGTCCCGCGGGCTTCAGCGAGGACGGCGAGGCGGTCACGGGTCTTCGCGTCGACCTTGATCGTGGTGTCCATGGCTGGAGTATACCGGCCGGAATACCGGGTGCGGGGTTGGATGAGCTGCGATTGGCTCATGCCTCTTCCTCCTTCGGTGAAACGCTGAACCACACCGCTTTGCCGTACGGATAGTCCCGCACGCCCCACTGGTCGGCGCACGCTTCGACGATGCCGAGCCCGCGACCGCGCTCGTCGTCGGCGCCAGGGTTGCGAGTCGCCGGCGTGCCGGGAGCGTGGTCCCAGACGGTGACCCGGAAGTCGTCGGGCGTGCGTTCCATGCGGACGTAGGTCTCCATGGGGGAGTAGCGGTAGGCGTTGGTGACGACCTCGGAGACGAGCAACTCGACCGTGTCCATGATGCAGTTGAGCTTGGCGGCGGCGAGGATGCTGCGGATCGTGGCTCGGAGAGAATCCTCCTCGGGTCCACGCCATCGTTCACGAGGCGGCGTTGCACCCGTCGTACGGAGATGGGCGTGTCATGCGTGATCAGCTGGTTCGGCTGATCGAGCTGTCACGTCTGCCTCACGTCACCGTCCAGGTGCTGCCCTTCGACGGTCCGGTGCCCTTCGGTACGTCCTTCACCATGCTTCTGCCGCCTGTGAAGCGACTCGGCACGGTGGTCGTCGCGCACGTCGAAAGGTCCTTGTATCTGGGCGATGCCGAGGCCCTTGCTCGGTACACCGACCTGTTCGCTAGGCTGCGGAACACGGCCCTCCCGCCTGTGGACGTGGCCGTACCGCCCGAGGGACACCTGGCGAAGGACTCCTTGGGGCTGATCCAGAGACTCCTCTATCCCCTCCTCTGAGAAGGCGAGCATGACCGGGCTGCGGTGGCAGAAGTCGACCTACAGCGAAGGCGGTGCCGACACCTGCGTCGAGGTCGCCCGCGACGACACCGGCACCGTCCACCTCCGCGAGAGCGACACCCCCGGCACAGTCCTCGCCTCTGCTCCGTCCGCCCTCGCGGCGCTGCTCGGCGGGATCAAGGGCGGCGGGACGGCCCCTTGGCCGTCGTCGTAACCGGTTGATGGCACGACTGGCGTACAGGTGACGAACAGCCGTAAATGGTGAAGGCCCGCGCCTGGGTGGGCGCGGGCCTTCGTCCCCTGGACCGGACGTTCGTGGGCTCGGGTCAATGGGCCGGGAAAGCCCGGTCCGCAAGGAGGCGGCTGACGGAATTGGGGTGTTGTCAGGCCGCCGCCTGGGGGTCCTTGGAGAGGCGGGGAGCAGGGACCGTGTCCGCCGTCTCGGGGTAGTGGCAGGCGGTGAGGTGGCCTGGCTTGTTGCCCTCGACCTGGACCAGCGGCGGGGCCTCGCTCGCGCACTTGTCCGTCGCCTTCCAGCAGCGGGTGCGGAAGCGGCAGCCGGAGGGCGGGTTGATCGGGGACGGCACGTCGCCCTTGAGGAGGATGCGCTCACGGGCCGGCACGTCGTCCGCGGTGGCCTCGGGCACGGCGGACAGCAGGGCCCTCGTGTAGGGGTGGCGCGGATTGCCGTAGAGGTCCTCGCGGTCGGCGATCTCGACGATCTTGCCGAGGTACATGACCGCCACGCGCTGGGAGAAGTGGCGGACGATCGCCAGGTCGTGGGCGATGAAGACGAAGGCGATGCCCAGGTCCTTCTGCACCTGCTGGAGCAGGTTCACGACCTGCGCCTGGATCGACACGTCCAGCGCCGACACCGGCTCGTCGGCCACGATCAGCTTCGGCTCCAGGGCCAGCGCGCGGGCCACACCGATGCGCTGGCGCTGGCCGCCGGAGAACTCGTGCGGGAAGCGGTTGTAGTGCTCGGGGTTGAGGCCGACGATCTCCAGCAGCTCCCGGACGCGGTTCTCGCGGCCGGCCGCCGGGTTGATGTCGTTGATCTCCATCGGACCGGCGATGATCTTGCCGACCGTCTGCCGCGGGTTCAGGGACGCGTACGGGTCCTGGAAGATCATCTGGATCTCGGACCTGATCGGCGCGAGCTGCTTGCGGCCGGCGTGCGTGATGTCCTGGCCGCGGTACGAGATCGTGCCGCCGGTCGGCTCCAGGAGCCGGGTGATCAGGCGTCCGGTGGTCGACTTGCCGCAGCCGGACTCGCCGACCAGGCCCAGGCTCTCGCCCTCGGCGACCGAGAAGTCGAGCCCGTCGACGGCCTGCACGGCACCGACCGTGCGCCGGATCGGGAAGCCGCCCTTGATCGGGAAGTGTTTGGTCAGGCCGCTGACGTCCAGGAGGGGGTTCGCGTTGCTCATGATGGTGAAGTCCCGTCTCGTGTCCGTCAGTTGTGCCGTGATGCGGCGAAGTCGGCGAAGAATTCCCGGCGCTGGTCCGGCGTGAGGTGGCAGGCGGAACCCCTGCCCTCCACGACCTCGAGCGCCGGCTGCTCGGTCGAGCACAGCCCGCCCGCGACCTTCTCGGCGAAGGTGCACCGCGGGTGGAAGCGGCAGCCCGTGGGCGGGTTGAGCAGCGAGGGCGGCGAGCCCGGGATCGGCGACAGCGGCACGTCGACCGGACCGTCCAGGCTCGGCATCGAGTTCATCAGACCCAGCGTGTAGGGGTGCCGCGGGGCGCGCAGCACCTCCCGCTTGGTGCCGCGCTCCACGCACCGGCCGCCGTACATCACCAGTACGTCGTCCGCGATGTCGGCGATGACACCGAGGTCGTGGGTGATGAAGACGATCGCCGTGCCGAACTCCTGCTGGAGATCCTTGAGGAGGTCCATGATCTGCGCCTGGACCGTCACGTCGAGGGCCGTGGTCGGCTCGTCCGCGATCAGCAGCTCGGGGTCGCACACCAGCGCCATCGCGATCATCGCGCGCTGGCGCATACCGCCGGAGAACTGGTGCGGGTAGTCGTCCACCCGCATGTCCGGCTGTGGGATCCCCACCCGCTTCAGCATCTCGATCGCCCGCGCCCGGGCCTCCTGCTTGGAGGCGCCGGTGTGCTTGCGGTACGTCTCACCGATCTGCTTGCCGATGGTGTGGTACGGCGACAGCGAGGCCAGGGCGTCCTGGAAGATCATCGCCATCTTGTTGCCGCGCAGCCGCTCCAGTTCCTTCTCGGAGGCGGTGAGCAGTTCCTTGCCGTCGAGCAGGATCTCCCCGTCGATCGCCGTGCGGGCACGGTCGTGCAGGCCCAGGATCGTCAGGTTGGTGACGGACTTGCCGGACCCCGACTCGCCCACGATGCCGAGCGTCTTGCCCTTGGCGACGTCGAAGCTGAGGCCGTCGACGGCCTTGACGATGCCGTCCTCGGTGGAGAAGTGGACTTTCAGGTCCCTGACGGACAGGAAGGGCTGCTGATCGGTGCTCGTCACGGGGACGCTCCTGAGGGGGGTGATGCGAGGTCGGGGCTGGGGCGGAGGTCAGGCGAGCCGGATCCGCGGGTCGATGAGGGCGTAGACGGCGTCCACGATGATGTTGGCGAAGACGATGCCGGCGGCCGCGACGACCGTGACACCGAGCAGCATAGGCAGGTCACTGTCGGTGACCGCGCGGACGGCGAGCGTGCCGATGCCCTGGAGGCTGAAGGTCGACTCGGTGATGATCGCGCCGCCGATCAGCGTGCCCATGTCGATGCCGAAGATCGTCACGATCGGGCCCATGGCCCCGCGCCAGGCGAAGCGGAAGAAGACCGAGCGGCGTGACAGACCCTTGGCCCGGGCCGTGCGGACGTAGTCCTCACTCAGCTGCTCCACCAGCTGGGAGCGGGTCATACGCGTGTAGTTGGCCGTGAAGATGATGGACAGCACGAGCCACGGCAGCAGGAGGCCCGAGACCCAGGCGCCCGGGTTCTCGGTGACCGGTGTGTACGAGGGCTGGCTCAGGATGCCGGCCTGCTGGACCAGGAAGAACATCGCGATGTAGCCGACGAAGTAGATCTGCATCGACGAGCCGAGCAGCGACACCGAGCTGGCGATCTTGTCCAGGGCCGTGCCCTGCTTGACGGCTGCCAGCATGCCCGCGCCGACACCGATGATCAGGAAGAAGAAGGCCGCACCGAAGGCGAGGGACAGCGTCGTCGGGAAACGGTCCATGATCGTCTGGAAGACCGGCTCGCTGTTGGCGAACGAGTAGCCGAGGCACGGTGCGTCGCAGTTCCCGACGCCCGTGTACTCACGGCCCACGAAGATGCCCTGCAGCCAGTGCCAGTACTGGACCGGCATCGGATCGGCGATCCCGAGGTTCTGCCGTACCTGCGCGAGCAGTTGGGCGTCACAGACCTTGCCGCAGGCCATCCGCGCGGGGTCGCGCGGGATGGCGTAGAACAGGAAGAAGGTGACGGCGCTGATGATCAGCAGAATGACGAGCGCGCCGAGCACTCGACGGATCAGGAAACGGAACATGGGTGAGGGCTTTCCGGACGGGGCGCCGTCGCCGGGGGGTGTGGGGAGCGTGGACGGGGCCGGGGCGGCGGTCGCGAGGACCGCCGCCCCGAGGAAACGTCAGGCCTTGGCGAAGACCTTGCCGATGGCGACGCAGGTGTCACCGGCGTTGTAGATGACGCCGCCGACCTTGGAACCGTAGAAGTAGTTGCGGACCGGGTTGTAGTCCGGGACGCAGGCCGCCATCTCCATGATCTGCTTGTCGATCGCGCCCCAGGCCGCGTTGGCCTTGTCCGCGTCGGTGATGGCGGTGGCCGCGGCGATGGCCTTGTTCACGCTGGTGTTGTTCAGCTGCGACCAGTTGACGCCGCCGTCGGAGATCTGGCTGCCGTCCCAGCAGGGCTGGATGACCGCGTAACCGGCCGGCCAGTCCGGGCCCCAGCCCGCGGCGAACATGTCGAACTTGTTGTCCAGCTGGCCGATCTGGCTGTAGAAGGTCGTCTTGTCGACCTGCTGGGTCACCACCTCGAAGCCGGCCTTGGTGAGCGCGGTCTTGATGGTGACGGCCGACTTGACGGCCTGGTCGGACTGCTGGAAGGCGATGACGATCTTCTGGCCCTCGGCACCGGCCTCCTTCAGCAGCGCCTTGGCCTTCTCCGGGTCGCCCATCGGCTTGGTCTTCTTGCCGTACAGGTCGAAGTCCACGTGGCCCGGGGTGAGCGGGCTGATGATGGTGGTGGCGGTCGAGGTGACGGCCGAGCCACCGCGCAGCTGCTTCAGCTGGGCCGCGGGCCACGCCCAGTTGAGCGCCTGGCGGACCTTGACGTCCTTGACGCGGGTCAGGTTGATCGGGAAGTAGTAGCAGGTCGTGTCGACCTGGGTCAGCACGCGCTTCTTCAGCGTGGCGTCGCCGAGCACCTTCGTGATGCGCTCGGGGGCGACCTCGTTGAGCAGGGAGAGCGAGAACTGGTCGTTGCCCGAGTCCGCGATGTAGCGGTCCGTGGAGGCCAGCGACTGGAAGCCGAACTGCATGACGACCTTGTCGGGGTAGCCGTTGCGGCACGGGTCCTTGGCGGCGTCCCAGTGCTCGTTGCGCACCAGGGTCAGCGACTTGTCGACGCTGCGGGACTGGATCTTGTACGGGCCGCAGGAGTAGGGGCGCTTGTCGTACTTCTTCTGCGTGTCGTGCTTCTTCGGCACGATCGCGAAGCCGCGCATGGCCAGCATGAACGGGAAGTCGGCGTGCGCCTCCTTGAGGCGGAAGGTGATGGTGCTGCCGTCGACTTCGATCGACGACAGGTGCTTGCCGTCGTAGGGACCCTTGTACTTGTCGCCGCCCTCGAGCCAGTTCTGCGGGTAGCGGGGGCCCTCGGTGACGAAGTCCGCGAAGAGGCGCTCGAAGCTGTGGCGGACGTCGTCGATGGTGACGTCGGCGCCGTCCTCCCACTTCACGCCGTCCTTCAGGGTGAAGGACCAGGTCTTGCCGCCGTCCTTCACGGTGCCCGCGTCGGTGGCGAGGTCGCCGACCAGGGTGGTGTTGCCCTTGGCGTCGACCCGGTAGCCGGTCAGACCGCGCAGGAACAGGACCGAGCCGGCACCCGTGTACGACGAGTAGATCTGCGCCGGGTCCAGGTGGTCGAAGTCGATCTGGTCGAGCGTGTAGATCGTGCCGCCCTTGACCGCGCCCGGCATCTCGGGGGCGGGGCCCGCGGAGTCGGCCTTGGTGCCGACGTCGATCTTGGCGGCCTTGCCCTGGGGAGCCTTGGTCGTGCCACCGCTGCCACCATCGGCGTTGCCGCTGCTGCACGCGCTCAGAACGGTGGACGCACCTGCAGCCACGGTGGTGGCTATCAGGAAGTTTCTGCGGGAAAAGGACATGGCTACCTGCCTAGACGTGATGGATGAGAGAGACGGGCTACGAGCTGCCGGTTTCCGGACGACGGCGACCGGGCCGGCGTGTGACTCAGCGCTTGGACTTCGGGTCGAGTGCGTCGCGGACCGAATCGCCGAGGAGGTTGAACGCCAGGACGAAGAGAATCATCGAGACGCCCGGGAAGATCATGAAGGTGATGTCGTCCGTGTAGAACTGCGCACCGCGCTGGATCATCACGCCCCAGTCCGGGGTCGGGTCGATGATGCCGACGCCGAGGAAGGCGAGGCCCGCCTCCGCGGTCACGAAGGCCGGGAGGGCGAGGGTGGACTGGATCAGAATCGGAGTCCACAGGTTGGGCAGCAGTTCCTTGAAGATGATGCGGGCCGGCGAGGCCCCGGTCACCTTCGCCGCCTCCACGAACTCCCGCTCCCGCAGGGCCAGTACCTGGCCGCGCAGGAGACGGGCGATGGACGCCCATCCGAAGGCCGTGAGGACGAGGATCAGGCAGGTGGCCCGCAGCGAGGTGGGGATGTCGTCGTCGGGCGCGACGAACACGCCGTACACGACGGGCATGAAGGCGATGAAGAACAGCGTGGACGGGAACGACAGCAGGATGTCGATGACCCGGCCGATGAGGTAGTCGGTCTTGCCGCCGAGGTAGCCGGCGGTGATGCCGATGACCACGCCGATGATCGTGACCAGGACCGTGGTGGCCGTCGCGATCATCAGCGAGGTGCGGATGCCGTAGAGCAGGAAGGTGAAGACGTCACGGCCCAGTGCCGGCTCGACGCCGAACCAGAAGTCGCCGTCGATGCCGCCGTTCGGCTTGATGGGGAAGCCGGCCTCGTTCAGCAGGCCGGCCTGCTCCTGGCCGTAGAGCGTGTACGGGTCCTTGCCGTACAGCGCGGAGATCAGCGGGGCGCAGATCGCGATCACGAAGAAGAAGATCACGATGTAGGCGGAAATCACGCCCGTCCGGTCCCGCTTGAACCGGGTCCAGGCGAGGCGGCCCGGGGAGCGGCTCTCGGCGCCCTTGAGGGTGGGGGACGCCGCCGGCTTCTCGACGGTTTCGTCGGTCACCTCGAGCGGGGCAGCCGCAGATGGAGATGGGGGGGTCATGGTGCTCCTGGCCCACGGGAAAGTCTGATGACTCCGCAGGGCACTCCCCTACGGGCTACGCCGGACTTTTTCAACGCAATTCGTTCAAGGTCAATAAAATCTGGGTCGACTTGGGTTTCTCTTTACCTTCTTTACCTCTACATGACCATCCCGTAGCTACGCGTGTAGCGTGCCGTGATCGACTCGTGTCCTACATCAGGCGAATCGGGCCATTCAGGCAATGAGTTCGATATACGGACGCCTCAGTGTCGGAATGCGTACACCAGGAGGTTCTTTTCCAACGGTTCGGCATCGCTTCGTGAAGATCCATTGCGCCCCGTGGCGAAGATCCACTGCTCCCGAAACGGAACGTCCGTTTCGTCGCCCCGACCGGACGCGTGCATCCGGATGACCCGTCCCTCCAAAGGGCCGAGCCCGTGTGCGGCATCTCCCGTTTGCCCGGATATTTACCGATAACGGATCGGCGCCCGAGCGTCGGCGTCACAGGGCATTTCATAGGAGGCACTCCATGCGTGGAGCCACGCACGCCACATGGGTCGCCTGCGCGGCGGCGGCAGCCCTCGCGGCGACGGCTTGCGGGGGCGGGGGGAGTGGCAGCGCGGGCGACACCGGCGCGGTGCTCAGTTCCTCCTGGGGAGACCCGCAGAACCCGCTGGAGCCGGCCAACATCAACGAGGTGCAGGGCGGCAAGGTCCTCGACATGATCTTCCGGAGCCTGAAGCGGTACGACCCGCAGACCGGCGAGGCCACCGACATGCTCGCCCAGAAGATCGACACCTCGGACTCGCAGAACTTCACCATCACCATCAAGGACGGCTGGACCTTCAGCAACGGCGAGAAGGTCACCGCCAGGTCCTTCGTCGACGCCTGGAACTACGGCGCGAGCCTGAAGAACAACCAGAAGAACGCGTACTTCTTCGGCTACATCGAGGGCTACGACAAGACCCACCCCGAGGACGGCGGCAAGCAGAGCGCCGACACGCTCTCCGGCCTCAGGGTCGTCGACGACACGACCTTCACCGTCAGGCTCAACCAGAAGTTCTCGATGTTCCCCGACACCCTCGGCTATCCCGCCTTCGCCCCGCTCCCGCGGGCCTTCTTCGACGACCACGACGCCTGGGTGAAGAAGCCGGTCGGCAACGGGCCGTACGCGATCGACTCGTACACCAGGGGCTCGCAGATGTCGCTGCGGGCCTGGGCCGGCTACCCCGGCACGGACAAGGCGCAGAACGGCGGCGTGGACCTGAAGGTCTACACCGACAACAACACCGCCTACACCGACCTGATGGCCGGCAACCTCGACCTCGTCGACGACGTTCCCGCCGCCCAGCTCAAGAACGCCAAGAACGACCTCGGCGACCGGTACATCAACGCCCCGGCCGGCATCATCCAGACCCTCGCCTTCCCGTTCTACGACGCCCGGTGGAACAAGGCCGGCATGGAGAAGGTCCGCACCGGACTGTCCCGGGCGATCAACCGCCGGCAGATCACCGACACGATCTTCCAGAAGACCCGTACCCCCGCGAGCGACTGGACCTCCCCGGTCCTCGGCGAGGAGGGCGGCTTCAAGCAGGGCCCGTGCGGGGACGCCTGCGAGTACGACGCCGGCGCCGCCAGGAAGCTGATCGAGGAGGGCGGCGGCCTCCCCGGCGGCCAGGTCAAGATCACGTACAACGCGGACACCGGCTCCCACCGGGAATGGGTCGACGCGGTCTGCAACTCCATCAACAACGCACTCGACAACGACAAGGCGTGCGTCGGCAACCCGATCGGCACCTTCGCCGACTTCCGCAACCAGATCACCGACCGGAAGATGCCCGGCCCGTTCCGCGCCGGCTGGCAGATGGACTACCCGCTGATCCAGAACTTCCTCCAGCCGCTCTACTACACCAACGCCTCCTCCAACGACGGCAAGTGGACCAACAAGGAGTTCGACCAGCTCGTCGACGAGGCCAACGCCGAGACCGACACGGCGGCGGCGGTGAAGAAGTTCCAGCAGGCCGAGGAGGTACTCCGGGACAACATGGGCGCCATCCCGCTCTGGTACCAGAACGGCAGCGCCGGCTACTCGGACCGGCTCTCCAACGTGAGGCTCAACCCCTTCAGCGTCCCGGTCTACAACGAGATCAAGGTCGGCTGAGCGTCGATGGGACGGTACGTCGTCCGGCGGCTGCTCCAGATGATCCCGGTCTTCATCGGGGCCACCCTGCTGATCTTCCTCATGGTGAACGTGATGGGCGACCCCATCGCGGGCCTGTGCGGGGAGCGGCAGTGCGACCCGGCGACGGCCGCCCGGCTGGAGAAGGAGTTCGGCCTCGACAAGCCGGTCTGGCAGCAATACCTGACCTACATGGGGAACGTCTTCACCGGCGACTTCGGCACCGCCTTCAACGGCCAGGAAGTCACCGAGCTGATGGCGACGGCCTTCCCGGTCACCATCCGGCTGACGATCGTCGCCATCGTCTTCGAGATCGTCATCGGCATCACGCTGGGCGTGATCACGGGGCTGCGCCGCGGCCGGCCCGTCGACACCTCGGTCCTGATGTTCACCCTCGTCGTGATCTCCGTCCCCACCTTCGTCACCGGCCTGCTGCTCCAGCTCCTGCTCGGCGTCGAGTGGGGCTGGATCAAACCGTCGGTGTCGACGGACGCCACCTTCGGCGAGCTGATCGTGCCGGGCCTGGTCCTCGCCTCGGTCTCCCTCGCCTACGTGACCCGGCTGACCCGCACCTCCATCGCGGAGAACAAGCGGTCCGACTACGTCCGTACGGCGGTCGCGAAGGGGCTGCCTCGTCGCCGGGTGATCACCCGGCACCTGCTGCGCAACTCGCTCATCCCCGTCGTCACCTTCATCGGCACCGACATCGGAGCGCTGATGGGAGGCGCGATCGTCACCGAGCGCATCTTCAACATCCACGGCGTCGGCTACCAGCTGTACCAGGGCATCCTCCGCCAGAACACCCAGACCGTCGTCGGCTTCGTGACGGTCCTGGTCCTGGTGTTCCTGGTCGCCAACCTGATCGTCGACCTCCTGTACGCCGTCCTCGACCCCAGGATCCGCTATGCCTGAGCCCCGGGAACCCGAGGGTGCGATCGCCGCGACCGGCATGGGCGGCGCCATGGACCTGGCCACGAGCGAGGGCGGGACGCTGGAGAAGCGCCCCGCCGGCCAGGACGGCTCGGACCCCTTCGACAAGCCCCGCTCCCTCTGGTCCGACGCCTGGCGCGACCTGCGCCGCAACCCGGTCTTCGTCATCTCGGCCCTGGTCATCGCCTTCCTCGTCGTCATCTCCCTGTGGCCGTCCCTGATCGCCTCCGGCAACCCCCTCAAGTGCGACCTCGCCAAGGCCCAGGAGGGCTCCCAGCCCGGTGCGCCGTTCGGTTACGACGGCCAGGGCTGCGACGTCTACACCCGCACCGTCTACGGGGCCCGTACGTCCGTCACGGTCGGCGTCTGCGCCACGCTCGGGGTGTCCCTGCTCGGCTCGGTGCTCGGCGGGCTCGCCGGGTTCTTCGGCGGGTTCTGGGACTCGGTCCTGTCCCGGGTCACCGACGTCTTCTTCGCGATCCCGGTCGTCCTCGGCGGCCTGGTCCTGCTGTCCGTCGTCACCAGCAACACCGTCTGGCCGGTCATCGGCTTCATGGTGCTGCTGGGCTGGCCGCAGATCTCCCGGATCGCCCGCGGCTCGGTCATCACCGCCGGGCAGAACGACTACGTGCAGGCCGCCAGGGCGCTCGGCGCCTCCAACTCCCGGCTGCTGCTGCGCCACATCGCACCCAACGCGGTCGCGCCGGTGATCGTCGTGGCGACCATCGCGCTCGGCACCTACATCGCGCTGGAGGCGACCCTGTCGTACCTCGGCGTCGGACTGAAGCCGCCGACGGTCAGCTGGGGGATCGACATCTCCTCGGCCTCCGCCTACATCCGGCAGGCCCCGCACATGCTGCTGTGGCCGGCCGGAGCGCTCGCCCTGACCGTGCTCGCGTTCATCATGCTCGGCGACGCGGTGCGCGACGCCCTCGACCCGAAGCTGAGGTGAGCCGCCGTCATGCTGCTCGAAGTGCGTGACCTGCACGTGGAGTTCCGGACCCGGGACGGGGTCGCCAGAGCCGTCAACGGCGTCGACTACGGCGTGGACGCGGGCGAGACCCTCGCCGTGCTCGGCGAGTCCGGCTCCGGCAAGTCGGTCACCGCACAGGCGATCATGGGCATCCTCGACATGCCACCGGGGCGGATCACCGGCGGCCAGATCCTCTTCCAGGGGCAGGACCTGCTGCGGCTCAAGGAGGAGGAACGGCGGAAGATCCGCGGCGCGGAGATGGCGATGATCTTCCAGGACGCGCTGTCGTCGTTGAACCCCGTGCTCTCCGTCGGCGACCAGCTCGGCGAGATGTTCGTCGTGCACCGGGGGATGTCACGCAAGGACGCGCGGACCAAGGCGGTCGAGCTGATGGACCGGGTCCGCATCCCCGGCGCCGGGGAGCGGGTGAAGCAGTACCCGCACCAGTTCTCCGGCGGTATGCGCCAGCGCATCATGATCGCGATGGCGCTGGCCCTGGAACCCGCGCTGATCATCGCCGACGAACCGACGACGGCCCTGGACGTGACCGTTCAGGCCCAGGTCATGGACCTGCTCGCCGAGTTGCAGCGCGAGTACCACATGGGGCTCATCCTCATCACCCACGACCTCGGCGTGGTCGCGGACGTCGCCGACCGCATCGCCGTCATGTACGCGGGCCGGATCGTGGAGTCGGCGCCGGTGCACGACATCTACAAGGCGCCGGCCCATCCGTACACCCGCGGCCTGCTGGACTCCATCCCGCGCCTGGACCAGAAGGGCCAGGAGCTCTACGCCATCAAGGGCCTGCCTCCCAACCTCACGCACATCCCGCCGGGCTGCGCCTTCAACCCGCGCTGCCCGATGGCCGAGGACGTGTGCCGGACGAAGGTACCCCCGCTGTACGAGGTCTCCGACGACCGCGGGAGCGCCTGCCACTTCTGGACGGAGTGCCTGTATGGCTGAGCCGATTCTGGAGGTGAGCGGGCTGGTCAAGCACTACCCGCTCACCACGGGCATCCTCTTCAGGAAGCAGGTCGGCGTGGTGAAGGCGGTCGACGGTGTCGACTTCGCCCTGGGCCGCGGCGAAACCCTCGGCATCGTCGGCGAGTCCGGCTGCGGCAAGTCGACGGTCGCCAGGATGCTGGTCAACCTGGAGAAGCCGACGGCCGGTTCGATCAGGTACCGGGGCGAGGACATCGGCAAGCTGTCCGGCCGCGCCCTGAAGGCCGTACGACGCAACATCCAGATGGTCTTCCAGGACCCCTACACCTCGCTCAACCCCCGGATGACGGTGGGCGACATCATCGGGGAGCCGTACGACATCCACCCCGAGGTGGCGCCGAAGGGCGACCGCCGACGCAGGGTCCAGGACCTCCTCGACGTCGTCGGCCTCAACCCCGAGTACATCAACCGCTACCCGCACCAGTTCTCCGGCGGCCAGCGCCAGCGCATCGGCATCGCCCGGGGGCTGGCCCTGCGCCCCGAGGTCATCGTCGCCGACGAGCCGGTGTCGGCGCTGGACGTGTCCGTGCAGGCACAGGTCATCAACCTGATGGCGAGCCTGCAGGACGAGTTCGGCCTCTCGTACGTCTTCATCGCCCACGACCTGTCGATCGTCCGGCACATCTCCGACCGGGTCGGGGTGATGTACCTGGGCCGGATCGTCGAAATCGGCAAGGACGCCGAGATCTACGACCACCCCACCCACCCCTACACCCAGGCGCTGCTGTCCGCGGTCCCCGTACCCGACCCCGAGGCCCGCGAACACCGGGAGCGGATCATCCTGGCGGGTGACGTGCCGTCCCCGACGCACATCCCGTCCGGCTGCCGCTTCCGCACCCGCTGCTGGAAGGCCCGGGAACGCTGCGCCCTGGAGGTCCCCGCACTGGCGGTGCCCGCCGGGTTCCGCCACGCCCCCGGCCCGGCGGCCCACGACTCGGCCTGCCACTTCGCGGAGGAGAAGCAGGTGGTGACCCCGGACGATCACGCAGCGGGCGCGGCATAAACGTACAAATGCACAGCAACCGCGTTTACAAGCAGGCAACTCGGCTGACCCGATCCCGATATACGGACGCGTCAGTCTGAGCAGCGTACGGCCGTGCGGGTGCCGTAAACGGGCCGGAGCGCGCCATGTCGCTCCGGCCCGTTGCCATACCCGAACCCCTTACGTCAGCTTCAAGGACCGCTTCAGGAAGTCCAGTTGGAGCCGGAGCAGGTTTTCGGCGACGGTCTCCTGCGGGGTCATGTGGGTCACGCCGGACAGCGGCAGCACCTCGTGCGGGCGGCCGGCGGCCAGCAGGGCGGAGGACAGGCGCAGCGAGTGGGCGACCACCACGTTGTCGTCCGCGAGGCCGTGGATGATCATCATCGGGCGGTGCGGCTCCGCGGCGTCCACCAGTCCGGCGTCGTCGAGCAGGGAGTTGCGGCGGTAGACCTCCGGCTGCTCGTCCGGGTGGCCCAGGTAGCGTTCCTGGTAGTGGGTGTCGTACAGCCGCAGATCGGTGACCGGGGCACCCACCACGGCCGCGTGGAAGACGTCCGGGCGGCGCAGCGCCGCGAGCGCGGCCAGGTAGCCGCCGAAGGACCAGCCGCGGATCGCGACCCGGGTCAGGTCGAGCGGGAAGTCGGCGGCCAGCGCCTGGAGCGCGTCGACCTGGTCCTGCAGCACCACCTCGGCGAGGTCGTCCCGGACTGCCTTCTCCCAGGCGGGGGACCGGCCCGGCGTGCCCCGGCCGTCCGCGACGACCACCGCGAAGCCCTGGTCGGCGAACCACTGCGAGGTCAGGTACGGATTGCGCGCGGCGACCACCCGCTGGCCGTGCGGACCACCGTAGGGATCGAGGAGAACCGGGAGAGGAGTGTCGCCGTGGTAGTCCGCAGGCATAAGCACGGCGCACGGGATTCGGCGTGCGCCCCCCTGGGTGAGGGTCACGCGCGGGGACATACCGGGATCTTCGGCGTACGAGATGACAGTCGCCATCGGCTTCCCGTCCCGCAGGACCTGGGCCCGGGCGCCCGGGCGGTCCAGTGCGGCGGACACCAGCACGGTCACGCCTCCGGCGCGTACCGCCGAGTGCACGCCGGGCTCCTGCGAGACGCGCTCCAGGCCGAGCTCGTTCACCCGGTAGACGTGCACCTCGCCGGTCTCCGGGGACTCGGCGTCCTCGCCGGCCGACGCCGAGACCAGTACGTCGTCGTCGGAAACGTCCAGCACCGCCCGCACGTGCAACTGGGCGCGCGTCAGTGGCCGTTCACCCACCGCGAGCACCCGCGCGCCCCCCTCGTCGGCGATGCGCACCAGCTGCCCGGAAGGGCTCCAGGACGGCACTCCGGGGAAAAGATCCAGCCAGATCGGATCTTCGTCCGCGTGCACCATCCGGGTCGCGCCCGTCTCCGGATCCACCGCCAGGTACAGCTGACTGCGCTGGTCGCGCGCCTGTACGAGCAACAGCGGCGCACCCGCCGCTGACCAGTGCACATGCGCCAGATACGGATAGCGCGCCCAGTCCCAGACAACCTCCGTGCGCACCCCGTCCAGCCCGACCACGAACAGCCGTACGTCCGCGTTGTCGGTGCCGGCCGCCGGATACGCCACGTGGTGTGGCTCACGCTCCGGGTGAGCCGGATCGGAGATCCACCACCGCCGTACCGGCGTGTCGTCCACCCGCGCCACCAGCAGCCGGTCCGACTCCGGCGACCACCAGAAGCCCCGCGAACGGCTCATCTCCTCGGCGGCGATGAACTCCGCCAGACCATAGGTGACCTGCTCCGACTCGCGCTCGGCGAGCGCCCGGTCGCCCTCCCCCTCGGCGCCCACGACCCGCAGGGCGCCCTGCGCGACGTAGGCGATGTGCCGCCCGTCGGGGGAGGGGCGCGGGTCGATCACCGGTCCGGGGACGGGCAGTTCACGGGCGGTACCGGCCCGCAGCTCCGCCGCGAAAAGCCGCCCTGACAAGGCGAAAGACGCCAACTCGACGGCGGCGTCGGTGGCGTAGCCGACGATGCCGGCACCGCCCTCACGGCTGCGCTCGCGCCGCGCCCGCTCCTCGGGCGAGAGGTGCTCCTCGGCACCGCCCAGGAGGGCGCGCGGGTCCGCCGCGACGCGCTCCCCGGCGTCCGGGAGGTCGAGCACCCACAGTGAGTTGGCCCGGTCGGTGCCGGAGCTCGAACGCAGGAAAACGACACGGGAACCGTCGGGCGCCACGGTGAACGCGCGTGGCGCGCCGAGCGTGAACCGCTGGGTGCGGGCGTGCCGGCGGGGGAAGGAGTCAGGCTCGGTCGTCATGCCCCGACCATATTGGCCGTGCGCCCCCTTGTGAGGCTGTGCGCCGACCGATGCGCACGTACGGATAGTTATGATCACTAGCGCATAGTGGGTATCAACCTGCTGGCCTCTTGTATGGATTTATCTGCCCCCATGGTTCCGTCCTGTCCGACTCCCCACGTCCCTGGGTCCTTTGGAGGTGAGCCGCCGTGGCACTCTCGATTTCGGCGGTGGTGCTGCTGGCGATCGTCGTCTTCCTTCTGATCAAGAAGTCAGGACTGAAGGGCGGGCACGCGGTCGTGTGCGTCCTGCTCGGCTTCTACCTGGCTTCGTCGACGGTGGCGCCGACGATCAGCGAGCTGACGACGAACATCGCGGGCATGATCGGAAGTATCAAGTTCTGACCAGCCCTTTAGGGTGGGGTCCATGACGGAACTGCCCGCCCGGCGTCTGCTGCTGGTGCACGCGCACCCGGACGACGAGTCGATCAACAACGGCGCGACCATGGCCCGGTACGCGGCCGAGGGCACCCGGGTGACCCTGGTCACCTGCACCCTCGGCGAGCGTGGCGAGGTCATCCCGCCCGGGCTCGCGCATCTGACCGGCGCCGACCTCGGCGCCCACCGGCTGCGCGAGCTCACGGCCGCCATGCGTGAGCTCGGCGTCGAGGACTTCCGTCAGCTCGGCGGCGCGGGCCGTTACCAGGACTCCGGGATGATGGGCCTCGCCGACAACGACGACCCGGCCTGCTTCTGGCAGGCCGACGTCGACGAGGCCGCCGGGCACCTGGCCGAGGTGATCCGCGAGGTACGCCCCCAGGTCCTCGTCACCTACGACGAGAACGGCGGGTACGGCCACCCCGACCACATCCAGGCGCACCGCGTCGCCATGCGCGCGGTCGAGCTCGCCGCCGAAGCGGGCTTCGAGGTCGCCAAGGTCTACTGGAACCGGGTGCCTCGCTCGCTGGCCGAGAACGCCTTCGCACAGCTCGAGCGGGACCTGCCCGGTCTCCCCTTCACCAAGTCCGCGGTCGTCGACGACGTACCGGGCGTGGTCGAGGACGAACGCATCACCGCGGAGATCGACGGCACCGCGTACGCCGCCGCCAAGGCCGCCGCCATGCGCGCGCACGCCACGCAGATCACGGTGACCGAGCCGTACTTCCTGCTCTCCAACCACCTCGGGCAGCCTCTCTTCACGACCGAGTACTACGAGTTGGTACGCGGCGAGCGGGCGTCCGACTCACGGGAGACCGACCTTTTCGCCGGTGTCGGGGAGACGTCATGAGCGGCCGGACGACTTCCGCACTGGCCCAGCCCCTGCGGCGGCCCTCCCTGGGGCGGACCGCCGCCCACCTCGGGCTGTTCGGGCTCGGCGCGCTGGTCGGGGTGGCCGGGGCGCTGCTGCAGTCCGCCTGGTTCCCGGGCGGGCTGCTGCTCGCGCTCGCCGCCGAGGCCGGGCTCTGCCTGGGCGGGGCGCAAGTCACCGGCAGCCGGGCCGGGGCCGTCGCGCCCGCCGGTGGCTGGATGCTCGCGGTCATCCTGCTCACCGCCAGCCGCCCGGAAGGCGACTTCGTCTTCGCCGCGGGCAGCGGTTCGTATCTCTTCCTGCTCGGCGGGATGGCTGTGGCTGTGATCTGCGCCACGCTTGCCCAGGGGCGGCAACCGGGCGGTGATGGCGTCCGACTTGGCAAGTGACGTACCACTTCGCCACACGCAGTGCGTGGGAGTCCGGTGATGGTTTCCCCGGCGGTCGTGGGATACGCGCCAGAAGTGGCCAGTATGGTGGTGCGCGCCGCCGAGTCGCCCGAGAGAGGTCGTAACGCGGGCGGCGGAGCCAACCGGGAGAACCTGCCTTGAGTCGTGAAACTGACAGTCCGTCCTCCGGGCCCAACGGGCGCGGCGGAGCCGCATACCCCTCGGGCACGCCGCCGTACGGGACGCCCACGGCTTCCGACGGCGGCCCGGACGCGGGCCGTTCGGCCGCGCAGCCGGAGGAACGCAAGACCGAGACCACGCTGACGACCCGGATCCGGATCAACATCCCCGGATCCCGCCCCATTCCGCCGGTCGTCATGCGCCAGACCGTCACCGAGGCCGAGGTCGAGGGCACCGACGACGGCACGGACACCGAGGCGTCGGTGCCGAGCGCAGCCACGCCCACGGGCGCCGCCGAGCCTCCCGCCGAGGCCGGTCCGCCCGGTGACGAGAAGACGAGCGACTGGTTCGCGCCCCGCAAGTCCGGGCCGGCCAAGGGCAGTCCGGGCGGCGACTCCACCAACGGGGCCGGTCTGCCGGGTGGTTCGGGCCCGGCCGGTGCCGGTGCCGCCGCGGGTGCGGCTGCGCCCGGCGGTACGCGGCCCGGTGGCGCCCGTCCCGGTGGCGTGGTCGGCTCCATGAACGTGCGGGGCGGCTCCCGGCCCGGCGGTGCGAACGGCACCGGGACCGGTGGCGCCCGCCCGGGCGGGACGAACGGCTCCGGGCTCCCCGGCGGTGCCACCGGCGGCCCTGTCGCCCCCGGGCACGGCGGCGGCACCGGATCCTTCGACGTGACCGAGGCGCTGTCCGCGGGCGGCCCCCCGCCCGGCGGCTCCCGCCCCGGCCCGGGCCGCGACGACCTGCCGTACTTCTCGGAGAACGGCAACGGCCAGAACGGCAACGGCCAGAACGGCAACGGCCAGAACGGCAACGGCCAGAACGGCAACGGCCAGAACGGCAACGGCCAGAGCGCCCTGAGCGGCTACGACAGCGATCTGAGCGGCTACGGCCAGAGCGGTCCGAACGGACCAAGTCCCTACGGCGTCCAGGGCGGCCCGGGCGGCCCCAGCGGGTTCAACGGCCCGAACGGCCCCGGCGGTCCTGGCGGATCCGGCCCGCAGGGCCCCGCAGGTCCGACCGGCGGCCCGGTCACCGGCGACGGTTCGCTGATGCCGCCCGGCGGAGGAGGGCCCGACACCCTCGGCGGTTCCTACGACTTCAACGGACCCGACGGGCTCGGCGGCTCCGGTGCACCCGGCGGACCCGGTGGCCCGGCCGGTCCTGCCGGGGTCCGCGGCCCAGGCGCTCCGACCGGCCCCTCCGGCCCCGGTGGGCCAGGCGCACCCGGCGGCCGCCCCGGTACTGCCCCCAACCCCTCCGGCCCGGGCGGCCCCGCCGCAGGCCCTGGTGCCCCCGGCGGTTCCGGTGCGTCGCAGGCCTTCGGCCCTCCCGCCGGACCCGGCAGCGCCCCCCACGCCGGGCGCGGCCCCGGTGGCGGACTGAGTGACGACACCGCGATCCTCACCCCGCAGAAGCCGGCCCCCGAACCCGGCGGCCACGGCTACGGCGGTGCCGCCGACAACGTCTCCGGGCACACCGTCACCAGCGGTATCCCCGTCGTGCCGTCGGACCGCAACGCGACCTTCCCCCCGGGCGCCCGCACGGACGCCCCGGCGCCGCCCGCGGCTCCGAAGCCCGAGTCCGGCAAGCCGGCCGCCGCCGCGGCCAAGAAGGCCAAGAAGAAGGGCCGCAACAAGCCGGCGCTCCTCGGCGGCCTGCTGATCGTCATCGCGGCCGGTGCCTACGGCGCCGGGCTCCTGATGAACAGCTCCGACGTGCCCAAGGGCACCACCGTGCTCGGCGTCGACATCGGTGGCGGCACCCGGGACGACGCCGTCGAGAAGCTCAACAAGGCCTTCGACCCCCGGGTGAACAAGGACCTGAAGCTCACGGTCGACGGCAGGACCGTCACGCTCAAGCCGGAACAGGCCGGCCTCCAGTTCGACATGGCGGCCACCGTCAGCGGGGCGGCGCACAGCGACTACAACCCGGTCTCCGTGATCGGCTCGCTGTTCGGCAACCACCGGGTCGTCGATCCGGTCATGCCGGTCGACGAGGAGAAGCTGCACGCCGAGCTCCAGGACACCGCGGGCGGCACCGGCTCGGCGACCGATGGCACGATCCAGTTCAAGTCCGGCAAGGCCGTCGCCGTGTACGGCAAGGCGGGCAAGAGCATCGACGTCACCAAGTCGACCGCGGCGGTCGAGGAGGCGTACCGCACCCAGGTGGAGACCGGTACGGCCCCCGCGGTGACGCTCCCGACGACCACCAAGGAGCCGACGGTCTCGAACGCCGAGGTCGACCGGATGATGAAGGAGTTCGCGGAGCCGGCGATGTCCGAGCTGGCCACCGTTCAGACCGACGCCGCCCACAGCATCCAGTTCGGCTCCTTGTCACTGCCGAAGATCCTCGGCTTCAAGGCCGTCGACGGCAAGCTCGTGGAGACGTACGACCTGGATGCGCTCAAGGAGGCGTACGGCGCCACCTTCGAGGGCGTGCAGATCGACGGCGCGAGCGGCAAGCGGGACATCCTGCCGCAGGACGTCGCCTCCGCACTGGGCAAGGCCCTGCGCGGCACGACGACGGCGGAGCGCACGGTGGTCATCGACACCACCCCGAACTAGCGGAGCACCGCCACGACGAGGGGTCACCCGGCACCACGCCGGGTGCCCCCTCGTCGTGGGGGTGGGGGACCACCGTGAGAGCCGTATGACATCTGTCATCCGTTGGTCAGGATCACCGGCACTGCCGGGCGCCCGGGCGCTCACGGCCACCCTCCCGCTGCGGCTCGCACGGCTGACCATCCCGGCGGTGGCCGCCCTGCTGACGGCGACCGCCCTGGCCGTACCGGACGGCGTGAGACGCCGACAGGGGCAGCGGCCCCACGCGACGAGCCACGCCGCACCCGCGGTCGCGCGACAAGGGTCAGTTCAACCTGGACCGCGCCGCATGAGCCTGCTGCCGGACGCGAGCCGCAGCAGCCTCGTCCACCGCGACCACCACCTCGGCATACGCGTCCAACTCCGCCGCCCCCGCCACGAAGTCACCCCGCTGCACCAGCAACTGCGCCCGCTCATAGCGCAGCCGCGCAGGATGCGAAGGCAACAGCAACGACAGCTCCACCGCCCACAACGACACGTCCGACCGCTCCGGGCGCGCCGCGGCCCACGCCCGGATGTTGTTCAGGATCCGCAGCACCACCTCCAACGGCTCCGCGGGACCGAGCATCGACGGCTGCAGCGAGGCCCCCGTCGCCCCGGCCACCATCAGCTCGGCGTCGCCCCCGGTCAGCACCCGCCCCCCGTCGAACGGATCGGCGAGGACCTGCTCGTCCGGCGGACCGAAGCCGACGACGAAATGCCCGGGCAGGGCCACCCCGTACACCGGCGCCCCCGCCCGCCGCGCCACCTCCATCCACACCACGGACAGCAGGATCGGCAGCCCGCGCCGCCGCCGCAGCACCTCGTGCAGCAGTGAGGACTCCAGCCGCTGGTAGTCGGCAGGGGCGC
The DNA here is from genome assembly GCF_055578365.1 of Streptomyces sp. NPDC033131. Taxonomy (NCBI): domain Bacteria; kingdom Bacillati; phylum Actinomycetota; class Actinomycetes; order Kitasatosporales; family Streptomycetaceae; genus Streptomyces; species Streptomyces sp. NPDC033131. Next base: position 508,369 of record NZ_JBVIPA010000001.1, read on the forward strand.
CACGGAAACCGCACCGGTCCCCGAGCAGCTCGCGCAGCGACACCGCCCAGGAACGGGGCCCGCCGGGCCGGAACGGCAGGTGTCCGGCCAGCCGGTCCAGCTCGACCTGCGCGGCGTCCAGGCCCGCCTCGTCCAGCGCGCCGTCCGCCTCGGCGCCCACCAGCAGGCACAGCGCGGACAGGTCGGGCCGCTCGGAGCGGGCTTCCTCGGCGAACCGGCGGCGCAGTTCGGCGGAGCGTTCGGGGGGCGGGGGGTACGGGGGACGCATAGCTGGCTCGTGCCCTTTCACGGCGATCGCTACCGGTGGTTTCGCTACCGTTCGTCGTCGGCACGTCCGGGCGCGCGGTAGTGGTGGTACGCATGATGCGCCGCGAAGCCCATCCCGGCGTACATCGCCCGCGCACCGGCGTTGTCGGTCTCGACCTGGAGCCACGCCGCCGAGGCGCCCTCGTCGAGGGCCCGCCGGGCGAGCGCGGCCATCACGGCCGAGGCCAGCCCCTGCCGCCGTAGCGCGGGATCCACCTCGACGGCGGCGAAACCGGCCCACCGCCCGTCGACGACACACCGGCCGATGGCGGCGGGCGCGCCCGCACCGGGAACCGTCGCGAACCACACGGAAGGCCCGCTCCCCAGCACCTTCAGGGCCACCTCGCTCATCCCCTTGCGCTGATACCGGGCCAGCCAGGCCTCGTCCGCCTCCCGGGACAGCACCACCGCGGAGCTCTCCGGGCGGTCGGCGAGCGGTGCCAGCGCCCCGATCCACAGCTCGGCGGTCACCTCCCGCGTCCAGTCCCGCCGCTCCAGCTCCGCGCACAGCAGCTCCTGCGTGCCCTCGGCGCCGGTCGCGGTCTGGACGTAGGCGGGCAGCCCGCGTTCGCCGTACCAGCGTCGTACGGCCGTCAGGGCCTCGTCGAGGGGCATGCCCGGGTCGCCGAGCGGCAGCACCGAGTTGGCGCGGCGCGTGAACCCGGCGGCGGCCCGCAGCTCCCACTCGCCGAGATCTTGGCGCTCCACCGGCCGCCAGGCCCGGGAGGCGATGCGCGCCAGCTCCTCGTACGAGGCCGCCGGACCCCGTCGGCGGGCCGGTGCGGGCGGCACGACCTTGCCCGCTACCAGCGAGGATTCCGGAATCCGGACGCTCTCCCCGTCCCGTCGTGTGATCAGCAGCACACCGTTGTCCCATGATGTGAGAACACCCACCGTGTCGGTGAACTTCTCACCGGTCACCCCAGGTTCGCCCAGGCGCCGTACGGACACCCGTTTCCCCACGTCAGCAGCGGTGATGCGGACGACGAGACGTCCGGTCGCAGATATTTCCACAGGTCGGTCCACCCCTCCTGTTCGGATCATGCCCCGGAACGGAGATACTAGGGGCGGGCATCGACGACGCCGCGCTCCCGCGCGCCAGGCGGCGGAGCCTGAGGAGGCCCGCCAGCGCCCTATCGAGGAGGAACGACAGCGTGACCTACGTCATCGCGCAGCCTTGTGTCGACGTCAAGGACAAGGCGTGCATCGAGGAGTGCCCGGTCGACTGCATCTACGAGGGCTCCCGGTCCTTGTACATCCACCCGGACGAATGCGTCGACTGTGGTGCCTGTGAGCCGGTCTGCCCGGTCGAGGCGATCTTCTACGAGGACGACACTCCGGAGGAGTGGAAGGACTACTACAAGGCGAACGTCGAGTTCTTCGACGAACTCGGCTCTCCCGGTGGTGCCAGCAAGCTGGGGCTGATCGAGCGCGACCACCCCTTCATCGCCGCGCTGCCGCCGCAGAACGGCTGAGAGCGGCCCGCGTCACCAGCGCCGCCTCGGTCCCGTACGGCCTGATCTCCTTGATCATGACCGTCGTACGGGACCGAGGCGTTTGCCGTACCAGAAAGTGAGCCAGACCCGTGTCCGCAGTCTCCGACCGTCTCCCCACCTTCCCCTGGGACAAGCTGGCGCCGTACAAGGCCACGGCCGCCGCGCATCCGGACGGCATAGTCGACCTGTCCGTCGGCACCCCGGTCGACCCGGTCCCCGAGCTGATCCAGAAAGCACTGGTCGCCGCTGCCGACTCGCCGGGCTACCCGACCGTCTGGGGCACGCCGGAACTGCGCGACGCGATCACGGGCTGGCTGGAGCGCCGCCTCGGCGCCCGCGAGGTCACCCACCGCCACGTCCTGCCGATCGTCGGCTCCAAGGAACTCGTCGCCTGGCTCCCGACCCAGCTGGGCCTCGGCCCCGGCGACCGGGTCGCCCACCCGCGGCTGGCCTACCCGACCTACGAGGTCGGCGCGCGCCTGGCCCGCGCCGGGTACGAGGTCTACGACGACCCGACCGACCTGGACCCGGCCGGTCTGAAGCTGCTCTGGCTGAACTCGCCGTCCAACCCCACGGGCCAGGTCCTGTCGAAGGCCGACCTGACCCGGATCGTCGCCTGGGCCCGCGAGCACGGCGTCCTGCTCTTCTCCGACGAGTGCTACCTGGAGCTGGGCTGGGAGGCCGAGCCGGTCTCCGTCCTCCACCCCGACGTGAACGGCGGCTCGTACGACGGCATCGTCGCCGTCCACTCCCTGTCCAAGCGCTCCAACCTGGCCGGCTACCGCGCCGCGTTCCTGGCGGGCGACCCGGCCGTCCTGGCCCCGCTCCTGGAGATCCGCAAGCACGGCGGCATGATGACGTCCGCGCCCACGCAGGCAGCGGTGGTGGCGGCGCTGGGCGACGACACCCACGTCCGCGAGCAGCGCGAGCGCTACGCGGCCCGCCGCACGCTCCTGCGCGAGGCGCTGGTGGGCCACGGCTTCCGCATCGAGCACAGCGAGGCCAGCCTCTACCTCTGGGCCACCCGCGACGAGTCCTGCTGGACCACGCTCGCCGACCTGTCCGACCTCGGCATCCTCGTGGCCCCGGGCGACTTCTACGGCGAGGCCGGCGAGAACTTCGTACGCGTGGCGCTCACGGCCACGGACGAGCGGGTGCGGGCGGCAGTGGAACGGCTCGCGTAGAGCAGGCACAGGGAGCAGGCGGACCGCAGGCGCCGCGAGCAGACAGAGCGACGGGGCCCAGGAGAATCCTGGGCCCCGTCGTCGGATCCGGGTGCCTAGCCGAGCGGCAGGCCGCCCTTCACCGGCAGCGAGTCGGCCGCCGGCAGTCCACCCTTGGTGAGGGAGTCCGTGGGCAGTCCGCCCTTCGTCGCCGTCGACGTGGTGCCGCCGAGGACGTCTCCGGCGGAGCCCGCCGCGTCGCCCGCGGTCTTCTGTGCGGTGGGCGCCGCCTTCTTCACGGCCTTCTTCACGGCCTTGCCGCCGGTCTTGCCCGCGGTGTCGGTCACGTTCTTGGTCGCACCGTCGACCGTGTTGCCGACGCTCGCCCCGTCCAGGGCGGTCAGCCCACCGAGGTTCGGGGCGGCCGGCAGCTCGGGGGCCGCGCTGGCGGAGCCGGCCGCACCGACCCCGGCAGCCGCTCCCGCAGCGACGAGCAGCGCGGCACGGGCGATCCGTCGGGTCAGGGGGAGGGACATGTTGCTCCTTTGACGGAAGAGAACGAGGAAGTGTCCGACCTGCCCGGCAGTGGACCGACTGGCTGTCGGTCCGGCTGTTGATCTCCGGGCTCGGACGCAGTGACTACCGCTCGAGGCCCGGGAAGGTTGCGGCGGGCCAACGTAAAGAGTTGGCAATGCGTCGCATTATCGGCTGCGGATAAACACGGGCAAAAAGCGCCCGGTCCGAAAGTCTGCCGAATCCTTACAGCCCTTTGTTCTCAAGGGTTTCTCCAGATACGGGGGTGACGCGACGAAAACCTGCACACACCCACGCCCGAACCCGGCGGACGTAACCCTTCCGAGTGAGCGTCCGTACTACTGCGCAGTGACGATCCGGACCGAGTCCGCGGTCCGCTCCGCGCCTGCGGCGCCCTTGGTGTCGGCGCTGCGCCACTGGCTGTCGGTGTTCCCGGCCGTCCACTGCCGTCCCGCGTACGAGACCCGTTCGATGTGCAGCGCGGAGGCGTTGGCCACGGCCCAGTGCGCCAGCTGCCAGCCCCGCTGCCGCAGGCTGCGACCGGAGCCGGAGCCCGCCTCGCTCACCGGCAGCGTGACGGTCCGTCCGCCGCCTCCGGCCCCGCCCGCGGAGGGCGTCGGCGTGGGAGCCTGCGCGCCCACCTCGGCCGAGGCCGGCTCCAGCACGTCCCGCCCGAAGTCCCGCACGAGCGCCGTCCGCACCGCGTCCGTACCCGCGGCCTGCGTCATGGCCGGACGGCCCTCGCAGGTCAGCGTGGCCGCGGACTGCCCGGTGAGGGCGGCGGCGAGCAGGGTGGCGTCCGGTTCGTGCTTGGCGTACGCCGTCGGAAAGCCGCTGCGCTGCACCTTCTGCGCGGCGACGGTCAGCGGCAGCCGCGTGTAGTCGGGCACCTTGGCCAGGTGCGTGTAGAAGGCGTTCGCCGCGTACGTCGGGTCCAGGATCTCCGTCGGCGTGCCCCAGCCCTGCGAGGGCCGCTGCTGGAACAGGCCGAGCGAGTCGCGGTCGCCGTGGTCGATGTTGCGCAGCGCCGACTCCTGGAGCGCGGTGGCGAGCGCGATCGTCACGGCCCGCTCGGGCATCCCGCGCCCGGTGCCGACGGCCGCGATGGTCGCCGCGTTCACCGCCTGCTCCGGCGAGAACTCGTACGTGGCGCCGTCGCTCCTGCCCGAGACGACCTTGCAGCCTGGTGTGCCCGCGCCTCCGGTGAGGTACTGCACCACGAGGTAACCGGCGACGGCACACATGACAACCAGGGCCGCCAGGGAACGAAACAGGCGGCCGCGGCGCTTGGGAGTGGGGGACAGCTCTGGCACGCGCCACAAGATACTGGAGAGTACTGTGCGGCTGCGCCGGGTGCGGAAAGTCTGTGCGAAGGCACGGGGCGTTAGGGTCGACAGCATGGCCGACACCTCACTTGACCTGACGCTGGACGCAGCGAAGCTCACCGCGCAGCTCGTGGACTTCCCCTCCGAGAGCGGCTCCGAGAAGCCCCTCGCGGACGCGATCGAGATCGCGCTGCGCGCCCTGCCCCATCTGACGGTCGACCGGTACGGCAACAACGTCGTCGCCCGCACGCACCTGGGCCGCCCGGAACGCGTCATCCTGGCCGGCCACATCGACACCGTCCCGATCGCGGACAACGTCCCCTCCCGGCTCGACGACGAGGGCTACCTGTGGGGCTGCGGCACCTGTGACATGAAGTCCGGGGTGGCCGTGCAGCTCCGCATCGCGGCGACGGTCCCCGCCCCGAACCGCGACCTCACCTTCGTCTTCTACGACAACGAAGAGGTCGCCGCACACCTCAACGGCCTCAAGCATGTGGCCGCGGCCCACCCCGAGTGGCTGGCGGGCGACTTCGCCGTCCTCCTGGAGCCGACGAACAACCAGGTCGAGGGCGGCTGCCAGGGCACGCTGAGGGTGTTCCTCAAGTTCACGGGGACACGGGCGCACTCCGCGCGCGCGTGGATGGGCTCCAACGCGATCCACGCCGCCTCCCCGGCTCTCGCCAAGCTCGCCGCGTACGAGCCGCGCAAGCCCGTCGTGGACGGCCTCCAGTTCCACGAGGGCCTCAACGCCGTGGGCATCGAGGGCGGTGTCGCCACCAACGTCATCCCCGACGCCTGCACCCTCGTCGTCAACTTCCGCTACGCGCCGGACCGCAGCGAGGAGGAGGCGGAGGCCTTCGTCCGGGACTACTTCGCGGACTGCGGCGTCGACGAGTTCGTCGTCGACGACCACACCGGCGGCGCCCGCCCCGGCCTCACCCACCCGGCCGCGCAGGCCTTCATGGCGGCCGTCGGCGGCGAGGCCCGCCCCAAGTTCGGCTGGACGGACGTGGCCCGTTTCAGCGCCCTCGGGGTACCCGCGGTGAACTACAGCCCCGGCGAGCCGCTTCTCGCCCACAAGGTGGACGAGAAGGTGAAGGCGTCGCTCATCCCGCAGGCGGAGGAGCGTCTGAGGTCGTGGCTGACGGCATGAGGGGGCGCGTGAGGCCGTGATGGTGCTTGACGGCGCTTCATGGCGGACATGCTCACGTCCCCCGTCCGTAACCCGCGTAGATCTACGCTGAGGTGGAAAGACGGCAAGCGGAGGGAGCGCACATGGCTACTGGCAACCCCGAGGGCAAGAAGCAGCCACCGGAGGAGCAGCGCCTGGGACCTGTCCTCCGGAGGCGCGAACAGGTCCAGGCCAGCACCACCGACCAGCGTCTGCTGGACGCGGGCGGCCCCTCGGACTGGGTCCACACCGACCCGTGGCGGGTCCTGCGCATCCAGTCGGAGTTCATCGAGGGCTTCGGCACACTCGCCGAGCTCCCGCCCGCCATCAGCGTGTTCGGCTCCGCGCGTACGCCCGCCGACTCGCCGGAGTACGAGGCGGGTGTGCGGCTCGGCCGCGGCCTGGTGGAAGCGGGCTTCGCCGTGATCACGGGCGGCGGCCCCGGGGCGATGGAAGCCGCCAACAAGGGCGCCTGCGAGGCGAAGGGCATCTCCGTCGGCCTGGGCATCGAGCTCCCCTTCGAACAGGGCCTCAACCCCTACGTCGACATCGGGCTCAACTTCCGCTACTTCTTCGTCCGCAAGATGATGTTCGTGAAGTACGCCCAGGGCTTCGTGGTCCTGCCGGGCGGCCTCGGCACGCTGGACGAGCTGTTCGAGGCGCTGACCCTGGTGCAGACCCAGAAGGTCACCCGCTTCCCGATCGTCCTCTTCGGTACGGAGTACTGGGGCGGGCTGGTGGACTGGCTGAAGAACACACTGATCGCCCAGGGCAAGGCCTCCGAGAAGGACCTGCTCCTGTTCCACCTCACGGACGACGTGGACGAGGCAGTGGCGTTGGTGTCGAAGGAGGCGGGCCGCTAAGGGCGCGCTTCTTCGCCCCCGCCGCGCTTCGCGCTCGTCCTCGAACGCCGGACGGGCTGAAAATCCAGCCCCTCCGGCGTTTGAGGAGCGGGGTCTGGGGCGGAGCCCCAGAAGGACGGGAACGGGAAGGGGCGGCGGGGGCGACGAAAAACCTACGCCAGCCCCCGCCGCGCCACCGCCGGCGCCCGGTGCCCCGCGATCGACGCCACCATGTCCACCACCTGCCGGGTCTCCGCCACCTCGTGCACCCGGTACACCTGGGCACCGAGCCACGCGGACACGGCCGTCGTGGCCAGCGTCCCCACCACCCGCTCCTTCACCGGCCGGTCCAACGTCTCGCCCACGAAGTCCTTGTTGGACAGCGACACCAGCACCGGCCACCCGGTGTCGACCATCTCCCCGAGCCGCCGCGTCGCCTCCAGACTGTGCCGCGTGTTCTTCCCGAAGTCGTGCCCGGGATCGATCAGCACGGACTCCCGGGGGACCCCCAGCGACACCGCCCGCTCGGCCAGGCCCACGGTCACCCGCAGAATGTCGGCCATGACGTCGTCGTACGTCACCCGGTGCGGCCGCGTACGAGGCTCCGCACCGCCCGCGTGCGTACACACCAGCCCCACCCCGTACCGCGCGGCGACCCCCGCCAGCCCCGGGTCCACGCCGCCCCACGCGTCGTTCAGCAGATCGGCGCCCGCCTCGCAGACGGCCTCGCCGACCTCCGCCCGCCAGGTGTCCACGCTGATGACGACATCGGGGAAACGCCGCCGGACCTCCGCCACGAAGCCGACCGTCCGCCGCGCCTCTTCCTGGGCCGTCACCTCTTCGCCCGGCCCGGCCTTGACCCCGCCGATGTCGACGATGGCCGCGCCCTCCGCCACCGCCTGCTCCACGCGCGCGAGCGCCGGTTCGTCGCGGAAGGTGGCGCCCCGGTCGTAGAAGGAGTCCGGGGTCCGGTTCACGATCGCCATGATCACCGGCTCGTGCGCGCCGAATTCACGCCTGCCCAGCCTGAGCATCCCCTGTGACCTCTTCTCGTACGTCGTGGTCCTCGGCGTCTGTGACCGCCTGCGACCCTAACTGTCAGACTCGCATGGCACGATCGGACCCTGACACATTCGACGCCGGCGCCCAGCACGCCGGCACGGATCATGGGGACCTCAGCGATGGTTATGTTCTTGTTCCTGGTCATCGCGCTGGCCGTGGTGGTCGCCGCGGTGACGCTCGCCGTCGTGGGGGGAGGCGAGGGCGGCGGCCCGCTGCCGGAGGCCGCTCCGGAGCGTCTGCAGGACCCGCTGCCCCCGGACCGCCCGGTGAACCGCGCGGACATCGAGACCCTGCGCTTCCCGCTCGCCGCCCGCGGCTACCGCATGGCGGACGTGGACGATGCGCTGGGCCGCCTCGGCGCGGAGCTCGCCGAGCGGGACGCCCGGATCGCCGACCTGGAGTCCGCGCTGGCCGGTGCGCAGGCCGCCGTGCACCACGTCTCCATGGAGAAGCCGGCACAGGAGGAGCGGCCGTGAGCGACAAAGCCGCCATCGCCGGTCCGGACGGCGCGCTGCGCTGTCCCTGGGCCCTGTCGGCCGCGGAGTACGTGACCTACCACGACGAGGAGTGGGGCCGCCCGGTCCACGGCGACGACGCGCTCTTCGAGCGGCTCAGCCTGGAGGCCTTCCAGTCCGGCCTGTCCTGGATCACGATCCTGCGCCGCCGCCCCACCTTCCGCGACGCCTTCGCCGGCTTCGAGATCACGAAGGTCGCCGCCTTCACGGACGACGACCGCGCGCGCCTGCTCGCCGACGCGGGCATCATCCGCAACCGCGCCAAGGTCGACGCGACGCTCGCCAACGCGCGCCTGCTGGCCGACTGGGCCCCGGGCGAACTCGACGACCTGATCTGGTCCCACGCCCCCGACCCGGCGGACCGCCCGACCCCGAAGACCCTCTCCGACGTCCCCGCGGTCACTCCCGAGTCGACCGCCCTGTCGAAGGCCCTCAAGAAGCGCGGCCTGCGCTTCGTCGGGCCGACGACGGCGTACGCGCTGATGCAGGCGTGCGGGCTGGTGGACGACCACCTGGAGGCATGCGTGGCGAGGCGGGGCTGAGCCCGCCCCCGCCCCGCGCCCTCGGCCGCGCCTCCCGGCTCAGCGGCCGAGGTACTTCGGCTTCTCCTTGTTCACGAACGCCTGCACCGCGATCGCGTGGTCCTCGGAGGAACCCGCCCGGGTCTGCAGCTCATCCTCCTTCTCCAGGGTCTCGGCCAGGGAGTGGGACAGCCCGTAGGCCATCGCCTCCTTGATCGCCCCGTACGCCACCGTCGGCCCCTCCGCCAGCGCCCGTGCCACCTTCTCCGCCTCGGCCCGCAGGTCGGCCGACGGCACGATCCGGTTGGCGATGCCCAGCTCGTACGCCTCCTGGGCCGTGATGCTGCGCGGGAAGAGCAGCAGGTCGGCCGCCCGGCCCGGTCCGATCACCCGGGGCAGCGTCCAGGAGATGCCCGAGTCGGCGGTCAGCGCCACGCCGGCGAACGACGTGTTGAAGGCCGCGGTGTCCGCCACGATCCGGTAGTCCGCGGCCAGCGCGAACCCGAATCCGGCCCCGGCCGCGACGCCGTTCACCCCGGCCACCACGGGCTTGCGCATCTCCGTCAGCGCCCGCGCGACGGGGTTGTAGTGCTCCCGCACCGTGCTCATGGTCTGCCCGGTTCCCGCCTCGCGGTCGGAGGCCAGCAGCCCGATGTGCTCCTTGAGGTCCTGCCCCACGCAGAACGCCCGCTGTCCGGCGGCCGTCAGCAGGACCGCCCGTACGGCCTCGTCGGCCGCCGCGGCCTGGACCGCGTCCCGCAAGGCGACCTTGGTGGCGATGTTCAGCGCGTTCATCGCCTCCGGGCGGTTCAGCACGATCGTCGCGAGTCCGTCGTTCACCTCGTACAGCACAGTGTCGGCCATGGCGTGTCCCCTCCGGTCCGCGGCTCGGACGTACTCGTCGGTACGTCCCTGTGTCCGAAGGACAGCATGGCGGAGATCACCGTCCGGGGACCGGACCGGACGTGTGACCTGCGTCAAAGATTTCGGGACCGCTTCCGCCCGGCGGATGTCCGTGCGGCGGCGAAGTATCGCAGTCACATCGCCGAATTGAGTGGTTTTGCTCGCGCGCGTTGCCCAAGCGATGCCGACTGATGTTGGTCATCGGGTCCTGAGATGCGGGATAATGGCCTGGAAGCAATGTGTTCGATGCCGGTGTCGTGCGTCCCACCCCGGGACGAGCGTGCCCTCCAGGGCCGTCGGCTTTGACGATGAGCTGGTTTCAGGAAGGGGAACGAGCATGGCGGCCATGAAGCCGCGGACGGGCGATGGCCCGCTCGAGGTGACCAAGGAGGGGCGGGGCATTGTCATGCGCGTTCCGCTCGAAGGCGGCGGGCGGCTCGTCGTCGAGCTGACCCCCGATGAGGCCGACGCGCTCGGTGACGCCCTCAAGAAGGTCGTCGGCTGACGCGGAGCGCGACCATACCCTTTCGGCGACCCCGGTACCGCATGCGGTACCGGGGTCGCGGTTTGTCGTCCGCAAGGCCGTTCCGATGCCGTTGCCGGAAGGGTCAGCGCTTGACCGCGCAGAGCAGCCCGTCACCCACTGGGAGCAGTGACGGCACGAGTTCCTGGCTCTCGCGCACGGCGCGCAGCAGCTCTCGCAGCCGCAGGACCTCCGTGGGCTGCGGGCCCGAGTCGACCGTCCGGCCGTTGGCGAAGACGCCCTCGAAGACGACCAGGCCGCCGGGGCGCAGCAGCCGCAACGATTCAGCGAGGTAGTCCATGACCTCCTGCCGGTCGCCGTCACAGAAGACGAGGTCGTAACCGGCGTCCGCGAGCCGGGGCAGGACGTCCAGGGCGCGGCCCGGGATGAAGCGGGCCCGGTTGCTGGCGAAGCCGCAGGCGCGGAAGGCCTGGCGGGCGAACTGCTGGTGTTCCGGCTCGGGGTCGACCGTGGTCAGGACACCGTCCGGACGCATTCCGTACAGCAGATGGATCCCCGACACGCCGGTGCCGGTTCCGATCTCCGCGACCGCCTTGGCCTCCACGGTGGCAGCGAGCAACCCGAGCGCCGCGCCCGTGCCGGGCGACACCGAGCGCAGCCCCGCCTCGCGGGCCCGGTCACGGGCCCAGTGCAGGGCTTCCTCCTCGGCGACATAGGCGTCGGCGAACGCCCAGCTCGTCTGCCGGTTGCCGGTAATGACCCTCTCCTGTCCCCGTGGTTGCCTGGGCGTGACTGTATCCGTTGGCGTCGGGAACCCGCAGATGGGACCGGGCGTTTAGAGGGGTGGGAGACAGGGCGGAGGACACGGTTGGATCACGATGACGAGCAGGCGCTCGAGCAACTGCTGACGCAGCCGCACGAGCCGTGTCAGCACAGATCAATTTCTCGTAAAACCGCTTATCCGGAGCTAACGGGCGAGGTGGCTATGGTAGGGGCTCCACTGGACACCACCAGAGCCGACAGGGGAGGTGCGGCTGCACCTGTGGATCGGGGAGGAGTGCTGCGGCGCTTCCTCGGATCGGCGGGCAGGCCGAAATCCGTGAACGACACCGCTGCTGACCACAGTCACGCCGCCGAGTACGCCCAGACCGCGACCTTCTCCACCGACGCGGACGGGCAGGCGTGGACTCCGCCCACCTGGGAGGAGATCGTCAGCACCCACAGCGGCCGGGTATACCGGCTCGCCTACCGTCTGACGGGCAACCAGCACGACGCCGAGGACCTCACCCAGGAGGTCTTCGTCCGCGTCTTCCGCTCGCTGTCGACCTACACGCCTGGCACCTTCGAGGGCTGGCTGCACCGCATCACCACCAACCTCTTCCTGGACATGGTCCGCCGAAAGCAGCGCATCCGTTTCGACGCCCTCGGGGAGGACGCGGCCGAGCGACTGCCCAGCCGCGAGCCGTCTCCGCAGCAGGTCTTCAACGACGCGCACTTCGACGCCGACGTCCAGCAGGCCCTCGACACCCTCGCCCCCGAGTTCCGCGCCGCGGTCGTCCTGTGCGACATCGAAGGACTGTCGTACGAGGAGATCGCCGCGACCCTGGGCGTCAAGCTCGGCACGGTCCGGTCCCGCATCCACCGCGGCCGTTCCCAGCTGCGCAAGGCCCTCGCGCACCGCTCGCCGGAGGCCCGGGCCCAGCGCCGTTCCTTCATGGCCCGTGTTCCCGCGCTGGGGGGAGGGGGCGCGACCGCGTGAGTGGATCACGGCCTACCCCGTCCGAACAGCATCTGGGAGACCGACTCGCCGCCCTCGTGGACGGAGAGCTCGGTCATGAGTCGCGCGACCGTGTCCTCGCGCACCTGGCCACCTGTGCCAAGTGCAAGGCGGAGGCCGACGCACAGCGCCGACTGAAGAACGTCTTCGCGGAGGCGGCACCCCCGCCGCCCTCCGAAAGCTTCCTCGCACGCCTCCAGGGTCTTCCCGCGGGAGGCGACGCCGACGGCGGCGGCGACTCGCCGTTCGGCGGCTCCGGCTTCGCCGGCCCACTGGCCGGACGGCCCGGGTCCACCGGGGTCTTCGGCCTGAGGCGCGGCGAGCGGTTCGAGTTCGACTACCTGCCCGCCCGCCCGCATACCCCGGTGTTTCCGCCCTCCCCGGCGAACCGCGGCTTCCGCATCCACGACGTCAGCCGTCACGAGGCCGAGCGGTCGGCATCACGCGGGTTGCGGTTCGCGTTCGTCGCCGCCGGGGCGGTGTCCCTGGCCGCGATCGCACTGGGCGGGGTCGCCACGGTGACTCCGGGCGACACCGTCGCCGACGCCCGCGGCGGGTCCGGCACGGGGAGCAACGTGACACCGGCCCGCACGCAGGGCGCGGGAGCCGTCACGGCGCCCGAGAGCCAGCGACGCCGTGGGCTCGGCCCGCTGCTCGCCCAGGGCCAGAGCCAGGGCTCGCTCGGTGACACCCCGGTCGCCCCGACCGAGGTCTCGGCACCCTTGCTGCCCGGGGTGCAGGCCGCCGCGGTGGGCCGGCTGCACGAGGGAGTCCACTCGCTGGCCGCGCCCGTCATGGCCGGTGCGGCCGCCATGTCCCCCCTGATACGTCCGCTCAGCGCGGCCCCGCCGATCGACCTCACCGCGTGGTCCGCGACCCCGGACCTCCTCGCCACCCCCGGCCTCCTCGCCGCGACGGTCCCCGACTCGGCCTCCTCCCCCTCGGCGTCCTCCGTCACCCCCCGCTGACTCGCCGGCCGATCCCGGCCGACGCCCCGCCTGACCTGCCCCTGCGCGGCGGCTCGGGAACCTGGTTGAATCCAGGGAGTCGTACGTTCGGCGCGTGGGGGCCGCGAGGCGGAGCCCGAGCTGTGGGGGAAGCATGAACGAGGGGAAGCCCGCGAAGGCGAAGTGGTGGAGCCGTCCTCGACCGCAGGACCTCGCGGACCAGGCACAAGCGCCCGGTCCGGTCGAGGACGCGGTGCCCGGCGACGCCGGGAACGGCGTCCACGGCACCGGCGCCGACGGAGACTTCGAACTGAAGGCTCCGGAGAAGAGGCCCGACACGGGGGGCGACTTCGAGCTGGCCCTGCCCAGCGCGATGCCCGCGGTGCCGGAAGGGGAAGCGGCGGTGCCCGGGTCCGCCGCCGACCGCGTGACCGGGGCCGGAGTCGAGCGAGCCCCCGTGCCGGTGGCGGACCGTTCCGGCCGCACCGACCGCCTCGTCCAGCCGGAAGCCGAGACGGCCGCTCCCGCCGCGCCGGCCTCCGAGCAGTCCCCTGTGCCCGTTGCCGATGCGCCCGTTGCCGAGCGTCCCCGGCCCCTGCACGACCCGGACCCCTACAGCACCCCGCCCTACGGCGAGCCGGGCCCCTGGGCCCCTGCCCCGCCCGTACAACACCCGGCGACCACGCCGGCGCACGGCACGCCCGCACTGGCGCCGACCGGGCAACCCGGCCCGTACGTCCCGGCCCCGGGCGCCGACGTCCCCGTCTCGGACCCACACGCCTTGCCGACCCCGACCCTGGCCCCGGCCGTCGACACGCAGGTTCCGGCCTCCGCGCACCCCGCGGTCCCCGCCCCCGGCGTGCCCACCCCGCCCCGCCGGCCCGCCGTCGCCCCGGCGGCCCCTGGAGGCCCGGCTGCGCCCGGCGGGGCCCCGGAAGCGCCCCCTGCGCTTTCGTTCGCCGCGGGGCCATCAGCGGCCCCGCACAGCCCCGCGCAGGGTGCGCCCCCCTCCACCCCTTGGCAGAACTACGACCCCTGGGCCCCGCTTGCCGCCGCTCCCCTCCAGCAGAACGGTGCGGCCGTCCTCAGCAAGGACCAGCGGCGCAGGCACGTGAGGAAGGCGCTCGTCGGCGGGGCCGCGCTGCTGGCGCTCGTGTCCGGCGGCGTCGGCGGCGTCGTCGGGACGTATCTGGAGCGCAACGGCGGGGTCGGGGCCGTCGAGCTGCCGCAGGCCGGGGCCGAGTCGGCGGGCCGGGCTCCGGACAGCGTGGCGGGGATCGCCGCGCGGGCGCTGCCCAGTGTGGTGACCCTGCATGTGAACGGGTCCGACGAATCGGGTACCGGCACCGGATTCGTGCTCGACGACCGCGGTCACATCCTCACCAACAACCACGTCGTCGAACCCGCCGCCGCGGACGGCGAGATAACCGTGACCTTCCACAGCGGTGACACCGCCGAGGCCACCGTCGTCGGCAGGGACAGCGGCTACGACCTCGCCGTCGTCAAGGTCAGCGGTGTGACGGGGCTCAGGCCCCTGACCCTCGGCAACTCCGACAACGTCCAGGTCGGCGACCCCGTCGTCGCCATCGGCGCCCCCTTCGATCTGGCGGGCACCGTCACCTCCGGCATCATCAGCGCCAAGGGGCGGCCCATCACGGCCGGCGGCGAGAGCGGGGACGGGAGCGACGTGTCGTACGTCGACGCCCTGCAGACCGACGCGCCCATCAATCCCGGCAACTCCGGCGGGCCCCTCCTCGATGCGCAGGCCCGTGTCGTCGGCATCAACTCCGCCATCCGGTCCGCCGACAGCGGCTCCGCCCCGGACGGCGGCCAGGCCGGTTCGATAGGCCTCGGTTTCGCCATACCGGTCAACCAGGGCAAGCGCGTCGCGGAGGAGCTGATCAACACCGGCAAGGCGACCCACCCGGTGATCGGCGTCACCCTCGACATGGACTACGCCGGCGACGGCGCCCGCGTGGGCACGAAGGGAAGCGACGGCGGCCCCGCGGTCACCGTCGGCGGTCCCGGCGACCGGGCCGGCATCGAGGCAGGCGACGTCATCACCGAGGTCGACGGCCAACGCGTCCACTCCGGCGACGAGCTCATCGTCAAGACCCGCGCCCACCGCCCCGGCGACCGCCTCGAGATCACCGTGGAGCGCGACGGCAGGGAGAGGACGATCTCGCTGGTCCTCGGATCCTCCGACGGCGGATGAGACTCACACGGACATCACAGAAGAGGGCCCGTAATGGCCCGATCAGTGGCCTCACAAGGCAAACAACCCGGAAAACCCCACACGTACCCGCACTCGGAGGGCTCGGGACAGTACCCGTCCGACGGGAAGGCCGGGTACCGTGGACCCGGCCCGGACCACGGAAGACCGCACTGACCCCCGAGGGCCGAGGACCGAGGACATCGCAAGGAGCTTCAGGTGTTCAATGACATAGGACCGCTCGAGCTGATCACGCTCGTTGTCCTCGCCGTGCTCGTCTTCGGTCCGGACAAGCTCCCGAAGGTCATCCAGGACGTCACGCGGACCATCCGCAAGATCCGGGAGTTCTCGGAGAGCGCCAAGCAGGACATCCGCAGCGAACTGGGCCCGGAGTTCAAGGACTTCGAGTTCGAGGACCTCAACCCCAAGACGTTCATCCGCAAGCAGCTGGACAACGACGAGCTGGGGCTCAAGGAGATCCGCAACGGCTTCGACCTGAAGAAGGAGATGGCCGAGGTCACGGACGCGGTCCACGGCCGTGACAGCGACTCGTCGTCCTCTTCGTCGTCGTCCGCGTCCTCCGGCGGCACCGTCGACATGACGAAGAAGCCCGAGACGCCCGCGGAGCGCCCGCCGTACGACGCGGACGCCACCTGAGCGTGCGCCCGGGCGCACGCTCCGCCGTACGTGACGCGTTTCATACTCCTGAGGGACCCTCCACGGCCTGAACGCGCCCTCTGGGCGACCCACCCGCCGGGCGGTTTCCCGGCTGTCCGCAGCGGGGTGGCTATGCTGCCGAGTTGTTGTGCGGAGCGGACGAGTACGCCCGAAGGGGGGCGGGCCGTTCGTTCCGACGAGAGCGAGGAGGCGTCCGGGCACATGGAGACGACGAGTCGGGCAGTCGGGCAGGCGTCGGCCGCGGAGGGTGGACAACAGGTCCCCACCGCCCGGCGCACGGTCGACGGCTACCTGCTGGCGCCCTTCCCGTGGTACGGCCTCGACGAGGCCTTCACGGGACCGCGCTGGCTGATGCAGGTCGGTACGGCGGCCGACGGAGCCGTCGAGCACGGTTCCATCGGGCACGGCGACGAGCCCTCCGTACGGAACGAGGCGTCGGAGGACAAGGAGAAGTTCGCGGTGGTGGTCACCGTCGCGGCCAACCCCGTGCGGCGCAGCGCCGACGGCACCGGCCTCCTGGAGGCCACGTCGGTGTCCTCGGCGGCCTGGCTGGCGGGAGTGGGGCTGCTGTCCTTCACCTGGCCCGGCCAGATGGACCACAGCCTGCGTGACGACTGGCTGGACCAGCAGACCGAGACGGCCTGGGCCCTCGCGGACGACCTGGACGGCGACGACTGGTCGACGCTGTCCCTGCCCGTGGACGGCGTTCCGACGACCTTCCACTACCGCGAGTCCGAGTTCGGCTGGGTGCTGGCCGGGTCGACTCAGCAGGGGGTTCACGTGGGGGCGTACGGAAGAGGCATGAGCGCGTACGGGCTCGGCTTCGCCATGATCAAGGACATCGGCACCTACGCATGAGAAAGGGGCGCCGGTGGTGTCCGGCGCCCCTTCGCCCGCGCCCCCAGGGCGTTCTAGAACTTGTTCCTCGGCGTGATGCCCAAGGACAGTCCCGACAGACCCCGCTGCCGTCCCCCCAGCTTCCCCGCGATCGCCCGCAGGGCCGCGCCCGCCGGGGAGTCCGGGTCGGTCAGGACGACCGGCTTGCCCTCGTCGCCGCCCTCGCGGAGACGGACGTCGATGGGGATGGAGCCGAGGACCGGGACGGTGGCGCCCGTGGTACGGGTCAGGCCGTCCGCCACCGACTGGCCGCCGCCCGTGCCGAAGACGTCGACCATCTCGTCGCAGTGCGGGCAGGGCAGGCCGGACATGTTCTCCACCACGCCGACGATCTTCTGGTGGGTCTGGACGGCGATGGAGCCCGCCCGCTCGGCCACCTCGGCCGCCGCCTGCTGAGGCGTCGTCACGACCAGGATCTCGGCGTTCGGGACCAGCTGGGCCACCGAGATGGCGATGTCGCCCGTGCCGGGCGGCAGGTCGAGCAGGAGCACGTCCAGGTCGCCCCAGTACACGTCCGAGAGGAACTGCTGCAGCGCCCGGTGGAGCATCGGGCCGCGCCAGACGACCGCGGAGTTGCCCGGGGTGAACATGCCGATCGAGATGACCTTCACGCCGTGCGCGGACGGCGGCATGATCATGTTCTCGACCTGGGTGGGACTGCCGTCGGCGCCCAGCATGCGGGGCACGCTGTGGCCGTAGATGTCGGCGTCGACGACACCGACCTTCAGCCCGTCCGCGGCCATCGCCGCCGCCAGGTTCACCGTCACCGACGACTTGCCGACGCCGCCCTTGCCGGAGGCGATCGCGTACACACGGGTCAGCGAGCCCGGCTTCGCGAAGGGGACCTCGCGCTCGGTCTGGCCACCGCGCAGCGCGGTCGCCAGTTCCTTGCGCTGCTCGTCGCTCATGACGTCGAGTTCGACGTCGACACGGGTGACGCCCTCGACCGCCGAGACCGCATCCGTCACGCGCTGCGTGATCGTTTCGCGCATGGGGCAGCCGGAGACCGTCAGGTACACGGCGACCGCGACCGCTCCGTCCGCGCCGATCTCCACGGACTTGACCATCCCCAGTTCGGTGATGGGTCGGTTGATCTCGGGGTCGTTCACCGTCGCCAGTGCTTCACGCACCGCGTCTTCCGTAGCCATAAGGACGATGGTACGGCGCCCGGAGGGGGCTGCGGAAAGCCCCGTCACCGGTCGTCTACGTCACGTGCCCGCGACCGTTCTGCCGGGAATACGACATGGCCGTCGTGCCGCCCGTCCAGTTCCTTCACCAGGTCCTGCAGTTCGGAGCGGATCCAGTCCCGGGTCGCGACCTCGCCGAGGCCGATCCGGAGCGAGGCGATCTCGCGGGTCAGGTACTCGGTGTCGGCGATCGACCGCTCGCTCGCCTTGCGGTCCTGTTCGAGGTTGACCCGGTCACGGTCGTCCTGCCGGTTCTGCGCGAGCAGGATCAGCGGGGCCGCGTAGGAGGCCTGGAGCGACAGCATCAGCGTCAGGAAGATGAACGGGTAGTTGTCGAAGCGCAGGTCACTGGGCGCGAAGATGTTCCACAGCACCCACAGGATGATGACGATCGTCATCCAGACGATGAACCGGCCGGTGCCCAGGAACCGCGCGATGCGCTCCGACAGCCGTCCGAAGGCCTCCGGGTCCCACTCGGGCAGGAGCCGGCGCCGGGGCGGGCGGGGCTGGTCGAGGCGGGGACGGGAGCGGGTGGTGGCGGTCGCGCCCGCCAGAGTGCGCTCGCGGGCGGCCTCGCGGGTGCTCTCGCGCTCAGGAGCCATGAGGGGCCACCTCCTCGTCCTCGTCCTCGTCGAGGTGGAACTCGGTCTCCCGCCAGTCGTCGGGCAGCATGTGGTCCAGGACGTCGTCCACGGTCACCGCGCCCAGCAGCGACCCCGCCTCGTCCACGACGGGCGCCGCGACCATGTCGTACGTCGCGAAGAACCCGGCGACCAGGGGAAGCGCCGCGTCCGGCGCCAGTGACTGCAGGTCGTCGTCGAGGATGGAGCTGACCAGGGTGTACGGAGGGTCGCGCAGCAGCCGTTGGAAATGGACCGTGCCGAGGTACTTGCCGGTCGGGGTCTCGTCGGGTGGCCGGCAGACGTAGACCTGGGCGGCGAGGGCGGGGGACAGGTCGGGATTGCGGACGCGGGCGAGCGCGTCCGCGACGGTCGCGTCGGGCCGCAGCACGATCGGCTCGGTCGTCATCAGACCGCCGGCCGTGTGCTCCTCGTACGCCAACAGGCGCCGCATGTCGGCCGCGTCGGAGGGCTTCATCAGGCTCAGCAGCCGCTCCTGGTCGCCCTGGGGCAGCTCGGAGAGCAGGTCGGCCGCGTCGTCCGGGTCCATCGCCTCCAGGACGTCGGCGGCCCGCTCCTCCTTCAGCTTGCCGAGGATCTCGATCTGGTCGTCCTCCGGCAGTTCCTCCAGGACGTCGGCCAGGCGGTCGTCGTCGAGGGCGGCGGCGACCTCGGCGCGCCGCTTGGGGGAGAGGTGGTGCAGAACGTTGGCGAGGTCGGCCGGGCGCAGCTGCTCGAAGGTGGCGAGGAGGCTCTCGGCGCCCTGTCCGTGCTCCTCGAGGGAGAAGCCGGTGACGGCGGACCACTCGGCGGTCAGGGTCTCGCCCTTGCGCCGGAAGGCGCCGCCCTTGCCGCCCTTGCGGACGAAGACGCGGTCGATCTCCCAGTCCCGGCGGGCCGGCAGCTGCTGCACCGCGACGTCCAGGACCGTGACCTCCTCGTTGGTCTCGACGAGCGTGACGCGCCGGTCGAGGAGTTCCCCGAAGACCAGCCGCTCGGTGGGCCGCTGCTCGAAGCGGCGGACGTTGAGGACGCCGGTGGTGATGACCTGGCCGGACTCGATGCCGGTCACGCGGGTGATGGGCAGGAAGATGCGGCGGCGCGTGGCGAGTTCGACGACCAGGCCGAGCAGGCGTGGCGGCCGCCGTCCGACGCGCAGCATGACGACCAGGTCGCGCAGGCGGCCGACCTGGTCGCCGGCCGGGTCGAAGACGGCGACGTCGGCGAGGTGCGAGACGAAGATCCGGGGGGCGCCCGCTGCCATGGCTGTGCTTCCTTTTCGTGCGGGATTCGTACGGAGTTGTGTCCTGGGCCGCTGGGTGGGTCTCTTTTCCGAATTGCCCGCTCGGGTGGGCTTCAGGCTAGCCCGTCCCGTTCGGATACGCGCTGGTGAGGAGTCCGGACGGTCTGGCTCCGCCCGTGCTGCCGGGCCCCGGTACGCTGCCGTACGCCGCTGAAGGACCCTTGTCAGAAAGGCAGCCCCATCTGTGACTGCGATTCCCCGGCGCCGTACCCGCAGGGCCGCACTGGCGGGCGCGCTGTGCGCCCTCGTCGTGACGGGGACCGGCCTGACGGGATGCGGCGAGGACCCGGACGCGGGGACCAACGGCGTCGGCAAACTGCCGGCCGACCAGATCCAGTCCAGGACGCGTACCGCGGCCGGGTCGGCCGTGGCGGTCCGGCTCTCCGGGAACGTGGTCGCCAGCGGGCGGACGTACAAGCTCGACATGCGCCTGAAGTCCGACGGGGGCTCCGGCTCGGTCACCTCCGAGGACGCGACCTTCCACCTGCTGCGGATCAAGGAGCAGCTCTTCCTCAAGGCGGACGCGGGCTTCTGGACCGACGCGGACGGCAAGGGCGACGGCTCCGACGCGGACGCGGCGGCGGCCGACAAGCTCGACGGCAAGTACGTGAAGGTGCCGCAGGGCGACCCCTCGTACAAGAAGTTCAGCGGCTTCACGGACATGGACGTCCTCCTCGACGGTCTTCTGACGCTGCACGGCACGCTGGAGAGGGACGGCCACCACGAGCAGGCGGGTGTGCGCACCATCCGCATCGCGGGCGACGACGGTTCCGGCGGCACGCTGGACGTCTCTTTGGAGGGCAAGCCGTATCCGCTCCGCCTGGTACGGGCGGGCGGCGCCGGCACCCTGACCTTCTCGGCCTGGGGCAAGACCTTCGCTCTGACGGAGCCGGACAAGGACGAGACGGTGGACTACGGCAAGAAGCTGCCGACGTCCTGACGGCTACCGTCGCTTGCGACGCTTCAGCAGCAGTCGCGGCAGCCCCGCCGGAACCGGCTCACGCGTCGTCGCCGGCGTCGGCAGCGGCGCCTGCGCCAGATCGCCGTCGGGCAGCGGTGACGTCGTGCCTGTCGGCTCCAGGCGGAGTACCCGGCATTCGCGGGCCCAGCGCTCCGTCATGGCCTCGCCGTCCGGGGCGTTCAGCCGTTTGCCCTTGAGCTCCGCGACCGCCGCCTCCCACTCGGGGGAGCGGGACGCCAGCTCCACGACCGTCGCCGCCCAGGAGACCAGCCGGCCGCCCTTGTCCTTGCTGCGGACCGTGACCTGGGCCGTGGTTCCGTCGGCGAGCCCGGGCAGCGGCTGTTCGCCGGGCCCGTCGCCGATCAGACAGGCCGCGCCCTCGTGCCACACGTGCCACAGTGCGCGGGCCGGGCCGCCGGGTCCCTCGACCCAGATGAGGCCGGACTTCTTCGTGGCCTCCTCGACGAGGGCCTGGTCGAGCAGCTCGCTAGTCATGGGCTCAGCCTATCCAGGGGTCTTCAGAGCCAGCCGTTGCGCTTGAGGGTGCGGTGGATGCCCACACAGAGGGCCACCGTGACCGACATGATCACGGGATAGCCGTACTTCCAGTGCAGCTCCGGCATGTGGTCGAAGTTCATGCCGTACACGCCGCACACCATCGTCGGTACGGCGATGATCGCGGCCCACGAGGTGATCTTGCGCATGTCCTCGTTCTGCGCGACGGACGCCTGCGCGAGGTTGGCCTGAAGGATCGAGTTGAGGAGTTCGTCGAAGCCGAGGACCTGCTCCTGGACGCGGGCGAGGTGGTCGGCGACGTCCCGGAAGTACTTCTGGATGTCCGGGTCGATCAGCCGCATCGGGCGCTCGCTCAGCAGCTGCATGGGCCGCAGCAGCGGAGAGACGGCCCGCTTGAACTCCAGTACCTCACGCTTGAGTTGGTAGATCCCGGCCGAGTCGACACCGCGCGAGACGCCGCCCCGGCGGCCCGGTGAGAAGACCTCGGTCTCCACCTCGTCGATGTCGTCCTGCACCGCGTCCGCGACCGCGATGTAGCCGTCGACGACATGGTCGGCGATCGCGTGCAGTACCGCCGAGGGTCCCTTGGCGAGCAGCTCGGGGTCGTCCTGGAGCCGGTGGCGCAGTGCCCGCAGGGAGCCCTGGCCGCCGTGCCGGACGGTGATGAAGAAGTCCCGGCCGGTGAAGCACATGACCTCGCCGGTCTCGACGACCTCGCTGTTGGCGGTGACCCGGTCGTGCTCGACGTAGTGGATGGTCTTGAACACGGTGAACAGGGAGTCGTCGTAGCGCTCCAGCTTGGGGCGCTGGTGGGCCTGCACCGCGTCCTCCACGGCCAGCGGGTGCAGCCCGAACTCACCGGCGATGCCGGAGAATTCGGCCTCGGTCGGCTCGTGCAGCCCGATCCAGACGAAGCCCCCGTCGCGGCGCACCAGGCGCATCGCCTCGCTCGGGCTGAGCGGCTTCGGCATGTCGACGCGGGCACCGTCGCGGTAGACGGCGCAGTCGACGACGGCGGACGGGGTCGAAGGGTCGCGGGTGGTGTCGTAGACGCTGCTGCTGTCCTTGCGCAGGGAGACGCGGGACGGGCGGACGACGGCACGCAGGTCGCGGATCATCGACATGGCAGGCTCCTTCGTGACAGGCAACGAAAGGCCGCCGAGGCGGTTGGAACTGCCCGGAATGGGGACGTCCTGACTGCGGATGTTTGGCACGTCCACAAAGCGGGGAGCACCGCACCGTCGCGGTGGCGAGCTTCGCTACTGATTCAGCTACTGCCTGGAACGGGCAGTTCGGACAGATCAGGTAAAACGAAACGAAGCGCTCTTCCGCGGTGAAGCGAGTGCGAGAGGTGGCAGCCAGCCAGAGCCAGAGCAGCTACATCAGCGGCGGGAAGAGCGGGTGCTACTGCACGGTCGACTTCGGTCCATTGCAGCCCCACCTCCTCCGGCCGGTCCCTCGTAAGGGAGTTCCTTCGGCGTCGGGGCTTGATCGCGACGCTTCTGCGTGCTGCCCCGAACCACCGGGCCAGAGTACCAGTCGACCGAAGTGTCAAGGCGCTGCTTTGCCCGGTACTGACGAGTTCTATGCTCGCGTCATGGCTGATGTTCTTCCTCTGGTCGAGGCCCGGTTGCGCAGCGCGCTGGGCGAGCCGGACGCGCGCGCGGCGGTCACCTTCCTCGGCACGGACCGTATCGAGGTGCTGCGTTTTCAGGACACCGGCCAGGAGGGCGGTGTGGTCCGCTACGCCACGCTCGGCATGTCCGCGCAGCCCATGGCCGACCCCACCGCGGTGCTCGCCGACCCCGTCAAGGGCCCGCGCGCCGAACTGGTCCTTTCGGTACGAAGCGGTCTCGCCGAAACCGACAAGGTACTCCGCCCGCTCGCCGTGCTCGCCGCTTCCCCGCAGGTCGAGGGCGTGGTCGTGGCCTCCGGCGCCTCCCTCGACGTCGGTGAGCCGCTGTGGCCCGGCGCCCCGTTCACCTCGGTCCTGGTCGGCGAGCCGGGCGGCCTGGTCGAGGATCTGGAACTGGACGAGCCACTGGACCCCGTACGGTTCCTGCCGCTGTTCCCGATGACGCCGAACGAGGCGGCCTGGAAGCGGGTGCACGGCGCGCAGGCCCTCCAGGAGCGCTGGCTGACGAACGGGACGGACCTGCGGGATCCGTCCCGCAAGTCCGTCCCTCTGGAGTGAGCGATCTCACCAACCGGTGGCTGAAAACCGTCAGTTGACTCAGCCGGCGAAGACGGTGACGCCGTCCTCGGCCGCGTGCCTCGGCTCCAGCTCCTGGGCCTCGTGCGCGAGTGCCTTCCGTCGTACGACGACCACGAGCGCACCCAGGGTGGCCGTCACGGCCGCGACGACGAACGGCATGTGGATGTCGCTCCACTCCTCGATCTTCGGCGCGAAGTAGGGAGCGGCGGCGGCCGCGAACCAGCGCACGAAGTTGTAGCCCGCGCTCGCCACCGGGCGCGGGGCGTCCGACACCCCGAGCGCCAGCTCCGTGTACACGGTGTTGTTCACGCCGATGAAGGCGCCGGACAGGATCGTGCAGACGATGGCGGCGGTGTGGCTGCCGTACCCGAGGACGAGCACGTCGACCGCGAGCAGTAGCAGTGAGCCGCCGAGCACCTTCAGCGAACCGAACCGCTCCTGCATGCGCGGGGCCACGATCACGGAGAAGACGGCGAGCGGCACACCCCAGGCGAAGAACACGGCACCCGACTTGTACGGGGTCATGTCCAGTACGAACGGGGTGAAGGCCAGCACGGTGAAGAACGTGTAGTTGTAGAAGAACGCCGACACCGCCGCCGAGGCGAGTCCGCCGTGGCCGAGTGCCTTGATCGGGTCGAGCAGTGCGATCTTCCGGGCCGGCTTCGGCTGCTCCTTCAGGAACGCCGTGATGCACAGGAAGCCGATCGCCATCAGGAACGCGGTGCCGAAGAAGGGGTAGCGCCAGCTGGCGTCGCCGAGCAGCGCGCCCAGCAGGGGCCCGCAGGCCATGCCGAGGCCGAGGGCGGACTCGTACAGCAGGATCGCGGCCGCGCTGCCGCCGGCCGCCGGCCGCCGGCCGACGATGACCGCGAGGGCGGTGGAGACGAACAGCGCGTTGCCGAGGCCCCAGCCGGCCCGGAAGCCGACGAGTTCGCCGACCGAGTTCGAGGTGCCCGACAGGGCGGCGAAGAGCACGACCAGGGCGAGGCCGAGCAGCAGGGTCCTGCGGCCGCCGATCCGGCTGGAGACGAAGCCGGTCACCAGCATCGCGATCGCGGTGATCAGGAAGTACGAGGTGAAGAGCAGCGAGACCTGGCTCGCCGTGGCGTCCAGGCCCGAGGCGATGGACGGCAGGATCGGGTCGACGAGTCCGATGCCCATGAAGGCGACGACGGACGCGCCCGCGGTCGCCCACACCGCCCTGGGCTGCCGCAGGATGCCACCGCCTCCCGCGTCGAAGGGGTCCTTGGGGTCTCCCATCGTGTTCTCCCGCCACGGCGAAGATAGTTGGTATATGCACATAGTAAGTTAGCTCGGCTAAGTAATGCAAACTACACGCAACTTCGCCGGTGAGGCGCTTCCGCCCGGACGGGTGATCAGTCCTTGACGTGGAGGAGCGGGGGTAGGACCGTGGGGCCCTATGAGGGGCGAACCCAGTTGCCCGAAGTGTGGTGGCCGGGTCAGGGCTCCCGGACTCTTCGCCGATACCTGGCAGTGCGATGCGCATGGCACCGTGCACCCGGTGCAGCCCGTGATCCCGCCCAGCGTCGAGGCCCTCGAAGTCGTGGTGCACCGCACGCAGGTGCCGGTGTGGATGCCGTGGCCGCTGCCCGTCGGCTGGCTGTTCACCGGTGTGGCCTGCGCGGGCGACGACCGCGGCGGCGGCCGGGCCACGGCCGTGGCGTGCTCCGGGCCCGGACCGCTCGGCGGAATGGGCGAGCTGATCCTGGTGGCCGAGGAACTCGGCGTCGGCCTCGGCGCGCGGTACGCGGGCATCGACGGCCCGGACCCGGGGCCCTACATGAGCGTCGAGAAGCCGCCCCAGGCCAAGGTCCTCGCCGCCGGCCGCCCGACCCCGCTGTGGCATGTGGCCGGCGCCCCGGACGACCGGGCGGTCTTCGCGGGCGAGGCGCTCGGGCTGTGGGTGTGGGCGGTCGTGTGGCCCGAGCAGTCCGGGCTGCTGATGTACGACGAGCTGGTGCTGACGGATCTGCGGGACGCGGGGGCCGAGCTGGAGCTGGTGCCGTGCGGGGCGTTGTCGCCGAGGCTGCTGGAGCCCTAGGCGGCGGCTGAGCGCTTGTGTAGGGGGCGCTATGGGGTTGCGGGTGTGACAGAGGAGCTCGAAAATCCGGTTATCCTTGAGCGTTCCTCCGTCCCGTCATCGCTTGGAGTCCGCGTCGTGCGCATCGACCTGCACACCCACTCCACGGCCTCCGACGGTACGGACACCCCGGCCGAGCTGGTGCGCAACGCCGCCGCGGCCGGTCTGGACGTGGTCGCGCTGACCGACCACGACACCACCCGCGGACACGCCGAGGCGATCGCCGCGCTGCCGGAGGGGCTCACGCTGGTCACCGGCGCAGAGCTGTCCTGCCGGGTCGACGGGGTCTCCCTGCACATGCTGGCCTACCTCTTCGACCCCGAGGAGCCTGCCCTGCTCGCCGAGCGCGAGCTGGTGCGGGACGACCGGGTGCCGCGGGCGCGGGCCATGGTCGCCAGGCTCCAGGAGCAGGGTGTGCCGGTCACCTGGGAGCAGGTGGCGCGGATCGCGGGCGACGGCTCGGTCGGACGCCCCCATGTCGCGACCGCTCTGGTCGAGCTCGGTGTCGTACCGACGGTGAGCGACGCCTTCACGCCGGACTGGCTGTCCGACGGCGGCCGGGCCCACGTGGCGAAGCACGAGACCGACCCCTTCGAGGCGATCCGGCTGATCAAGGGCGCGGGCGGCGTCGCCGTGTTCGCCCACCCGGGCGCGAGCAAGCGCGGGCGTACGGTCCCGGAGTCCGCGATCGCGGAGCTGGCCACGGCCGGACTCGACGGCATCGAGGTCGACCACATGGACCACGACCCGGACACCCGGGCGCGGCTGCGCGGCCTCGCCAAGGAGCTCGGGCTGCTGATCACGGGGTCCAGCGACTACCACGGCAGCCGCAAGACGTGTGTGCTCGGCGAGAACGTGACGGATCCCGAGGTGTACGGGGAGATCACGCGACGGGCGACGGGGGCGTTCCCGGTGCCGGGGGCCGGCGGAGCCTGAGGGCCACGCCCTCGCGCACGTCACGATCGTCGCGCTCATCGCGCTGGTCACGTTCGCCGCGTTCTTCGCACTGGTCACTGGTCGCGTTCTTCGCGCTGGTCACGTTTCTCGTGACCTCAGATCCCCATCCGTTTGTCGCTCAGCAAGGCCCTCATGTTCGACCTCGCCGTCTTCGGCTCCCTGTTCCTGACCCTCTTCGTCATCATGGATCCCCCCGGGATCACCCCGATCTTCCTCGCGCTGACCTCCGGGCGCCCCGGCAAGGTGCAGAAGCGGATGGCGTTCCAGGCCGTCTGCGTGGCCGGCGGCGTGATCACCGTCTTCGGGCTGCTCGGGCACCAGATCCTCGACTACCTGCACGTCTCCGTGCCCGCGCTGATGATCGCGGGCGGGCTGCTGCTCCTGCTGATCGCGCTGGACCTGCTCACCGGCAAGACGGACGAGCCGAAGCAGACCAAGGACGTCAACGTCGCCCTCGTGCCGCTGGGCATGCCGCTGCTGGCCGGGCCGGGTGCGATCGTGTCGGTCATCCTCGCCGTGCAGAAGGCCGACAGCGTCCCGGCGCAGGTGTCGGTGTGGACGGCGATCCTCGCCATCCATGTCGTCCTGTGGGTGGTGATGCGGTACTCGCTGCTGATCATCCGGGTCATCAAGGACGGCGGCGTGGTCCTGGTGACACGGCTCGCGGGCATGATGCTCTCCGCGATCGCCGTGCAACAGATCATCAACGGGGTCACCCAGGTCATCCAGGCGAGCTGAGAGCGGGAACCCGCCGGGTACGCGCAGAGCCCCCGTACGGCATCGACGCCGTACGGGGGCTCTGAAACCTGTCAAGGGATCCCGGGGTTACGAGGCCGAGGTCTCGGCCGGCCGGATCCACAGTCGCTGGCCGATCGCGGCAGCCTGCTGAACGATACGGTTGACGGAGGCGGCGTCCACGACGGTGCTGTCCACGGCCGTGCCGTCGACATCGTCGAGTCGCATGATTTCGAAGCGCATCGGCTTCTCCCTTCGTCTGGTCATCCTCCTGCGGAGAACTACTTCAGTTGCTTGCGTCTTGTGGCGTTGCGCCATCTGTACGTAGTCAACGGGCTGTGTGTTACAAACATTCCCTACGCTAAAGAAATTTTTCGCACGACTAATTACTGACCGGTAAGCCACATGGGCGGGACCGACCGGGACCAGTTGTGTTCGCAGCGTGACCGCCAGGACAATGGAGGCGATGAACGACGACCTCGCGGCCCTCAGCGCCCGCATCGACCGCACCAACGAGCTGCTTCAGCGCATGCTCGCCGAGGTGGCGAAGACGCCCTCGACCCATGCGATCTTCGTCGACGCGGGATATCTGTACGCGGCCGCGGGGCGCCTGGTCTCCGGGACGGAGGACCGCCGCGCCTTCGACCTGGACGCGGAAGGTCTCATCGAGGCGCTGATCGACAAGGCCCGCACGATCTTCGCGGACAGCAGGCTGCTGCGGGTCTACTGGTACGACGGCGCGAGACGCCGTATCCATACCGCGGAGCAGCAGTCCATCGCCGAGCTCCCGGACGTCAAGGTCCGGCTGGGCAACCTGAACGCGAACAACCAGCAAAAGGGCGTCGACTCCCTCATCCGCTCCGACCTGGAGTCCCTCGCCCGCCACCGCGCCATCAGCGACGCGGCACTCCTCGGCGGCGACGAGGACCTGGTCTCGGCCGTCGAGGCGGCCCAGGGGTACGGCGCCCGCGTCCACCTCTGGGGCATCGAGACACCGGAGGGCCGCAACCAGGCCGAGCCCCTGCTCTGGGAGGTCGACAGCCAGCGCACGCTGGACCTCGACTTCTTCAAGCCGTACGTGTCCCGCCGCACGGCCCCCGCCTACGAGTCGACGGCGTCCCGCCCCACCCGTGAGGCCGTCCGCTTCGTCGGCGCGCAGATCGCCGCGAAGTGGCTCGCGGCGAGGGGCCGCGAGTCGCTGGTGGAACTGCTGCCGGGCCATCCCTATCTGCCGGGCTCGGTGGACCAGGACCTCCTGGTGGAGGCGGAGGGCCTGCTCCAGTACTCGCTCCGTGGACAGCCCGACCTGAGACGCGCCCTGCGGGACGGCTTCTGGGAGCACCTGCAGGCGCAGTACTAGCCCGAACCGGCGCTGGTCCTGGTCTAGGTCCTGGTCTAGGTCCTGGTCCTGGTCGGTTTCGGTCCTTGCCGCGCGCCGCAGTCAGTTCTTGTCCGGCTGGAGGCCGTCCCAGAAGCCCGCGAGGGCGCGGGCGGTGGGCAGGGGCTGGTCGGTGTTGGGGGAATGCTCGGCGCCCGGGACGACCGTCCGCCGCGCCTTCAGCCGTACGGCCATGTCGTCCAGCAGCGCCACCGGCCAGGTGTCGTCGTGGGCGCCCGACAGGACGTGCAACGGGAGCGGGACGGCGGCCAGTTCGGCAACGCGGTTCGGCTCGGTGCACAACTGGTGGCCCGTCGCCCGGAGTTGGGCGGGCTTGTTGCCCAGCCAGCGGCGGCGCAGCTGCTCCATGCCGCCGATGCCGCGGGCCGGGCCGCCGACCTCCTCCGGTGGCCCCATGGCCAGGATGGCCTCCCACACCTCGGCCATGCCCATCACGGCGAGCGCGTCCCGCAACAGCTTCACGCGCTGCTGCTGGGAGTCGGAGATCTGAGCCGGTCCGGAGGCGACCAGGGTGAGCGAGCGGAACGGGGAGTGGTCGAGCAGGACGGCAGCGCGGGCGATCTGACCGCCGAGAGAGTGCCCGAGCAGATGTACCTGGCCATCAAGGGCGCCGGCCTGGGCGAGGACGTCCCGCGCCAACTCGTCCTGTGCGTAGGCGGATTCGTCCTCCTCGGGCCCGTCCGACTCGAACTGCCCCCGCCCGTCCACGGCCACGACACGGTAGCCGCGCCCGGCGAGCGGCCCGTGCAGCAGCGTGAAGTCCTCCTTGCTGCCCGTGAACCCGGGCAGCATCAGCACGGTGCCCTTCGGTTCGACACCGGGGGGCACGGGCGAATCGACGACGGCGAAGTCCCCACGAGGAGTGGGGAGGGGGTAGGCGCGGGCGTTGGGGGGTACGGCGAAGGAGGCTCGGCTGCTCACGGAGGGAGGGTATCGGGTCGGGGTTCCGCCTCCGGGCGCCGGTGAGGGCCGGGAACGCCGACGGCCCGGTTCGCGCGAGGCGAACCGGGCCGTCGGGCGGGAGATCAGCTCTCCGCGGGCTCCGTGGCCACCGCGGCCTTACGGGCCCGGCGCCGAGGCGCGGCCACCGGTTCTGCGGCGGCCTGGGCCGGGATGGCGGCGGTCACCGCGGGCTCCGCGGCCTTGCGGGTGCGACGACGAGGCTTCGTCTCCCCATCCTCTGCCGCGTCCACGGCCGGTTCGGCCGCAGCGGCGGTCTTGCGCGTACGGCGGGGCTTGACCTCAGCCGCCGCCTCGACCGCGTCACCCTCAACTGCCTTGGCGGCGGCGGTCTTCCGGGTACGACGCGGCTTGGCCTCCGCACCTTCGGCAGTGTCGACGGCTGCCTCGGCCGGAGCCGCGGCAACCGTCTTGCGCGTGCGGCGCGGCTTGGCCTCCACGGCCTCGGCGGTGTCGACCGCTGCCTCGGCCGGAGCCGCGGCGGCGGACTTGCGCGTGCGGCGCGGCTTGGTCGCCGTGCCCTCGGCGGTGTCGACCGCTGCCTCGGCGGTGGCGGCGGTCTTGCGCGTACGGCGGGGCTTGACCTCGGCCGGCTCCGCCTCCGGGGCCGGCTGCGCCGGGATCTCGGCGGCGACGGCGGGCTCGGCGGCCGCGGTCTTGCGGGTACGGCGACGCGGCTTGGCCTCCACGGCCTCGGCGGTGTCGAGGGCGGCCTCGGCCGGAGCCGCTGCCGCCGTCTTACGCGTACGACGGCGAGGCGTGGCCTCGGCTGCTTCGGCTTCCGGCGTGCCGGTCCCCTCGGCGGTGTCGACCGCGACCTCGGCCGCAGGGGCAGTCGCAGCCGTGGCCTTGCGGGTACGCCGGCGCGGCGCGGCGGCGGGAACCTCGGCCTCCGGCACCGCCGGGGCCTCCGTCACCGTCTCGGGCGTGTTGGACTCGGCCGTGTCGACCGCGGTCTCCGCGGCCTTGCGGGTACGGCGGCGGCGCGGCTTCGCCGGGATCTCGGCGGTGTCGAGCACAGCCGTGCCCTCGGCCGTGGCGACGGCGGCCTCCGCGGCCTCCGTGACCGGGGCGGCCTCGGACACCGTCGGCTCGGCCGTCACGGCTGCCGTGGCCGGCGCCGCCTCCGACGATCCGCCGCGGGTGCGGCGACGGCGACGCGGGGTCCGGGTCGCGGTGGTGGTGGCGTCCTCCGGCGCGGTGGTCTCCTGCGGGGAGACGACACCCTCGACGGGAGCCGTCCCGGCGGGAGCGGTCGTGTCCAGCGGGGTGCCGTTGCGCGTGCGGCGACGGCGACGCGGCGTACGCGCCGAACGCTCGTCATCGGCCGAACGGGACTCGTCCCGACCGCCTCGGCTGTCGCGGTCACCGCGGCCTCCTCGGTCACCACGTCCGCCGCGGTCACCACGGCCTCCGCGGTCACCGCGCGCACCACGGCCGCCCGTCTCGCCCAGGTCCTCCAGCTCCTCCGCCCCGAGCCCGGCGCGTGTGCGGTCGGCGCGCGGCAGAACACCCTTGGTGCCCGCGGGGATGCTCAGCTCCTCGAAGAGGTGCGGGGAGGTCGAGTACGTCTCCGGCGGGTCGTTGAACCCGAGGTCCAGCGCCTTGTTGATGAGCTGCCAGCGCGGGATGTCGTCCCAGTCGACGAGCGTGATCGCGATGCCCTTGGCGCCCGCGCGGCCGGTGCGGCCGATGCGGTGCAGGTACGTCTTCTCGTCCTCGGGGGACTGGTAGTTGATGACGTGGGTGACACCCTCGACGTCGATGCCGCGGGCGGCGACGTCGGTGCAGACGAGGACGTCCACCTTGCCGTTGCGGAACGCGCGCAGCGCCTGCTCGCGGGCGCCCTGGCCGAGGTCGCCGTGGACCGCGCCGGAGGCGAAACCGCGCTGCTGGAGCTGGTCGGCCAGATCGGCCGCCGTCCGCTTGGTACGGCAGAAGACCATCACGAGACCGCGGCCCTCGGCCTGCAGTATCCGCGCGACCAGCTCGGGCTTGTCCATGTTGTGCGCGCGGTAGATGTGCTGCTTGGTGTTCGCGACCGTCTTGCCCGCGTCGTCCGGCGAGGTGGCGCTGATGTGCGTGGGCTGCGACATGTAGCGGCGCGCGAGGCCGATGACCGCGCCCGGCATGGTCGCCGAGAACAGCATCGTCTGGCGGCGGGCCGGCAGCATGTTGATGATCTTCTCGACGTCGGGCAGGAAGCCCAGGTCGAGCATCTCGTCGGCCTCGTCGAGGACGAGCGCCTTGATGTGCTTGAGGTCGAGCTTCTTCTGACCCGCGAGGTCCAGCAGACGGCCCGGGGTGCCGACGATCACGTCGACGCCCTTCTTGAGGGCCTCGACCTGCGGCTCGTACGCCCGGCCGCCGTAGATCGCGAGAACGCGCACGTTGCGGACCTTGCCCGCGGTGAGCAGGTCGTTGGTGACCTGGGTGCACAGCTCGCGCGTGGGGACGACGACGAGCGCCTGCGGGGCGTCGGTGAGGTCCTCGGGCCGGGCGCGGCCGGCCTCGACGTCGGCGGGGACGGTGACGCGCTCGAGGAGCGGGAGGCCGAAGCCCAGCGTCTTGCCGGTGCCGGTCTTGGCCTGGCCGATGACGTCGCTGCCCGAGAGGGCGACGGGGAGCGTCATCTCCTGGATGGGGAAGGGAGTGATGATGCCGACGGCCTCAAGTGCTTCGGCCGTCTCGGGAAGGATTCCGAGCTCTCGGAAAGTCGTAGTCAGGGTGCTGCCTCTTCTGTGTGCGCGGCGCGAGGGCGAGCGCGGGGGTCGTCTAGGACCGTGCTGGGGACGTCGACTACTGCCTTACGGGCGAGCCGTATGACACGGGACCACTGCCGACGCTCTAGCGCTCGAACCGCTGAGGGTCCCCCTCCGAACTTCGTACGCACTGCGTCGTACGGGCGAGGAGGGCTGTCGGGTCGGAGCCGATCGGGCCACCGACCGGGCATCCTCATACATGCAGCCCGTCGAATAGTCGGCAGGCGCATTACCACTGTACCCCGGAAACGCGCACACGCGATGGCCGATTTGGTCACGTAGTCGTCGTCACACTGATTGAGCAGGGACTTCCGTGGCGCGGCGAGCGAGCTATTGTGCGCTGCATGACGACCTCTGACAAGCCTGACAACGCCTCCGCCGGATCTGTCGCACACACCGGAGTCGCCGCCCAGGACTGGACGCAGGCCTCCGCCGAACCTCAGTACCGCGCCGCGGTCGTCGACCTGCTCGGCGCGCTCGCTTACGGCGAACTGGCGGCGTTCGAGCGGCTCGCGGAGGACGCGAAGCTGGCGCCGACGCTGGCGGACAAGGCGGAGTTGGCGAAGATGGCGTCGGCCGAGTTCCACCACTACGAGAAGCTGCGCGACCGGCTGACGGAGATCGGCGAGGAGCCGACCTCGGCCATGGAACCGTTCGTCGCCGCGCTGGACGGGTTCCACAAGCAGACGGCGCCCTCGGACTGGCTCGAGGGACTCGTCAAGGCGTACGTCGGCGACTCCATCGCCAGCGACTTCTACCGGGAGGTCGCCGCCCGGCTCGACACGGACACCCGCGAACTCGTCCTCGCCGTCCTCGACGACACCGGCCACGCCGGCTTCGCCGTCGAGAAGGTGCGCGCGGCGATCGACGCCGAACCGCGCGTGGGCGGCAGGCTCGCGCTGTGGGCGCGGCGGCTGATGGGCGAGGCCCTGTCGCAGTCCCAGCGCGTGGTCGCCGACCGGGACGCGCTGTCGACGATGCTCGTGGGCGGCGTCGCGGACGGCTTCGACCTCGCCGAGGTCGGCCGGATGTTCTCCCGGATCACCGAGGCGCACACCAAGCGGATGGCGGCGCTGGGGCTGGCGGCCTAGCTTGCCGGCCGGTCTCGCGCCGACCCTGGCCGGCCGAGCCGGCTCGCTGAGCCGGCTCACTCGCCTGGCTGACTGACCCGGCTCGCTGATCTGCTCAACGGGGACGCCGCGACCGGCGGTGGATCAGGCGGTTGCCGATCGGCGGCGGAGTCTTCCCGCCGGGCGCAGCAGGAGCGAGAGCGAGGCCGTGGAGACGATCGTCGCGCCGACGAGGGTCAGCAGGGCGCCGCCCGCGTCCAGTGCGCTGTGCGTGACGAAGGAACCGAAGAGGGCGCCGGCCACGCCGGTCGCGAGGACCAGCGAACGGGCCGGCAGTCGGTGGGACAGCCGGTGGACCGCCAACCCCGCCAGCACAAGACCGAGCAGAGCGGAGCCGAGCGCTTCCAACAACATCATGGGGTCCCTCCCACACGGCCACACTGCGCGTTACGGTCGTACCCCGTCCTACCCGTGACCTGCGGAATACAATCCTCCCCTGTGCGCAAGTTGTGCTCCATACGTGGAGGAGAAATGCGGGGGAAAAGCGAGAGGGGCCCGGCGACACACGGTCGCCGGGCCCCTCTCGCCGCGTATGACTACAGCGCGCCGAAGCCCACCTTGCGGGGGGCCGGCTCACCGAGCTCGACGTAGGCGAGACGGTCGGCCGGGACGAGGACCTTGCGGCCGTGCTCGTCCACCAGGGTCAGCAGCTGCGACTTCCCGGCCAGCGCCTCGGACACCGCCCGCTCGACCTCATCGGCACTCTGACCGCTCTCCAGAACGATCTCGCGAGGCGCGTGCTGCACGCCGATCTTGACCTCCACGGCTATGTCCCTCCGACGGTCAGTGAAGTGCGCGACCTTCCGCGCCGTACTCCGCACACATTAGCCCGGTGAGGGGATGTCCATGTTCCGCGCAAGAACGCCAGAAGCGAACAGCGGGCGGGAACAAACCCTCGGGGCCGGTGCGGTCAGTGGTGCTCGGTGCCGTGCAGCGGGAAACCGGCGATGCCCCGCCACGCCAGCGAGGTCAGCAGCTGGACCGCCTGGTCGCGCGGGACACTGCGGTCGCTGTGCAGCCAGGAACGTGCCACCACCTGGGCGAGACCGCCGAGTCCGGAGGCCAACAGCATCGATTCCGCGCGGGAGAGGCCGGTGTCCTCGGCGATGACGTCGCAGATCGCCTCCGCGCACTCGTTCGTGACCTTGTCGACGCGCTCGCGCACCGCGGGCTCGTTGGTCAGGTCCGACTCGAAGACCAGGCGGAAGGCCCCGCCGTCGTCCTCGACGTACGCGAAGTAGGCGTCCATGGTCGCCCGGACGCGCTGCTTGTTGTCCGTCGTCGACGCGAGCGCCGTGCGTACGGACTGGATCAGCGACTCGCAGTGCTGGTCCAGCAGCGCGAGGTAGAGGTCGAGCTTGCCGGGGAAGTGCTGGTAGAGCACCGGCTTGCTGACGCCGGCCCGCTCGGCGATGTCGTCCATCGCGGCCGCGTGGTAGCCCTGTGCCACGAAGACTTCCTGCGCGGCGCCCAGCAACTGGTTCCGTCGGGCACGGCGCGGCAGGCGCGTGCCTCGCGGGCGTGCCGCCTCTGTCTGCTCGATGGCTGTCACGCCGCCTCCCAAAGTCGTCCCTCTGCGGTGTGCGCCGCGCCGCCATCGTACTTTTCGGTAACCGTGGTGTGCGCGGTGCGAGCGCAGAATTTCACGGACCGGACGCTGACGATTACCACGCACGGTGCCTCTAACCGGGACGGAACGGTCGCTCTCACCGATAGTCGTCCTCGTCGATGGAGACGACGCGGGCCTGTTCGATGAGGTCGGCCTCGCTGGCCCGGTCCGGGTCCACGCCGGTCAGCGGGTCGTCGCGGTCCGGCTTGACCTCTGTCAGTTGCTCCGCGGCGTCGTTCTCCGGCGCCTCGACGTCGATCTCGGTCGCCTGCTCGGCGTCCTCGTGCACGAACGTCTCGGGGTCGGTGGGGTCGACGGCCATGATGGGCTCCCTTCCTAGAAGATCCCTGAACAGAACAGGGGGCCACATGCGGGTGCCCTGTGCACGAGCCTAGGAGACACCCGATCTGCACGCCATGCGATCCGAGTGCCCTCTGTGACGCCGAACACATGAGCCACTGCGTGATCATCTCGTAACATTGCCGCATGTCTTCGACCGAGCAGCCGTTCGTGCCGCCCGCCAACGTGCTCCCCAAAGTGGCGCCCGTCAGGGTCGCGGAGGGTGAGAGGCTCAGGTCGGTCGGGCTGCCCGGGATCACGCTGTCCGTGCGGGCGAGGCCGCCCGCGCGCGCGGGACTGCCGCCCGCGCTGTACGTCCACGGCCTCGGCGGTTCCTCCCAGAACTGGTCGGCGCTGATGCTGCAACTGGAGGACGCCGTCGACGGCGAGGCCGTCGACCTGCCGGGTTTCGGCGACTCCCCGCCGCCGGACGACGGCGACTACTCGATCACCGGGCACGCGCGCGCGGTGATCCGCTATCTCGACGCCTCCGGACGCGGTCCGGTGCACCTCTTGGGGAACTCGCTCGGCGGCGCGGTCTCCACGCGCGTCGCCGCGGTCCGCCCCGACCTCGTCCGCACCCTCACCCTCGTCTCGCCCGCGCTGCCGGAGCTCCGCGTCCAGCGCACGGCCGTGCCGACGGGGCTGCTGGCGGTGCCCGGCGTGGCGGGCCTCTTCACCCGCTTCACCAAGGAGTGGACGTCGGAGCAGCGGGTCCGCGGGGTCATGGCGCTTTGTTACGGCGACCCCGGGCGGGTGACCCCCGAAGGGTTCCGACACGCCGTGGAGGAGATGGAGCGGCGGGTGCGGCTGCCCTACTTCTGGGACGCGATGACGCGTTCCGCGCGCGGGCTGGTGAACGCGTACACCCTGGGCGGTCAGCACGCGCTGTGGCGCCAGGCCGAACGCGTCCTCGCGCCGACCCTCCTCGTCTACGGCGGCCGTGACCAGCTCGTCGGCTTCCGCATGGCCCAGCGGGCGGCCCGCTCCTTCCGCGACTCCCGCCTCCTCACCCTGCCCGAGGCGGGGCACGTGGCGATGATGGAGTACCCCGAGACCGTGGCGGGAGCGTTTCGCGAACTGCTCGCCGACACCAGGGCCGTTGGCGGCGGGGTGGCGGCCGATGGCGGCGGCGAGGGTACCGTTGGCGACAGAGAAGGAGTCTCCGGCGACAGGGCCGGGATGTCGGACAGCATGAACTCGGGGAGCTGAGAGGCTACGTGGGACGCCACAGTCGACGTGGACCTGCTCCCAGGAGTGGCCCCACGGGGGACGGCGCTGATCCGACGGGGCGGGGCCGGACCCAAGGCCCACCGCCCGCACGGCAGGCACCGCCCGCCCCTCCGGCGGAGTACGGGCCACCGGCTCGTCCGGTTCCGAGATTCGCCGACGGCACGCCCGCGCGCGGGGTGCCGAGGTTTGCCGACGGGACGCCTGCTCACGGCGTACCCCGGCTTCCCGACGGCACGCCCGCGCGGGGTGTGCCGCGATTCCCCGACGGCACACCGGCGCACGGGTTTCCTCAGGTCCGTGGGGGGCACCCCGAGCAGCGTGAACCAGGTGGCGGATGGGGAGAGTTGAGCGGGCGCGGCGGCGGCGGGTACGGCAGGCCGGGCGGCCAGGGCAGTGCGGGCGGCCCGGGCGTCGGCCTTCCGCGGCAGCGGCAGGCGCCGCCCGCGGGGCTGAGGGGGCCCCGGCAGGACTACCTCGACGCGTTCGAGGGGGAGGACGAGGAATTCGAGTGGGAGGACGACGTCTTCGCGCCCCGTGCCCCCGCCACCGTGCCGCACCGCGACCCGGCCGTGGCGCACGCCTCCGGCCCGTACTCCTCCGCCACCGCCTGGCCCACCGAGACCGGCCGTGACGGCGTCGATGACGACGACGCGCCTCCCACGGGCGAGCCTGCGCCCGTCAGGGGCGGCAAGGGGCGGACGTTCACCGGCATCGCGGCCGCCGCCGTGACCACCGTGCTGGCCGTCGTCGTGGCCGGCCAGGTCGCCAACGGGCGGGACGACGACGCCGTGCGGTCCCAGTCCGCCACCGACCAGGCCCGGGACGCCCGCGACCCCGCCTCGCGCGGGGACGGCCGGCCGACGCCTTCCGGATCACCCGGCGTGGCGACGCTGACCTACGAGCAGAAGATGGACAAGCGGTACGCGCTCGGCGCCACGTCCAAGGGGCCGGGGGAGTTCGACGCCGTCAAGGGCATCGCCAAGGCGCCCGGCCGGGGGCAGAAGTACACCTACCGCGTCGACGTCGAGCAAGGGCTCGGCCTGGACGGCGAACTCTTCGCGCAGGCCGTACAGAAGACGCTCAACGACGACCGGAGCTGGGCCCACAACGGAGCCCGCACCTTCGAGCGCATCCACTCCGGCAAGCCCGACTTCGTGATCACTCTGGCCAGCCCCGGAACCACCGCCACCTGGTGTGCCAAGTCCGGTCTGGACACCACCGTGGACAACGTCTCGTGCGACTCGGCCGCCACCGAACGCGTGATGATCAACGCATACCGATGGGCGCGGGGATCCGAGACCTACGGTGACCAGATCCATGCGTACCGGCAGATGTTGATCAACCACGAAGTCGGCCACCGGCTCGGCTTCAGCCACGTCACGTGCGACAAGAACGGCGATCTCGCCCCGGTCATGCAGCAGCAGACCAAGTTCCTCGACCATGACGGAATCCGCTGCCGAGCCAACCCCTGGCCATACCCGGGGAGTTGACGGGGCCGCCCGCCGAGGAGCCGCTGGCGCACGCACCGGCGCTCGCCCACGAAACGGGGTGACGACCGGTGCGCGCATGATCTCCTAGCGCGACGGAACGCCACCCGCACGGGAAAGTTACGACCGTTCACCCCTTTTGGTGGCGTGATGGACAACCGTCCGTCGCGCCACCGCCTTGTCCGCATACGTTCGTCCCGCTGCGAGCCGCCGGGTCAACGGCGGCTCCCCATACGGGAGATCGGGGGTGCGCTGGTGCGCATCGGACTGCTTACGGAGGGTGGCTATCCGTATGTGAGCGGTGACGCCAGGCTCTGGTGCGACCGGCTCGTGCGCGGGCTCGAGCAGCACGAGTTTCACATCTACGCGCTCAGTCGCAGCGAGCGCCAGGAGGACGAGGGCTGGGTTCCGTTGCCGCCGCAGGTCAACAGGGTGCGCACGGCATCACTGTGGACGGCCGAGGACGACGGGGCCGGGTACGGACGGCGCGCGCGCCGGCGGTTCGCCGAGTGTTACGGCGAGTTGGTGGCCGCTCTGTGCGAGGGAGGTGCCGCAGAGGCGCCCGAAGGGCCTTCGGCCACTGAGGCGGACCGTTTCGCCAGTGCCCTGTACGGGCTCGCCGAACTCGCCCGCGACGAGGGCGGACTGGTGCGGGCGCTCCGCTCCGAGGCCGCCGTGGGCGCCCTGGAGCGCGCCTGTCGTGCGCCCGGCGCGCTACGCACGGCGCGCGAGGCTCGCGTACCGGATCTGCTCACCGTCGCCGCGCACCTGGAACGCGCTCTGCGCCCCCTCTCGCTCGACTGGTACGAGGACGACGACCTCGGCTCCGTCGAC
Source organism: Streptomyces sp. NPDC033131 (assembly GCF_055578365.1). Lineage (NCBI taxonomy): Bacteria > Bacillati > Actinomycetota > Actinomycetes > Kitasatosporales > Streptomycetaceae > Streptomyces > Streptomyces sp. NPDC033131. Next base: position 547,550 of record NZ_JBVIPA010000001.1, read on the forward strand.
CTGTGCCATGCGACGTCCGGAGGCGCGGCGGCCCTGCCCGGACTGCTCGCGCAGCACTTCTGCGGCGTCCCCCTGCTGGTCACCGAGTACGGAGTGCGGCTGCGCACCCACTACCTGACCGCCACGGAGTCCTCGCCTCCGGTACGCGCCCTGCTCACCGCCTTCCACGGCAGGCTCGCCACCGAGACCTACGGCCGGGCCGCGATCGTCACGTCCGGCAACGCGCACGCGCGCCGCTGGCAGGCACGCTGTGGCGCCGACCGCGCCAGGCTCCGCACGGTCTACCCGGGCATGGACGCCTCCCGCTTCACGGATGTCGGCGAGTCGTCCGCCTGCGCGGACCCGCACACCCTGGTCTGGGTCGGCCGCGTGGAACCGGCCAAGGACCTGGTCTCCCTGCTGCACGCCTTCGCGGAGATCCGCAAGGAGGAGCCCAAGGCACGACTGCGGATCGTCGGCGCGCCCGTGGGTTCCGAGGGCACGGCCTACCTCGGCCACTGCCGGGCGCTGGCCGCGCAGCTCTTCCCCGACGAGGCCGACGGCCCGCACGCCGTCGGCGACAACCCGGTGTCCTTCGAGGAGATCGGCGGCCCGGAGCTGCTGGCCCTGGCCGACGCGTACGCCGCGGGCGCGGTGACCGTCCTGTCCAGCGTCGTCGAAGGCTTCCCGCTCAGCCTGGTCGAGGCCATGTTCTGCGGTCGCGCGACGGTGTCCACGGACGTCGGCGCCGTCGTGGAGGTCATCGGCGGCACCGGTCTCGTGGTCCCCCCGCGCAATCCGCGGGCACTCGCCGAGGCGTGCGTGGCGCTGTTGCGCGACACCGAGCGCCGCGAGCGCCTGGGCGCCGCCGCCCGCGCCCGCGCGCTCGAACTGTTCACCGTCGAGCAGAACATCACCGCTTTCCACGGCATCTACCTGGACATCGTCTCGCAGACCCCGGTCCGCCGCGTTCTTCTCGACGAGACCGGCAGACCCCTGCCGTTCGCCACCCCCGCCGAGGCCCACGTGCCCGGCCGCTGGACCGAGCGAGGCGTGCGCGTCGTGACCGGCGGCGGCCCCGGCTGGGCCGCCGGACCGCCCGTACGTGCCACCGCGCCGACCGCCGTCACGGAGGGAGCGTCATGAGCGAACTGGGCGAACTGGACCGCCCCGGCACCCCTGACAGTCCCGGAACCTGGGACCCCCGGTCGGAGGAATGGCTGGTCACGGAGCCGGACGTACCGGACTCGCAGGAACCGGCCGTGGGCCACGACTCCGTATCGGCGTCCGACCACGACCACGTAGCCGCGTCCGACCACGACCACGCCCCTGTTCCCGCGGCCGACCACGATCCTGAGCCCCACGCAGCCGTCGACCGAGGCTCACGCGGCACCGGAACGAGCGGAGCGCGCAGCCCCGTCACGCCCCGCCGCACCGCCGCGGATCCGGTGAAGGCCCTGATGCACCGTCACCGGGACCTGTGCGAGCGGGCCGTGGACCCTCTGGAGATCGCGGCGGGTCTGGAGGCTCACGGTGTGACGGACCGCACCGCGGCCCGTTTCCGCCACCGCGACGTCTTCTCGCTGGCCGAGGAGATGTACGCCCGGATCCCCCGCGACGGAGAGTCCCCGAAACGCCCCGCCCCTGAGGCTGCCCCCCGCCCACGAGCGGACTGGGCCCTGCTCACCCTCCTCCCCGGCGCGCTGTGCACGGCGACCGTGATCGGCCTGTACCTCACCCAGGGACGGACCCGCCCCACGGTCGCCGCCGCAGGCGTCCTCGCCGTGGCTCTGGCCCTGCGCGCGGCCCTCACCCGAGGACCACTGAGCCACAGACCCCCCAGCCCCGGCGCACCCGCGAGCGGCACCAGCACCTGGACGTACTGGCTCGTCGCGTACGCCCTCCTCGGTGACGGCCTGCTCCAAGCCGCCCTGCGCGGAGGCCCCGACGGACTGCCCGACGGCACCCCGGACGCCCCCTGGCCCCTCACCGCGGCCCCTCTCCTCGCCCTCGCCTGGGCCTGCGCTCCGGCGGCCTGGAGCACTCACCTCCTCACCGCACGAGCCCGCCGCAAACTGACGGCCAGCCGCGGCCTCGAGGACTTCGCCGCCTCCGTACGCCCCCTCCTGCTCGGCACGTTCGCCCTGTTCCTGTGCGCCCTCACCGCCCTCCTCACCGTGACCACCACAGCTCTGGACGAGCCCCCCGCCTACGCCCAGACCACCGCCCTGGGCGCTCTGCTCCTCCTGTCCCGCCTCCTCGCCATCCACCGCTTCACCCACGCCCCCGCGGTCATCCTCGCCGCCACCGCCACCGCCCAGGCAGCAGCCCTGGCCACGGTCTTCGCAGCCCGCCTCCCCGGTTGCGACCTCCTGTCGGTCCCGGTCCAGACCCTCACCGACACCTGGGGCCCGGGCAGCGTCCAAACGCTCACCTGCGGCACCGGGGCGCTGATCCTCCTGTTCCACGCAGCCCGCACCCTCACCAGGGCCTCGGCCCACGCCCCGGCGGAGAAGCAGTGGTGACGCGGCCGGCCCCGCCCCGGCGGCGCGGCACCCGCGTACGACGGCAAGGGGACGTGCCGGAGGGCGTCGGCCCGCGGCGGATGGCGTGTCCACACGTTCGCCCCGGTACGAGACCGATTCCGCGCCAGACCGAGGCCGGACACCCCCCGACGCGGCCCCGCCCCACGCACCCGCCGTAGGCGCGCACCCACTACTCGCACAGGCCGCCGCAGGCATTCCGCCCTGCCGCGGGAGGCACCCCGCATGACCTCCAAGAAGGAGACCACCAAATGATCACCTCCCGACCCGACGCCTCGGCCCCGGGAGCCGCCCGATGAGAGTTCTGCTGATCGGAGCCAACGGCTACCTCGGCCGCTTCGTCGCCGACCGCCTGCTCGCGGACCCGGCCGTCCAGCTCACCGCCCTCGGTCGCGGCGACGACGCCGACGTCCGTTTCGACCTCGCGTCCGGCAGCCCCGGCGCGCTCACCCGCTTCCTCGACGCGGTCCACCCCGGCGTCGTCGTCAACTGCGCCGGCGCCACCCGGGGCGGCGCCCGCGAACTCACCCGCCACAACACCGTCGCCGTGGCCACCGTCTGCGAGGCCCTGCGCCGCAGCGGCTGCGGCGCCCGGCTCGTGCAGATCGGCTGCGGCGCCGAGTACGGCCCCAGCCAGCCCGGCTCCTCCACCGCGGAGGACGCCGTCCCCCGCCCCGGAGGCCCGTACGGCGTCAGCAAACTCGCCGCCACCGAACTCGTCCTCGGCTCCGGCCTGGACGCGGTGGTTTTGCGCGTCTTCTCACCGGCAGGCCCCGGCACCCCCGCCGGCTCCCCGCTCGGCCGCCTCGCCGAGGCAATGCGCCGGGCCATGCAGTCCGGCGACGGCGAGCTCAAACTCGGCGGCCTCGGCGCCCAGCGCGATTTCGTCGACGTCCGAGACGTGGCCCGTGCCGTACACGCGGCCTCGCTCTCCGCCGCGCAGGGCGTCATCAACATCGGCTCGGGCCGCGCCGTCCGTCTGCGCGACGCCGCCGCGGTCCTCGCCCGCGTGGCCGGGTACGGCGGCGCCCTCCACGAACTCGACGGGCCGCCCGGCCCGTTGCGGGCGACCATCGGCCACCCCCGCATGGAGTCGGACCACGCGGCCCCGGTCGCGTACCCGTACCCCGACGGCTGCGGCAGCTGGCAGCAGGCCGATGTGCGCACCGCACGCGACCGGCTCGGCTGGCGTCCCCGGATCGGACTCGAGGAGTCCCTCGCCGACATCTGGATGGAGGCGGCATGCCGCATCTGACCCGCGCCAAACCGGGCACGGCGAGCACCGGCCTCCGTACCGGCGTAGGCATCCCCGGTTTCGCCCACCCCCTCGTCGCCGCGGCCGAGTGGGCCGAACTCACCCGCCCCGGCACCCCCCTGCACTGGGTCGTGCTCAACGTCTCGGACGGCCCCGGCAGCCGTCCCGACCCGCACTGCCTGGAGGCGGCCGGCCGGCTGCGCAACGCGGGTATCCGTGTCCTCGGCAGCCTCGACACCACGTACGGCGCCCGCGCCTTCGGCGAGGTGATCTCCGAGGCGCACCGCTACCTCGACTGGTACCAGGCGGACGGCTTCCTCCTGGACCGCTGCCCGACCGACCGCGCCGCGCTCCCCGAGATCCGCCGCACGGTCTCGACGCTCCGCGCGCTGCGTGACGACGCCCATATCGTCCTCGGCCACGGCATCCACCCGTATCCCGGTTTCGCCGAGAGCGCGGACCAACTCGTCACGTTCGCCGGCCCCTGGAGCGACTACCGCTGGTCGCAGGTGGCGGAGTGGACCGCCGACCACCCGCCCGAGCGCTTCTGCCACTTGGTCCACGGAGTGCCGCGCCCCCACCTTGAGGAGGCGTTGCGCATCGCCCGCTGGCAGGGCGCGTCGACGATCTACTTCACCGACCGCACGGACCGCGGCGGCCGCACCGACCCCTGGGAGGCCATGCCCGGCTACTGGGACGAATTCGTCTCGCGGATCGGAACGGGTGTCTCGGAATGAAAAAGGACATGGCACTGTTACGGGGAGAGCAACCGTAATGATTGACCGACCAACGGAGTCCCCGTGTCGCTGCCACCCCTGGTCGAGCCCGCTGCCGAGCTCACCGTAGACGAGGTCCGCAGGTACTCCCGCCACCTGATCATCCCCGACGTCGGGATGGACGGGCAGAAGCGGCTGAAGAACGCCAAGGTGCTCTGTGTGGGCGCCGGCGGCCTGGGCTCGCCGGCGCTGATGTACCTGGCCGCCGCGGGCGTGGGCACGCTCGGCATCGTGGAGTTCGACGAGGTCGACGAGTCGAATCTGCAGCGCCAGATCATCCACAGCCAGGCCGACATCGGCCGCTCCAAGGCAGCGTCCGCGCGCGACTCCGTCCTCGGCATTAACCCGTACGTGAACGTGGTCCTTCACGAGGAGCGGCTCGAGGCCGACAACGTGATGGACATCTTCAGCCAGTACGACCTGATCGTCGACGGCACGGACAACTTCGCGACCCGCTACCTGGTCAACGACGCGTGCGTGCTGCTCAACAAGCCGTACGTGTGGGGTTCGATCTACCGCTTCGACGGCCAGGCCTCCGTCTTCTGGTCCGAGCACGGTCCCTGCTACCGCTGCCTCTACCCGGAGCCCCCGCCGCCGGGCATGGTCCCCTCCTGCGCCGAGGGCGGCGTCCTGGGCGTGCTGTGCGCGTCCATCGGCTCCATCCAGGTCAACGAGGCCATCAAGCTCCTCGCGGGCATCGGCGAGCCGCTCCTCGGCCGCCTGATGATCTACGACGCCCTGGAGATGCAGTACCGCCAGGTCAAGGTCCGCAAGGACCCGAACTGCGCGGTCTGCGGCGAGAACCCGACCGTCACCGAGCTCATCGACTACGAGGCCTTCTGCGGCGTCGTCTCCGAGGAGGCCCAGGAGGCGGCCGCCGGCTCGACGATCACTCCGAAGCAGCTCAAGGAGTGGATCGACGACGGCGAGAACATCGAGATCATCGACGTCCGTGAGATCAACGAGTACGAGATCGTCTCGATCCCGGGCGCCAAGCTGATCCCGAAGAACGAGTTCCTCATGGGCACCGCCCTGGAGACCCTCCCGCAGGACAAGAAGATCGTCCTGCACTGCAAGACGGGTGTCCGCAGTGCGGAAGTCCTCGCGGTCCTGAAGTCGGCGGGCTTCTCCGACGCCGTGCACGTCGGCGGCGGCGTGATCGGCTGGGTCAACCAGATCGAGCCGAGCAAGCCGATCTACTGACCCGGTATCCCGGCCTGAACGGCGGGGGCCTCGCGCACCGACGGTGCCCGGGGCCCCCGCCGTCGTCATGAGCAGATCCTGCCGTCCCTCGGCACCGTCCCGGCCAGCAAGTACGCGTTCACCGCGGAGTCCACACAGTCGCTCCCGCTCCCGTACGCACCGTGCCCCTCGCCCTTCCAGGTGAGCACCACACCGACGTCCTTGCCCAGCTCGTCCGCCATCTTGCGGGCGCCCTCGTACGGGGTGGCCGGGTCGCCGGTGTTGCCGACCACCAGGATCGGCGCCGCACCGGGTGCGCTCACCTCCGGCGTCTCGTGCTGGCCGGCGACCGGCCAGTCGTGGCACCAGCCGGCCGTGTCCCAGCCCAGGAACGTTCCGAAGACCGGCGAGATCTTCTCGAACTGCGGCAGCAGCTTCTTGGTCTCCGCGGCTGTCGGCCGCTGCTTGTCGTCCAAGCACGATATGACCCGTTGCGAATGGGTCGTGGTGCCGTAGCGGCCCGAGGGGTCGCGCTCGTTGTAGCCGTCGGCGAGCGCCAGGAGCTCCGATCCGTCTCCCTGCTCCGCCGCCTCCAGGGCGCTGGTCAGCGTCGGCCAGCTGTCCTGGCTGTACAGCGGCAGGATGATGCCGGTGACGGCGAGCGTCTGCGTCAGCTTCCGCCCGGACGATGTCGACAGCGGTTTCGCGTCGATCTCCTTGAGCAGGTTCGCGATCTTCTGGCTGCCCTGCTTCGGGTCCTGGCCGGTGGACTTCAGGTAGCCGTCCAGCGCGCGCTGGAAGCCCCGGGCCTGGTTCTGCGCGTGGCCCACGGTGTCCGCGCTCGGGTCGACGACCGCGTCCAGGACCAGTCGGCCCACGTTCTTCGGGAACAGGTGGGCGTACACACCGCCGAGTTCGGTGCCGTACGAGATGCCGAAGTAGTGCGTCTTCTTGTCGCCCAGGACCTGGCGCATCAGGTCCATGTCGCGGGCGGTGTCGGTGGTGGAGACGTGCGCCAACATCTTTCCGGCGTCCTTCGCGCAGCCCTTGCCGAAGTCGGCGGCGTCCTGGAAGTAGGCACGTTCCTCGGCGGTGGTGTCCGGTGAGATGTCCACCGACTCGGCGGCCTGGATCTCCTTGTCGTCGCGGCAGCGGACGCCCCCGCTGGCGCCGACCCCGCGCGGGTCCCAGCTGACCAGGTCGTACCGCTCGCGAAGCGAGGAGACGGTGGCGGCATACGCCGGCATCGTGGACACACCGGAGCCGCCGGGGCCGCCGAAGTTGAACAGGAGCGAGCCGATGCGGTCGTCGCCCCGGGCCTTGGTGCGGATGAGTGCGAGGCGGATCGTCTCGCCGTCCGGCTTCGACCAGTCCAGCGGCGCCTTGAGCGTCGCGCACTGCCAGTCGCTGCCCGGCGCGGAGGAGTCCGCGGTGGCCTTGCAGCGCCCCCAGTCGAGCTTCTGGGAGGTCAGTGCCGAGGTCGGACCGGCGCCGGCCGTCCCGGACGACTGCGCCGACGGCTGCGCCCGCCCGGTCTTCCCACCGCTCTTGTCGTCACCGGACGAGCCGCCGCTGCAGCCCGTCACCAGGAGTGCGGCGGCGGTCCCCACCGCCGCCCACCGTACGAAACGCGTCATTGCAGGTTCCCCCCTCGCAGGCCCACCGCCCCGTGCTGCGGATGGCTGTTCGGCCATAGTAGGCGGATCGCAGCACGGTCGCTGCGGCCTGTGGATAACGTTCTGACCTGCGAGTTCGCCCGGGATTCGGGTGCGGTGTCAGGAGCAGGTCAGGAGCAGGTCAGGAGCAGACGGTTCCGGCCGCGGGAACCTTCCCGTCCAGCAGATAGCCGTCCACGGCGTCCCGCACGCACTTGTTCCTGCTGTCGTACGCCCCGTGCCCCTGGCCCTTGTACGTCAGCTCGACTCCGACTCCCGCGCCGAGCGCGTCCGCCATCTTCTTCGCGCCTTCGTACGGTGTTGCCGGGTCGCCGGTGTTGCCCACGACGAGGATCGGCGCGGAGCCGGGCGCGCTCACGTCGGGATGGTCGGCGGCGCCCGGCACGGCCCAGTCGGTGCAGCCGACCATGCCCCAGGCCAGGAAGTCGCCGAACAGGGCGGAGGCGGCCCGGAACTCGGGCAGCTTCCGCTCCACGTGGTCGGCGGTGTACCGCGCCTTGTCGTCGGCGCAGTTGATGGCGGTGTTGGCGGCGGTGATGTTGCTGTACTCGCCGTCCTGGTTGCGGCCGTTCATCGAGTCGGACAGTGCCATCAGGATCTGCCCGTTCCCGTCGTACGCCTGCTCAAGGCCTTCCGTGAGGTACTCCCAGAATTCCCGCGAGTACAGTGCCTGCGCGATGCCGCCGGTCGCGGCGGTCTGGGTCAGCTCGCGCGGGAAGATGCCGGGAATCGGCTTGCTGTCGAGGTCCTTGAGCAGCTTGGCGATGCGGCCCTTGACGTCCTGAGCGGTGTCGCCGACCGGGCAGTCCTCGGCCTGTGAGGTGCAGTCCTCGGCGTAGTTGTCGAGGGCGAGCTGGAATCCCCTGGCCTGCCCGAGCGAGCCCTGTTCGGCGGTCTGCGTCGGGTCCACGACCGCGTCGAAGACCGCACGGCCGACGTTCTTCGGGAACAGGTGGGCGTACACACCGCCGAGTTCGGTGCCGTACGAGATGCCGAAGTAGTGCAGCTTGCGGTCGCCGAGGATGTGACGCATCAGGTCCAGGTCGCGAGCGGCGTCGGTGGTGCGGACATGCGGCAGCACCTTCTCGGAGTTCGTCTCGCAGGCCTCGTTGAACTCCCTGGTGTTGTCCAGGAACGTGGCGCGCTCGGCCGTGTCGTCGGGGGTCGCGTCCTGCTGGAAGAGGACGTCGAGCTGGAGGTCGGTCTCGCACTCCACGGGGGCGCTGCGGCCGACCCCGCGCGGATCGAAGCTGACCAGGTCGTAGCGGGTGCGCAGTTTCGCGTACTCCTCGCCGAGGGCGGGCAGCGTGGTGACGCCGGAGCCGCCCGGGCCGCCGAAGTTGAAGACCAGCGAGCCGATGCGCGCGCTCTCGGCGCCACTCGCCTTCGCCCGGATGAGCGCCAGCTTGATCGTGTCGCCCTTGGGCTTGTCCCAGTCCAGGGGTGCCTTCATGGTGGCGCACTGCCACCTGTCGCCGTCCGCAAGAGGTGACGGAGCGTCACCGCCGCCCTCCGCCGCGGACGGTGCCGGACAGTCCTTCCACTTCAGCTTCTGGGCCGACACGTCCTCGTCCTGGGAGTCGTTGCCGCAGCCCGCCAGCACGGTGGACAGCACAAGAGCTGCGGCGGTCAGGGCAGCGGCGCGCAGCCGGCAAGGGTTCGGCATGATCCCATCCTGCGGGCGCGCCGGAGGGGGCGCGCGGGACGCGGGCCGTACGAGGTACGCCGTCGAGACCGCCGTACCGGAGGGTGGACTACAGCGCGCCCTTGCGCGTGAGGTGGTTGAAGACGAGCCAGCCCGGCAGCACCGGCAGCCACAGTGTCAGCAGGCGGAACAGCAGCACCGCCGGGGCGGCGACCTCCTTGGGAAGGCCGACGGCGATCAGACCGACCGTCAGGGTCGCCTCCACCGCGCCCACACCGCCGGGCGTGGGGGCCGCGGAGCCCAGCGCGTTGCCGGCGAGGAAGACGACGGCGACGCTGGCGATGCTGATCGAGGTCCCCTCGGTGCCGAACGCCCGGATCGACGCGTCCAGGCACATCACGAAGCAGGCCGTCAGGAGCAGCATCCCGCCGATGCCGGTCACCAGCTTCTGGGGCCGCTGAAGCACGTCGAGCATGCGCGGCACCACGCCCGCGAACAGCGACCGCACGCGCGTGACGACGAACTTCCGCAGGAACGGCACCGAGGTCACCACGAGCACGAGCACCGCCACCGTCAGCAGACCCGCGATGACCGTCCGGGACGGCGACAGCGACGGCGTCTTCTCGGTACCGGTCAGATAGCCGAAGGACAGCAGCATCAGGATGTGGCAGCCGAGCCCGAACAGCTGCGACGCTCCGACGCTCGCCACCGCGAGTCCGGGGCGTACACCGGCGCGTTGCAGGAAGCGCGTGTTGAGGGCGACGCCGCCCACGGCGGCCGGAGCGACGATCTTCACGAACGATCCGGCGACCTGGGCCGCCACGGTCCGCACGAACGGCACCCGCTCGGGCACGAAGCCCAGCAGGGCCATCGCCGCCGCCACGTAGCTCAGCGCGGAGAAGGCCACGGCGGCGGCGACCCAACCCCACTCGGCGTTCTCGATGAGCGGGCCGAACTCGATGTGCGTGAGCTGCGTCAGCAGGAAGTAGGCACCGATCGCGCCGGCGATGACGCTCAGCAGTGTGCGCGGCCGCACCCGCTCCAGGCGGGCCGGCTCCACCGGGGCCTGGGGCCGGATCAGCAGCACCTCGTGGCGGATCTGCGTGAGCAGGTCCTCCTCGCGCGCTTCGTCGAGGGCATCGTCGATGGCCCGCTTCTCGGCCCTGGCCTCCGCCTTCACCGCCTTCTTGGCAAGCTTTTCGAGTACGGGCCCGGCCTCGTGCGGCGCCTCCTCCAGGCGGGCCTGCTTGTCCTGCCGGGACGCCTCCAGGACCGCCTCCCGCTCGCGCTCGGCCCGCTCCCGGGCGAGTCTGCGCAGCGTCGCGCGCGTGGACCGGCTCAGGGCGATGGGCTGCAGCATCGGCAGACAGTCGGCCACGGCATCGGGGCCGAGCACACCGACCGCCGCGGTCACGGCACGCTCGGCGCCCACCCTGAGGCCGAGCGTGACCAGCAGCTGGGAGATGTCCATGCGCAGGAGCAGGTCGCCGGCCGCGATCTCGCCGACGCGCAGGTCCGTGAGGATCACCGTGCCGGAACGATCCACCAGAATCGCGTCGCCCACGAGCCTGCGATGCGCGATGCGCCGGGACTGCAGCGCCCGCACCTGGTGCCAGGTGTCGCGCAGCAACTCGTCGGTGATCTCCTCGTCGGAGAGGGAGTCCAGGGTGCGCCCGCCGGTGTGCTCGTAGACGAGCATCACCGCGTCGGGACCCAGTTCGGAGGTCGCGATCAGCTTGGGCGCGTTGGCGCCGGCCGCGATGGCGGCGTACGCGAGCAGTGCCTCCTGCTCCAGAGCCTGCCGCAGTGACTGGAGGCTGCTGCGGGTGGCGAAGCCGCGCAGCGTGAGGTTGCGCCAGGCGCGGTAGAAGAAGCCCTGGGCCTGTTGCTCCCGGTCGACCACCGTGACGTCCAGCGGTGGACCGTCCTCCAGGGCGACGAAGTAGCGCCGGCCGCGGTCTCCGGTCTCCGGAGTGTCCGGCACCTCCTCGCGGGACGCGCTCACCGGGTGGAAGCCGACGTGCCTGAGGCCCGCCATCAGTGTCCGTCCGGTGGGGCGGACGTTGGGCGAGCCGACCGCGTAGAGCGTGCCGTAGGCGACGGTCCAGCCGATGAGCACCGTCAGGATGATCGAGAAGGGTGTCGTGTAGCCGGTGACGAGCATCGAGAACGCGTCGAGCATCAGCACGATCCACAGCACGGCCCGCCAGCGCGGTCGGCGCGACATGCCGACGGCCGTCATATAGGCGATGACGGGCGCCAGATAGCCGTGTACGGGATCGGTGAGGGCGTGGATGTCGCCGGGGGAGGGCTGGGTGAGCGCGTCCTGGATGGAGTCGGGGGCGGCCTTGGCGACCCACAGATCGGTGGCGAGGGTCACCCCGTGCGCGAGGACGGCCGCGAGGACGCCGTCGGCGATGCGCAGCCCGTCGCGTTTGATCAGCCGCTCGATCGCGAACGCGACCGGCACCAGGAGGATCGCGATGCTGGAGGCCAGCCCCGCGATCTTGATCAGCAGGTCCGGTGCCTGACCGGTGCCCTTGTTGATGTCCTGTTCGAGACCCGAGGTGGTGCCGTGGGCGAACGCGGCGATCCCGATCAGAACGACCACGGCCAGCACGCCGACCATGAGCCGCATGAGGTCGGAAGGCCGGTGCACGCGCGCGGGGAGCAGCGGTTCGTCACCTTCGACCTCGTCGGCGTGCACCTCGTCGGGGTCGTCGGCGTCAGGTCCGGACCGGGTCGCGGGTGCCTCCTTGTCGGCGCTCACCTCGCCCTTCTCGTCTGTCGTCCCGTTCTGGTCGGCGGTGCCCGGGCGCGACGATGCGGCAGGGGTGCTTTCCGCGTCCTCGGGATGCACACCCTGCTCTTTCATCGTCTCTTCTTGGTCTCGTATCACCTGTCACCGCCCGCACGATGGTGGCATGCCCCACCGACACACAGCGGCGCCAGGGTGCACATGCGGGGGCGCACAGTCTGCCGGAAGCGCTGTCTCAGGGCGAGGGACGCCCGCCGTCGCGAGCGCGTCGCATTGTCGGTGGGGTGGGGCAGGATGGATCGGATGAGTGAGGAGAGCCTTCCGGACGACGCCCGCGCGGAGCATGCGGACGCGCTGCCGGAGTACGCCGAGCGGGTCCTCGACGTGGCCGAACGCATTCCGCCCGGTCGCGTCATGACGTACGGGGACGTGGCGGAGTGGCTGGAGGAGGGCGGGCCCCGGCAGGTAGGACGCGTCATGGCCCTCTACGGAGGAGCCGTTCCGTGGTGGAGGGTCGTCCGCGCGGACGGTGTCCTGCTCCCGGCCCACGAACTGAGGGCGCTCGGCCACTATCGCGCGGAGGGCACGCCCCTCAAGGAGGCGAGCAGGACCGCCGAGGGTCACCTGCCGCGGCTCGACATGAGACGGGCGCGGTGGGACGGCGGCGAACGCGCGGAGGGTCACACCTGACAGCTTCCGCCATCGGACGCCCCCACGGGCGGCCTGAGGTCCGTACGGGCGAAATGGGGCGCGTCCGTGACATGCCGGGGGAAACAGGGCATGTCCGTGGCATGGCGTACGTTCGTGGGGCGAGGGACGCAGGTGTCGTGAGTGTCCTGAGGGAAGAAGAGGAAGCCCTGCTTCCGCGTCTTCCCTGGGCGTAGCGTCGGCTGCGCGCGTCCCTCTCATCCCGCGATCACCGTTCTCCCCGCGCGGAGGTCGTCCCACCCGTCACCGACCACCACCCCCGAACGACGGCGCTTCGCGCCCGCAGCGACAGATGGCACACCCACCAGGACCGGCGAACCACGTGAGCTCCTTCTCCTCCACCAAGCGCCTGTCGCACCCGCAGGGGCGACAGGGAAACCGTGGCGCTTACCGACTGGTGCGTACCCCGCCGGTCCGCGTGGATCCCCCTCGTCTGGACGCCGCACAGCGCGCCGTGGTTGACCACACGACCGGCCCGCTGCTCGTTCTCGCAGGTCCGGGCACCGGAAAGACCACCACGCTCGTCGAGTCGGTGGCAGCGAGGATCGCCCGGGGCGGTGAACCCGCGCGCGTGCTCGTGCTGACGTTCAGCCGCAAGGCGGCCGTCGAACTGCGCGACCGCATGGCGCTGCGCATAGGGGCGGCCCGCGCCCCTATGGCGACCACCTTCCACTCGTTCTGCTACGCCCTGGTCCGCGCCCACCAGGACACCGACCTGTTCGTGGAACCCCTCAGGCTGCTGTCCGGCCCCGAGCAGGACGTCGCCGTCCGTGAACTGCTCGCGGGCCAGCCCGGCCTGGAACGGCTCGGCCTCGCGCACGTGCGCTGGCCGGACGAGCTTCGTGCCTGTCTGACCACCCGCGGCTTCGCCGACGAGGTCCGCGCGGTCCTCGCCCGCAGCCGCGAACTGGGCCTCGGCCCCGGCGCCCTGGACGCCTTCGCCCGACGTATCGGCCGCCCCGACTGGCGCGCGGCGGCCGCCTTCCTCGCCGAGTACCTCGACGTGCTCGACCTGCAGGGCGTGCTCGACTACGCCGAACTGGTCCACCGCGCGGTCCTCCTCGCCCGCCGCCCCGAGGTCGCCCGGCGACTCGCCGCCCAGTACGACGCCGTCTTCGTGGACGAGTACCAGGACACCGACCCGGCGCAGGTACGGCTGCTGCACGCGCTCGCCGGCGGCGGCCGTACCCTCGTCGCCTTCGGCGACCCCGACCAGTCGATCTACGCGTTCCGCGGCGCGGACGTGAACGGCATCCTGGACTTCCCCCGGACCTTCCCGCGCGCGGACGGCCACCCCGCGCCCGTGGAGGTCCTGCGCACCTCCCGCCGCTCCGGCGCGGGCCTGCTCGCCGCGACCCGGCTGCTGACCCAGCGCATGCCGCTGACCCGCCTTCCGGCCGACAAGGTGCGCGCCCACCGCGAGCTCGCCCCGGTCCGGGACGGGGGCCGCGTCGAGGTGTACACGTACCCGACGCCCGGCACCGAGCTGGACAACATCGCCGACATCCTGCGCAGGGCGCACTTGGAGGACGGCGTTCCGTGGGGCGAGATGGCCGTCCTGGTGCGCGCAGGATCCCGCACCATCCCGACGGTCCGGCGCGCGCTCACCGCGGCCGGCGTCCCCCTGGACATCGACGGCGACGACCTCCCGCTGCGGCACGAGCCCGCGGTGGCACCGCTGCTGACGGCGCTGCGGGCGGTGGCCGCGGCTGAGGCTGCGGAGGCTATGGAGCAGGCCGAAGCAGCGGTGGCTGCGGAGCAGGCCCAAGGAGCGGTGGCTGCGGAGCAGGCCGAAGTGCAGGCCGATGAGCAGCCTGAAGGAGCGCGGCCCACCGAGCAGCCCGAAGAAGCGGCGACCAGGAAACCCCCGGAAGAGGGGGATCCCTCTGACGTACGGGAGCCGGACACCTGCTGGCTCGACACCGAAACCGCCCTCACCCTCCTCGCCTCCCCCCTCGCGAGCATGGACGCCGCCGACCTGCGCCGCCTCGGCCGTGCCCTGCGCGACGAGGAGCGGGCCGCGGGCAACCCCCTGCCGCCGCCCTCGGACGAGCTGCTCGCCCGGGCGCTGGCCGAGCCGGAGCGCCTGGCCGTGCACGATCCCAGCTATGCGCGCGGTGCCCAGCGGCTCGGCGCGCTGCTCAGGAAGGCCCGCGAGCGTCTCGCGGGCGGCGGTACGGCCGAGGAGGCGCTGTGGGACCTCTGGGAAGGCACGCCGTGGCCCACGCGCCTGGAGCGGGCCGCCCGGCGCGGCGGCGCGGCCGGTCGCAACGCGGACCGCGACCTGGACGCCGTGTGCGCGCTGTTCGCGACCGCGGCCCGCGCCGAGGAGCGCACCGGCGGCCGGGGCACCCTGAACTTCCTGGAGGAGATCGACGCGGAGGACATCGCCGCCGACACGCTCACCCGGCGTGCCGTTCGCCCCGACGCCGTCCGCCTGATGACCGCACATCGTTCCAAGGGGCTGGAGTGGCGGCTCGTCGTCGTCGCGGGCGTCCAGGAAGGGCTGTGGCCGGACCTGCGCCGCCGTGGTTCCCTCCTGGAGGCCGACCGCATCGGCCGCGACGGCCTCGCCGAACCGCTCACTCCGGGAGCGCTGCTCGCCGAGGAGCGCCGTCTGTTCTACGTGGCGGCCACACGCGCGCGTGAACGCCTGGTCGTCACCGCGGTGAAGGCGCCCGCGGACGACGGCGACCAGCCCTCCCGCTTCCTGACCGAACTCGGCGTCGAACCGCGAGACGTCACGGGCCGCCCCCGCCGCCCCCTGTCGGTCGCCGCGCTCGTCGCCGAACTCCGCGCCACCACCGTCGATCCGCGCGTCTCGGACACCCTCAGGGAGGCCGCCGCCCGGCGCCTCGCCCGGCTGGCCGCACTCGCCGACGAGGACGGCCGCCCGCTGGTGCCTTCCGCCCATCCCTACCGCTGGTGGGGCATGTTCGAGCCGACCGAGAGCAAGGTGCCGCTCCGCGACCGGGACCAGCCCGTCGTGCTCTCCGGCAGCGCCCTCGACCAGCTCGCCAACACCTGCGCCCTGCAGTGGTTCCTGGGCCGCGAGGTGAAGGCCGACGCGCCCGCGACGGTCGCCCAGGGCTTCGGCAACGTGGTGCACGTCCTCGCCGACGAGGTCGCCTCCGGGCACACCCCGGCCGACCTCGCCGTCCTCATGGAGCGCCTGGACTCGGTGTGGAACGCGCTCGCCTTCGACGCGCCGTGGAAGTCGGCGCAGGAGAAGGACAACGCGCGCGTGGCGCTCGAACGCTTCCTGAAGTGGCACGTCATGGACCGCACCGGGCGTACGCCGGTCGCCAGCGAGCACGACTTCGACGTCACCCTGGACGCGGGCGAGGTCGAGGTGCGCATCCGCGGCCAGATGGACCGAGTGGAGACCGACGGCGAGGGCCGCGCCTACGTCGTCGACTTCAAGACCGGCAAACAGGCGCCCACCACGGCCGAGGTGGAGCGCCACCCCCAGCTCGCCGTCTACCAGCTCGCCGTCCGCGAGGGCGCTGTCGACGAGGCCTTCGACGGAGTGCGCCCCGAGCCGGGCGGCGCCGAACTCGTCCAGTTGCGCCAGGGCGCGCCCAAGCGGGACGGCGGCGAGACCCTGCCCAAGGTGCAGGCCCAGGAGCCGCTGGAAGGGGAGTGGGTCGGCGACCTGCTCGCCACGGCCGCCGGCAAGGTCCTCGACGAGCGGTTCACGCCGAGTGCGGGCCAGCACTGCACGCACTGCGCGTTCCGGGCGTCGTGCAGCGCGCAACCCGAGGGACGGCACGTGATCGAGTGACGGACGTGACCCTCCGCACTCCGTGTGATCGACCGCACCACACGTGCTGACCTGCTCTTCTCCCGGCCCCGAGGGCGATGTGGTCTCCGCTGTCAGTGGCCGCCGCTAGCCTCTCCGACATGCCCGCCCGTATCACCGATCCCGATCAGCTCAAGGAGCTCCTCGGTATCCCCTTCACCCCGGAGCAGACGGCCTGCATCACCGCGCCGCCCGCGCCGCAGGTGATCGTGGCCGGAGCCGGATCGGGCAAGACGACGGTGATGGCGGCCCGCGTGGTGTGGCTGGTCGGCACCGGCCAGGTCGCCCCCGAACAGGTGCTCGGCCTCACCTTCACCAACAAGGCCGCCGGTGAACTCGCCGAACGTGTCCGCAAGGCCTTGATCAAGGCCGGCGTCACCGACCCCGACGTCATCGACCCGGACTACCCCCCGGGCGAGCCGGTGATCTCCACGTACCACGCCTTCGCGGGCCGTCTCCTGACCGACCACGGCCTGCGGATCGGCCTCGAACCCACCTCCCGGCTGCTCGCCGACGCCACCCGCTTCCAACTGGCCGCGCGGGTGCTGCGCGAGGCCCGTGGCCCCTACCCGGCGCTGACCCGCTCCTTCGCCGACCTGGTCAGCGACCTCCTCGCGCTCGATGCCGAGCTCGCCGAACACCTCGTACGACCCGAGGACCTGCGCGCGTACGACGCCGATCTGCTGCGTGCTCTCCAGGGCGCCAAGCTCACCAACGAGGCCTTGCGCAAGGTGCCCGAGACGGCCGCCGCCCGCCGCGAACTCGCCGACCTCGTCGTCCGCTACCGCGCCGCCAAACGCGAACGCGACCTGCTGGACTTCGGCGACCAGATCGCCCTGTCCGCCCAGCTCGCCCAGGTCCCCGAGGTGGGGCGCGTCTTGCGCGACGAGTTCCGGGTGGTGCTCCTGGACGAGTACCAGGACACCTCCGTGGCTCAGCGCATCCTCCTGGCGGGCCTGTTCGGCGCCGGCACCGGCCACCCGGTCACCGCGGTCGGCGACCCCTGCCAGGCGATCTACGGCTGGCGCGGCGCCTCCGTCGCCAACCTAGACGACTTCCCCGAGCACTTCGCCGACGCCGACGGCCGCCTCGCCACCCGCCAGTCGCTCAGCGAGAACCGCCGCAGCGGCGGCCGCCTCCTCGACCTCGCCAACGGCCTCGCCGAGCCCCTGCGCGCCATGCACGCGGGCGTGGAGGCCCTGCGCCCGGCCCCCGGCGCCGAACGCGACGGCATGGTCCGCTGCGCCCTCCTGCCGACCCACGGCGACGAGATCGACTGGCTCGCCGACTCCATCGCGCACCTGGTGAACACGGGCAAGGCGCCCGGCGAGATCGCCGTCCTGTGCCGCACCGCCACCGACTTCGCCGAGATCCAGGGCGCGCTCGTCGCCCGGGACGTCCCCGTCGAGGTCGTCGGCCTCTCCGGCCTGCTCCATCTGCCCGAGATCGCCGACCTGGTCGCCGTCTGCGAGGTCCTTCAGGACCCCGGCGCCAACGCCTCTCTGGTGCGTCTGCTGACCGGCCCGCGCTGGCGTATCGGCCCGCGCGACCTCGCCCTCTTGGGACGGCGCGCCCGGCTGCTCGTGTCCCACGCGCGCGTGGACGGCGACGACGACCCCGACCGCAGGCTCGCGGAGGCGGTCGAGGGGGTCGACCCGTCCGAGGTGATATCGCTCGCGGACGCCCTCGACACGTTCCTGGAGACGCCGCTCGACGGTGACGGGGACGACGACGGGCTGCCCTTCTCACCGGACGCACGCGTGCGGTTCGCGCGCCTGGCCACCGAACTGCGCGACCTGCGCCGCTCCCTGTCCGACCCGCTGATGGACGTCCTGCACCGCGTCCTTGCCGTCACCGGCCTGGAGGTGGAACTGTCCGCGTCCCCGCACGCCCTGGCCGCCCGCCGCCGAGAGACCCTGTCCAACTTCCTGGACGTCGCCGCCTCCTTCGCCGCCGGCGACAACGAGGCCAGCCTGCTCGCCTTCCTCGCCTTCCTGCGCACCGCCGCCCAGTACGAGAAGGGCCTCGACAACGCCCTTCCCGGCGGGGAGAACACCGTCAAGGTGCTCACCGCGCACAAGTCCAAGGGCCTGGAATGGGACGTGGTGGCCGTCCCCGGACTGGTCACCGGCACCTTCCCCAGCACCCAGGGCCGCGAGAAGTGGACCGCCCAGGGCAAGGTGCTGCCGCACCGACTGCGTGGCGACACCGACACCCTCCCCGACGTCACCTCCTGGGACTCCCGCGGCCTGAAGGCCTTCCACGAGGACATGAAGGAGCACCAGCACACCGAGGAACTCCGCCTCGGCTACGTCACCTTCACCCGACCCCGCTCCCTCCTCCTCGGCTCCGGCCACTGGTGGGGACCCACCCAGAAGAAGCCCCGCGGCCCGTCCGACTTCCTGCAGGCCCTGTACGACCACTGCGCGGCCGGACACGGCGAGATCGAGGCGTGGGCGGACGAGCCCGCCGAGGACGAGCAGAACCCGGCCCTGCACCGGGAGACCGCCGACCAGGTGTGGCCCCTGCCCCTGGACGAGACGTCCATGGCCCGGCGCCGAGCGGCCGCCGAGACGGTCCTGTCCCACCTGGAACACCTCGCCTCCCACGAGGACGGCCACCCCGCGGCCACCCATGACCCTGACACCTTCGACGACCCGGACTGGCCCGTGCCGCCGGACGACGACACGGTTGTCGCGGATGACCTCTCCGAGGGGGACCTCGATGACCTCTACGAAGGGGACCCCTATGAAGGGGACCCCCACGAGGACGACCCCTTCGTCGCGGAGGACTCGGCCGACTGGGACTCCTGGAGCCCGGACCGCCCGACCGTCCCGCACCAGGCCGTGCGACCGGACGCCACCGAGCACCCCCGTACGGAACCCGCGCGCCCCCACCCCACGCAGCCCGGGCGTGCTCCTCTCACCCTGGAGGAGGCCCGCACCATCGCCTCCTGGGACCGTGACCTGGACGCCCTCAGCGGCGAACTCCTGCGCGCCCGCGCGAGCGTCACCGACGTCCCCCTGCCCGCGTCGCTGACCGCCTCCCAGCTGATGCGCCTGGCCGCCGACCCGGACGGCCTCGCACAGGAACTGGCCCGCCCCATGCCTCGCCCGCCCCAGCCCGCAGCACGCCGTGGCACCCGTTTCCACGCCTGGGTCGAGTCCCGCTTCGAGGCACTGACGCTGCCCATGCTGGAGCCGGAGGAACTGCCCGGCAGCGAGGCCGAGATCGCCGACGAACGCGACCTGGAAGCCCTCAAGGAAGCCTTCGAGCGCACCGACTACGCCCAGCGAACGCCCCACCGCGTCGAGACCCCCTTCCAGCTCGCGATCGCCGGCCGCGTGGTCCGGGGCCGCATCGACGCCGTCTACAAGGAAGGCGACGGTCCGGCTGCGACGTACGAGATCGTCGACTGGAAGACCAGCCGCACCCGTACCGCCGACCCGCTCCAGCTCGCCGTCTACCGGCTTGCCTGGGCCGAGCAGCAGGGCGTACCCCTGGAGTCGGTCACGGCGACCTTCCTCTACGTGCGCAGCGGCGAGGTCGTTCGACCAAACGACCTGCCGGGCCGGGCCGCGCTGGAGCGGCTGCTCCTCGAGGAGCCGGGAGGTGAGGAACCGCACGACGAGGATGTCGGTGCGGGCGGATAGGCTCGTGACCATGAGCCAGCCCGTTGACAGTGCCGTCAGCGCCGTCCGTACGTACATCGAGCAGCACCGTGCCGCCTTCCTCGACGACCTCGCCGAGTGGTTGCGCATCCCGTCCGTGTCGGCCCAGCCCGGCCACGCGACCGATGTACGCCGCAGCGCCGACTGGCTCGCCGCCAAGCTCCGGCAGACCGGCTTCCCGGTCACCGAGGTCTGGGAGACCCCGGGTGCGCCCGCCGTCTTCGCCGAGTGGCCCTGCGACGATCCCGAGGCGCCCACGGTTCTCGTCTACGGCCATCACGACGTACAGCCCGCCGCCCGCGAGGACGGCTGGGACAGCGAGCCTTTCGAGCCCGTCGTCCGTGACAACCGCCTCTACGCGCGCGGGGCGGCCGACGACAAGGGCCAGGTGTTCTTCCACACACTCGGCGTCCGCGCCCACCTCGCCACGACCGGCCGCACCGCCCCGGCCGTGCACCTCAAGCTGCTGATCGAAGGCGAGGAGGAGTCCGGCTCCCCGCACTTCCGGGCGCTGGTCCAGGAGCACGCGCAAAGGCTCGGCGCCGACGCGGTGATCGTCTCCGACACCGGCATGTGGTCCGAGGACACCCCCACCGTGTGCACCGGCATGCGCGGCCTCGCCGAGTGCGAGATCCGGCTGTACGGCCCCGACCAGGACATCCACTCCGGCTCCTTCGGCGGCGCCGTCCCCAACCCGGCCACGGCCGCCGCCCGCCTCGTCGCCGCCCTGCACGACGAGCACGCGCGCGTGACGGTCCCCGGCTTCTACGACGGCATTGTCGAACTCACCGACCGTGAGCGCGCACTCTTCGCCGAGCTGCCCTTCGACGAGTCGAGGTGGCTGCGCACGGCCAAGTCGTACGCCACCCACGGCGAGGCCGGGCACACGACCCTGGAGCGCATCTGGGCCCGTCCCACCGCCGAGGTCAACGGCATCGGCGGCGGCTACCAAGGCCCCGGCAGCAAGACGATCGTCCCCGCCTCCGCCATGGTGAAGCTGTCCTTCCGACTGGTCGCGGGCCAGGACCCCGACCACATCGAGAAGGCCGTCCGCGAGTGGGCCGCCGAGCAGGTTCCCGCGGGGATCCGGCAGGAGATCACCTTCACCGGTGCCACGCGCCCGTGCCTCACGCCTCTGGACCACCCGGCCCTGCAGTCCGTCGTCCGCGCCATGGGCCGCGCCTTCGACAAGCCCGTCCGCTTCACCAGGGAAGGCGGTTCGGGACCGGCCGCCGACCTCCAGGAAGTCCTCGGCGCCCCCGTGCTCTTCCTCGGCATCTCCGTCCCGTCCGACGGCTGGCACGCCCCGAACGAGAAGGTCGAGCTGGACCTCCTCCTCAAGGGCGTCGAGACCGCCGCGTATCTGTGGAGCGACCTCGCGGAGCACTGGCGCCATGCGCCCTGACGGTCCCGCGCCGCCCGGACCGGCGCGGCACACGGGGCACACTGGAACAACCGTCCCGTACCGCCACGCCCTGCCGGACCCGGTCGCCTCCCGCCGTACGTCCCGCTGAACCGCCCACGAAACACCCTTTCCACCGGGGGAGTTGGAAGCACTCGTGACCACCTGGACCGACCAGACCGCCGACCGCCCCGTCTCGCTCACCGCCCCGAGCGGCATCGACCGGGCCGCCCACCACCGGCTCGACGAGGCCTGGCTCGCGGCGGCCTGGAGCCACCCCACCACCCGCTGCTTCGTGGTCTCCGGCGGCCAGGTCCTCATCGACGAGACGGCCGACGGGCGTACCGAACTCGTCATGACCCCGTCCTTCGAAGCACCCCTCACCGAGGCACACCGCTATTTCCTCGGCATCGACGAGGACGGCGTGCGCTACTTCGCCCTCCAGAAGGACGCGTTTCCCGGCCGCATCGACCAGTCCGCGCGCGCCGCGGGGCTGCGCGAGGCGGGTCTGCTCCTGTCGCCCCGCGAGGCCGGGCTGATGGTGCACGCGGTCGGCCTGGAGAACTGGCAGCGCACACACCGCTTCTGCTCCCGCTGTGGCGAGCGCACGATCATCGCGGCGGCCGGTCACATCCGCCGCTGCCAGGCCTGCGGCGCCGAGCACTACCCGCGCACCGACCCCGCCGTGATCATGGCCGTCACGGACGAGGACGACCGCATCCTGCTGGGCCGTCAGGTCCACTGGCCGGAAGGCCGCTTCTCGACGCTCGCCGGCTTCGTCGAACCCGGCGAGTCCATCGAGCAGTCGGTGCGCCGCGAGGTCTTCGAAGAGGCCGGCATCAGCATCGGCCGCGTCGAGTACGTCGCCAGCCAGCCCTGGCCCTTCCCGTCCAGCCTCATGCTGGGCTTCATGGCCCGCGCCACCTCTACCGACATCAACGTCGACGGCGACGAGATCCACGAGGCCCGCTGGTTCTCCCGCGACGAACTGCGCGCCGCCTTCGATTCCGGCGAGGTGCTCCCGCCCTACGGAATCTCCATCGCGGCCCGCCTGATCGAGCTCTGGTACGGCAAGCCGCTGCCGATGAGGAGTTTCGTCTGAGGCGCGGGACATGCCGGACCCGTACTGGAACCACAACGTCCACTATCACCCGGTCGTGCTCGCCGCCGTGCCGGACGGCTGCGGCGCGGCCCTCGACGTCGGCTGCGGCGACGGACTGCTCGCGCGCAAGCTCGCGGCCAGGGCCCAGACCGTCACCGGCGTGGACCGCTCGCGGGAGATGATCCGGCTCGCGCGCGAGAGCGCGCGGGAGTACGGCGACGTGACGTTCCTCGAAGGGGACTACCTGGACGACCCGCGCCTGCCCGAGGAGACCTACGGCTTCCTGAGCGCGGTCGCCGTCGTCCACCACGCGGAGTTCGAGCACGCGGTGCGACGACTGGTACGGCTCCTGGCCCCCGGCGGGCGGCTGGTGATCGTAGGCCTGGCGCGCGACCGGGCACCGCTCGACCGGGTGATCGGCTCCCTGGGTGTGCCGCTGAACCTGGTCCACCGGCTCTTCCGGGGCGAGGGCGGCCCGGCAGGCATGCCCATGGAGGACTCGATGATGTCCTGGAGCGAGGTCCGGCAGGCCGCGCGCCGCGTGCTTCCCGGATCGCGCTTCCGGCGCAGGCTGCTGTGGCGCTACACGCTGGTGTGGGACAAACCACAAGACGGCGGCCCCTGAAACAACGTCAGGGACCGCCTGCCGACCGCTAGGTCCGTGCGGCCGTTACGCGCCGATCTTCTGCTTGACCTGAGCCAGCGAAGGGTTCGTGAGCGTCGACCCGTCCGGGAAGAGCACGGTCGGCACCGTCTGGTTTCCGCCATTCGCCTTCTCGACGAACGCGGCGGAATCCGGGTCCTGCTCGATGTTGATCTCGTTGTACGCGATGCCCTCGCGGTCCATCTGGCTCTTGAGCCGGCGGCAGTAGCCGCACCACGTGGTGCTGTACATCGTCACAGTGCCCGGCATGTCTCTCGTGCTCCTTCGGCGGTCGGGGATGTGCGCTCGCAGTGGGGAAACGTACGTGAAAGGGCCACCATTCCCAGCGGCCGGGTTCGCCGGACGTGACGCCTGCCGCATTAGTACGACTACGAGTGCCTGCCTGTGGACAACCGGCTCACCCGTCTCGGCCGACCTGGCAGCATGGCCGTGTGACAGCAGCAACGCACTCCCCGCCCTTCCCGCAGACACCGGGCTCTGCCGACGCGGTGCTCGAAGGGCTCGACCCCGAGCAGCGCGAGGTGGCCACCGCCCTCCACGGCCCGGTGTGCGTGCTGGCCGGCGCCGGCACGGGCAAGACGCGGGCGATCACCCACCGCATCGCCTACGGGGTGCGGGCCGGGATCCTCCAGCCCTCCAGTGTGCTGGCCGTCACGTTCACCAACCGTGCCGCAGGCGAGATGCGTGGCCGGCTGCGCCAGCTCGGCGCCGCCGGCGTCCAGGCCCGCACCTTCCACTCGGCCGCCCTGCGCCAACTCCAGTACTTCTGGCCGAAAGCCGTCGGTGGCTCCATGCCCCGGCTGGTCGACCGCAAGATCCAACTCGTCGCCGACGCTGCCGCCGCCTGCCGCATCCGCCTCGACCGCGGCGAGCTGCGGGACGTCACCGGCGAGATCGAGTGGTCCAAGGTCACCCAGACCGTCCCCGCCGACTACGCGCCCGCGGCCGCCAAGTCCGGCCGCGAGTCCCCCCGCGCCCCGGCGGAGATCGCCCAGATCTACTCCGCCTACGAAGACCTCAAGCGGGCCCGCGGGGTCATCGACTTCGAGGACGTCCTACTGCTGACCGTCGCAGTCCTCCAGGACCGGCACGACATCGCCGAGCAGGTCCGCTCCCAGTACCAGCACTTCGTGGTCGACGAGTACCAGGACGTCAGCCCGCTCCAGCAGCGCCTGCTGGAGCTGTGGCTCGGCGAGCGGGAGAACCTGTGCGTCGTCGGCGACGCCAGCCAGACGATCTATTCGTTCACGGGAGCAACTCCCGACCACCTGCTCGATTTCCGCACCCGCCACCCCGGCGCCACCGTCGTCAAGCTGGTCCGCGACTACCGCTCCACTCCGCAGGTGGTCCACCTCGCCAACGGCCTGCTCGCCCAAGCCCGGGGCCGTGCCGCCGACCACCGGCTGGAGCTGGTCTCCCAGCGTGCTGCCGGACCCGAGCCCGTCTACACCGAGTACACCGACGAGCCCGCCGAGGCCGAGGGCGCCGCCCGCCGCATCCGCGAGCTCATCGACGCAGGCAGCCGGGCCAGCGAGATCGCCATCCTGTTCCGCACGAACTCCCAGTCCGAGACCTACGAACAGGCCCTCGCCGACGCCGGAGTGCCCTACCAGGTGCGCGGTGCCGAGCGGTTCTTCGACCGCCCCGAAGTGCGCAAGGCGGGAGTCGCGCTGCGCGGCGCGGCCCGCTTCGGCGGCAACGACTCCCTTCTCGACGACGCCGTCGACCTGCCCTCCCAGGTGCGGGCCGTGCTGTCGGGCGAGGGCTGGACCACCCAGCCCCCGGCCGGCTCCGGGGCCGTCCGAGAACGCTGGGAGTCGCTGGCCGCCCTGGTGAACCTCGCGCATGACTTCGCCGTCTCCAGAGCCGGCGCCACCCTGAGCGACCTGGTGGCCGAGCTCGACGAACGGGCCGCCGCTCAGCACGCCCCGACCGTCGAGGGCGTCACGCTCGCCTCCCTCCACTCGGCCAAGGGACTGGAGTGGGACGTCGTCTTCCTGGTCGGTGTGGCCGAGGGCATGATGCCGATCACCTACGCAAAGACCGACGAGCAGATCGAGGAGGAACGCCGCCTCCTCTATGTCGGCGTCACCCGCGCCAGAGAGCGCCTGCACGTCTCCTGGGCCCTGTCCCGTGCGCCTGGTGGCCGTCCGAGCCGCAGGCCCAGCCGCTTCCTCGACGGCCTGCGCCCGGGCTCGGCGGGCGCCGCCGGGCGGAGTGCCGCGGTCGGCTCCGGGGGAGTCGAGCGCGGCTTCACCACCACCGGCAGGGCCGGCGCCGTCCCGCGGCGCACCCAGCGCACCCCGGCGCGCTGCCGGGTGTGCGGGCGCACGCTCACGGATGCCGGTGAGATGAAGCTGATGCGCTGCGAGGACTGCCCGTCGGACATGGACGAGGGGCTTTACGAGCGGTTGCGCGAGTGGCGTGCGGTCCAGGCGCAGCGCAGCGGGCAGCCCGCCTTCTGCGTCTTCACGGACAAAACACTGATCGCGATCGCCGAGGCCGTCCCTGACGACGACGGGGAGCTGGCGCGGATCCCCGGGGTCGGGGCGCGCAAGCTCAACCGCTACGGAGCCGATGTTCTGGCGATCTGCGCAGGCCAGGACCTCGGGGGAGAAGAAGTTGAAGGCTGACGCGAACTCGTCGAGAAAATAGTTTGCGCATGCCCCAGCAATCCCCATAGGTTCGTAGCCACGAGGACGGAGGCCTTCTCGGAGGCCCCGCTTTCGTGCTGTACTTGCATATCCGTCGGACTGGTTCACCCCGGTCCCTCCAGACGCCGAGAGGAGGCGATTCCAGTGATCAGCATCAACTTCAGCTCCATCAGCACCGCCAAAGTGACCGATCGCTCGGTCGTCTCCACGTGCATCCTCGGCGCCTCGAACCCGGGCACCGGTCTGTCCGGCATCCGTGCCGTCCGTCCGGTCTCCTCCGTGTCTCTCGCGGCCCTTCCTGTCCGGGAGCGCAATGAGCGACCGACCAAGGCACTGGAAGCAGTAAAGGCACAGGCGCATGTCTATGCCTTTGCGCCCGCCGGTGCCGGAAGCCGGAAGCAGACGACACAGCACCACCTGATGTGGGCCTTCCGTGGGCCAGAACCCTGGAGTGATCCAGCCTGATCGTCGATCAGGCCGGCGCCTTCAGGGCCGCGGAACCCCATCCGGGATCCGCGGCCCTTCTGTTTGTCCCCGAACGGGGACGACGGAGCGAAGGGGCCTCGGGACAAGAAAAGAACCCGGTACCAGCCGCCACTCGGCCCAACAGGGCCGAAACGACAGACGAGGAAGACGAACCGTGCAACTCGAAGCGCACGCCCCGTCCGTACCGCCTTCCGAAACGATCCCCCCGCCCGGCCTCACGGAGGACTCCCCCTTGATCCCGCTCACTGCGCTCACCGCGCTCGACGACGCCATCGAGAACCTCGGCGTACCCGTCCCCTGCCGTTCGTACGACCCGGAGGTCTTCTTCGCGGAGTCCCCGGCGGACGTCGAGTACGCCAAGTCCCTGTGCCGCACCTGCCCGCTGGTCGAGGCCTGCCTCGCCGGTGCCAAGGAGCGGCGTGAGCCCTGGGGCGTCTGGGGCGGCGAGCTGTTCGTCCAGGGTGTCGTCGTTGCCCGGAAGCGGCCTCGTGGCCGCCCGCGCAAGAACCCGGTCACGGCATGAACACCCCGGGAACCATCGACCGTCCTTTCACGCACGACCCCAAGAAGCAGGCCCCGATGAAGCCGTCCACGTACGAACCCGCAGGCACCGCGCCTGAAGACTTCACCACCAGTGGTGCGATCGACTCGCGCCAGAACAGGACCCGAGAGATGCAACTCATCCCAGAAGCCCTCGCTCGCGCGCATATGCACGAGCGACTGCATGAGGCCGAGCAGGAACGCCGGGCCGTGCGCCTGGCGACCGCTCGCCGGATGCAGCGCCGGGCGGAGCGCGCCTCGCTGCGTGCTCGCCGTGCGCTCGCCCTGGCCGTCATGCAGTAATCCCGAACACACCTGAAGCGGTGGCCTCCCGGTAAGGGAGGCGAAGCTCCCCGTCGGGGGCCGGTCCGTCCGAACGGACCGGCCCCCGCAGTGCGTTGTGCCAGCCGACGCACGTCACGGGGATATCGTCAGCGGGGTGACGAGTCTTCCCGGAGGCAGTGACGACGACGGCTCCGCCGAGCAGCCCGAGGCCCTTGTGTGCGCCCGGTGCGGCACCGCGGCCCAGGCACCGCAGCCCACCTGGATGTGCTCCGTGGAGAACGGCGTGCGCCAGTACTTCTGCGACACCTGCTCCCGGGAGAACCTCAGGGCGATCGAGGGGCGGCTGGACTCGGCCTGGTGGTGAGACCTCCGAGGAACCTCACGCCTCCGCCGCCGGCTTCTCCTCCAGGTCTTCTTCCAGACTCTTCTCCGGCACGAATCCGGGCAGCCACTCCTCCAGCTCCTCGCGCAGCCGCACCGTCGAGCCGAGCTGGCACAACACGCCGATCGTGCTCAACGTCACCCGGTGGATGAGCAGATACGCCGGGGGCAGGTTGATCTGCTTGCCCAACTGGTAGGCGGGGGAGCGCGGATCACCGATCCGGGTCGCCTGGCTGCGCATCCAGCCGCGATTGAAGGTGAACTCCTCGACCTGGGCCGGTTCGATGATCGGCAGGAGGTAGTCGAGGACGG
The DNA here is from genome assembly GCF_055578365.1 of Streptomyces sp. NPDC033131. Classification (NCBI taxonomy): domain Bacteria; kingdom Bacillati; phylum Actinomycetota; class Actinomycetes; order Kitasatosporales; family Streptomycetaceae; genus Streptomyces; species Streptomyces sp. NPDC033131. The sequence goes on from NZ_JBVIPA010000001.1 coordinate 575,371, forward strand.
CGTCGGGGTCCAGCTCTATGGACTCCTTGACGAAGCCTTCGGCGCACAGGAGCTCATAGACGGCTTCCGCCTCACCGTCGAGGGTCATCCTCAGGGACTTGCCGATCGTGGCCGGCAGGCCGCCCGGAAGGCGGTCGACCGTGCCGAAGTCCAGGACCCCCAGGCGCCAGTCGTCCTCGCCTTCCGGGCCGCCGGGCACGAGGCGGAAGTTGCCCGGGTGCGGGTCGGCGTGCAGGAGCCCGGTGCGGGCGGGGCCCGAGAAGAGGAAGCGGGCCAGGAGCTGGCCGGCCCTGTCGCGCTGCTCCTGGGTGCCGTCGGCGATCACCTCCGACAGCGGGACGCCGTCCAGCCATTCCGTGATCAGCACCTGGTCGCACTGGTGGACCACATCGGGCACCACGACGTCCGGATCGCCGGCGAACTCCTCGGCATGCGCATGCTGGGCCTGTGCCTCCAGGCCGTAGTCCAGTTCCTCGGAGACCCGGTCCCTGAGCTCCGAGATCAGCGGCTTGATGTCCACGCCCGGGATGAGGGGACCCAGCAGCCGGGCGAATCGACTCAGTTGGTTCAGGTCGGACAACAGCGCCTCGCCCGCCCCGGGGTACTGCACCTTGACGGCCACCTCACGGCCGTCGCTCCACACCCCGCGGTGCACCTGGCCGATCGAGGCGGCCGCCGAGGGCTTGTCCTCGAACTCGAGGAACAGCTCCTGCCAGTTCTCGCCGAGCCGCTCCTCCAGCACCGCGTGCACGGTGCGTGTGGGCATCGGAGGCGCCGCCTCCTGGAGTTTCGTCAGCGCCGCGCGGTAGGGGCCGGCGATCTCCTCGGGGAGGGCCGACTCGAAGACGGACAGGGCCTGGCCGAACTTCATGGCCCCGCCCTTGAGCTCGCCGAGCACCTTGAACAGCTGCTCGGCCGTGCGCTGTTGCAGCTCGCGGCCGACCAGCTCGGCGGACTCGCCGACGATCCGCTTGCCCAGTCCCCAGGTCGCCCGTCCGGCGAAACCGAGCGGCAGCGCGGCGAGCTTGGCGGTACGGGTGACCGCCTTGCGGGGAAGATCAGACATGCGCCCTCCAGGTCCCAGCCAGCCGCGCCGCGTGGGTCGTGCGGCGTAACTCCTTCGACGGTTGTTGCTCCGCCATTGTCTCGTGTGACTCCACTTCCTTGGGTGTGTGTTCCCCCTTACCTTTCTCCGCCGCCCCGCAAGGACATGCGGGGTGCCCCCAGACAGGCCGCGCATGCCAGTGGAGGGCGGGCAGCGAGACCTCCCAGCGTGCGCCGGCACTGGACGGAACCTGGCCGTCCAGGAAGGCCAGGGCGTGCGCGGCGGCAAGGCCCGCGACCGTCGTGGCCAGCGCCAGATCGCAGGACCGCACCTTGCGCTGTGTACCGGAGCGCCACTGGGCGATCAGACGGGGCCAGGTCTGGTCACGGTCCGTGCGGGCCTCGTGCAGACAGCCGGCGCAGCCCGTCTCACCGGGCAGCACGAACGGGCCGACCATCCCGGTCGCCTCCACCACGCCGACGTACAGATGGGGTGTGCCCGAGGTGATCAGCGGATCGGCGGCGGACGGGACGGGTGCGTGCACGTCGACGTCGTCCCGTGGGGCGAGGATCACCAGGGACAGGCCGGGGTCCTCGCCCTCGGAGGGCGTGCGGGTGCCGCGGCGCGGTGGGCGGTCCGGCGCCGACCGCCGTACGGCCCGCCGCGCCGCCTCCTCCCTGCGGTCGCCGACGGACTCGGCCGGCAGACCGCCCGGCGCGACGTCACCCGGCTCGACCGAGCCGACGTCGCGCACCTCGACCTCGCCGACCCCGGCGCCGGAAAGCAGTGAGGCGAGGACAGCGCCCACCCGTCCGGCACCCCTGACCTGGACGCGCAGGGAGCGGCGGGCGGCCAGGAGCCTGATCGCCTCGCCCGGTTCGGATGTGGTCAGGGAGAGTGAGGCCAGGTCGGGGCCAAGCCGGTCGAGCACCTCTTTCTTGGCGCGCAGTGTCTCGGCGGCGGGGCCGCCGCCCTTGGCGTCGTCGACGAGTCCGGCCCGTGACAGCCGCTCCACCAGCGCGTCGACATGCCCGTCCGGCAGGTCCATCCGACGGCCCTCCTCCCGTAGGAGCGGCAGTCCGCGCGTGCCGTTGAGCAGGTCCAGAAAGCTGCCCGTCGCCGTGTCCATCGGACCCAGCGTCATCGCGTGCGCCGGGGTCATCCCGAACTGCACGGTGTTGAGATCCCGCCAGCCGCGCCGGAGCGCGGGCTTCACGAGCGGAACCAGCGGAACGGTCGGAACCGGCGGAATCATTGGATGCGGATCCAGCGACTGCATGACAGGCCCCCGTAGCCCTCGTAGCCCTTGAAGAACATTCCCGCCTGCCGGTGGAGGTCGGCCGCAGCTCCGCCGGTGGTGCCAGCATGCCCGGGCCCGCCACCCGGCGCCGAAAGTTGTCCACAGGCAGTGGATATTCGTCGTACAAGTCAGTCGCATGAATCAAACGCATGTGGGGGATCGGAAGCGAACCGCCCCGGAGTCGGGACTTCCCGCGTGCGCAGCGGGTAACGTCGGGGCGTGCCCGCCGACCCACTACACCGCGCCGGAACACCACAGCGCAGTACGACGAGCCTGCCGCCGAGCGGCTCGGGGGCGAGCGCGATCGAGGTGCGCAGGAGTTCCCGTCGACGCCGGACGGTCTCCGCGTACCGCGAGGGCGATCGCACCGTGGTGCTCATCCCTGCCCGGATGTCCGAGGCAGAGGAGCAGCGCTGGGTGAGCGTCATGCTCGACAAGCTGGCCGCGCAGGAGAGCAAGCGAGTCCTCGGTGATGCCGAGCTGGCCGAGCGGGCGCAGCGCCTGTCGGCCCAGTACTTCGAGGGCAAGGCCCGGCCGAACTCGGTGCGCTGGGTCACCAACCAGAACACCCGCTGGGGCTCGTGCACCCCCTCCGAAGGCAGCATCCGGCTGTCGCACCGTCTGCAGGGCATGCCTGAGTACGTCGTCGACTACGTCCTTCTGCACGAACTCGCGCATCTGCTGGTCCCCGGGCACGGGCCCCGCTTCTGGCGGCTGCTGGAGGCCTATCCGCGCACCGAGCGGGCCCGGGGATATCTCGAAGGGGTCGTGGCCGCCGAGCGGTTGCCGCACCTGCCGGACGTACGGGGGGAGTGACGGCGGCCCCACGTGGGATTTTGTACCGGATCTGTACCGAGATCCTCTGGTGTCCGAGTTTGCCGTTAGCCTGTCGCGACGTACTTGCATTCGGGATGGGGGACGGTCGTTACGCATGGCCAGGGAATTCCAACGCGGCCACAAGGCCAAGATCAGTGACCTCACCGCGGGCACCGATCTGTACGTGGGTGTACAGATCTCCGGCCCCGGGCTGACCTTCGACATCAGCTGCTTCGGTCTCGACGCCGACGAACGGCTTTCGGACGACCGGTACTTCGTCTTCTTCAACCAGCCGAAGTCTCCCGAGGAATCCATTCAGCTGCTGGGCGCGCAGGCGGGCGACACGGAGGCCTTCAGGGTCACCCTCGACAAGATCCCGCCGCAGATCCACAAGCTCTCGTTCACGGCGACGATCGACGGCGCCGGACAGATGTCGCAGATCGCCCCGGGATACGTCCGTATCGTCGCCGGTGGCGAGGAGGTGGCCCGGTACTCCTTCGACGGCAGCGAGTTCTCCACGGAACGTGCCGTCATGCTGGGCGACCTCTATCTCAAGGACGTGTGGCGGTTCGCCGCGGTCGGGCAGGGCTTCGACGGCGGCCTCGACGCGCTGCTGAAGAACTTCGGCGGAGAGGTCGCCGAGGAGGAGCCCGCCCCCGCCGCCCCGCCGCAGACCCAGGCACCGGCCTTCGCACCTCCGCCGCAGCAGGCCGCCCCGCCATCGGCGCCCCCGGCGCCCAGCTTCGGAGCTCCCGCACCGGCGGCCCCGTCCCTCCACTCGGCTCCGACGATCGTCGGGACCACCCCGCCCGCCGGAACCGGCACCCCGCCCGGCGTTCCGCCGCAGGCGCCGCCCGCGCCGACGAGCCCGCAGATGTTCACGCCCCCCGGCGCCGTCCCCGGAACGTTCGCGCCCCCAGGCGCCCCCGCGGCCTTCCCGGGCCAGGGCCAGCCCTTCGGCGGTGCCACGACGATCGCGCCGGTGCCGCCCGAGGCGAACGTCCGCGTCGTCCTGACGAAGTACGCGGAGGCCCCCGTAGGGGACCGCTGGACGGAGCAGAACCCCCAGCTCGTGCGGGCCACGCTCACCAAGGGCGCCCCCATCCTTGCCAAGCAGGGCAGCATGGTCGCCTACCAGGGCGACATCGACTTCGCCCACAAGGGCTCCGGGCTGCTCGGCAAGCTCACCGGGGCGCTCACCGGCCAGGGCATGTCCCTGATGCGCTGCGCCGGCGACGGCGAGGTGTTCCTCGCGGACGAGGCCAGCCGGGTGTTCGTCATCCGACTTCAGGGGGAGCAGATCTACACCAGCGCCCAGGGCGTGCTGGCCTTCGACGAGGCACTGGACACCGAGGTGCGTCGCATCGAGGGTGCGGGGCTGCCTGGTGGCGGCCTGTTCAGCATGCTCTTCTCGGGGACCGGGGCGGTCGCCGTGAAGACCCGCGGCGTGCCGGTCGTCATCCCGGTGGGCCCGGCCACCTACGTCGACGGCAACGCCGTCATCGCCTGGTCCGCCGGTGCGCAGGCCGTCACCACGACCGCGCTCAGGCTGCGCCGTTCCGGGTACTCCCGGCAGACCTCGGAGGCCGTGAACCTCCAGTTCCGCGGCGCTCCCGGCAACTTCGTCGTCGTACAGCCCTTCGAGGTGTGAGGCCCATGGACACCCAGACTCTCAGCGCGCACCGCGCCGCTTCGACCGGCGTCCGGATGACGGTGCACAGCTCCAAGACGCTCAAGGTCACCATGGCCACCGGGCACGATCTGCTGGCCAAGGCCGGCTCGATGATCGCGTACGAGGGCTATGTGCAGTTCGACGGGCCGCCCGCCACCCTGCGCCGTTCGGCGGAGGAGATGGTCACCGGTGAGGGCGGCAAACTGATGCTGTGCCGCGGCGACGGCGATCTCTACCTCGCCGACTATGGGGGCGACATCCTCGTCCTCCACCTGAACGGCGAAGCACTTTCGGTCAACGGCGCCACGCTGCTGGCCTGCGACGCCTCGCTGGAGCTGGCCATCGAGCCCGTCAAGGGGCTCGCCAAGCTCTCCGGCTCGGGCCTGACGAACCTCGTCATCCGGGGCACCGGATGGGTCGCGCTGGTCAGCCGGGGCATTCCGATGGCCCTGGACTGCGCCGAACGGGAGACGTACGTCGACCCGGACGCGCTGATCGCCTGGACGACCGGCCTGGACATGAAGGCGCGCCGCACGGTCAAGGCGAGCGCCCTCATCGGCCGGGGCAGTGGTGAGGCCTTCCAGATCGGCTTCAAGGGACAGGGCTTCGTGGTCGTCCAGCCGAGCGAGGACACCGGCGACCGATTCAAGATCCGGGGCTGAAGGGAGCACCACGCACATCATGCACAGCACACTCTTCGCACACGTCCCGGTGGAGTCCACCGGCCGCTACACCCTGCAGAACCCGCAGCTCCTCAAGACCGACGTCACCCAGGGCAGCAGCGCCGTGCTCGCCCGCCAGGGTGCCATGGTGGCCTTCGAGGGGCAGGTGGAGTTCGACAGCCAGTACCGCAACCGCAGCTGGCGCAACGTCGAGCGGATGACCGGCGAGCGCCTGGAGCTCATGCGCTGCAAGGGCAACGGCGTCGTCTACCTCGCCAACCTCGCCCAGCACCTGCACATCATGGAGGTCGGCCGCGGCCTGACCGTCGACAGCTCCTACGTCCTCGCCTTCGACGGCTCCCTGGGCGTCGGCATCGTCGCGGTCGACAGTGCCGTGGAGATCGCGTCGGCGGGGGCCTACAACCTGGAGCTGTCAGGTTCCGGGCAGGTCGTCCTCATGACCTCGGGCGAGCCGCTGGTGATGGAGGTGACCCCGGAGAAGAACGTCTGCTGCGACGCCGACGCCGTGGTCGCCTGGTCCACGTCCCTGCGGACCCAGCTCCAGGCCCCCACCTCCACGTCCGCCGTGTGGCGCCGCAAGGGCTCCACCGGCGAGGGCTGGGAGATGCAGTTCTCCGGCACGGGACACGTCCTCGTACAGCCCAGTGAGCTGCTGCCGCCGCAGCATCTGCGCAACTCGGGGATGCTCGGCCAGTTCAACATGCGGGGGAACTCCCTCGGGGGGAGCAACGCCTGAGCCTCCGGCATCGCCCGGGAGGCAAACGTAAGGGGCGACCGCCATGGCGGTCGCCCCTTACACACGTTAAGAGCCTGGCGCGGGTCGCGTCCAGCAGTCGTACGACCGACTCGTCCGCCACGGCCGCCACCTCGTCGTATTCGAACCAGCGCACGTCAAGAGACTCGTCGCTCACCGCGTGCGCCGCGCCGGGCGGGGCGACGACCGCGTACTGGACGTCGAAGTGGCAGTGGCACGGCGGCGGGATCGGATGCCGGTCCAGGCGCACCGGACCGCCCGGAAGCGGCGTCAGCCCCTCGACGCCGGACTCTTCCGTGGCCTCGCGCAGGGCCGCCGCCTCCAGGGAGGCGTCCTGCGGCTCGCAGTGGCCGCCCGTCTGGAGCCACATGCGCAGCTTCTTGTGGAGCGTGAGCAGCACCCGCCCGCGCTCCGGGTCGATCACCAGGGCGCTCGCCGTGAGGTGACCGGCCCGGCATGCCTTCCACATGCCGTCCGGGTGTGCCGCGAGGTGGTCCAGGTAGGCCTGGCTCAGCTCTTGCTGGTCCTCGTAGCCCTTCAGCACGAGGACCGCGTCGTCGTACAGGCTCACTCGGTGTCGTCGCCCTTGTCCGCGTCCTTGGAGTCGTCCTTGGAGTCGTCCTTCTTCTTGAGGTCGGGCTTGCCGGCCGCCTCGCCGAGCATCTTGTCCAGCTCGGAGAAGTCCAACTGCTCGCGGTGCACGAAGCCGTCCGGGTCGTCCAGGTCGGAGGCCGTGGGCAGCATGTCCGGGTGGGCCCACAGGGCGTCCCGGCCGTCCACACCGCGCGCGTCGGTGAGCGAGGCCCACAGACGGGAGGCGTCCCGCAGACGGCGCGGGCGCAGCTCCAGGCCGATCAGCGTGGCGAACGTCTGCTCGGCCGGGCCGCCCGAGGCGCGACGGCGACGCAGGGTCTCGCGCAGCGCGTCCGCCGACGACAGGCGTGGCTTGGCGGCCGCGTGGACCACCGCGTCCACCCAGCCCTCGACAAGCGCCAGGGCCGTCTCCAGACGAGCCAGGGCGGCCTTCTGCTCGGGCGTGTCCTCCGGCTGGAACATGCCCTGCTGGAGGGCGTCCTGCAGCTGCTCGGGGTTCTGCGGGTCGAACTGGCCGACCACATCCTCCAGCTTGGCGGTGTCGACCTTGATCCCGCGCGCGTAGCCGTCGACCGCGCCGTACAGGTGCGAGCGCAGCCACGGCACGTGCGCGAAGAGGCGCTGGTGGGCGGCTTCCCGCAGGGCGAGATACAGCCGCACCTCCTCCTTCGGCACGCCGAGGTCCTTGCCGAACCCCTCGATGTTCACCGGCAGCAGTGCGGCCTTGCCGGCCGGACCGAGCGGCAGGCCGATGTCGGTGGAGCCGAAGACCTCGCCCGCGAGCACGCCGACGGCCTGCCCGATCTGCGTGCCGAACATGGCGCCGCCCATCGAGCGCATCATGCCGATCAGCGGGCCGGCCATGGCCTGCATCTCCTCCGGCAGGACGTCACCCATGGCCGCGCCGACGCGCTCGGCGACCGGGTCCACGAGCTCCTTCCACGCGGGCAGGGTCGCCTCGACCCACTCCGCGCGGCTCCACGCCACCGCGGAGCCCGCGCCCGACGGCAGGGACGTCGCGTCGTCCAGCCACAGGTCGGCGAGCCGGACGGCCTCCTCGACGGCATTGCGCTCGGCCGGGCCGACGCTCGCGTCCTTGGTGCCTTCCGCCGTGCCCTGGGAGACCGTCTGGCGGGCGATCTGTTTGGCCATGTCCCAGTTCACCGGGCCGCCCTCGTACGAGAGCATCTGGCCCAGCTGCTGGAAGGCGGCGCCCAGGTCGGTGGGGTTCAGCGAACCGAACATGGCGGCGAGCGGATTGTCCGCACCGGGGCCGCCAAAGCCTCCGGCACCGGGCAGCCCGCCGAAACCGAACGGGTTGGCCGGCCCCTGACCACCACCGCTCTCCTGGTCCTTCTTCTTGCCCTCGTCGCCGTCGTCCGGCTCCTCCGGCGGAAGGCCGAATCCGAATGGGGTGTCACTCACGGGATTCCTCGGCTGGTAAGGCCGTCGGTTGTCCGACGGCACGGCTGCCCGATAACACCACCCAGCGTAGACACCATGGGCGCTTCGGGCCTCGGTGCTTCGCCGACTCTCGGCCTGCGGCAGGATGGATGCCACCTGGTACGTACGCGTCACGCGCGTTCGTACTGAAGACAACCGCTGGAGACGCCCGGTGAGTTCCCCAGATCCGCAGGTTCGCGCAGCGCGAAACCACTCAACCACGTCCGGTGTGCGCGGGCCCGTCGTCGCGGTCACCGGTGCCGCGTCCGGAGTCGGCGCACTGCTCACCGAGCGGCTCGCCGCGTCGGACGAGATCAAGCAGGTCATCGCCATCGACGAGCGGCGCGGGGAGTGCGCGGCGGCACAGTGGCACATCCTCGATGTGCGGGATCCGGCCATCGCCGAGAAGCTGCGCGGCGCCGACGTGGTCGTGCATCTCGCGCTCGACCTGGACCTGGAGACCGACGCGGCCGCCCGTACGGCCTACAACGTACGGGGGACACAGACCGTGCTGACGGCTGCCGCGGCGGCCGGGGTGCACCGGGTCGTGCTGTGCACGTCGGCCATGGTCTACGGCGCTCTGCCGGACAACGAGCTGCCGCTCTCCGAGGACGCGGAACTGCGGGCCACCGCGGAGGCGACCGGGGTCGGCGACCTGCTGGAGATCGAACGGCTCGGGCGGCGCGCCCCGCGGGCGCATCCGGGACTCAACGTCACCGTGGTCCGGCCGGCCGTGCTGGTGGGGGAGACGGACACCGCCCTGACCAGGTATTTCGAATCCCCTCGGCTCCTGGTCGTGGCCGGCTCGAGGCCCGCTTGGCAGTTCTGTCACGTCGAGGATCTGTGCAGCGCTCTGGAGTACGCCGCCCTGGAGAAGGTCGACGGGGAACTCTCGGTCGGGTGCGACGGCTGGCTGGAGCAGGAGGAGGTCGAGGAGCTCAGCGGCATCCGGCGGATGGAGCTGCCGTCCGCCGTCGCTCTGGGAGCGGCGGCCCGGCTGCACCGGATCGGGCTGACGCCGTCCCCGGCGGGGGACCTGGCGTACACGATGTACCCCTGGGTGGTGAGCGGGAGCCGGCTGCACGACGCGGGATGGCGGCCGCGGTGGACCAACGAGGAAGTCCTCGCGGAACTCCTGGGGGAGGTCGCCGGGCGGCACACCGTGGCCGGGCGGCGGCTCGGGCGCAGGGACGCGACGGCGGCGGGCGCCGCGGGGGCGACGGTGGCTCTGCTGGGCGCGGCGGCGGTGGTGCGGCGGGCGCGGAAGGCTCGGCGGCGAATCTGAGGCGTACGGGGAGCGTCCTCGTGAGGTGCGCGGTGTGCGGCCCGGGCGGGGGCGCTGACGGAGGCGCCGCCGCCTGCGCCCATCCGTGCCGCCGTGCGGCACGGCTGCCCGCAGGCCGACGGAGGCCATCTGCCGGCATTCCCCGTTGTTCGCGGCGTGCGGCACGATAGGGGCATGGCACCCACACACGACCACCCCGGTGAGCAGGCCGCACAGGATCCCGTCAAGCTCCTCGCCATCCGGGAGACGCCTCTGTCCCTGGACGAGGTGTTCCGGGCCGTCGGGGACGACGCCGCGGGCGGGACCGCGCTGTTCGTCGGGACCGTGCGGAATCACGACGGTGGTGCCGACGTAGACGAGCTCGGCTACTCCTGCCACCCCAGTGCCGAGGCCGAGATGCGGCGGATCGCCGAGAAGGTCGTCGCCGAGTACCCGGTGCGGGCCCTGGCGGCGGTGCATCGGATCGGCGACCTCCGGGTCGGGGACCTCGCCGTCGTGGTCGCCGTGTCGTGCCCTCACCGTGGAGAGGCCTTCGAGGCCTGCCGGAAGCTGATCGACGACCTCAAGCACGAGGTGCCCATCTGGAAGCACCAGAAGTTCTCCGACGGCACCGAGGAGTGGGTCGGCGCCTGCTGACCCGCCTCACTCCCCGTGACGCGTTTTCCGGTTGCGTAACCGCACCCCTGGCGTGAGCGTTGTCAGTGCGGATGGTTAATCTGCTGATCAGTCAGGCGTGGTCACTCATCAGGGCAAGGAGGACGGCATGGCGGCGCTCGCCTGGTTGTTGATTCCGCTTGCGGCTGCGATCGGCGCCGGTCTCTGGGGCGGTTGGGCCACTCGGACCAGAAAAGCGCGCAGCGACGGCCCCGAACTCGACGGGTACGCCCGCTTCCGTGCCGCCATGGAGAAGCCCCGGTCCGGCACGTGACCCGGACGCGGCCCTGACGGTGCGCTGACAGAGGCGTCCCGTACTGTCGTGGCATGCCACGCCGCACCGCGACGATGCTCGCCTCCACTCTGATGCTGATCGGGCTCCTGTGCGCGGGAGTCTTCATCAACGTCCCGTATGCGGAGATGTCACCGGGCCCGACGGTGAACACGCTCGGGGACCACGGCGGCGAGCCGGTGCTGCAGATCTCGGGGCGGAAGACGTACACGACGAGTGGGCATCTGAACATGACCACCGTCCGGGTGACCAGCGCGGACTACAAGATGAACCTCGTCGAGGCCGTCTACGGGTGGCTTGCGCACGACAACAAGGTCGTGCCCCACGACACCCTCTACCCGGACGGCAAGACGGAGGAGCAGTCCACCCAGGAGAACGCCGAGGAGTTCAGCCAGTCCCAGGAGAGCGCCAAGGTCGCCGCCCTGGAGCAGCTGGACGTGCCGGTGCAGTCCTGGGTGATCGTCTCGACCGTGGTCAAGGACTCCCCGGCCGAGGGCAGGCTGCACGCCGGTGACGTGATCAAGGCCGTCGACGGCACGGCGGTGAAGGAGCCCGACGACGTCGCGAAACTGGTCACCAAGCACCAGCCCGGCCAGGACGTCGTCTTCACGATCGTGCCCGCCAAGGAACAGGCCGCCGCGGAGAAGGAGAACAGGGCGGCGACCGGGACCGAGGACATCACCATCACGACGAGGACGTCCGACGACGACGGCGACAAGCGTGCCATCGTCGGGATCTCCGCGGGGACGGACCACACGTTCCCGTTCACCATCGACATCAAGCTCGCGGACGTGGGCGGGCCGAGTGCCGGGCTGATGTTCGCGCTCGGCATCTACGACAAGCTCACCCCGGGCAGTCTCACCGGCGGCAAGTTCGTGGCCGGCACCGGGACCATCGACGACGACGGCAAGGTCGGCCCCATCGGCGGCATCGAGATGAAGACCGTCGGCGCGCGCAGCAAGGGCGCCCAGTACTTCCTCACCCCTGCCGACAACTGCGCGGCCGCCGCAAGCGACACCCCCGACGGGCTCACCCTCGTCAAGGTGAAGACCATCGACGATGCCCTCGGCGCCCTCAAGGACATCCGCGCCGGCGACACCGCCGACCTGCCGAAGTGCACGACCAAGGGCTGACGGGCTCGGGTTTGTACGCGGCTGGGGGCGCCCTTCACACAGGCGGACGCCCCCATCGCCGTACCGGAAGAACTCAGTCCTCGAACGTCGCCGACAGCGCCTCGGCAAGGCCGGGCACCAGGTCGCCGCCCGTGAGGACCTCCGTCGGTGAGTCCTTCTCGCGCAGTCGCAGGGCCGAGTCGCGTGCCCCGTCCCGCAGGACCGCGACCGTCATGCGGACCTCCTGACGGTCCGGATGCCCGGCCACCCACTGGGCGAGCTTCTTCTCGGTCAGCCCTTCCGGGACGGACGCCTCCGCCGACGGCGGCAGCATCAGGCGCTCCACCGTGAGAGCGCAGCCGACCACCGCGTCGGGCCAGGCGATCGTGCCGAGGAACTCGTCGAGCGGTTTGCCCGCGGGGATCTCCTCCTGCTCGATGGGGGTGAGGCCGGTGGTCTGCTGCTCCGCGTCGAGGCCGAGCTGGGCCGCGAGGGCGGGTTCCTGGGTGCGCAGCCGGGCGGTGTCTACGAGGGCGAAGAGGCGGGCGGGCTGGTCCCAGCCGAGGCCGGAGGTGTACTCGTCGATCTCGAGAACGGCCCGGGTGAGCGGGCTCGCCGCCATGGGGGTGTTGGACATGGTCACAATCCTCTCTCGTTCAGGGCCGGAATCGGGAACCGAGTAAAGCGTGAGTAAGTTGCATAGGTGAGGGCCTACGATCACGTGGCCCATGCACGGCCCGTGACGACGCGGGTCTGACGGACCAACAGCGAACTTCGAGGTGCGCACCTTGGCTTTCCAGATGCCGGACCGCGGCGGAGGCCCGACGGGGCCACGGATCAGAGTGGGCCGCCCGTCCCGGCGTGTCCGGACCCTGCTCATGACACTGGGCGTGCTTGCCGTCCTCGGCATGGCGTTCACCATGTTCGCCGGGTTCTGGACGGACTGGCTCTGGTACCGGTCGGTGAACTACTCGTCCGTGTTCACGACCACCCTGTGGACCAAGATCGGACTCTTCTTCGTCTTCGGCCTGCTGATGGCCCTGGCGGTCGGCCTCAACATCTGGCTGGCCCACCGGCTGCGCCCGCCGCTGAGCGCCATGTCGATGGAGCAGCAGAGCCTCGACCGCTACCGGATGGGCATCGCGCCGTACAAGAGGTGGCTGCTCCTCGGGATCACCGCCCTGGTGGGCCTCATCGCCGGCGCCTCGGCATCCAGCCAGTGGCGGACCTGGCTGATGTGGGTCAACGGCGTGCCCTTCAACCAGAAGGACCCGCAGTTCCACCTGGACGTCTCCTTCTATGCCTTCGACCTGCCCTGGTACCGGTTCCTGCTCGGCTTCGGCTTTGCCGCCGCGATCCTCTCCGTGATCGCCGCCGCGCTCACCCACTACCTGTACGGCGGGCTCAGGGTCACGTCCCCGGGCGCACGGGCCACGGCCGCCGCGACCGGGCACCTGTCGGTGCTGCTGGGCATCTTCGTCGCCCTGAAGGCGGTCGCGTACTGGCTCGACCGGTACGGACTGGCCGTGAAGTCCAGCGACTTCAAGGCCACCGACAGCTGGACCGGCCTAAGGTACGTGGACGCCAACGCCTACCTGCCGGCCAAGACGATCCTGTTCTGCATCGCGGTGATCTGCGCCGTGCTGTTCTTCGCCACCCTGTGGCGGCGGACCTGGCAGCTGCCGGTGATCGGGTTCGGCCTGATGGTCCTGTCCGCCATCCTCATCGGCGGCCTGTACCCGGCGATCGTCCAGAAGTTCCAGGTCCAGCCCAACGAGCAGGCCAAGGAAGCGCCGTACGTCGAGAAGAACCTCAAGGCGACGCGTGAGGCCTACGGCATCGACGACACCAAGGTCACCGAGTACGCGGGCAAGCCCACGACCACGGACAAGACCAAGCTGCGCGACGACGTGGACGGTGCGGCCAGCATCCGCGTCATGGACCCGAACGTCGTCTCGCCGACGTTCCAGCAGCTCCAGCAGATGCGTAACTACTACGCCTTCCCGACCAACCTGGACGTCGACCGTTACAGCAAGGACGGCAAGGACCAGGACACGGTCATCGGTCTGCGTGAGCTGAACCTCAACGGCATTCCGAAGAACAACTGGATCAACGACCACTTCCGCTACACCCACGGGTACGGCGTGGTCGCCGCCAAGGGCACCACGGCCGACGCCGAGGGCCGTCCGGTCTTCACCGAGTCCGACCTGCCGTCCCAGGGCGACCTCGGGACGTACCAGCAGCGGATCTACTACGGCGAGAAGACCACCACGTACTCGATCGTCGGCGGTCCCCAGAAGGAGATCGACTACTCCGACGACAGCGGCGAGAAGACCTTCAGCTACACGGACGACAGCGGGGTCAACCTCTCCAGCCCGGTCAACCGGGCCGCGTACGCGGTGGCCTTCAGCGAGCCGCAGATCATGTACTCCGGAGCGATCGGCGAGGGGTCGCGGATCCTCTACAACCGCACGCCCAAGCAGCGCGTGGAGGCGGTGGCGCCCTGGCTGACCATCGACGGCGACGCCTACCCGGCGGTCGTGGACGGCAAGATCCAGTGGATCGTCGATGCGTACACGACGACGAACGGCTACCCGTACTCCTCGCGTACGACCCTCGGTGACACGACGGCCGACTCGCTGACCGCGACGAACAACTCGCGTGCGGTGGTGGCCCAGCAGAACCAGGTCAACTACATCCGCAACTCGGTGAAGGCGACCGTCGACGCGTACACGGGCCAGGTCAAGCTCTACCAGTGGGACACCCAGGACCCGGTCCTGAAGACCTGGATGAAGGCGTTCCCGGGCACGGTGAAGGCCAAGAGCGACATCTCCGAGCCGCTGATGGCCCATCTCCGGTACCCGCAGGACCTGTTCAAGGTCCAGCGCGAGCTGCTCAGCCGCTACCACGTCGAGGACGCGGACACGTTCCTCAGTGGCAGCGAGGTGTGGCAGGTGCCGAACGACCCGACCAACAAGTCGGGTGACGCGGTGCCGCCGTACTACCTGAGCATGAGGATGCCCGACCAGTCGGCGCAGGCGTTCTCGCTGACGACCACCTTCACCCCCAACGGCCGTGACAACCTCAGTGCGTTCATGGCGGTCGACGCGGAGGCGGGCACACCCGACTACGGCAAGATCAGAATCCTGAAGCTGCCGACCAGTACGACCGTCAACGGGCCCAAACAGGTGCAGAGCCAGTTCAACTCCGAACAGGACATCGCCGAGTCCATCAGACTTCTGCAGGGCGGCGACTCCGAGGTGGAGTACGGCAACCTGCTGACGGTGCCACTCGACGGAGGACTGCTCTACGTGGAGCCGGTCTACGTACGCGGTGGTGGACTCAAGTACCCGCTGCTGCGGAAGGTGTTGGTGTCCTATGGAGGCAACACCGCCTTCGAGGACACCCTCGACCAGGCCCTCAACAAGGTCTTCGGTGCGCAGGGCCCGACCACCGAGCCACCGGACGAGGGCGAGGATGACGGCGGTACGGCCACACCACCGCCGACATCCGGCAACCCGACGGTCCAAGCCGCGTTGGACGACGCCCAGAAGGCCTTCGACGCCGGCCAGGAAGCCCTGAAGAAGGGTGACTGGGAGGCGTACGGCCGGGCCCAGAAGGACCTGGAGGACGCGCTCCAGCGGGCCGAGGACGCGCAGGCCGCAGCCGACAAGACGGGTGGTGGCGGCACCAGCAGCCCCCGTCCCAGCGGCAGTCCGAGCCCGAGCGGCAGCCCCGACAGCGGCTGATCAAAAGCCCACCCCGCGCCGTGATACGGTTGCAGAACAACGGCGCGGGGTGGAGCAGCTCGGTAGCTCGCTGGGCTCATAACCCAGAGGTCGCAGGTTCAAATCCTGTCCCCGCTACTACAGGTCGGCGATGAGAGTCGTAGGCCGACGAAGGCCCGGATCCTGAAAAGGATCCGGGCCTTCGTGATGTGCGAACGCATGTGCCGACACGAGGGACGGCTGTGCCGCCGTGGGGAGTTGGGCGGTCTGTGTTTGACTTGTCTCTCTGTGGGCATGTCGACAAAACGCTGTAGTGACCTCACTGGCTGCGGTATACCAGGTGTACCCAGGTTGCAGGTGGTGCGACGATGGACGTTATGGGGGACAAGGCAACTCTGTTCGAGACAGGGCGTTTTGTGCAACCTTCCGGGCGGGACGAGGCCGGGGAGGTGGTCGAGGGTGTCGCCGAGGACGCGGCCGAAGAGATCCGCCGACGGATCGCCGCCGAGACCGGCGACGTCGAGGCGATGAGCGTCCTCGGGGCCATGCTGCTGCGCCGCGGTGATCTCGGCGGAGCCGAGCCCCATCTGCGTGCCGCCACCGCGGCCGGTGACCGGGCCGCCGCCAACAACCTGGGAGTCCTCCTCCACCAGCGCGGATACGCCGACGACGCTGCCGGATGGTGGCGGGTCGCCGCCGTCGCCGGGTCCGCCGCGGCGGCGCACGCGCTGGGCCGGCACCACCGGGAGCGGGGCGACGAGCCGGCCGCGGAGTACTGGCTGCGGCAGTCCGCCGAACAGGGGCACGCGCTGGGCGCGTACGCCCTCGCCGATCTTCTGGAGCATCGCGGGGACGCCGGGGCCGAGTTGTGGATGCGGTCCGCTGCCGAGCGGGGGCATCGGGAAGCCGCGTACCGGCTGGCCCGCGCGCTTGATCGCAAGGCGATGGGCGAGGGGGACGCCGGGGTTGACGACGGCGTCTCCGGCGTCTCCCGCGCCTCCCGAGTCTCCGCTGCCTCCGGTGTCTCCGGTGCTTCTGCGACGGAAGAGGCCGAGCAGTGGTATCGGCAGGCCGCCGCGCGCGGACACCGGCGGGCCGCGCTGCACCTCGGGGCGATTCTGGAGAGGCGCGGTGAGCTCAAGGAGGCCGGGCGCTGGTATCTGACCTCCGCCAAGGACGGCGAGGCGCGGGCCGCCTGCGCGCTCGGGTTCCTGCTGAGGGACGCCGGGGACACCGACAGCGCCGCCGTGTGGTGGCTGCGGGCCGCGCAGGACGGTGACGGCAACGCCGCCAACGCGCTGGGCGCGCTGCACGCCGAGCGAGGTGAGCCGCAGACCGCCGAGCGGTGGTACCGGGCGGCGATGGATGCCGGCGACGACAACGGGGCGTACAACCTCGCGCTGCTCTGCGCCGAGCAGGGGCGTACCGCGCAGGCCGAGCAGTGGTACCGGCGGGCCGCGTACGCCGGGCACCGTGAGGCGGCGAACGCGCTGGCCATCCTGCTGCTGCAGGGCGGGGACGCGACGGGCGCGGAGCCGTGGTTCTCCAAGGCCGCGGAGGCCGGGAGCGTCGACGCCGCGTTCAACCTGGGGATTCTGTTCGCAGGGCGGGGCGAGGACGCCGTCGCGCTGCGGTGGTACGAGCGGGCGGCGGGCGCCGGGCACACGGAGGCGGCACTCCAGGTCGGGATCGCGCGGCTGCGGGACGGGGACGACCGAGAGGCGGAGCGGTACCTGCGGTGTGCGGCGGGGGGTGGCAGTGCCGAGGCGGCGTACCGGCTGGCCACCGTGCTGGACGCGCGGCGGCCGCCGGTGCCTTCCCATGAGCTCGGCGAGACGGTGCACGAGAAGAGCGAGTGCGAGGAGTGGTACGAGCGGGCGGCTTCGCTCGGGCATCGTCGGGCGCAGGTGCGGGTCGGGATGCTGGCCGCGGCTCGGGGGGACGTGGTGGAGGCCGCGCGGTGGTACCGGGAGGCCGCAGAGGCCGGGTCCCGTAATGGAGCGTTCAACCTGGGGCTGCTGCTGGCTCGGGAAGGGAGCGAGCCGGAGGCTGCGGTGTGGTGGACCCGGGCGGCTGATGCGGGGCATGGGCGGGCGGCGTTGCGGCTGGCGCTCGTCTACGCGCGTCGGGGGGAGCTGGCGGAAGGGCAGCGGTGGGCCGACCGGGCGGTGGTGCTTGGTCCCGGGGAGGTCGCGGAGCGGGCGGCTCGGTTGCGGGACGCGTTGCGGCAGGAACTGTCGGCGTGAGGCTGCGCTGAGCTGGGGCGGGGTTGGGTTGCCGGGCCGCTGTGGTTGGCGCCGGGCTGCTTCTCACCCCCGCCGCCCCTACTCGTCCCGTCCGCAGGGGCTCCGCCCCTTCGACCCCGGTGGGGACTGCGTCCCCTGCACCCCTTGGGGGCTGTGCTCGTGGGTTCCGGCGGCGGGTTCCGCCCTTGGCCGTGGCGGGGTTGCGTCCTGCTCCCTCGGGCTCTGCCCTTGGGTCCTGCGGGGACTGCGTCCCCTGCGCCCCTTGAGGGCTGTGTCCCCAGGTTCCGGCGGCGGTTCCGCCCGTGGGTCTTGGTGGGGGCTGCCCCGTTCTTCGGGTGGGGCGCGGTCTCCGGGCTCCTGGCGGGCTCTGCCTGTGGGAGGTGCGGGGTGGGGTCTGGTGGTGTGACCTGCGTTGATGGGGGGTCGGTAATCGATTTGCCTCTCTTGGCTTCCTTGACGTAGTGTTCCATTCATCGCCGCGGGGTGGAGCAGCTCGGTAGCTCGCTGGGCTCATAACCCAGAGGTCGCAGGTTCAAATCCTGTCCCCGCTACTGAAGGCCGAGGGCCGGAATC
Organism: Streptomyces sp. NPDC033131; assembly: GCF_055578365.1. Classification (NCBI taxonomy): domain Bacteria; kingdom Bacillati; phylum Actinomycetota; class Actinomycetes; order Kitasatosporales; family Streptomycetaceae; genus Streptomyces; species Streptomyces sp. NPDC033131. The sequence continues at coordinate 593,568 of NZ_JBVIPA010000001.1, forward strand.
CAGAAATGGGTTCCGGCCCTCGGTGTTTGTCGGGAGTGGTGCCTCAGGGGCGGTGGCCAACCGCCGGCGAATTCCAGGGGTCGTAGCAACACGTGGTGAGTTGATCAAGCCGCGAGCGGCTTAGCGAGGCGCTTGGCTGGGGTTTCCCAGCCGAGCGTTTTGCGTGGGCGGCCGTTGAGTTCGGCGGCGACAGCGGCCAGGTGCTCGCGGCTGTGCTGGGACAGGTCGGTGCCTTTCGGCAAGTACTGCCGCAGCAGGCCGTTCGTGTTCTCGTTGGAGCCGCGCTGCCAGGGGCTGCCGGGGTCGCAGAAGTAGACCGGGATGTCGGTGGCGATGGTGAACGCCTTGTGTGCGGCCATCTGCGTGCCCTGGTCCCAGGTCAGGGACCGCTTCAGGTGCGGCGGGAGCGATGTGACGGCTTCGACCAGGGCGTCGCGGGTGCTGGATGCGCTGTGGTCGGTGGGAAGCGGGGCCAGCAGCACGTAGCGGGTACTGCGCTCGACGAGCGTGGCGATGGCCGACTTGCCGTCCTTGCCGATGATGAGGTCGCCTTCCCAGTGGCCGGGGACGGCCCGGTCGGCGGCTTCGGCGGGGCGCTCGCTGATCATCACCATGTCCCGGATGCGTTGCCGGCGCTTGTAGGACTGCCGGTGCGGCCGGCGCATGGCCCGGCCGGTCCGCAGGGCCCGGGTCAGTTCACGGCGGAGCTCTCCGCGGCCCTGGACGTAGAGGGCCTGGTAGATCGTCTCGTGGACCACGTGCATCTCCGGCCGGTCGGGAAAGGCGGTCCGCAGAGCGTTGCGGATCTGTTCCGGGCTCCAGCGCAGTTCGAGATGGCGCTGGATGAAGTCCCGCAGCTGCTGACTCTGGCCGATCTTGCCGGACTTGGGGCGCGGGCGGCGCTGCTCGGCACGGCGCTGGGCGGCGTGCGGCCGGTAGGCCCAGCGGGAGGCATCCCCGCGCAGGGGGATGCCGTTGCGGCGTATCTCCCGGCTGACCGTGGACGGGCTGCGGCCCAGCTCGGCGGCTATCTGCCGGACGGAGGCGTTCTCCCGAAGCCGGTCGGCGATGTGGATGCGGTCGGCCTCGCGCAGGTAGCGCGACGGCTCGGAAGCCGGACCTCCACGGTGATGGGAGGCTTCGGCTTCCCCGTCGGCGGAGAGTGCCGGCCGTTGCGCCACCGCTTGCCGGTCCGCGGGTTGATGCCGACGATCCGGCTGGCCTCTCGATTGCTGTAGCCCTGCTGCATGAGCTGGAGATATACCTCCCGCTCACGCAGCAGACGACCACCGCCCCCCGGTCCCCGGTTCTCCCGGATCTCGAAGTCCATCGCACCCCTTGAGCTGGGGTGTTGCCACGACCACTAGAACTCAAGCAGGGTGCCGGGGCTTGCGAAAGGGAGAGTGCTACGCCGCCGCGCAGTTCGGGCACAGGCCCCGGTACGTCACCTCGACGTCCGAGACGGTGAAGCCGAAGCGCTCCGAGTCGGGGAGATCGGCCAGCGGGTTGCCGCCGGGGTGGACGTCCCGGATGGTGCCGCACTGGGCGCAGACCAGGTGGTGGTGCGGCTGGTGTGCGTTCGGGTCGTAGCGCTTGGCGCGCTGGTCCGTGGCGACCTCGAGGACCTCGCCGAGGGAAACCAGCTCGCCCAGCGTGTTGTAGACGGTCGCCCGCGAGATCTCGGGCAGCTTGGCGACCGCCCGCGAGTGGACCTCGTCGGCCGTCAGGTGGACGTGTTCGCCGTCGAGCACCTCGGCCACGACGCGCCGCTGCGCGGTCATCCGCCATCCGCGTCCGCGCAGCCGTTCCAGAAGGTCACTCATGCGACCAGCCTAACAGCCAGAAGGACCAGGTCGCGACCAGGTGTTACTTTGGATGAATGCATGACTTGGACTTTGTCCATTGTGGTAGTTGCGGCTGAACGAACCACCAGCACTGGATCGCTTGTCGTGGGCGGGTGGGCCGGACTTCCCGGGAGGGGGTCCGGCCCCTTCGCGTGCGACGACGGGCTCTAGGCCGGTACCTGCTGCCGGACCGGGGCCCAGCAGCGGATGATGTCGCGGACGGAGACGATGCCGACCGGCTCGTCGTGGTCGAGAACGATGAGATGGCGGAAGCCGCCGTGCGCCATGGCGCGGGCCGCCTCCTCCAGGGTCCAGGTCGGGGCGGCGAACACGACGTCGGTGGTGGTGTGGGCGTGGACGGGTTCCGAGTCCGGGCTCTGGCCGAGGCCGACCGAGTTGAGGACGTCGCGTTCGGTGAGGATGCCGATGCCCCCGGCGTCCGGGTCGTGGACGATGGCCGCGCCGATCCGGCGGGCGGACATCAGGGCGGCGGCCTGGCGGAGGGTGTGGGTGGGGCCGATGGTGAGAACGACCGTGCTCATGGCGTCGCGGACCAGCATGGGTTCCGAGTCACCTCCTAGGAACCGCTGCGATAGTTCAGCGGTTCACAAGTTCACAAATGAGGGTCCCCTCAGAGTGGCAGGCAAAGCGGAGGTCAACAAGAGGGCGCGTGCGGCCGATCGGGGGCGTGCGCACTCTATCGTGCCGCTCAGTAGCGCTCGTATTGAACCGCCTCCCGGGCCACGTGCGATGTTGGGCCGCATCCGGCCTGAGGCCTGCGCGGTTGCCGTCGACCTTGGTCGTTGTTGGTCGTCGCCGGCCACCCGCGGACGGCCCACAGGCGGCCCGGTGGGGTGCCTGTGAGCCGTCTCTCCGGCTGTGCAGCCAAAGCGTCGTAGCCGACCGCAACAGGCGGACGCGAAAGCCACTCTGAACGGGCCAGGTTCGCGATAAGATTCAGCATGTCGTATGACGCGCGCGTTTTTACCGTACTGGTCGCATCCCCCGGGGATGTTGAGGAAGAACGCCAAGCAATTGCCGAGATTATCCACGAGTGGAATAATCTGAATTCTAGAGATCGAAGCGTTGTACTCCTGCCTCTCCGCTGGGAAACGCATGCGCATCCTGAAATGGGTGCCGAGCCACAATCGATCATCAATCGGCAACTTGTCGACGGCTGCGATATGGCGGTAGGCGTGTTCTGGACACGTCTGGGTACACCCACGACGACGGCAGGGAGTGGATCAGAGGAAGAAATTACCCGCGTCGGTGAATCCGGAAAACCAGTCATGGTGTACTTTTCGAACGCCCCAGTCCCCCCAGGAAACCTGGATTTGGCAGAGCTGTCGAGGCTAAGGGAATTTCAGGCACGGCAGTACCCTCAGGGTCTTATTGAAGCGTACTCTTCAATTCAAGAATTTCGGGATAAATTTTCGCGTCAAATTTCTGCAAAGATTATGGAGATGGCGGCCAATGACGCGAAGCGTCAGTCGGCTGAAGCGGAGACTTCAGGCGGAACTGCAGAAGGCTCCGAGCTTTTGACTCTTTCCGTAGCCAGGGAGCCGGGTAAGCAGGTCCTCGAGAATTCTCTACATATGCAAAAGCTAGTCTGTGTCGACAGGGACAAGATTCCTGACTATGTGACCCCCAAGGAAGTTGGTGGCGAGCACAGAACGTATTTGACTGGATCTGATCCAACCTCCCGAATCTACATCAGCGCTACAGGGGAGGATAAAAACTACTACAGGAAGGTTGTGGATTATACGGAGAAGATCTCAACTCAGATTTTTTTCAGTTTTGGACTAGAAGCAGATTATAAAGCCGTACGCGATGTGCACGTTCAAATGCGCATGACAACCGAAGGGTCCGTGACGCTCAGCAGATCGCCGCTTTACTCCCCGCCTAATAAAGGTGGCTCAGGCGTTGCCATCGGTGGGTTGTCTTTCCATTCGGTCGACCCGATGGAAATTTCCAGGGTTTCACGAAGTGAATGGGCGATCGAGTTCGATGTTTCGGTGGTGCAGGTGGGCCGCACAATCTTCTCGCCTGGTCTCTATATGCGCACTGATGGCACTGCCAAATTGCGATATGAAGCAACCGTTTATTCCAGCGAATCAAAGCCCTTCCTCCTGGCTAATGAGATTCAAATCCACGTAACGCCGAGAGAGCTTACGTATCTCGATATATTGAAAACTATGGGAGAAAGTTTGAAGAGCGTGAGTACGGAGTGAAAGGTACCTTGTAGATGCATGGGTGCCCGAGATTTCGACTCGGTTTGTTGGGGTCGCAGCGCATCGACGGCAGCGCAGCACCCACTTGCAGCCGTCTTCCGGCTGGGTGGAACAAGTACGGGCACAGGCTGCTCCGTTGACCGATCGTGCCTGCCTCTCACGGCGAAGGGATCCGGGCCCGCGAAGCAGGTGTTCGCGCTACCCAAGGGTGGCAAGGCGCGTACCGTCCCTCTGCCTGAGAGCGTCGCTCGCGCGCTTGAGGTTCATATCGCGCAGGATTCGCCCTTGGCAGTGACATTGCCGTGGCGGTCGGTTGACGGCTCACCGGTCACGGTGTCCCTCCTCTTCCCCAACGCCGAGGGGCGCGCGGTGAACCGCTTTGTCTTCAACGACAAGGCATGGCGGCCCGCTCTCGACAAGGCGGGTATCCCGCGCGGCAGGGAGAACGGCATGCACGCGCTCAGGCATTTCTACGCGTCCGTTCTGCTGGATGCGGGGGAGAGCATCAAGGCGTTGTCGGAGTACCTGGGACACCATGACCCCGGCTTCACGCTGCGGACGTACACGCACCTGATGCCGAGCAGCGAGAAGCGCACGCGGGAGGCGGTCAACCGCGCGTTCGCGGACGGCCCGAAGACCGATGACGGCCCCACGACGGCCCAGGAGGGGTGAGGACGGTCCTAACGCGCAGGTTCAAGCCGCAAGTGGCGTCAGTAGCGCTCGTTCAGATAGCCCAGGAACTCGTCGTGCAGCAGGCCGTTCGAAGCGGCCGCGTTGCCGCTGTGCGGGCCGGGGCGGCCGTCGAGGCCGGTGAAGGTGCCGCCGGCCTCCGTCACGACGATCGCGGTCGCGGCCATGTCCCACAGGGAGAGCTCGGGCTCGGCGCACAGGTCGACCGAGCCCTCGGCGACCATCATGTACGGCCAGAAGTCGCCGTACGCGCGCGTGCGCCACACCTCGCGGGTCAGGTCCAGGAAGCCGCCCAGGCGGCCCTGGTCCTCCCAGCCGGTGAGCGAGGAGTACGCGAAGGAGGCGTCCGAGAGCTTCGAGACGCGGGAGACGTGCAGTCGGGAGGCCGAGGTGAGGCTGCGGCCGGAGAAGGCGCCGTGCCCCTTGGCGGCCCACCAGCGGCGGCCGAGGGCGGGCGCGGAGACCACACCGACGACGGGCTGGTAGCCGCCCTCCGCCGCCTCCATGAGCGAGATGAGGGTGGCCCAGACGGGGACGCCGCGTACGTAGTTCTTCGTGCCGTCGATGGGGTCGATGACCCAGCGGCGGGGCCCGGTGCCCTCGATGCCGTACTCCTCGCCCAGGATCGCGTCCCGGGGACGGGCGCGCTGGAGCTGGCCGCGGATGAGTTCCTCCGCGGCCTTGTCCGCCTCGCTGACCGGAGTCATGTCCGGCTTCGTCTCCACCTTGAGGTCGAGGGCCTTGAAGCGGGCCATGGTCGCCGCGTCGGCGGCGTCCGCGAGGACGTGGGCGAGGCGGAGGTCGTCGTGGTAGTCCGGCATGTGAGGAACGCTATCTGTCGGTGGTGGTGCGGGGCTACAGGGGGCCTGGTGGTGGGGGGTCCGGGGTGGGTGCCGGGCGCGGCCCCGGGTGGTGGTCCGCTCGCGGCCGTGGCGGCAGCGGGGCGCCCACAGCTCGCGAAAGCCGCTCGGGCGCCCCCGCGTGCCGTCGCGAACCCTTGACAGTGACTCCGTCCGCGTCAAATCTGGGCGCAGTGCCGCTCGCCCTCGGGAGGCGAAGATGCCTGCAGCGCGGGAATCCCTGCTGGACGCCGCATACACGGCGCTGGTCCGTCGGCCGTGGTCCGCTGTGCGGATGGTGGACGTGGCGGCGGCGGCCGGAGTGTCCCGGCAGACGCTCTACAACGAGTTCGGGAGCAAGGAAGGTCTGGCCCGCGCCCTCGTCAGGCGAGAGGCGGACGGCTATCTCGTCGGGATCGAGCGTGCGCTCACCGCGACCGGCGACGCCCGCGACCGGCTGACCGCCACCGCCGAGTGGACCGCGTCGACGGCCCGCGACAACGTGCTCGTACGCGCCATGCTCACCGGCTGCTGGAGCGAGCGGCTGCCCTCGCCGACCCTGTCGGCGGTGCCGTCCTCCTCGGCCGTACCGGCACAGCGCCGGGCGGACGGCCCGCTGCCGTCACCCGGCGACTTCGTGGCCCTGGTGCGCGACCGGGCCGTGACGGTTCTCGCCGGACCCGGCACACCGAAGTCGGAGACCGCCGAACTGGCCCGCTCCTGCGAACTCGTCGTCCGGCTCGCCCTGTCCTGCGTGTCGGCCCCGCCCGGTGAGGGCGGCGTCGCGGATCTCGTACACAGCGCCTTACAGCGCCAGTTCGTCTTATGAGCGTCCTCTGCTCGGTCGGACCCTCTCGGATGCTCCCGGACGCGCTCAGTGGGCGGAGCCCGACAGCTGGAGGCCGATCACCCCGATGATCACCAGGCTGATCGAGACGATCTTCAGCGTGGAGACGATGTCGCCGAGGAAGATCATCCCGTAGATCGCCGTCCCCGCCGCGCCGATGCCCGTCCACACGGCGTACGCCGGCCCCACGTCGAGCTTTCTCAGCGACAGGGTCAGCAGGCCGAAGCTGCCGAGGGCGAAAATGCAGAAGGCGACGGTCGGCCAGAGTCTGGTGAAGCCGTGCGACAGCTTCAGACAGACGGCGAACCCGGTCTCGAGCATTCCGGCCACGACGACCAGCAGCCACGCCATGTGCTGTCCTCCCGTAGATGTCCACGTGTCCCAGCGTTGTGTGACCGCTTCATCAGGTTTTGGTCAGGCTCGGATCCGGCTCGGTGCGATTATGCCCTTACCGGCCGTACCCCGGGACAAACAACGCGGAGGTCAGTCGCCTTCCGTGCGCTCCTTCGTCGCCAGCATCCGGCGCAGCGAGTACAGCCGGGCCGGGTCCGCGTGGCCCTCCGCCACCCAGGCGTCCAGCGCGCAGTCCGGCTCGTCGTGACTGCACGCGCGCGGGCAGCCCTCGGTGCCGGGCTCCAGGTCGGGGAAGGCGTGGATCACCCGGGACGGATCCACGTGGTGCAGGCCGAACGACCGCAGGCCCGGGGTGTCGACCACCCAGCCCGCGTCGCCCGCGAGCGGCAGTGCCAGTGCCGAGGTCGTGGTGTGGCGGCCGCGGCCCGTCACCGCGTTCACATGGCCGGTCAGCCGGCGGCGTTCCTCCGGGACCAGCGAGTTGACCAAGGTCGTCTTGCCGACCCCGGAGTGGCCCACGAAGGCGGTGATCCTGCCGTCGAGCTGCTCGCGGACCCGGCCCACCGCGTCGCCGCTCTCCAGTTCCGCACGGCTGGTGACCACGTACGGGATGTCCAGGTGGCCGTAGAGCTCCAACAGCTTGTCGGGCGAGGCGAGGTCCGACTTGGTCATGACCAGCAGGGGTTCCAGGCCCGCGTCGAACGCCGCCACCAGGCAGCGGTCGATCAGGCGGGGGCGGGGTTCCGGGTCGGCGAGGGCCGTGACGATGGCGAGCTGGTCGGCGTTGGCGACGATCACGCGCTCGTACGGGTCGTCGTCGTCCGCCGTGCGGCGCAGGACCGACTTCCGGTCCGCGATGCGGACGATGCGGGCGAGGGAGTCCTTCTTGCCGGTCATGTCGCCGACGATGGCCACGCGGTCGCCGACCACCGCGGCCTTGCGGCCGAGCTCGCGCGCCTTCATCGCCATCACGATCCGGTCGTCGACCAGGCAGGTCAGACGGCCCCGGTCGACGGTGAGGACCATGCCCTCGATCGCGTCCTCGTGCTTGGGGCGGATGTGCGTACGCGGCCGGTTGCCCTTGCGGTTCGGGCGGGAGCGGATGTCGTCCTCGTCGGTGTGCTTGCCGTAGCGGCGCATGAGATGAGTCCCTACGCCCCGAGCATCCCGGTCCACAGGCCGGGGAAGTCCGGGAGGGTCTTCGCCGTCGTCGCCACGTTCTCGATCTGTACGCCCTCCACCGCCAGCCCGATGATCGCGCCGGCCGTCGCCATGCGGTGGTCCTCGTAGGTGTGGAAGATCCCGCCGTGCAGTCGGCGCGGACGGATGTGCAGGCCGTCGGCGGACTCGGTGACGTCACCGCCGAGTTCGTTGATCTCCTTGGTGAGCGCGGCCAGCCGGTCCGTCTCGTGCAGCCGCAGGTGCGCGACGCCCCGGAGGGTGGAGGGGGAGTCCGCGAGGGCCGCGACCGCCGCGATGCCCGGGGTCAGCTCGCCGACCTCGCCCAGGTCGACGTCGATGCCGTGGATCGCGCCCGAGCCGGTGAAGACCAGGCCGTACTCGGTGAGTTCGCAGGAACCGCCCATTTCGGTGAAGATCTCCCGCAGCCGGTCACCGGGCTGGGTGGTGCGGGCCGGCCAGTCGGGGACGAGGACCTTGCCGCCGGTCACCAGGGCCGCCGCCAGGAACGGCTGGGCGTTCGACAGGTCCGGCTCGATGGTCAGGTCCCGGCCGAGCAGGGCGCCCGGCGTGACCCGCCAGACGTTCGGCTCGCCGCCCGACTCCGGGGTGTCCACCTGGGCGCCGACCGAGCGCAGCATGTCGACGGTCATCCGGATGTGCGGCATGGAGGGCAGCGCCGAGCCGATGTGGCGGACCTCGACGCCCTGGTTGAAGCGCGGGCCGGAGAGAAGCAGGGCCGACACGAACTGGGAGGACGACGACGCGTCGATCTCGACCGTGCCGCCGTCCAGCGCGCCGCCGCCGTGGACCGTCAGCGGCAGAGCGCCGCGGCCCTCGTCGTCGATCCGGGCGCCGAGGACCCGCAGGGCGTCGATCACACCGTTCAGGGGACGCTCGTACGACCTCGGGTCGCCGTCGAAGCGGACGGGGCCGTCGGCGAGCGCGGCGACCGGCGGCAGGAAGCGCATCACCGTGCCGGCGTTGCCGACGTCGACCGTGGCCGGGCCGGACAGGCCCGTGGGCAGCACGCGCCAGGCCTCGCCGGAGCCGTCGGGGCCGACCCCTTCCTCGATGGCGACGCCCATCGCCCGCAGCGCGCCGGCCATCAGCAGGGTGTCGCGGGAGCGGAGCGGGCGGCGCAGCCAGCCGGGCTCGGAGGCGAGGGCGGCCAGCACGAGGGCGCGGTTGGTGACCGACTTGGACCCGGGCACGTGGACCGTCGCGTCGACGGCTCCGCTTGCGTGCGGGGCGGGCCAGAGGGCGGTGTGTGCGGGGTTTGGGGCCATGGAGCCCACTTTAATGGTCGGCCGTGGTTCGGGTGCGGCGCCGTCGGGGCTGGTCGCGCCATGTGGCACAACCGCATGCCGGCATGGCCCCGCGCCCCTGGGGAGGTGCTTCAGACCTCCAGCAACCAGCGGCCACCGCCTATCAGGGAACACAGTGAGACCGCGTGGAACAGGAACAGCCACAGCCCCGCCGGAACATGCGTCAACCGCGACAACTGGTCCGCGTCCGAGTCCCCCGCCCCGCCTCGCGACCGCTTCGCCTGGAGCTCGAACGCCGGGCGCACCCCGCCGATCAGCAGGAACCACACCACCGCGTAGGCGAACGCCGCCTGGACCTGGGGTCCCGCCAGCCAGGACACCAGCACGAACGTGCCGCCGGTGACGAGGACCGTCACCGCGCCGTACGCGTTGCGGATCATCACCAGCATCGCCACCAGCAGCAGCGTCGCCAGCCACAGCAGTGCGGTGATGTGGCCGGCGCCGAGGAGCGCGGCGCCGCCGAGGCCGAGGAGCGGGGGAGCGGTGTAGCCGGCCGCCGCGGTGAGGATCATGCCGATGCCGTGCGGCTTGCCGCGGCTGACGGTCAGGCCGCTCGTGTCGGAGTGCAGGCGTATGCCGGTGAGGGTGCGACCGGTGAGCAGGGCGACCAGGCCGTGGCCGCCCTCGTGGGCGATGGTGATGGCGTTGCGCGCCACACGCCACAGGGTGTGCGGGACGACGACGGCGAGCGCGGCGACGAGGGTCGCGATCACCACCCACAGATCGGGGTCGGGCTGGCTGCCGAAGACCTCGTCCCAGAGGGAGGCGAGCGAGTCGGATGCGATGGTGTGCATTGTCGGCGGTGGCTCCCGTAGGTCTCGTCGAATCTGGCAGTGTGGCACGTATGTGCGGACGGTATGCAGCGAGTCGTGGGCCCGAGGATCTCGCAGGAATCTTTGAGGTCGAGAAGTGGGAGCCCGAGGAGACCTTGGCGCCCGACTACAACGTGGCGCCGACCAAGGAGGTCTACGCCGTCGTGGACCGCCCTCTCAAGGACGCGGAGGACCCGAGGCCGGTTCGGCAACTGCGCAAGCTGAAGTGGGGACTGGTCCCGTCCTGGTCGAAGACGCCCGAGGGCGGCGCCCGGATGATCAACGCCCGCGCGGAGACCGTCCACGAGAAGCCGTCGTACCGCCGTGCCTTCGCCACCCGGCGCTGCGTGATCCCCGCCGACGGCTACTACGAGTGGGTCACCGGCACGCAGGAGCGGGACCTGGAGGTCGAGGGGAAGAAGAAGCGGCCGCGCAAGCAGCCGTACTTCGTGCTCCCCGCCGACGGGTCGGTGTTCGCGATGGCCGGCCTGTACGAGTTCTGGCGGGACAAGACCCTGCCCGACGACCACCCGCGGGCCTGGTGGGTGACGTGCTCCGTGATCACCACGGAGGCGGAGACGACCCCGCTGGCCGTCGCCCCGGCGGACGGGCCGCACGCCCTCGCCGACATCCACCCGCGCATGCCCCTGATGCTGACCCCGGACCGCTGGGACACCTGGCTCGACCCGTCCCGCACGGACCCCGACGACCTGCGCGAACTGCTCGCCCCGCCGCCCGCCGGGCTGATGCGCGCGTACCCCGTCTCCACGGCCGTCAGCAACGTCCGCAACAACGGACCGGAACTGCTGAAGGAGCTGGAGGGCCCCGAAGAGGGCACACTCTTCTGACGTGACGCAACAGACCACGCAGAGCATCGAGACCGACGCCGGGGCCGCCCGCGTCACCTGGCACCGGGCGAGGCGGCCCCGGCTGCTGCTGGCCGTCAGTCACGGCGCCGGCGGCGGCATCGAGGCACGCGACCTCCAGGCGCTCGCGCGGGTCCTCCCGGCGCAGGGCGTCACCGTCGCCCTCGTGGAACAGCCCTGGCGGGTGGCGGGCAAGAAGGTGGCGCCCGCGCCGAAGACGCTGGACGCGGGATGGCGGGGCATCTGGCCGGCCCTGGCCGAGCCGGGCCTCCCGGTGGTCTCCGGCGGCCGCAGCGCCGGCGCCCGGGTCGCCTGCCGTACGGCTGTCGAGCTCGGCGCGCACGCCGTTCTCGCGCTCAGCTTCCCCCTGCACCCGCCGGGCAGGCCGGAGAAGTCCCGCGCCGGGGAACTGCTCGGCGCCGGGGTGCCCACGCTCGTCGTCCAGGGCGGCAACGACCCGTTCGGGAAGCCGGAGGAGTTCCCGCAGGGGTCGTACGAACTGGTCGAGGTGCCGTACGCCGATCACGGCTTCGTCGTGCCGAAACGAGCGGACATCGGCCAGGAGGAGGCCGTGACAGTTGTCACGGACGGGGTGGTGGAGTGGGTCCGGTCACTCGGGTAAAGGCTCGGGAATGTTGAGCGGCGGACCTCTGTTGAGCGGGACAGAAGTGCTGAGGAGACCGGCACCGACGTCGTAGGAGAGGAAGTCCGCCGCATGGGTTCGACCATCTGCCCGAGCCGCAGCAGCCGCGCCGACCTGGACTGGACGGTGCTGCATGCGGCCAAGGCCGCCCCGATTCGGGCGGCGGGCGGACCGGATCGTGTTCTATCCTCCGATTCTGGTGGGACCGGTCTCGGCCCCGCCCGAAATCTTGAGGAGGTGGGTCCGGTTCCCGGTACCGACGCAGGGACCGAACACGGCCAGGCGGAGCAGCCCGAGGGCCAGGGCAGCACGAGCGCGGAGTCGCCCGCGGAGCGCAGCGCGCGCTTCGAGCGGGACGCGCTCGAGTTCCTCGACCAGATGTACTCGGCGGCGCTGCGCATGACGCGCAACCCGGCCGACGCCGAGGACCTGGTGCAGGAGACGTACGCCAAGGCGTACGCGTCCTTCCACCAGTTCCGTGAGGGCACCAACCTCAAGGCGTGGCTGTACCGCATCCTCACCAACACCTTCATCAACTCGTACCGCAAGAAGCAGCGCGAACCCCAGCGCTCCGCGGCCGAGGAGATCGAGGACTGGCAGCTCGCGCGCGCCGAGTCGCACATGTCGACCGGTCTGCGCTCCGCCGAGTCGCAGGCGCTGGACCACCTGCCCGACTCGGACGTGAAGTCGGCCCTGCAGGCGATCCCCGAGGAGTTCCGCATCGCCGTCTACCTCGCGGACGTAGAGGGCTTTGCGTACAAGGAGATCGCGGACATCATGGGGACACCTATCGGTACGGTGATGTCCCGGCTGCACCGGGGCCGCCGTCAACTGCGCGGCATGCTCGAGGACTACGCCCGTGAGCGCGGGCTGGTCCCGGCCGGCGCCGGAGAGTCGAACGAAGCGAAAGGCTCGGGCTCATGAGCTGCGGAGAGCCGCACGAAACGGATTGCAGCGAGATCCTCGATCATCTCTACGAGTTTCTCGACCGGGAGATGCCCGACACCGACTGCACCAAGTTCGAGCACCATTTCGAGGAGTGCTCGCCGTGCCTGGAGAAGTACGGCCTGGAGCAGGCCGTGAAGAAGCTGGTCAAGCGGTGCTGCGGGCAGGACGACGTGCCGACCGACCTGCGCTCCAAGGTCATGGGGCGGATCGAACTGATCCGTTCCGGGCAGGCCGTGCCCGAGCATGACGTGACAGCTACCCCGCAGGAGTCCTGAACTCCCGCCCGGGAACGGGCTGTCGTCACTCGAACGTGCTAATCCGCGGGTTATCGGCCCGCGGACTCCCCCTCGCCGTCTTAGGCTCCGGACGCTGGACAGTCATGGCCGGGCTCGGGGGAGGGTCGTATGGAGGCGGTACCGGCACGGGCGCGCGTGTACGTCACCTGTGTGGTCCTCGGCGCCCTGTGCTGTCTGCTTCCGCCGCCCACCGTGCGAACGCCCTGGTGGGCGGTCGTCCTGCTCGCCGCGCTCTACGGCGGCTGCGAGCGGGTCGCCGCCCGCTTGCGGTTCACCGGGACGTTCTACCCCGTCCTGCTCGCCGGGGCCTTTCTGCTGCCTCCGTCCGCCGCCGCACTGGTGGTGCTGCCGGGGGCCCTGCTGTCCCGGGTCGAGCAGCGGCCGCAGTGGCTGCGGCGGGTCTGGCGGGCCGCCCAGCTCGTCCTCGCCGTGTGGGCGGCCGCGCGCGTGCACCGGGCGCTGGACGGGCGGGACGCCGTCCACGCCTCCGACTTCCCGTACGCGCTCGCGCCCGCCGCGGCCGCGGTGCTGGCCTTCTGCCTGGTGCTGACCGTGCTGGACGGGGGGATCCTGGCGCTCGCCGAGCGCGTCCCGGCGCGCAGGGCCTGGCGGGGCCTGTTCGTCCGGTCGCTCGCACCCGCCGTCGTGCACGGGCTCGCCGGGCTGATGATGGCCGTGCTGTGGCGCAGTCCGTACGGGCCCGTCGCCGCCCTGCTCGTGCTGCTGCCGATGTGCGTGTCCTGGTGGGTGTTCGCCCAGTACCACCGGGAACGGGCCGCCCATCAGGCGACGATCCGGGCGCTCGTGCAGGCCGTCGACATCAAGGACGGATACACGCGCGGGCACAGCGAGCGGGTCGGGCAGGCGTCGATGATGATCGCGCGCGAGCTGGGCATGCCCGACGAACGGGTCGAGGTGCTGCGGTTCGCCGGAATCCTGCACGACGTGGGCAAGCTCGGGGTTCCCACCCGGCTGCTGCGCAAGGACGGGCCGCTGACTCCCGAGGAGCGGCGGGTGATCGAACTGCATCCCGAGTACGGCCACGAGATGGTGCGGGGGATCTCCTTCCTCGGCGAGGCCCGTGCGGCGGTGCTGCACCATCACGAGCGGCTGGACGGGAGCGGCTACCCGTACGGGCTGGCCGGGGGTCAGATCCCGGAGTCCGCCCGGGTGGTGGCGGTGGCGGACGCCTTCGACGCGATGACGTCGACCCGCTCCTACAGCAGGGCCCGGCCCGTCCCCGTCGCCCTGGCGGAGCTGGAGCGCTGCGCCGGAACCCACTTCGACCCCCGGATGGTGACGGCACTGGTCCGCGCACTGAGCCGGCACGGCTGGCACCCCGCGGTCACCGCGGACGAGGCGCACACGCCCCGCCCCCGCCCGCCGGTCCCCAGCCAACCGGGAGCACGTCGATGACCGGCTGCCGGCGGGCGACGACGAGCAGCTGCCGGCCCCCGTTCCTCCTCGTCCTCATCCACGCCTCCGCCGCCCTCCTCGCCACCCTCTCCCTCGCCACCACCCTCTGGACCGGCCTCGACGAGCGCGGTGCCGCCCTCGCCTTCGGCGTGCTGGTCACCGTCGGTGAGCTGAGCCGATGGACCGGCGCGCAGGTCAGGGAGGCGGCGCCGCTCGGGGCCGCGGCGGCGCTGTCGTACGCCCTGCTGGGGGCGTACGCGGGGGCACCGACGCGGCACGGCGTGGCTCAGGTCGTCGCCGTCGTGCTCGCCGCCTCGCTCCTCGGCGCCGTGCCGCACATCGCGCGCGGACGGCGTGGGACGTTCGACCATCTGGCCCGGCGCATCCTCACCGTGGGGTTCGCCGCCGTCTGCTTCCAACCCCTGTACAACCAGGGCACGTTCCGCGACTGGGTCGGGCCCGCCTACGCCCTGCTGCTGCTCGCGCTGCTCTCCCTCACCGCGCTGTGCGACGCCGTGCTCGCCGCCGCGCTGGCGCACTCCCGTACCCGGTGGCCCTTCGGACCGCTGCTGCGGGACGAGCTGCGGGCGCTGCTGGGGATCGGGTCGGCCGTCTGCGCGACGGGGGCCGTGATGGCGCTCGCGGTCGCCGTGGCGGGGCTGTGGGCGCTGCCCGTGTTCTCGCTGCCCCTGCTGCTCACCCAGATGTCCTTCCGGCGGTACGCGGCCGTCCGGGCCACCTACCGGCAGACCATCGCCTCCCTCGCCCGGGCCACCGAGATCGCCGGGTACACCCCGGCCGGGCACGCCCGCCGGGTCGCGGCGCTCGGGCAGGCCGTCGGGCGGGACCTGGGGCTCACGGAGCCCGAGCTGACCGTGCTGGAGTACGCGGCCCTGATGCACGACATCGGGCAGCTCAGCCTCGTCGATCCGGTGCCGGCGGGCGCCACGGCCGGGCTGCCCGCCGGGGAACAGCGCCGGATCGCGCTGCTGGGCGGGGCCGTCGTACGGCAGACCGGCGTGAATCCGCAGGTGGCGATGGTCGTGGAGCGGCAGGCCGCCCCCTGGCGGGAGCAGCCGGTCGCGGCGCGGGTCGTCCGGGCCGTGAACGCGTACGAGGAGAAGGCCCGGGACGCCGGGCCCGGCGGGCCCCTGAAGGCGCTGGAGGAGCTGCGGCTGGCGACGGCGGAGGAGTACGCGCCCGAGGTCGTCGAGGCGCTGGCCCGTGTCCTGTCACGGGACTGTCTGACCCTGCCTCTGGCTGGGTAACCCATGGGTAATGAGCGCCCTTCCAGCCGTACGTGGTTGGATGCGAATGAGAGGGTGTCCGGGGGCACAGCCAGCCCACTGAACGGAACTGGCAGGCGGGAATCGTGAGGATCTTCGGCAAGGGACGGAACCGGCCCTCCGCCTCCTGGCGGCAGGCCACAGACCGTGCGTTCACGCTGATCGGGGACGGTCGGTACGAGGACGCGGGGGCGCTGCTGACGCGCGCCGCCGATCTGGAGCCCTGGCTGTCCGAGTCCTGGTTCAACCTCGCCCTTCTCCACAAGTTCCGGCACGACTGGGAGCAGGCGCGGGCGGCCGGTCTGAGGGCCGTGGCCCTGCTGGACCGGGAGACGGGCGCACCTGACTGGTGGAACGTGGGCATCGCGGCCACCGCCCTGCAGGACTGGCCGCTGGCGCGGCGGGCCTGGCAGGCGTACGGCCTGCGGGTGCCGGGCGGTGCCACCGCCGCCGGCGAGCCCGTCGGGATGGACCTCGGCAGTGCGGCCGTACGGCTGTCCCCGGAGGGCGAGGCCGAGGTGGTGTGGGGGCGCCGGCTGGACCCCGCGCGGATCGAGGTGCTGTCCATTCCGCTGCCGTCGTCCGGGCGGCGCTGGGGCGAGGTCGTGCTGCACGACGGGGTGCCCCACGGGGAGCGGACCACCGCCGTCGGGCACTCCTACCCGGTGTTCGACGAGATCGAGCTGTGGGCGCCCTCGCCCGTGCCCACCTGGGTGGTCCTCCTGGAGGCCGCCACCGAGGCCGACCGGGACGCCCTGGAGCAGCTCGCCTCCGACGCCGGCTTCGCAGCGGAGGACTGGTCCTCGTCCGTGCGGCTGCTGTGCCGGATGTGCTCGGAGTCCCGGATGCCGTCCGACGAGGGCGACGGGGAGCATCTCGACCCGCACGACCACAGTGAACCCGGGCATCCGGGGCCGCTCGGGCATGTGACCGACGGGCAGCTGTGGGTGCCGGAGCGGGAGTGCGGGGTGGCGGCGCCGGCCTCGCTGGTGCGCGGGCTGCTGGACGGGTGGGTCGCGGACAGCCCGGACTCCCGGGAGTGGCGGGACCTCGAAGAGGTCTGCTGAGGCCGTGGCGCCTCGCCGTCCCCTGAAGGGGCAAGGACCCCTTTAGGCTGTAGTCGCAGAATTCCCAGGAATGCAGGAAGGCGTACGTCGGTCATGGCGCAGCAGGACACCGATCAGCAGCACGCGGGCGTGTTCCCCGTGGACGACGAGGGCTTCGTCATCGACACCGAGGACACCGAGGAGCGCGAGAACGCCTGGCGTGAGCGGGGCACCTCGCGGCCGATCACGGTGGTGGGGAACCCCGTGCTGCACAAGGAGTGCAAGGACGTCACCGAGTTCGGCGCGGAGCTGGACCAGCTGGTCGCGGACATGTTCGCCTCGCAGCGCACGGCCGAGGGCGTGGGCCTGGCCGCCAACCAGATCGGCGTCGACCGGAAGGTCTTCGTGTACGACTGCCTGGACGACGAGGGCAAGCGGCACGTCGGTGTCGTCTGCAACCCGAAGCTCGTGGACCTGCCCGCCGACAAGCGCCGGCTGGACGACAGCAACGAGGGCTGTCTGTCGGTACCCACCGCGTACGCGCCGCTCGCCCGCCCGGACTACGCGGAGGTGACCGGGCAGGACGAGAAGGGCAACCCGATCAAGGTGCGCGGCACCGGCTACTTCGCTCGGTGTTTGCAGCACGAGACCGACCACCTGTACGGGTACCTCTACATCGACCGTCTCTCCAAGCGGGAACGCAAGGACGCGCTGCGGCAGATGGCCGAGAACGAGCCCCGCTACCCCGTGGTCGCCAACGACTGAGTGCCCCGCCGCCTCACAACTCCCTCACGTACGGCGTCTGTTCAGGAGAACCTTCCTGACCAGGCGCCGTTCGTCGTGCGTCGTACGGTCGATCCCCTGTGCTCTCACGGTGATCCAGAACCAGTCACGCAAGGGGGGATCTCAGCACTGTGGGGTAGTGAATGGAGCAAATCCGTTCCCAGATCGGTCAGTTGTGGTGCTGAATGGGATGAGCGGGGATACGCAACGGCGCACGCCTGGCACAGCGGGAGGGGTGTGTGCGCCAACTGGCGGCTGGAAGGGGTTTGTTCGTGCCTGCTTTCCCACACAGCACCACATCGACACCGACGGCGATCGCGGTTCCACCGTCGCTCTCTCTCCCGGTGATCGAGGCAGCGTTTCCCAGGCAACTGCACCCTTATTGGCCCAGGCTCCAGGACAAGACCCGGACCTGGCTACTGGAAAAGCGGCTCATGCCGGCCGACAAGGTGGAGGAATATGCCGATGGCCTGTGCTACACCGACCTGATGGCGGGGTACTACCTCGGTGCCCCCGACGAGGTCCTCCAGGCGATTGCGGACTACAGCGCGTGGTTCTTCGTCTGGGACGACCGCCACGACCGTGACATCGTCCACGGCCGTCCGGCCGCCTGGCGGCGGCTCAGGTTCCGCCTGCACGCGGCCCTCGACTCGCCACGGACCCACCTGCACCACGAGGACTCGCTGGTCGCCGGGTT
This sequence comes from Streptomyces sp. NPDC033131, assembly GCF_055578365.1. Lineage (NCBI taxonomy): Bacteria > Bacillati > Actinomycetota > Actinomycetes > Kitasatosporales > Streptomycetaceae > Streptomyces > Streptomyces sp. NPDC033131. The sequence goes on from NZ_JBVIPA010000001.1 coordinate 611,673, forward strand.
CGCGGACAGCGTGGCGCGGCTGTACTCGTTCCTGCCCGAGACCTGGAACGCCCGGTTCGCCCGGCACTTCCACGAGGTGATCGAGGCGTACGACCGCGAATTCCACAACCGCACCGAAGGGATCGTCCCCACCGTCCAGGAATACCTCGCGCTGAGGCGGCTCACCTTCGCGCACTGGATCTGGACCGATCTGCTGGAGCCGGCCGCGGGGTGCGAACTCCCGGACAGTGTGAGGAAACACCCGGCATACCGGCGGGCGGCCCTGCTGAGTCAGGAATTCGCCGCCTGGTACAACGACCTCTGTTCGCTCCCCAAGGAAATAGCGGGCGACGAGGTGCACAATCTCGGAATCAGCCTCATCAAGCACGAGGGGCTGACTCTGGAAGAGGCGGTCGCCGAAGTCCGGCGACGAGTCGAGGAATGCGTGTCCGAATTCCTCGTCGCCGAACGCGACGCTTTGCGTTTCGCCGACGACCTCGCCGACGGAACGGTGCGCGGAAAGGAACTGAGCGCCGCCGTGCGGGCCTGTGTCGCCAATATGCGGAACTGGTTCAGCACCGTCTACTGGTTCCACCACGAATCCGGCCGGTACATGGTCGACAGCTGGGACGACCGGTCCACGCCCCCGTACGTCAACAACGAAGCGGCAGGTGAGAAATGACCGTCGAATCCGTGAAGCCCGCGGCACCCGAGGCCCGGGAGCTGCGCGAGCCGCCCCTGGCGGGCGGCGCCGTCCCGGTCCTCGGCCACGGCTGGAAGCTGGCGCGCGATCCGCTCAGCTTCATGGCCCGGCTGCGTGACCACGGCGACGTCGTACGCCTCAGGCTCGGCCCCAAGACGGTGTACGCCGTCACCACGCCGGCCCTCACCGGAGCCATGGCGCTGAGCACCGACTACATCATCGCCGGCCCGCTGTGGGAGTCGCTGGAGGGACTGCTCGGCAAGGAGGGCGTGGCCACCGCCAACGGGCCCACGCACCGGCGCCAGCGGCGCACCATCCAGCCCGCCTTCCGGCTCGACGCCATCCCGGCGTACGGGCCGATCATGGAGGAGGAGGCGCACGCGCTGGCCGAGCGTTGGAAGCCCGGCGAGACGGTCGACTGCACCTCCGAGTCCTTCCGGATCGCGGTGCGCATCGCGGCCCGCTGTCTGCTGCGCGGCGACTTCATGGACGAGCGGGCCGAGCGGCTGTGCGTCGCCCTCGCCACCGTCTTCCGGGGCATGTACCGGCGGATGGTGATTCCCGCCGGGCCGCTCTACCGGTTGCCGCTTCCAGCCAATCGCCAATTCAACCGCGCGCTGGCCGATTTGCATCTCCTCGTCGACGAGATCGTCGCCGAACGAAGGGCATCTGGTCAAAAGCCGGACGATTTGCTGACGGCATTGCTGGAGGCGAAGGACGAGAATGGCGAACCCATCGGGGAACAGGAGATCCACGACCAGGTCGTCGCCATCCTCACACCCGGCAGCGAAACCGTCGCGTCCACGATCATGTGGCTGCTCCAGGTCCTTGCGGAACATCCGGAACACGCGGACAGGGTGTGCGCGGAAGTCGAAACCGTCACCGGCGGGCGTCCGGTGGCATTCCAGGACGTCCGGGCCCTCAGCCACACGAACAATGTCGTCGTCGAAGCCATGCGTTTGCGGCCCGCCGTATGGATTCTGACGCGGCGGGCGGTGCGGGACACCGAACTCGGTGGCTGTCGCATCCCGGCCGGTGCCGACATCATCTACAGCCCGTACGCGATCCAGCGCGACGGCCGGTCCTATGCGGACAACCTGGCGTTCGACCCCGACCGCTGGCTGCCCGACCGGGTCAAGGACGTGCCGAAGCACGCCATGAGCCCGTTCAGCGTGGGCAACCGCAAGTGCCCGAGCGACCACTTCTCGATGGCCCAGCTGACGCTCGTCACGGCGGCACTGGCGGCGAAGTACCGCTTCGAGCAGGTGCCCGGATCCGACGACGCGACCCGGGTGGGGATCACGCTGCGCCCGCAGCGGCTGCTGCTGCAGCCGGTGGCCCGGTGACAGGTGAGGCCGCCTCCGGGCCCCGGAAGGTGCGCCGGTAGGCGTTCGGGGTGGTGCCCACCGCCCGGACGAACTGGTGGCGCAGCGCGGCCGCGTTGCCGAACCCCGTTCGACCGGCGATCGCGTCCACCGTCTCGTCCGTCGCCTCCAGCAACCGCTGGGCCAGCAGGACGCGTTGGCGCAGGATCCAGCGGTAGGGGGTCGTCCCCGTCTCCTGCTGGAAGCGACGGGCGAAGGTGCGCGGGGACATGTGGGCGCGGTCGGCGAGCTGCTCGACGGTGACCTCCTCGTCCAGGTGCTGCTCCATCCACACCAGCACCTCGCCGACGGTGTCGCACTGCGACCGGGGCAGCGGCCGCTCGATGTACTGCGCCTGTCCGCCGTCCCGGTGCGGCGGGACCACCATCCGCCGGGCGATCTTGTTGGCGACCTCGGGCCCCTGTTCCTTGCGCACGATGTGCAGACAGGCGTCGATGCCGGCGGCGGTGCCGGCCGAGGTGATGACGGGGTCCTCGTCCACGTACAGCACGTCCGGCTCGATGACCGCCTTCGGGTAGCGCCGGGCCAGCTCCTCCGCTTGCAGCCAGTGCACGCTGCACCGCCGGTCGTCCAGCAGTCCGGCGGCGCCGAGCAGGAAGACGCCGGAACAGACGCTGAGCACCCGGGCCCCGCGGTCGACGGCTGCGACCAGGGCGTCCAGCAGATCGCGCGGGTAGGTGCGGGTGACGTAGTCGTTCCCGGCCGGTACGGCGATCAGGTCGGCCTCCGCCAGCCGGTCGAGGCCGTACGGCGTGGAGACGGTGAGGCCGCCGACGTGCGTGCCGAGCGAGGGGCCTTCCGCCGAGACGACCGCGAAGTCGTAGGTCGGCAGGCCCTCGTCGCTCCGGTCGATGCCGAAGACCTCGCAGACCACCCCGAGTTCGAAGGGGTGCACGCCGTTGAGCAGGACCACGGCCACGTTGTTCAGCATGCTGCCAGTGTGCCTCGAAACTGGCAGTAAATCGAGGGTCCACGGCAGTCCTGCCACTGTTTGTCAGGAGTGTCCTGCGGGACAGTGGTGTCCATGAACGCGACACAGACAGAAGGCCTGATCGGAATGCTCACCGTCCTCGGGATCCTGGTCCTCCTGGTCCTCCCGTCAGTGATCGGTCTCGCGCACGACCGGCGCGTCGACCGTCAGATCAGGGAGGCCCAGGAGGCCCAGGAAGGCCGGGAGGCCCGTGAGGACCACGAGGATCAGAAGTCCTCGTCCAGGTCCACGGTGCCCTCCACCGCGACCTGGTACGCCGACGGACGCCGCTCGAAGAAGTTGGTCAGCTCCTGAACACCCTGGAGCTCCATGAAGGAGAACGGGTTCTCCGAGCCGTAGACCGGGGCGAAGCCGAGGCGGGTGAGGCGCTGGTCGGCGACGCACTCCAGATACTGGCGCATGGACTCGGTGTTCATGCCCGGGAGGCCGTCACCGCACAGATCCCGCCCGAACTGGAGCTCCGCCTCGACGGCCTCCTTGAGCATGTCGACGACCTGCTGCCGCAGCAGGTCGTCGAACAGTTCCGGCTCCTCCTTGCGGACGGTGTCGACCACCTCGAAGGCGAAGCTCATGTGCATCGTCTCGTCCCGGAAGACCCAGTTGGTCCCGGTGGCCAGACCGTGCAGCAGACCACGGCTGCGGAACCAGTAGACGTACGCGAAGGCGCCGTAGAAGAACAGGCCCTCGATGCACGCGGCGAAGCAGATGAGGTTGAGGAGGAAGCGGCGGCGGTCGGCCTTGGTCTCCAGCCGGTCCAGCTTCTCGACCTCGTTGATCCACTTGAAGCAGAACTCGGCCTTCTCGCGGATGGAGGGGATGTTCTCCACGGCGTCGAAGGCGGCAGCCCGGTCCTGTGGGTCGGGCAGGTAGGTGTCCAGGAGGGTCAGGTAGAACTGGACGTGGACCGCTTCCTCGAAGAGCTGCCTGCTGAGGTACAGCCGCGCCTCGGGGGAGTTGATGTGCTTGTACAGGGTCAGCACGAGGTTGTTCGCGACGATCGAGTCGCCCGTCGCGAAGAACGCGACCAGCCGGCCGATCATGTGCTGCTCGCCCGGCGTGAGCTTCGCGAGGTCGGCGACGTCCGAGTGGAGGTCGACCTCCTCGACGGTCCAGGTGTTCTTGATGGCGTCCCGGTAGCGCTCGTAGAAGTCCGGGTAGCGCATGGGGCGCAGGGTCAGCTCGAAGCCCGGGTCGAGCAGGTTCTTGGCTTCGCTGGTCATCACTGGCAGGCCTCGCAGGACTCGGGGTTTTCCAGGGAGCAGGCGACGGCCTCTTCGGGGGCCGGCTGCTGGACGGGGGCGGCGGCGGACCGGGCCGCGCGGGCGATGCGGGTCGCCGGGCGCGAGCGCAGGTAGTACGTCGTCTTCAGGCCCGACTTCCAGGCGTACGCGTACATCGAGGAGAGCTTGCCGATGGTCGGCGTCTCCAGGAACAGGTTCAGGGACTGGGACTGGTCCAGGAACGGGGTCCGGGCCGCCGCCATGTCGATGAGGCCGCGCTGCGGGATCTCCCACGCCGTGCGGTACAGCGCCCGTACGTCCGCGGGGATCCAGGTGAAGTCCTGTACCGAGCCGTTGGCGTCGCGCAGCGCCTCACGGGTGCGGGCGTCCCAGACGCCGAGCCGCTTCAGCTCGTCCACCAGGTACGAGTTGACCTGGAGGAACTCGCCCGACAGGGTCTCGCGCTTGAACAGGTTGGACACCTGCGGCTCGATGCACTCGTAGACACCCGCGATCGACGCGATGGTGGCGGTCGGCGCGATCGCGAGGAGCAGGGCGTTGCGCATGCCGGTCACGGCGACGCGGGCCCGCAGGGCCGCCCAGCGCTCCGGCCAGGTCAGTTCGACGTCGTAGTGGTCGGGATGCAGAACCCCCTTGGCCGTACGGGTCTTGTCCCAGGCCGGCAGCGGGCCGTTGCGCTCGGCCAGGTCGGCGGAGGCCTCGTACGCGGCGAGCATGATGCGCTCGGCGATGCGGGTGGAGAGCTGACGGGCCTGTGGCGAGTCGAAGTGCAGCCGCAGCTGGAAGAAGACGTCCTGGAGGCCCATCACGCCGAGGCCCACCGGGCGCCACCGGGCGTTGGAGCGGCCCGCCTGCTCGGTCGGGTAGAAGTTGATGTCGACCACGCGGTCGAGGAAGGTGACGGCGGTGCGGACGGTCTCGTCGAGGCGGTCCCAGTCGATGTCCCCGGCCGTCCGGTCGACGAACGCGCCGAGGTTCACCGAGCCCAGGTTGCAGACCGCCGTCTCCCCGTCGTCCGTGACCTCCAGGATCTCCGTGCAGAGGTTGGAGGAGTGCACGACATGACCCGGCTCGGCCGTCTGGTTGGCCGTGCGGTTGGCGGCGTCCTTGAAGGTCATCCAGCCGTTGCCGGTCTGCGCGAGGGTGCGCATCATGCGGCCGTAGAGGTCGCGGGCCGGGATGGTCTTGCGGGCGAGGCCCTTTTCTTCGGCCTCGCGGTAGGCGGCGTCGAACTCCTCGCCCCACAGGTCGACCAGTTCCGGCGCGTCGGCGGGGGAGAACAGCGACCACTGCGCGTCCGCGTTCACACGGCGCATGAACTCGTCCGGGACCCAGTGCGCGAGGTTCAGGTTGTGCGTACGGCGGGCGTCCTCACCGGTGTTGTCGCGCAGCTCCAGGAACTCCTCGATGTCGGAGTGCCAGGTCTCCAGGTAGACCGCGGCGGCGCCCTTGCGCCGGCCGCCCTGGTTCACGGCGGCGACCGAGGCGTCGAGGGTCTTCAGGAACGGGACGATGCCGTTGGAGTGGCCGTTCGTGCCGCGGATCAGGGAGCCCCGGGAGCGGATGCGGGAGTAGGCGATGCCGATGCCGCCCGCGTGCTTGGAGAGCCGCGCGACCTGGTGGTAGCGGTCGTAGATGGAGTCCAGCTCGTCCTTCGGGGAGTCGAGGAGGTAGCAGGACGACATCTGCGGGTGCCGGGTGCCGGAGTTGAAGAGGGTGGGGGAGGAGGGGAGGTAGTCGAGACGGCTCATGAGCCGGTAGAGCGCGGCGACTTCGTCGAGAGCCCTGACCGTGTCGTCCTCGGCGAGCCCGGACGCCACCCGGAGCATGAAGTGCTGCGGCGTCTCGATCACCCGGCGGGTGATCGGGTGCCGGAGCAGATAGCGGCTGTGCAGCGTGCGCAGGCCGAAGTAGCCGAACCGGTCGTCGGCGTGCACGTCGACCAGGGCGTCGAGGCGGTCGGCGTGGACCCGTGCGAACTCGGCCGTACGGTCCGCGATGAGGCCCTCGCGGTGGCCCACCGCGACCGACTCCCTGAAGGACGTGACGCCCTGGGAGGCGGCTTCCGCGCGGATGTTGACGGTCAGCAGGCGGGCGGCGAGCCGCGAGTAGGCGGGGTCCTCCGAGATGAGGCCGGCGGCCGCCTCGGTGGCCAGCTCGCGCAGTTCCGTCCCATCCGCCCGCGCGGACCGGCCGCGGAGCGCGGCGGCGGCGACCCGGCCGGGGTCGGCGTCGGGGAGGTCGGCGGTCAGCTCGGTCAGGGTCCGCAGCAACACGGTCCCGGGACCGTCGTCGGCCACCGGGGTCACTGAAGCCGGATCTGCTGGCGCGATGGTCACGTGGGGCTCTCCCTCGCTCGGCACGGGGGCCCTGCGGAGGGCAGGCGGCAGCACACGAGCGCACGCGGCGTCGCGTCCAGCCGGCCCATTCCACGAGGCCCGGACGTCATGGCACCCGGACCTGATGGCCGGGCGCGCTGTCGACAGGTCCTCGGACTGACTCTCGTGCCCGTATTTACGCGCATGAGTACACCGTTGCGGGACAGTTCCGGATTCGCACCGGATTCCCCTGCGACGACAGCGAGCATGAGCATACATCTTGTGCCGGGCGGCGACAGCACCCCCATATGTTGTGTCGCGCCGGTTTCGGAGTGTCAACTGGTCGGTGTGGAGAGTGATCTCCTCGACGTCCCCTCGCGGCCGTCGGAGGCAGGCGGGGAAACGACGACGGGCCGCCGGATCACTCCGGCGGCCCGTGCTGACGTACGACTCAGTGCGTGGTGCCCGCGGTCGCCGGCGGCAGCTCCACCTGGACGCCCGGGTCGCCGGCGTCCGCCGTGTAGTCCGCCGGGGACGTCTCGTCGATGCCCTCGGGGGCCTTGAGCGCCTTCAGGACGAAGGTGAGGACCACCGTGACGGCGACGTTGAGGAGGAACGCGGTCAGGCCGATGTAGCCGATCTCCCCGATGCCGGGGATCTCCTTGGACGAGCCGCCGAAGTGCTTCTGCGTCGGCGAGGCCACGCCGTACGCGGCGACCGTGCCGTAGATCATGCCGACCGCCCAGCCGGCGAGCAGGGCCCAGCGGTGGAACCAGCGCGTGAACAGGCCGCCGACCAGGGCGGGGAAGGTCTGCAGGATCCAGATGCCGCCGAGCAGCTGGAAGTTGATGGCGACCGTCTTGTCCATGGTGAGGACGAAGGCCAGCGCGCCGACCTTCACCAGCAGGGACACCAGCTTGGAGACCTTGGTCTCCTGCGCCGGCGTGGCGTCCGGCTTGATGAAGTCCTTGTAGATGTTGCGGGTGAAAAGGTTCGCGGCCGCGATCGACATGATCGCCGCCGGCACCAGCGCGCCGATGCCGATCGCCGCGAAGGCCACGCCCGCGAACCAGTCCGGGAACATGTTCTCGAACAGCTGAGGGATGGCCAGCTGCGGGTTGGCGACGTCGACACCGCTCGCGATGGCCATGAAGCCGAGCAGGGCGAGCAACCCCAGCATCAGCGAATACAGCGGCAGGATCGTGGTGTTGCGGCGGATCACCTCACGGCTCTTGGAGGACAGCGTCGCCGTGATCGAGTGCGGGTACATGAACAGCGCCAGTGCGGAGCCGAGCGCGAGGGTCGCGTACGTCCACTGGCCGGCCTCGGGCGGGACCAGTCCGCCCGCCTTGGCGGCGGTGTACTTCTCGTTCGCCGAGGCGAAGATGTCGTCGAACCCGCCCAGCTTGATCGGGATGTAGATGATCGCCACCGCGATGACGATGTAGATCAGCGTGTCCTTCACGAACGCGATCAGCGCGGGCGCGCGCAGCCCCGAGGAGTAGGTGTACGCCGCGAGTACACCGAAGGCGATCAGCAGCGGCAGGTCCTTGACGAACCAGTTGGTGTCCTCGCCACCGCCGACGCCCATCACGTCGAGAACGGCCTGGATGCCGACCAGTTGGAGCGCGATGTACGGCATCGTCGCCAGGATGCCGGTCACGGCCACGGCGAGGGACAGGCCCTTCGAGCCGAAGCGGCCGCGCACGAAGTCCGAGGTCGTCACGTACCCGTGCTTGTGCGAGACCGACCACAGGCGCGGCAGGAACGTGAAGATCAGCGGGTAGACCAGGATCGTGTACGGCACCGCGAAGAAGCCGGCCGCGCCCGCCGCGTAGATCGCCGCCGGTACGGCGACGAAGGTGTACGCCGTGTACAGGTCGCCGCCGAGGAGGAACCAGGTGACCCAGGTGCCGAACGACCGGCCGCCCAGGCCCCACTCGTCGAGGCTGTGCTCGTTCTCGGCCTTGCGCCAGCGTGCGGCCAGGAAGCCCAGGACGGTGACGGCCAGGAAGAAGAAGATGAAGACGGCGAGTGCGACGCCGTTCACGCCCTCGTTCACTTGTCGGCACCTTCCTGACGGCCGCTCTGGTCACGGCGCCACAGCTTGTACGCGATCATCGTGAGCGCCGTGGAGATCAGCACCCATGCCATCTGGTACCAGTAGAAGAACGGGATGCCGATGAAGGCGGGGTCGGTCTTCGCGTACGAACCCACCCACAGCATGGCCACGAAGGGGGCGAAGAGGCAGAGCGCGATGACCACGCGGACCGGTGTCACCACCGGTGGTCTCATTTCAGGCGCATTGGACATACCGCGGCTCCGTCCCCTCGTTGATCACCGGTGCGATGCGCAGGCAATCTAGGCGACGGTGTCAGGAGAGCGGAAGCCCTCGTCCGTATATCGGTATGTGGTGGTTCTGTGCTCCCTCGGCGCTGTTTCCGCCCTCGGCAGCAGGGGAATGCCTGCCGGAATCCCTAGTCCTGGGGCCTCTTGAGGCGGGCGACGAACTTGTAGCGGTCGCCGCGGTAGACGGACCGCACCCACTCCACCGGCTCGCCCTGCCGGTCCAGCGAGTGGCGGGACAGCATCAGCATCGGCAGGCCGACGTCGGTGCCGAGCAGGCCGGCCTCGCGCGGGGTGGCCAGCGAGGTCTCGATGGTCTCCTCGGCCTCGGCGAGATGGACGTCGTACACCTCGGCGAGCGCGGTGTAGAGGGACGTGTACTTGACCAGGGACCTGCGCAGGGCCGGGAAGCGCTTCGCGCTGAGGTGGGTCGTCTCGATGGCCATCGGCTCCCCGTTGGCCATGCGCAGGCGCTCGATGCGCAGCACCCGGCCGCCGGCCGTGATGTCGAGCAGGCCGGCGAGGCGGTCGTCGGCGGTGATGTAGCCGATGTCGAGCAGCTGGGAGGTGGGTTCGAGGCCCTGGGCGCGCATGTCCTCGGTGTACGAGGTCAGTTGGAGCGCCTGCGAGACCTTCGGTTTGGCGACGAAGGTGCCCTTGCCCTGAATGCGTTCCAGGCGTCCCTCGACGACCAGCTCCTGAAGAGCCTGGCGCACGGTGGTGCGCGAGGTGTCGAACTCGGCGGCCAGCGTGCGCTCGGGCGGCACGGGGGTGCCGGGCGACTGCGTCTCCGTCATGTCGAGCAGATGCTTCTTCAGGCGGTAGTACTTGGGCACGCGCGCGGTACGGACGATCGCCCCACCCTCGTTCTCCGCACTGCTGACGTCGGTGCTCATGCTCTGCCTTCCCGGCTCCGGGTGCCGAAGCGGCCGACATCCCGTCGGCCACGGCTCACATCGTGGCACGGCAGCGTACCGGGATCTCCCGCGCGCTGCGTGATCTCCTCTGTATACCCCTGAGATCGCTGCTGGTCTAGTCCACCAGGCCTCCTTCCCTCGCGGGTGGTCGCCGGAACTGGTCCGTCCGATCTGTCGCTTGTCTGGCGCTTGCGGAATGAAAGGTCCCTGCATATCTCGGTACCGCAACGGACGCCCGGAGCCTGCTGGAACACCCTTGACAGCCCTATTGGTCTGGGCCAAGCTCCCCCTACTGGTCTACACCATTGGTCCAGGTCCCGGCCCCATGGGCGGTAGGTGCGTTCGACGCCGTTCACCGCAGGGAGCAGGGGGGTTTATGGCATCCCTGAGGAGGGTGGCGTGAAGCGCAAGCTGACAGCCGCGATCGGTATCGCGGGCATGATGGTCTCCATCGCGGCGTGCGGGGGCGACAGCGGCAGCGGGGACTCGGACAAGAGCGGCGCGGACGCCAAGGAGCTGACCGTCTGGCTCACCGTCGACGCGCAGAACAACTGGCCGGAGCTGGTGAAGGCGGCCGACGCCGCGGTCATCAAGGCGCACCCCGGCATCAAGATCAACCACGAGTACTACGGCTGGCCGGACAAGAACGCGAAGCTCGACGCGGTCCTCGCCACCGACAAGGCCCCCGACGTGGTCGAGATGGGCAACACCGAGATGCTGGGCTACATGGTCAAGGGAGCCTTCGCGCCCCTGGACCCGGCGAAGTTCGACAACTCCGCCGCCTGGCTGGACGGCCTCAAGGCCTCGGTGACGTACGAGGACAAGACCTACGGCGTCCCCTACTACGCCGGCGGCCGGGTCGCCAACTGGCGCAAGGACCTGTTCGCCTCCGTGGGCGTCAAGTCCGTCCCGAAGACGTACGACGAGCTCACCGCCGCCCTGGACAAGCTCCAGAAGGACAAGGGCGACAAGTTCAGCGCCTGGTACCAGCCCACCCGTGACTGGTACGCGGCCATGTCCTTCGTCTACGACGCCGGCGGCTCGATCGCCGTCGAGTCCGGCGGTCAGTGGAAGGGCAACCTCTCCGCGCCCGAGTCCCTCAAGGGCCTCGAGGAGTTCAAGAACGTCGTCGACGAGTACATGCACGGCGACAAGACCAAGGACGAGTCCGACCGCTACATCGTCTACGGCCAGGGCAAGTCCGGCATGATCTTCGCCCCCGCCTGGGAGGGCGCGACCGCCGCGGCGAAGGAGAACGACAAGACCGGCAAGCTCGCGGGCAACGTCGAGAACTTCGTGATGCCCGGCCCGTCCGGCAAGAGCCTCCCCGTCTTCCTGGGCGGCAGCGACCTCGCCGTCCCGGTGAAGTCCGACGCGCAGGCCGTGGCCGCCGAGTGGATCAACGCGTTCACCAACTCCACCGGCCAGAAGGGCCTGATGGCCAAGGGCAACCTGCCCAACAACAAGACCGACCTCGCCACCCTGAAGAACGACCCGGCGACGGCGGTCCCGGCCACCGCGGCCGAGTCCAACTGGTTCGTCCCGATGGCACCGGGCTGGGGTCAGGTCGAGAAGGCCCAGATCCTGCAGACCATGCTGCAGAGCATCGGCACCGGCAAGAAGTCGGTCGAGGACGCCGCGAAGGACGCGGACACCGCGATCGACAAGGTCATCAACAACAAGTGACCGGACGCAGGGCCCCGTTCGACCCCGGGAGCATCCGGGGGCGGGGCCCTGCTTCCCGTACGACCCGCCGGGTGGGCGTACGAGGGCTTCGGACGACCCGAGGGACCGCTGAGGAGCGCGCGGATGAGTGCCGACACGACCACCCCTGCCAAGGTGCCGCCACCGCGGCAGGCACCGCCACCACCGGCCGTGGCGAAGAAGCCGCCCAGAGTCCGGACTTCCGGCCAAGCGGGTACCCCCTGGCTCCTGCTCGCCCCCTGCCTCCTGATCCTGGCGCTCGTCCTCGGCTATCCGCTGGTCCGCCTGGTCGTCCTGTCCTTCCAGACGTTCGGGCAGTCCCAGCTGTGGGGCTTCCTGCCGGCCGAGTGGGTCGGGTTCGACAACTTCACGGGTGTGCTCGGCGACGCCGAGTTCTGGGCCGTCGTGGTCCGCACGATCGTCTTCGCGGCCGGCTGCGTGATCTTCACGATGGTCGCCGGCATGCTGATAGCGCTGCTGCTCCAGCGGGTGTCCGGCTGGGTGAAGACGCTCATCAACATCGCGCTGGTGGCCAGCTGGGGCATGCCGATCATCGTCGCCACCACCGTCTTCAAATGGCTCTTCGACGCCGACTACGGCATCCTCAACGCGCTGCTCAGCAAGCTGCCGGGGGTCGAGATGATCGGCCACAACTGGTTCGCCAGCGGGCCGCAGGGCCTGGCCGTGATCATGCTCCTGGTGGTCTGGGGGGCCGTACCCTTCGTCGTGATCACGCTGAGCGCCGGTCTCACCCAGGTCCCCAAGGAGCTGGAAGAGGCCGCCCGGCTCGACGGCGCGGGCGCCTGGGGCGTCTTCCGCTACGTCACCCTCCCCATCCTCAAGCCGATCATCGTGATGCTCACGACCCTGTCGGTCATCTGGGACATGGGCGTCTTCCCGCAGGTCTTCGTGATGCGCAACGGCCATCCCGAAGCCGAGTTCCAGATCCTCACCACGTACTCGTACGACCGCGCCTTCGTGGTCAACGACTACGCCCAGGGCTCGGCGATCGCCCTGCTCACCGTGCTGTTGCTGCTCGGCGTGGTCGCCGTCTACATGCGCCAGATGCTGAAGATCGGAGAGGTCGAATGAGCACACTGACGACTCCCGTGCACCGGAAGTCGAAGGCCGGCTGGAACCTCCTCGGTCTTCTCGTCTTCGTCACCGCCGGCTTCCCCGTCTACTGGATGCTCAACACGGCGTTCAAGCCGGCCAAGGACGCCATCGACCCGGACCCGAGCGTGCTGCCCACGGGCCTCACCCTCTCCAACTTCAGCCGCGCGCTGGACATCGCCGACTTCTGGGGCCCGGTCGGCCGCAGCCTCGTCGTGTCCCTCGCGGTGGTCGTGATCGGCATGGTCGTCGGCATGCTGGCCGCGCTCGCCATCTCCCGGTTCGCCTTCCGCGGCCGGAAGATCGTGATCGTGGGCATCCTCGCGGTCCAGATGGTCCCGCTGGTCGCGATGATCATCCCGGTCTTCCTGCTCCTGAACGACCTGGGCCAGTATGACCGGCTCACCGGCCTGGTCATCACGTATCTGACCTTCGTCCTCCCCTTCACGGTGTGGACGCTGCGCGGCTTCATCGTCAACATCCCCAAGGAGCTGGAGGAGGCGGCGATGGTCGACGGCTGCAGCCGCACCGGCGCCTTCGTCCGGGTGGTGTTCCCCCTGCTCGCCCCCGGCATGGTCGCCACCTCGGTCTACGGTTTCATCCAGGCCTGGAACGAGTACCTGTACGCCCTCATGCTGCTCAGCCAGAAGAACCAGACGGCGACCGTGTGGCTCGGCAACTTCACCACCAAGCACGGCACCGAGTACGCCCCGATGATGGCCGGATCCACCATGATGGCCGTGCCGATCGTCGTCCTGTTCCTCCTCGTCCAGCGCAAGATGGCCGCGGGCCTGACCGCGGGCGCCGTGAAGGGATAACGCCCCCGATGACGACATTCGCCAGCGGTACAGACACCCTGACCCGCGACGCCCTCACCGTCCTCCAGCCCGGCTTCACGGGCACCACCGCCCCGGACTGGCTGCTGCGCCGCCTGGGCGAGGGCCTCGCGTCCGTCGGCCTGTTCGGCCGCAACATCGCCTCTCCCGACCAACTGGCCGCCCTGACCGCCCAGTTGCGCGCCGAACGCGACGACGTCCTGGTCGCGATCGACGAGGAGGGCGGAGACGTGACGCGCCTGGAGGTGCGGACGGGCTCCAGCTTCCCCGGCAACCACGCGCTGGGCGCGGTCGACGACGTCTCGCTCACCCAGGAGGTGGCCTTCGAACTCGGCCGCCGCCTCGCCGCCTGCGGCGTGAACTTCAACTGGGCGCCGTCGGCCGACGTGAACTCGAACCCGTCGAACCCCGTCATCGGCGTACGGTCCTTCGGCGCCGACCCCGGCCTCGTCGCCCGGCACACCGCGGCCTACGTCACCGGCCTCCAGTCGGCCGGCGTCGCCGCCTGCACCAAGCACTTCCCGGGCCACGGCGACACCGCGATCGACTCCCACCACGCGCTCCCGCGCATCGACGCGGACCCGTCGGTGCTCCACGTCCGCGAACTGGGCCCGTTCAGCGCGGCGATCGCCGCCGGCACGCGGGCCGTGATGACCGCGCACATCCTGGTCCCGGCCCTGGACCCCCACCGCCCGGCCACGCTGTCCCGCCGGATCCTCACCGATCTGCTGCGCGGCGAACTCGGCTACGACGGCCTCATCGTCACCGACGGCATGGAAATGCAGGCCATCGCCGGCACCTACGGCATCGAACGCGGCAGCGTCCTCGCCCTCGCCGCCGGCGCCGACGCGATCTGCGTGGGCGGCGGCCTGTCCGACGACGCGACGGTACGCCGCCTGCGCGACGCCCTGACCACCGCGGTACACACCGGCGAACTCCGCGAGGAACGTCTGGCGGAGGCGGCGGAACGGGTCCGTGGGCTGGCTCGGTGGACGGCGTCACAAGGGCCAGGCCCGGTGCCGGCGTCCGGGGATGCCTCTCCCGCGCGCGAGTCCTTCGGAGGGGACATCGGCCTGCGTGCGGCCCGCCGTGCCCTTCGGCTGACCGGCGCCGAGGACTTCACCCCGCTCACCGAAGCGCCGTACGTCGCCGCACTCACCCCCGTCGCCAACTTCGCCGTCGGCGACGAGACCCCGTGGGGCGTCGCCGCGGAACTCACCCGCCTGCTGCCCGGCACGGAGACCGGGAGCTACGCGGGGGAGGAGGCAGGGGCCTCGGCCCTGGCGTCGGCCGGCCCGCGCCGCATCGTCGCCGTGGTCCGCGACGAACACCGCCACCCCTGGATGGCCGCGGCCCTCGACACCCTCCTGGCCTCGCGCCCGGACACGATCGTCGTGGAAATGGGCCTCCCCCAGGCCACCCCCCGAGGCGCCCTCCACATCGCCACCCACGGCGCCGCCCGCGTCTGCGGCCGAGCGGCGGCGGAGATCATCGCGGGGGCGTAACCACACGGCGAGCGGCGGAACGGCTTGGCGCCACCCACTTTGCGGCCGGCCTCCAGACCCACCCCGAGGGCTTTCCCGGCACTGGGGGTGGGGGGCCGGGGGGGACCTGGGCCGAGCCTCGGCGCAGGCCGGCCCGTCCTACGCAGATGGACCCTCGTAGCGCCCGGCCGACAGGCTCTCCACGTCGGCGGGCTTCCATTCACGCGGATTACCAGCCCGTCCACCGCGCGGTGGGACAGGCACGCTGCTGCGCGGGGGAGCCTCCATTCCGGTGGGCGGACTTCCTGCATCGGCAGGCCTCCACGCTGCCCGGCAGGCAGGCTCATACGCGGGCGGGCCTCCATTCCGGTGGGCGGGCTCCCTCATGGTCGGAGCTTCGCCCTGCTTGGTGGGTGGGCTCCCGTGCCGACGGGTCTCCGCCCCGCGCCGGGCATGCTCCCAAGCGGCCGGGCGCGCTCCCGCACGGCCGGGCGCGCTCCCGAGCGCGGGTGAGCCTCCGCCCCGCCGAGCCCGCACGGGCCGTCCGCACCACGAAGGTGCCGGTCACAGCCCTCCCCGGGTGAGCCCGCCCCGCCCCTGCCCTCGCTAGATCCCCTGCCACTCCGGCTTGTTGGCGTACGTGTGGCGGAAGTAGTCCGCCAGCTTCAGCTTGGACGCGGCGGCATCGTCGACGACGACCGTCGCGTGCGGATGGAGCTGGAGTGCCGAAGCCGGGCACACCGCGGCGATCGGTCCCTCGACGGTCGCGGCGACCGCGTCCGCCTTGCCCTCGCCGGTCGCCAGCAGCACCAGGTGCCGGGCCTCCAGGATGGTTCCGATGCCCTGCGTGATGACGTGGTGCGGCACCTGTTCTATGACGCCGTCGAAGAAGCGTGCGTTGTCGAACCGCGTCTGCTCGGTCAGCGTCTTGATCCGCGTGCGCGAGGCCAGCGAGGAGCAGGGCTCGTTGAAGCCGATGTGTCCGTCGGTCCCGATCCCCAGCAGCTGCAGATCCACCCCGCCGGCCTCGGCCAACGCCCTGTCGTACGCCTCGCACGCCCCCTGGACGTCCTCGGCGGTGCCGTCCGGCCCCATGAACGCGTCCATCCCGATGCCGAGCGGCTCCAGTACCTCGCGCCCGAGCACCGAACGGTACGACTCCGGATGCTCGGCGGGCAGCCCCACGTACTCGTCGAGCTGAGCGATCCGGACCCGCGAGGCGTCCACGGCGCCGGAACGCACCTTCGCCGCCAGCGCCTCGTAGACGGGCAGCGGCGTCGAGCCGGTGGCCACGCCGAGCAGGGCCCCGGGCTTGCGCCGGAGCAGTTGTGCCATGGCCTCGGCGATGAGCTCGCCGCCCGACTTGGCGTCCGGAACGATGACAACTTCCACGCTGCGCCTGCCGATCTGAAGAGGGGGACGCGACTCTGAAGAGGGGACCTCGACTGTGACCCGAAAGGGCCTATGTGGTTTAGACCAATCTAACAGAGGCCGGTCTCACGGCCCAGGTGGCAGAAGGCACACAGGCCGACGGCGTCGGCGCCGAGACGCTCGCCCCGGCGCCCCCGCCCGGCTACTTCAGCGAGCCCCCCGTTGCGTCGACCCAGCTCCCCGTGACCCATGCGCCGGCCTCCGACGCCAAGAACGCCACCACGTCGGCGACGTCGCCCGGCGTCCCGACCCGCCCCAGCGCCGACACGGCCGCCGCGCCCGCCCAGGCCGCGTCGTCGGCCCGCAGCCAGTCGGCGTTGACGTCGGTGTCGATTATCCCGGGGGCCACGGTGTTCACGGTGATGCCCCGAGGCCCCAGCACCTTGGACAGATCGCGGGTGAAGACGTCGAGGGCCGCCTTCGTCATCGCGTACGCCATCTTGTCCGGCATTGCGGCGTTGCGCGCGAGGCCCGAGGAGATGTTGACGACCCGCCCGCCGTCCCGCAGCCGTGATGCGCCCTGCTGCGTGATGAAGTGCGGCGCCTTCACGTTCACCGCGAAGACCCGGTCGTACTCCTTCTCGTCGATCTCCTCGAACGGCCGCGACGTCCCGATTCCGGCGTTGTTCACCAGGATGTCCAGCCCGTCCGCGTGCCGGTCGAACTCCTCCCACAAGGCCTCGGCGTCACCGGGGCGCCCCAGCTCGACGCCGACCGCGAATGCCGAGCCGCCCGCCTCCTCGATCGCGGCGACCGTGTCCTTCGCGGCCGCCTCGTTCCTGCCGTAGTGCACGGCGACCCGCGCGCCGTCACGTCCCAGCCGCTCGGCGATCCCTCGCCCGATTCCCCTGCTCGCCCCCGTGACGAGTGCCGTCCTGCCGGTGAACACGCCCATGTCGGCGCCCCCTTCGTATTTGTCTAGCGGTCGCTACAGAAAAACCGTACAACACCCCGCCGCCATTTCTCTAGCACCCGCTATAAAATGCACTCCATGGTGAACACCGAGGACACCCAGGTGAAGTCCGGGCCGGCGTCCAGGCCGCGCGGCCGTCCGCGCTCCTTCGACCGTGCGACCGCGCTGGAGAGGGCGGTCATGGCCTTCTGGGAGCACGGCTACGAGGCGACCTCGGTCTCCGACCTCACGCGGACCATGGGTATAGGCGCCCCGAGCCTGTATGCGGCCTTCGGCGACAAGCGGTCACTGTTCGAGGAAGTCGTCCGCGTGTACGGCGGGACGTACGGCTCGTTCGCGCAGCGCGCCCTGGAGGAGGAACCCGCCGCGCGCGCCGCGGTCCAGCGGCTGCTGCGCGAGGCCGCGGTGGAGTTCACCGATCCCGCCCACCCGTACGGATGCCTGGTGATCCACGCGGCCACCAACTGCACGACACCCGAGGTGGAGGGCGCCCTGCGCCGGCAGCGCAACGCCAACATCGCCGTCATGGAGAGTCGCATCAGGACGGACATCGCCACCGGCGAGCTGCCACCGGACACCGACGCCGCCGCGCTCGCACGGCACTCGGCCGCCGTCTTCCAGGGCATGTCCCAACAGGCGCGCGACGGCGCGAACCGGGGGGAGTTGGAGGCGCTCGCGGAAATTGCCATGGCCATCTGGCCCCGCACATGAACCCACACGGGTTAGGCTGCGTGAAGGATGCCAGAGGCTCCGAACACGGGGACCAGCGGTCGCGCCGCACGGAAAAGTCCCAACAACAAACAGGCTTCAACGCATGGACACATGTAGTGGTCTAGTCCACAATGCGTAGGGACAAGAGAATACGAGCACACTTCCGCCTTCCCCGCACAGGAAGGCGGACCGAGGAACCGGAGCTCTCTGCCCTGACTGCCCCGGCTCCTCATCCTTCGGCCGACCGGGACCGCACACCCCACGGCCGATGTTGCTCCGGGCTGCGGTGCCGGGAGGGTTGAGGGTCCCTCCCAGGCGCCGCGGCCCGCGGGTGTTTTACGGGCCCGTCCACCTGCCCAGGTACGCTCGCACACGTGCCCTCCATGAACGAACTCGTACACCAGCACACGGCTCTCGACGACTCCGACCTCGAGTGGCTGCACCTGCTGGTCTCGGAGTGGCAGCTGCTCTCCGACCTCTCCTTCGCCGACCTCGTGCTGTGGGTTCCCACCCGCGACGGCACCCGCTACGTCTCCGTAGCCCAGATGCGGCCCAACACCGGCCCCACCTCGTACCAGGACGACATGGTCGGCCACCTCGTCCCGCGCGGCCGCCGCCCCCTGCTGGACGCCGCCCACGACGAGGGCCGGATCGTGCGCGAGGGCGACCCCGAGTGGCGCGAGGAGGTCCCGGTCCGCGTCGAGTCGATTCCCGTACGACGGGAAGGGCGCGTTCTCGGCGTCATCGCGCGCAACACCAACCTCCTCACGGTGCGCACCCCGAGCCGCCTGGAGCTGACGTACCTCCAGAGCGCCTCGGACCTCGCGCAGATGATCGCGGCCGGTTCCTTCCCGTTCGCGAACCAGCAGGTCGACATGGACGCCTCGCCCCGTGTCGGCGACGGCCTGATCCGCCTCGACGCGGACGGCATCGTCCAGTACGCCTCGCCGAACGCGCTGTCCGCCTACCACCGCATGGGCCTGGCCGCCGACCTCGTCGGCCACCATCTGGGCGAGACCACCGCGGAACTGGCCCCGAGCCACGGGCCGGTGGACGAAGCGCTCGCCAAGGTCGCCAGCGGCTGGGCACCGCGTGAGTTCGAGATCGAGTCCCGCGACGGGGTGATCCAGTTCAGGGCGATCCCGCTCAAGCCCAAGGGCACCCGCATCGGTTCGCTGGTGCTGCTCCGCGACGTCACCGAACTGCGCCGCCGTGAGCGCGAGTTGATCACCAAGGACGCCACCATCCGGGAGATCCACCACCGCGTCAAGAACAACCTTCAGACGGTGGCGGCCCTGCTGAGGCTCCAGGCCCGGCGCATCGAGTCCGACCGCGGCCGGGAAGCGCTCGAAGAGGCCGTACGGCGGGTCGGGTCGATCGCGATCGTGCACGAGACGCTGTCCCAGAACCTGGACGAGCGCGTGGAGTTCGACGAGATCGCCGACCGCGTCCTCGCGATGGTCGCCGAGATCTCGCCGGGCAAGGTCACCGGCCGGCGCAGCGGCCGCTTCGGCATCCTGGACGCGGAGGTCGCCACGCCCCTGTCCATGGTCCTGACCGAGATCCTCCAGAACGCCCTGGAGCACGGGTTCCGCGAGGGCGAGACCGGCACTGTCGAGGTCACCGCGGTCCGCGGCGGCACCACCAAGGAGGCCCGCCTCCTCGTCACCGTCCAGGACGACGGCGTCGGCCTCCCCGAGGGCTTCGACCCGCGCACCTCCGGCAACCTGGGCCTGCAGATCGTACGAACCCTGGTCGAGGGCGAGTTGGGCGGCACGTTCGACATGGTTCCGGCACCGGAGCGGGGGACCCAGGTGATCCTGGACCTCCCGGTGCGGCCGAACAAGTAGGACACAACGAGCAGCGCACAGCAAAGAGCCCCGGACCGTTCAGGGTCCGGGGCTCAACATGCTCGTTGCCAGCTTTTGCTGCGCATCGGGGGTACTGCGCGCTGCGGCTCGGGGGCGGGAGATGCGTACGCGCTGTACGCGCCGCCAAGCTGAGGCTGTTGTGGGGCGGGTGTGTCAGGCGGAGGCCTGACGGGCCCGGTTGCGGGCGGCGCGGCGCTTCATGGCGCGGCGCTCGTCCTCGCTGAGACCACCCCAGACGCCGGAGTCCTGGCCGGACTCGAGCGCCCACTGCAGGCACTGCTCCATGACGGGGCAGCGACGGCAGACGGCCTTGGCTTCCTCGATCTGCAGCAGCGCAGGACCGGTGTTGCCGATGGGGAAGAAGAGCTCGGGGTCTTCCTCGCGGCAAACGGCGTTGTGACGCCAGTCCATGGCTGCTACCTCTCCTTGGTATTACATGCAAGTTGCTTGTGAATGTGAACGCTTTCACGAATCCCTCAACAAGTGAAGGGCCGACCGCCAGGTTCCCTGGTGTGGTCCTGTGTGTGTTGAGGGGTTCTGGTGATCAGTGGAGGCCGGTGTTGCGGGCCGTCTCGATCGCCACGTAGAGACTCGCAAACCTCAGCGGCGGATACAACCCCTACCGGAAAGTTTTTTTTGATTCCTCGGTGTCGACTAGGTCACAGCCGTACTTCCATGGGGTGGACCCTGGTCTAAACGTTCGAGTGAAAGGACTTTGGCCTTTTCTGCTCACACAATCACACGCAGTGCACGGCGTACGCCTGTGAACGTCACGCTCGTTCGCAGTCCGAGGTGGTCGCCGTCCATCTGGAGGGGTAGCGGCACCTTCGAATGCAAGGTGAACTGGTCCGCGTCGTGCAGGGAGAAGGCGTGCTTGCCGTGCGGTCCGCGCTCGGGGGACGAAGTGAGCAACTGGGTGCCATACCGGGCTACAGCGGTCGGCGTCATGCGGCTGAGACCGAGTACGTCGAGGCCTTTATCGAACGAGGCCTTAGGTGACGCGTACATCGGGTGATTGCCCAGGAAGGTCCACGGAGAGGTGTTCGAAACTATGGACAGCACCAGATCGGTCACCGGCTCCGCGTCCGGCCGCTCCAGCGTGATCGTCCCGTGCCGGCGGTGCGCCTCGCCGAAGAACTGGCGCAGCGCCTGGCGTACGTAGAGCGCGTGCGTGGACTTCCTGCCGCGCTCGCGCTGCTGCTCGACCCGCCCGACCACGCCGGCGTCGAAGCCGAGGCCCGCGTTGAAGGTGAACCAGCGGGACGGCACGGCCTCGTCGTCCGAGCCGGGCGTGCCGGAGGTCAGACCGAGGCCGACCGTGCGTTCGCTGCCCTCGCGCAGGGCGTCCAGCAGGGCGCCGGTGGCCTCCACGGCGTCGTTGGGCAGGCCCAGAGCGCGGGCGAAGACGTTCGTCGAGCCGCCGGGGACCACCGCGAGGCCGGGCAGACGCTCCGGATCGGGGCCGGAATGCAGGAGGCCGTTGACCACCTCGTTGACCGTGCCGTCGCCGCCGAGCGCCACGACCAGGTCGATGTCCGAGCTCTCCGCGGCCTGCCGGCCCAGGTCGCGCGCGTGGCCGCGGTACTCGGTGGTGACCACCTCGAGCTTCATCTCGCTCGCCAGCGCGTGGATCAGGACATCGCGCGTACGTGCGCTTGTGGTGGTTGCCGCCGGATTGACCACGAGAAGTGCACGCATGGGTTGCAGCGTACCTACTGGGTGGTACCGGGCACAGGGCGAGGTAGTGATCAAGTAAGACTTCCGGGCGTGAACCTCGCCACGGGGGCATACGGCCCGAGGGCTACCCTTCTGGGGTGAGCGCTGAGCAGAACCCCGCCCCCGAATCCGCGGAAGCCGCCCGGGACACGGAGCCCCGTCCGGGCCGGCTGACCGCCGCGGCGGCGCTGGCCGCACTGGAGGGGCTCGCCCTGGCAGTCGGCGGCGGCTGGATGCTGGTGGAGGGCTTCGCGGGGGACGCGGGCGACCGGCAGTCGGCCGTCACCGGGGGTATCACCCTGGTCGTGCTCGCACTGCTGCCGCTGCTCGCCGTGCGAGGGCTGCTCGCCCGGCGCAGCTGGAGCAGGGGGCCGGCCGTCATCACGCAGATCATGGCGCTGCCGGTGGCCTACAACCTGCTGCAGGCCGACAGCCTGGCGATTCCGGCGGGGATCGCGCTCGCGGTGGTGGCCGTGACCGCGCTGGTCCTGCTCGTCAACGCGGAGACGACCCGGGCCCTCGGGATCCGGGGGCCCGGCAACGTACAGAAGTAACTGCCACAGGCGTTACCTCTGACGCGTACGCCTGAGGCGCTACTCCTCCACCAGCAGCTTCTCCCGCAGCTGGGCCAGGGTCCGGGCCAGCAGCCGGGAGACGTGCATCTGTGAGATGCCGACCTCCTGCGCGATCTGCGACTGGGTCATGTTGCCGAAGAACCGCAGCAACAGGATCCGCTTCTCGCGCGGGGGCAGGTCCTCGAGGAGTGGCTTGAGCGACTCCCGGTACTCGACGCCCTCCAGCGCCTCGTCCTCCGCGCCCAGGGTGTCCGCGACCGCGGGGGACTCGTCGTCGGTGTCCGGGACGTCCAGGGACAGCGTGGAGTACGCGTTGGCGGACTCCAGGCCCTCCAGGACCTCCTCCTCCGAGATGGCCAGCTTCTCGGCCAGCTCGTGCACCGTGGGGGAGCGGCCGTGCTGCTGGGAGAGCTCGGCGGTGGCCGTGGTCAGCGCCAGCCGCAGCTCCTGGAGCCTGCGCGGGACGCGCACCGCCCAGCCCTTGTCGCGGAAGTGCCGCTTGATCTCGCCGACGACCGTAGGCGTCGCGTACGTCGAGAACTCCACGCCGCGGTCCGGGTCGAAACGGTCGACCGACTTGATCAGGCCGATGGTGGCGACCTGGGTGAGGTCGTCCAGCGGCTCGCCGCGGTTGCGGAAGCGGCGCGCGAGGTGCTCGACGAGCGGCAGGTGCATACGGACCAGCCGGTTGCGCAGCTCCGCGTACTCCGGGCTGCCGTCCGGCAGGGTCCGCAGCTCCAGGAACAGGGCCCGCGCCCCGCTGCGGTCCTGTGGGTCGTGCCGTGTGGCCTGCACGCGCTGCGGGGCCTTCTCGTCGTCTCGCTCGTGCTCGCTCATCGTCCCGCCCGTAGCCCTTCCCCGAGCCCTCGCCTGCGCTCGGACAGGGGACACCCCGATCCGTCCGTCCAGAGGCGTGCTCTGTACGGCACCTTCCCGATCACGCTGCCCGTCGTCCGGGAAGCCGGTCTCCGAGGAGCCGTCCTCCGGGTGCGGCCGGGCCTGCTCGGGGATGCCGTCGATGCCGTCCGCCATGCGTCGGGATGTGCTCGGGCCGCCCGTGCTCTCGGCGGTCGGCAGCTCCCGTGTGCCGCGCTCTTCGTCCCGCACCGGCCCGTCCCCGTCCCTCACGCCGGCCCGGGTCCCGCGCCGCGTTGTTTGTAGAGGCTGATCGAAACGGTCTTGTCCTCGTCGACGGCCGAGGAGACCTTGCCCGCGAGTGCCGACAGCACGGTCCACGCGAAGGTGTCCCGCGCCGGAGCGTGACCGTCCGTGGTCGGCGCCGAGACGGTGACCTCCAGCGAGTCGTCGACGAGCCGGAAGACGCAACTGAGTACCGAGCCTGGCACGGCCTGCTGCAGCAGGATCGCGCAGGCCTCGTCCACCGCGATGCGCAGATCCTCGATCTCGTCGAGGGTGAAGTCCAAACGGGCCGCGAGGCCGGCCGTGGCCGTACGCAGCACCGACAGGTAGGCACCCGCAGCCGGCAGCCGGACTTCCACGAAGTCCTGGGTCGCGGGCTCGCCTGCGATCTGGGACACCCTCACCTCCAAGGTGGTACAAGCATTTCGGGGCCGGGGGTCGCCCCCGGGGGTAACGCGATACGTGGTTCAGCGGTGACGCTACCGCGCTCTCAGCATTCCTGTCCCCGGGACCCCAACCCCTTGCTGTCACTCATAGTAAACACACGAACACGCTCCGTGGCTAGGGGGTTCGCGGGCCCAATTGGGAAGAGGGTGCGCCGGGTTGACGTACCCAGACGTCAGACGGTCGAACCGTCCGGATCCCGGGTCAGACGAGCACGTGGTCGACGAAGCACCAGCGCCATGCTTCTCCGGGCTCGAAGGTCCGCATGATGGGGTGTCCCGAGTCCTTGTAATGCTCTGTCGCGTGGCGTTTTGGTGAGGAGTCGCAGCAGCCGACGTGGCCGCAGGTCAGGCACAGCCGAAGCTGTACCGGATGGGTGCCGGTCGCCAGACACTCCAGGCAGGTGTCGCTCAGCGGCCCGGGCTCGGGGAGAGGCAGCGCGTCGGCGTGCGTGCACTGTTTCATGATTGCCAGGTTACGACGGGCGCGCGGAAAACCGAGGGTGGGCGAACGACGATGGACAAGAGGGGGCGAGGGCCATGGACGTGATGCCCCTGCTGTTGCTGGTGGCGGGCAGCGCCATGATCGCCGCGGCCGCCAGGCGGACCCCCGTGCCGGCACCGCTGCTGCTGGTCGCCGCCGGGCTCGTGATCTCCTACGTCCCAGGGGTGCCGGAGTACACCCTCGACCCGCATGTCGTCCTGCCGCTCATCCTGCCCCCGCTGCTGTACACGGCCGCCACCGACAGTTCGTACCTGGATCTGCGCGCGCAACTGAGGCCCGTGGCGCTGCTGTCGGTCGGGTATGTCCTGTTCGCGACCTTCGCCGTGGGCTGGGCCGCCTACCTGATCGTGCCGGACCTGCCGCTGACCGCGGCACTGGTGCTGGGCGCGGTGGTGGCGCCGCCGGACGCGGTCGCCGCCACCGCGGTGGCACGCCGGGTCGGGCTGCCCTCCCGGATCACGACGATCCTCCAGGGCGAGTCCCTGGTGAACGACGCCACCGCGATCACCGCCTACCGGGTGGCCCTCGCGGCGGCTGTCGGCGAGGGCGCCACCTGGGCCGGCGGGATCGGCGAGTTCCTGCTGGCCGCGGTCGGCGGCGTTGGCTTCGGCCTGGTGCTCATGGTGCCGCTCCACTGGCTGCGCACCCACCTCAAGGAGGCGCTGCTGCAGAACACGCTCTCCCTGCTGATCCCGTTCGTCGCGTACGCGGCCGCCGAGCAGGTGCACGCCTCCGGTGTCCTCGCGGTCGTGACCGTCGCGCTCTACCTCGGACACCGCGCGTGGCAGGTCGACTTCGCCACCCGTCTGCAGGAGGAGGCCGTCTGGAAGATGGTCGCGTTCGTCCTGGAGTCCGCCGTCTTCGCCCTGATCGGACTACAACTGCCGGTGGTCCTCAAGGGCCTCGGGGAGTACGAGGGCGCCCGCGCCGCCTGGTACGCGGTCCTCCTCTTCCTCGTCGTCGTCGTGTCCCGGTTCGTGTGGGTGTACCCGGCGACCTTCCTGCCCCGCCGCCTGTCGGCGCGCATCAGGGAACGCGAGCCGAATCCCACCTGGAAGGGGCCCTTCGTCATCGCCTGGGCCGGCATGAGAGGCGTGGTCTCCCTGGCCATCGCCTTCTCCATCCCGATGACCATGCACGGCGGCGAACCCTTCCCCGAGCGCAACCTCATCCTGTTCCTCACCTTCACGACGGTCATCGGCACGCTGGTCCTCCAGGGCCTCACCCTGCCCACGCTGGTCCGCCTCCTTAAGCTGCCCGGCCGGGACGCCCAGGCCGAGACGCTCGCGGAGGCGAACGCCCAGGCGCAGGCCTCCCGGGCCGCCGAGCGCCGCCTGGAAGAACTCCTCTCCGACGAGCGCAACGCGCTCCCGGCACCCCTCGCCGAGCGCCTGCGCAGCGTCCTGGAGCGCCGTCGCAACGCCGTCTGGGAACGGCTCGGCCAGGTCAACCCCCTCACCGGCGAAACCGCCGACGACACCTACCGCCGGCTGTC
The DNA here is from genome assembly GCF_055578365.1 of Streptomyces sp. NPDC033131. NCBI lineage: Bacteria > Bacillati > Actinomycetota > Actinomycetes > Kitasatosporales > Streptomycetaceae > Streptomyces > Streptomyces sp. NPDC033131. Next base: position 637,490 of record NZ_JBVIPA010000001.1, read on the forward strand.
CCGGGAGATGATCAGCGCCGAGCGTGCGATCTTCGTCAGGCTGCGCGACGCCCGCCACATCGACGACGAGATGCTGCGCACGCTGCTGCGCAGGCTGGACCTCGAAGAGGCGGCCGCCTTTCGCGAGGCGGCGTGATGATTCCCGTACCGTGCCGGAGGACCGCCGGTCACCCGGCGAACGGGGCCCCGGTCACCACCGCGGCCACCGCGGAGCCCTCCTCGAACGCGCCCTCCTCCGCCAGCACGACAAGCCCGTACAGCAACTTGGCGACATAGAGACGCTCGACCGCCACCCCGTGCCGCCCCTCGAAGTCCTCGGCGAAGGCGTCGAGTGCCGACGGGGTCCGGCCGTAACCCCCGAAAGAGAAGCGGTCGTCGAGGGTCCAGTCGCCGCGTCGCCCACCGAAGGCCTGCTTCTGGAGGGCCGCTGTGTCGGCGGTCAGGAAGCCGCCCTTCAGCACGGGAATTCCCAGCGCTCGCTGTCCGGACTCCAGTCCCGCCGCGACACCCGCCAGCGTGCCGCCGGTGCCGCAGGCGAGCGCGATCACGTCCGCCTGCCCCCGCAGCTCCTCGCCGAGCGCCCGGCACCCTCGTACGGCAAGCGCGTTGCTGCCACCCTCCGGTACGACGTACGCGTCTTCGGCGCCGGCCGCCCGCGTCAGCTCCGCCAGGACCTCCGGGTCGCCCTTGCGTCGATATGCCGGTCTGTCGATGAAACGGAGTCGCATGCCGTCGGCGACGCACCGGGCCAGGGACGGGTTGAGGGGGCGGTCGGCCAGTTCCTGGCCGCGCACGATGCCGATCGTGGGCAGGCCGAGGAGGCGGCCCGCGGCGGCCGTGGCGCGTAGGTGGTTGGAGTACGCGCCGCCGAAGGTGACGACCGTGCGGCCGGCCGCGGCGGTGAGGTTGGGGGCCAGTTTGCGCCATTTGTTACCGACGAGTTCCGGGTGGATCAGGTCGTCGCGCTTGAGCAGCAGACGGATGCCGCGGCGGGTGAAACGGTCGTCGGTGACCTCCTGCAACGGCGACGGGAGCCGGGGGCGGAGGGCGGCGAGGTCGGGGGTGTCCGGGCTGGTCACCGCACTATTGTCACCATCCGGCGATGCAGTCCGGCACGGCGGGTCACTTCAGGCGGTCCCGGATCCGCTTGCGCATCGCCGCCATCGTGAAGCCCCGCGGATCGACCTTCCCCGGCTGCCACTCCAGGTGGCCGATGACCGATCGTTCCGTCCAGCCGTGGTGGCGGCAGATCGCGGCGGCCGCTCTCTCGATCGCGTCGAGCTGGGCCTCGGGCCACGGGTCCCGGCCGTCGCCGAGGTTCTCGCACTCGAAGCCGTAGAAGTGGCGGTTTCCGTCGGTGTTGGCCTCGTTGTCATGGGGGAGTGCCTTCTCGGCGATCACCGCGCGCAGGACGTCGTCGTCGCCGAGACCGGCGTGGTTGGCGCGGCCGTAGCCGACGAGGTGGACGGTGCCGTCCTTGGTGATGACGCCGTGGCACAGCGGGCCGGGAAGGTCCGCGTAGCCGTCGCGGCACAGTCGTACCGTCCGCTCGCTGCCCTTGGTCACGGTGTGGTGGATCATCACCCCGTGGACCGGGCCCCAGGGGCCTTTGTGGTTGCGATTGTGGTGCTCCCAGTCACCGACCTCGACGACGGTGAGACCCTCCGCCCTCAGACCGGCCAGGAAACCGCCCGCGGACATGGGTGAGGCCATGGCCGCCTCCTTCGCGCTCGCGTGTCGGCCGCCGTGCGCGGCCGACTCGTACCGCTTGCTTGTACCGGAAGCGGAGTGGCCGGACTACTCGCTCGCACGGCGTGCGAGCCGATCCGGACAACTTCCTTCCGCTGGCGGGAAACGGCCGTCGAAGCGAGGCACTGGACAGGATCCCCCCATGTGCCCAGTGGATCGGTGATCCATTCCCGCTCTTTCGTGTAATAGCACCGGCACGGTCCGTGATGGAAGGCTTGTGCATGCAGATCGATGCGGGGCGCAGATCAGCGCCGCGCAAACCGGGAGGGCAATTCCTTATGTCGGTAGGCGAAGAGGTCCGCACCGAGCAGGACAGGCCGCAGCAGAGCCTCGGCACGGCGGCCGCGCGGAACCTGGCCACCACCACCAAGTCCGCACCACAAATGCAGGAGATCAGCTCCCGCTGGCTGCTGCGCACGCTGCCCTGGGTCAATGTGCAGGGCGGAACATACCGGGTGAACCGGCGGCTGACCTACGCCGTGGGGGACGGCCGGGTCACGTTCGTGAAGACCGGGGACCGCGTCGAGGTGATCCCCGACGAGTTGCGCGAACTGCCCGCACTGCGGTCGTACGAGGACGAGGACGTGCTCACCGAGCTCGCCCGGCGCTGCGAGCAGCGCGAGTTCAATGCCGGGGATGTGATCGCCGAGTTCGGAAGCCAGGCGGACGAGGTCTTCCTGCTGGCGCACGGCAGGGTGGAGAAGGTCGGCACCGGCCCGTACGGCGACGACGCGGTCCTCGGAGTCCTCGCCGACGGCGCCTACTTCGGCGACCAGGGACTCCTCGACCCGGACTCCATCTGGGAGTACACGGCCCGGGCGGTCACCGCCTGCACGGTGCTCGTCCTGCCTCGTCAGGATGTCGAGCAGGTCGCGGAGCGCTCCGAGTCCCTGAGCGGACACCTCCAGGATCAGCGGGCGATCCCCTCGCAGCGCACCAACAAGTTCGGCGAGAAGGAGATCGACCTCGCGGCCGGTCACGACGGCGAGCCGGACATCCCGCACACCTTCGTCGACTACGAGGCCAGGCCCCGCGAGTACGAACTGAGCATCGCCCAGACCGTCCTGCGCATCCACTCGCGCGTGGCCGACCTCTACAACCAGCCGATGAACCAGACCGAGCAGCAGATCAGGCTGACGGTCGAGGCATTGAAGGAACGCCAGGAGCACGAGCTCGTCAACAACCGCCAGTTCGGCCTGCTGCACAACTGCGAGTACGACCAGCGCCTCCAGCCGCACGACGGCGTGCCCGGCCCCGACGACCTGGACGAGCTGCTCAGCAGGCGGCGCGGCACCAAGCTGCTGCTCGCCCACCCGCGCGCGATCGCGGCGATCGGGCGTGAGCTCAACAAGCGCGGACTGGTCCCGGAGACCATCGAGGTGGCCGGCAACCGGATTCCCACCTGGCGCGGGGTGCCGATCTACCCGTGCAACAAGATCCCGGTCACCGAGGCCCGCACGACCTCGATCATCGCCATGCGTACCGGCGAGGCCGAGCAGGGCGTCATCGGCCTCCAGCAGGCCGGCATCCCGGACGAGATCGAGCCCAGCCTGTCCGTCCGCTTCATGGGCATCAATGAGCAGGCGATCATCAAGTACCTGGTGACGGCCTACTACTCGGCCGCGGTCCTGGTGCCGGACGCGCTCGGTGTCCTGGAGAACGTCGAGATCGGCCGCTGGAGGTGACGTCCGCGCACCTGAACGCCGTGTCCCCGCCCTTCGGGGCGGGTACACCCCGGTCGTATGCGCCCAGCCACAGCGGAAGCGCCACCGCTCTCCGAGGGGGATCCCATGGCCGAGTTCATGACGGACACCAAACAGAGCGCCGGCCCACACTCCACCGGGGCCCGTCCGCTCGACGGGCAGGAGGCGGGGGCGATCCTGGAGCGGGCCCGCACCTCGGTCGATCCCGTGCTGCGGGCCGCCCTTGAGTCGCTGCCCGGCTCCATGCGCCGCGTCGCGCTCTACCACTTCGGCTGGGAGCACGCGGACGGCACCCCGGCAGCCGGCAATGCCGGCAAGGCGATACGTCCCGCGCTCGTCCTCACCGCGGCCGCCGCGCTCGGCGGACCGGGGGCGCGGACGGCGGCCGTGCGGGCGGCCGCCGCGGTGGAACTGGTCCACAACTTCACACTGCTGCACGACGACGTGATGGACCGGGACGCCACCCGGCGGCACCGGCCCACCGCGTGGACCGTGTTCGGCGACGCCGACGCGATCCTCGCCGGGGACACCCTCCAGGCACTCGCCCTGCGGCTGCTGGCAGAAGATCCGCATCCGGCGTCCTCACGGGCCGCCGCCCGGCTCGCGGACTGCGTCGTCGAACTGTGCGCCGGGCAGCACGCGGACACGGCCATGGAACTGCGAGGGCCGGGCGAGGTCACCCTCGACGAAGTGCTCGCCATGGCCGAGGCCAAGACGGGCGCGCTGCTCGGGTGCGCCTGCGCGTTGGGCGCGCTGTACGCGGGTGCGGCGGAGGAGGATGTCGAGGCGCTGGACGCGTTCGGCCGTGAGGCGGGGCTCGCCTTTCAGCTCATCGACGACGTGATCGGCATATGGGGCGACCCGCGCAGCACCGGCAAGCCGGCCGGCGCGGACCTCGTCGCCCGCAAGAAGTCGCTGCCGGTGGTCGCCGCGCTCACCTCGGGCACACCGGCGGCCGGAGAACTGGCCGAGCTGTACGGCGTTCCGTTCCAGGAAGGCGACCTGGAGCGGACGGTACTCGCCGTGGAGCGGGCGGGCGGGCGTGACTGGGCGCAGGTCCAGGCCGCCGACCGGATGGCCCGCGCCATGCAGGAGCTGGCCCGCGCGGTGTCCGACCCGGAGGCGGCGGGCGGGTTGCTGGCGCTGGCGGAGTTCGTGACGCGGCGCAGCAACTGAGGTCGCCGGGACCCCGTCACCAGACCCGCCGACCGGCATCGAACGCCGTCGCACCCGTCACCAGGACCCCGGAGCCGCCGGGGCCGCGCGGTCCTGACCCCGCGCGGCTGCCGGCGGCTCCGGTCGGGCGGGTCCCGCACATCCCCACGGTGTGCGGGCCTCGCCGGTTCGTTCGTGCCGATGGCGCGTTCACGCCCACCCGCAAGCGCAACGGCCTTACGATCAAGGTCCGTTGACGCGAAGGGGCGGGGACATGGGCGTGGAGATCCGGACGGCGAGCGCAGGCGACCGTGAGCTGGTCGTCCGGCTGCTGGACGCGGCCTTCCAGGACGATCCGGTCAGCCGCTGGGTGTTCCCCGGTGACGAGTACCGCCGTACGACGCACCACAGGTTGATGGCCGCGTTCACCGACATCGTGCTCGGCGAGGGGCGCGTCGACATCACCGAGGACGGCACGGCCTGCGCGCTGTGGCTGTCCGTACCGGCCGCGGACGGCCACGGTCAGGACACCGGTGAGGACGACGGCCCGGCCCAAGTGCGCGCCGCCGTCGACCCCGGGAACGAACGCGTCGAACTCATCGGCCGGCTCACCGCCGACATCCACCCCTCGGGCCGTGCCCACGCCTACCTGTGGATGATCGGCGTGGCCCCCGAGCGCCAGGGCGAGGGCCTCGGCACGGCGCTCATCGCCCCGGTTCTCGACAGCTGCGACCGCGACGGTCTGCCCGCCTACCTGGAGGCAAGCAGCGCCCGCAGCCGCAAGCTGTACGAGCGCCTCGGCTTCGAACTCGCCGACCGCCCCCTCGACCTGCCGGAAGGCCCGCAGATGTGGCCGATGTGGCGCGAGCCGCGCACCTGAGTGCGGCCGCCGGCCGCCCGCTTCGGTCCGCTGCCCGCGCTTCCGGCCCCTCGGCTTGTCCCTCTCCGGCCGTGGCTCACCCGCCTCGGCTCGTCGGCCTGCCTTTCTTCGGCCGCTGGCCTGCCCCTCGTGGCCTGCCCTCGCTGGTCCGCCGGCCGCTCCCTCCAGTCCGGTGCCCGGGCTCCCGGCCCGCAGGCCCTGGCTCTCCGGCGGGGTGGGCGGGGCCGCTGGCCTGCCCCTGGCCTGTCCGTCGACCGCCCCGTTCGGGCCGCTGACCGTGCTTCCGGTTGGTCGGCCTGCCCCTCTCCGGCCGTTGGCCGCCTGCCCCTGGCTTGTCCGTCGACCGCCCCGTTCGGGCCGCTGACCGTGCTTCCGGTTGGTCGGCCTGCCCCTCTCCGGCCGTTGGCCGCCTGCCCCTGGCTTGTCCGTCG